>NZ_JABVEB010000123.1 GCF_014323665.1 Actinomadura sp. HBU206391 | reverse complement strand
ACAGGCCGCCGGGAGCGGTGGGGCCGCCCCCGGTACCTCGGCCGGCGTCGTCGGCCGGGCCGCCCGGCGCGGGCGCGGCACCGCGGCCGCCCCGGGAGGCGGCCGGCCGATGTCGCCGGTCGACCGGGAACGGCTGGTCGCCGCGGTACAGGGCTCGATGGCCGAGGCGCGCAACGAGCAGATGCGAGTGCGGAGCTTCCGCAACCTCCTGCTGATCTTCGCCGGCGTGCTCGTCGTACTGGCCACCGGTGCCTGCGTCATCGGGGTGACGGTGCCGGAGAAACTGCCGGTGTGCTTCCAGCCGGTGCAGGTCGCACAGACCCAGGATCAGGCGCAGACGCGGCGGATCGTCTGCCCCACGCAGGAGTCCGAACTGGTGGCGCAGGCGGACGTCGACAAGGTGGTCGCCGCCACGGTCGACGAATGGGACGTCCCGCTGATCGAGTTCCTCGGCCTCCTCGCCGCGGCCGTCGCCACCGCCACGGCGCTCCGCAAGGTTCGCGGCACGAGCACGCCCTACAGCCTGCCCGCCGCGCTCGCGCTGCTGAAACTGCCGCTCGGGGCGCTGACCGCGCTGCTCGGCCTGATGCTGATGCGCGGCAACTTCGTCCCCGGGCTGAGCGCACTCGACAACTCGGCCCAGATCATCGGCTGGGCCGTGGTCTTCGGATACGCACAGCAGGCGTTCACACAGGTCGTCGACCGCAAAGCACAGGACCTGCTGGAGGACGTCGGCGGCGCCGAACAGCGAGAGAAGCCGACAGCCGTCTCACCGCAACGGTAGTGAACCGGCATCCGGCGGGTGCGGCGACGGACCGCACCGGCGATCGATCGTACGACCTGGCCCAACACGCGCTGCACGCCCTGGGGAGCCGGGCTCTGGGTTACAGCCAGTAGTTGTTCGATCCGAGCGACGGCGCCGGTGACGAGGAGGCGTCGGCCGCACTCGAGAGCATGGCCGACCAACTCCCCCACCTCGTCGGCATGCTGAGCGAGGTCGCCCACGACGACCCCGACTCCACGCTGGGTTGGTGCGTCCAGCCCTATGACTGGCACCACATGCGCGGCCAGCCGAACGTCGCGCGCCTGATGCCCGGCGGTCCGGGGTTTCGCAACCCGAGGCTGCGCATCTTGGGCGCCGACATGGCGGGACAGGTCGAGGCGGTCGGCGAGGACGTCACGGGGTTCCGCCCCGGCGACGAGGTGTTCGCGCAGCTGGAACACGGTGCCTTCGCCGAGTACGTATGCGTCCGAGAGGGCGAACTGGCGCCGAAGCCGAAGAACCTGTCGTTCGAGCAGGCGGCGGCGGTGCCCATGGCGGCCAACACCGCCCTGCTGGGCCTGCGCGACTAAGGACGAATCCAGCCGGGGCAGAAGGTCCTCGTCAACGGGGCTTCGGGCGGTGTGGGCACGTTCGCCGTGCAGATCGCCCGGGCGTTCGGCGCGGAGGTCACCGGCGTCTGTAGCACGCGGAACGTGGACCTGGTCCGATCGATCGGCGCAGCCGAGGTCATCGACTACACTACGGCGGACTTCACGCGGAACGGGGAGCGCTACGACCTTGTGCTCGACATCGCGGGAAGCCGCTCGGGATCGGCGTGCCGGCGGGTGTTGACGCCCACGGGGACCTACGTCGCCGTCGGCGGACAGGCCGGCCGATGGCTGGAACCCGCCGGCCACATATTCCGCTCGCTCGCGGCGTCGCCGTTCGTGTCGCAGAGAATGGTCATGGCCGATGTGGTCCGGTGCAAAGAGAAAAGAAGAACCTGATGACGCTGACCGAGCTCATCCAGGACGGCAAGATCACTCCGATCATCGACCGGAGTTTTCCATTCGAGGAGATCCCGGCTGCTGTCGAATATCAGGAAGAGGGCCACGCCCCGGGAAAGGTCGTCATCACGGTCTGAAGATTGCTACCACTCCAGAGCAGGACGCCGCGCATCACTGGTCTGGAAGAACGCACCGGGTCATCCGCTGCTCGCGTCGGGGCGCATTTCGGGGCAGACACCTCCTGGCGTCGTGGCGAGTTCGAAGTGCCACATCTCATTCGCGTAGGTCTGGCATAGTCCATAGTCGGTTCCATGCTGGCTCAGCCAGCTGTCGGCATCGGTCGGACCGATGTCCACCGCATCGCCGGTGACATGGTGCGACCGTTCGGGGGTGTCGACGTAATGGCGGGCCTCTCGCTCGCTGCCGTACTTGTGGATCGCTTCGTCGAGCAACTGTCGCTGGAACGCCTTGCTCCGCCAGCCGGTCGTCACGAACATCTCGATGCCGTCGTCGGCCGCGTCGTCCGCCGCCTGCTGCACGGCGCCCAGGAGCTTCGGGTCCAGCTTCGCGATCGCCGGCGGCCCGGTGTCGTGGGGAGAAAGACGCCCGCCATCCGGTACAAATCCGTCCCGCACTCCGACGGTATGGCGGGTGCTCCACCACGGCCTGGAGGAACCTGACCCGTCGGCAGGTGCGGCGGTGTCCATCCATCGAGGACCGAAGGCGAATGCCGCCAAGCCGAGGCAGGCGATGACGGCGATCGCCGATACGGCGATGCGCAGGCGTTCGGGCCGCTTCCAGCGGTCGACGCGCGAGTGGGGCCGGATCGGGGTGGGTCGCGTACCGGGTTCTTCGAGCATGAGGCCACCATGCGCGGCGCAGGCGTCCACGCTGTCGCCGTCACGTATCCGCGACCGCTTGATGGTTCATCGGCTGTGTATCAGCCCTCGGCCGCGAACCCCAGACTCAGGCGTCCTCGGGAGCAGCGTTTCATCATTCACCCTCCGTGAATCCTGGCGCTCGCCAAGCCTCTCGGCGGCACGCTGAATCACGGCGCTGTCGTTTCCTGTCGTCGGTCTGTCGCGCAGGATCGGGCGGCATCTCCGAATTGGCCGGGCTCCGGCTCAGGCGCCGCCGTCGCATCCGCCGGCCCCGGCATCACGGCGAAGCTCGGAGGGCGCCTGACGATCTCTGCCATTGTGGGGTGATGCTCGAACGATATCGGCGTCGGAAAGTGGACGCTTTGGAACGCGCCGGCGATGTGGCCGGGCTGGCGGAGCTGCTGCACCATGACCGGCCCGCGACGGTGAGCGAGGCCGCCGGGGCGCTGAGCAGGATCGGTGGCCGAGGCGCTGTCGAGGCGCTGCTGGCCGCGCTCGAGGGCTCTGACGCCGGAACCAGCCGCCAGATCGTGCGCAGGGTGGGCGAGATCGGGGATCCGGCCGCCACCGACCGGCTCGCCGGCCTGCTCTACGACACGGCGGACGACGGGGGCGGCCGGGTCGGGCAGGACGCCGCCAAGGCGCTCGGCCGGATCGGCGGTCCGGCGGCCGTCGGCGCGCTCGTCGATGCGCTGCTGGACGAGGGCTTCCCGGGACGTCGCGCGGCGCTGAGGGACGCACTGAGGACCATCATGCGGTCC
Organism: Actinomadura sp. HBU206391; assembly: GCF_014323665.1. Classification (GTDB taxonomy): domain Bacteria; phylum Actinomycetota; class Actinomycetes; order Streptosporangiales; family Streptosporangiaceae; genus Actinomadura_C. The sequence continues at coordinate 13,249 of NZ_JABVEB010000123.1, read as the reverse complement.
CGCCGCTCCACGACCGTCCGCCCGACACGATTGACGCGTGACGCCGGAGGGCAGGCCCGGCAGCTCGTGTGGGCCGGTGATTTCGGTACCGCGAGGGCCCTGCTCAGCGAGATCGCCGACGGCGCCGCTTCGGTGGGGGCCGCATCCGACATGACCTGGGGCGGGGCGGCCTATGCCAAGGCCTCCGCCGAGAGCGCGGCGGCCACGGTGTATCGCCTCGAGATGATGACCGGGCACTCCCTCGATACGCCGGGCGCGCCGTCCCTCGGCACCGCCTTCGAGGAGCAGGCGCTGGTCGGCACGTTCGCCACGCTGGAAGGGTTTCTGGCCAACCTGCCCGAGGACATGGAGGCCACCTCGCATCCGCCGGCCGGCCTGCCTGACGACGAGCCGATCGCCGAGGCGTTGATCCGGGTGCTGCGCAGTGACGACGCCGATCGTCTCTGGGCCGTCGACGCGCTGCGCGATCTCGGCGGCCCTGAGGCGGTCGCGGCCCTTGGCGAATGCCTGGACGACGAGGACGCCATGGTCCGCCGAGCCGCGCTCATGGCCCTGAACGGCATGGACGCTCCGGCTTCGGTCGCCGCCCTCGGAAAGTGCCTGGACGACGAGAGCTGGCCGATCCGGCTGGCCGCGGTCGCCGCCCTTCGCAAGGTGAGCGGCTCAGAGGCGATCGCGGCGCTGCGCGAAATGCTGGACGACGAGAGCCACGAGGTACGCAAGGCCGCGCTCGCCGTGGCGGCCCGAATGGACGGCGAGGTGCTCAGCCGGGGAGTGAACGACCCGCATGAAGAGGTCCGCTGGCGTGCCGCGCTGGTGGCCGCGGATCTCGACGACCCCCGGTGGGCGGATGCGCTTGCGCCGCTGCTCACCGAGCCGTTCCGTCCCGCGCGAGCGTGGGCGGCCGGAACGCTACGCCGGTGGTCGTGGGCAGGTGACGACCCCGTCCAGCTCGCCATCGCGGCCTGCGCGTGGGACGAGGTGGTCGAGGCAGGGGTCGCGGCGGCCGGGCCGTTGATGCGCATGCTCGACGAGATCTACGCCGAGAACGAGCCGGACAAGGAAGAGGCCATGCAGGCCCTTGAACGGCTCGTGGCCGCACACGGCCGTGAGATACCCGATGAGGTGCTGCACGCGGGTGCGGAGTTCGACGACTTCGCGGGCGCGTGGACGAGCATGGCGGATTCCGACGATTACGCGCCTCTCGTCGACGCCTCCGAGCTGAGGCGGCTCTGCCGGGAGGCACTCCAGAGCGAGCGATAGCCGCGTGCGACGGCATGTTGCATGCCCTGTATAGAACGTTCCGTATAGTCTAGGCATGCCACACGAGACCGAACCCTCGACGTCCCCCGCCCGTAACCGGATCCTGGACGCCGCCGACCGGCTGTTCTACCTCAACGGCATCAATGCCACCGGCATCGATGCCGTGATCGATTCCGCCCAGGTGGCGCGCATGACGTTCTACAAGCACTTCGGCGGCAAGGAGGGACTGATCCTGGCCTATCTCGACGGCCGGGACGTCCGTTGGCGCGCCACCCTCGAGCGAGCCCTCGAGGCGGCGGGCGACGACCCCTCCGCCAGGCTGCTGGCGGTCTTCGACGCGCTGCGGACCTGGGCGACGTCGGAGTCGCGGTTCCGGGGCTGCTCGTTCGCCAACGCCATGGCCGAGCTGGCCGATCCGGGCCACCCCGCACGTGAGCTGGTCACCTCGCGCAAGAAGGCGCTGCGCGACCGGATGCTCGGCCTCGCCCGGGCGACCGGTGCGGCCGACCCCGTGCTGCTCGTCGACCGGCTCCTGTTCGTCTACGAAGGCGTCATCGCCAACCACGCGCTGGGCAACGTCACCGACGCCATGGACAAGGCACATGCCACCGCCCGGCTGCTCATCGACGACGCGACCCTCAGTGCCGACGGAGACGGCGAACCGGCCGCGCCGGGCCTCCCACTCCCGGATTCGGCATAGCGCCTTCACCACCGTGGTCACCCCCCACGGGAGCCGGCAAGGATCCGTCGGCGGGGGGTGCCGGCGGGCCGGCTACCCCTGGCCTGCGCGTCCTCGAGAAGGGCCAGGGGCGACCCCGGCGGAGGTGGGCGCGGGCACCCCCACACCTTCACCACCGCGGAGGACGGGAAGCGCGTCTGAACGATCCGGCCTGTCGTGGCTTTCGGCCGCATGCGTGCCACCACGTCGACCGTTCCTGACGCACACCGCGTGAACGGCTGCACCGTCTGTTCAGGCGATTACCCGATCGGATCCGAATTGATCATATTCTCCGACTTCTCTGCGCGCCTTTCTGGATGGAGGGCACTATGAGGCATGAGCTGGGTTATTACGGGCGATATCGCGGAATATGACGAGGCTGCCGGCGGCTTTCTGAGATCGCGGCCGGTCGAGAACACCGTGCTGGTCACGGTGTTGGAATCGCTGCGCGCCCGGGGGCTGACCGCGTACGGAGACGCTCCCGCGGTGCTCGGTGCCTGGTTGCCCGCGGCGGGCTGCGTCGCCGGCGCGTTCGTGTACACCCCACCCTTCCCACTGCTGCTCAGCGTGATGCCGGAACAGGCCGTGGTCGAACTGCCGGAGGCACTGACCGCAGACGGGCGACGACCGCAGGGGGTGACGGCCCGTCGCGAGATCGCCGAGACCTTCGCCACCCGCTGGTGCGCGGTGACCGGCGTCGACTTCGAAGTCTGGGAGCGCCGGCGGCTCTACCGGCTCGGGAAGGTGCGGCCGTCGGCTTCATCCGGTCGCGCCCGTCCGGCCGAGCCCGCCGACCGCGACCTGCTGCTCGCCTGGTATCACGCCGCCGAGCGGGAGATACGCGAGCGTCCCGGTGACCATGGCGCGGCGGTCGACGACCGGATCGGGTACGGCGGAGTCACCCTTTGGGAGAAGGACGGCGTCCCGGTCTCCCTCGCCGGCCGGACCCGGATGGTCGCCGGAATGGTGCGAATCGCGCCCGTCTATACCCCGCCCGAGCACCGGTTCCACGGATACGGCGCCGCGGTGACCGCCGCGGTGAGCCAGGCTGCCGTCGACGCCGGGGCAAAGGAGGTCGTGGTCTTCGCCGACCTGGCCAACCCGGGCAGCAACACCATCCAGCAGCGGATCGGCTACCAGCCTCTGGACGACTACCTCGTCATCTCGTTCAGGCCCCCCGTCTGAGGTGACCGCGCACCCGACCGCTTGGCGCGTCAGGACTTGTCGGCCACGGCCCGGGATCGCCATCGGGCCACCCGGTGCGCTGTTCTATGTTGACCTGGACTTCGAGGACGCCGCCCGCATGGCGGTGCGGTATCTCGCCGGGCATGGCCGGCGGCGCCTCGCTCCGGCGGCCTCTCCCACACTGCGGGACCACCACGGCAAGAGCTACGCCGTACGCACCCGCACGGGGTTCACCACGGCCGCGAAGTCGCTGGGCCTGGCCCACTCCGTTCAGCCGTGCCGACCGACGTGGGACGGCGTGCGCGCCTGGCTGGACCTGCTGGAGCGCGAGCGGCCCGACGCGAGGGGGATCGTCGTGCAGAACGAGGCCGCGCTGCCGCTCCTGTTGGCCACGCTGCGGCAACGCAACCGGCGAGTGCCCGAGGACGTCTCTGTGGTCGCGATCTGTCCGAGGGCCATCGCGGAACAGCAGGAACCGCCGCTGACCTTCATCGACATCCCCGCGACCGCCCTCGGATCGGCCGCCACCGAGGCCCTCCTGCGGTTGCTCGGCAACGAGGACGTCCCCGCCGTTCGGCTCCTTCCAGCCCGACTTGAAGAAGGCGCGAGCTGCTCCGATCTCCTCGCCCCGGCCTGAGGCGTGACGTTCGGCAGGTCGCATGACCGCCCAGCCTGCCGCGGGTCCTCAGGTTCGTGCAGATCGATCGACGTGGGCCATGTCGTGGGCGGCGGTGACCCACCGGCTCAGCGTCGCGTTCGCCGCTCCGGTATCGACGGCTTCGGCACATCGCCCCATCCCCGCGAGAAGCTGCTCGGCGAGGGAGGCCACCGAAGGCGCGACCGACACCAGGGCGGCCGCGGCGTTGAGTAGCACCACGTCTCGGATGGGTCCGCGCTCACCGTCGAGCAGTGCCCGGACCACGCGGGCGTTGTCGGCCGCACCGCCGCCCCGCAGCGCAGACGGCTCGGCGCGCGGAATACCGAGGTCGCGAGGGTCGAGCACGACCTCGGTCGCGATGCCTTCGCCCACCACCCAGACCTGCGACGTCGTCACCGTGGTGAGCTTGTCGAGCCCATCCGCACCCCGGACGACCAGGGCCGAGAGCCCGCGTGCCGCCAGGACGTCGGCGATCACCGGCATCATCCGCGCATCGGCCACGCCGACGACCTGATGCCTGGGGCCGGCTGGATTGACCAACGGCCCCAGGATGTTGAAGGCGGTCGGTACCGCCAGTTCCCGGCGCACCGCGGCGACGTGGCGTAGCCCGGGGTTGAAGGTCGGCGCGAACAAGAACGTGATCCCGGCCTCGGCCGCTACCCGCACGGCCTGGTCCGGGGCCAGTTCCAGGGGGATGCCGAGGTGTTCGATCACGTCGGCGGCACCACAAGAGGACGATGAGGCGGCCCGGCCGCCGTGCTTGACCACGGTGACCCCGGCCGCGGCCGCGACGATGGCGGCCATGGTGGAGATGTTGACCGCGCCGGTGCGGTCGCCGCCGGTGCCGACGATGTCGACGGTCGTCCCCGGGATCGTGACCTTCGTTGCGTGCTCATGGAGAGCGTTCACGAGGCCACAGACCTCGGCCGCGGTCTCGCCCTTGGCCCGAAGCGCGGTCAGGAAACCAGCGATCTGGGCGGATGTCGCCTTGCCACCGACCACCTGGCCCATCGCCCACGCCGTGTCCGCGCCGGTCAGGTCCTGGCGGTCGAGCAGCGTGGCGAGGATCCCGGCCCACGAACGGGTGACGGGGCCGGGGCTGCGCGGGTCGGTCAGAGAAGGGTGGCCGCTGGGCGGCATGGTCGATGTCACGGGCGATCCTCGGTCGGATGGGCCTACCCGATGAGGCTGCGGGTGTCTCGACACGACTACGGCCGCCTCATCGAGGCGGCCGGTGGGTTCGCGCAGGAGCAGGGGGCCGCCTAACAGGCAGGCCACCAACCGTTCGAACGCGTGATCACGAACGTGACCCTAACAGAGCACACGCGCCGGATGGTGTCGGGCAAGGTCATCGGGGCCGGTGAGAACTGCGACCGGCCGCCCACGCTGCGCGCCTACAACGGCCGACCGCCTGGTCCACCTGCTCCTCCAGGGTCTGCCCATTCCACGCCGTGACGTCCTCGTGTTCCCGCCGACGTGAGGTCACCTCACGGCCGGCCCAGCGAGTCGATCCAGCGTTCCAACCGGTCGCCCTCGCGGGTCATGAGCTCGGGGTCGCGGAAGGTGTTGGTGAGCAGCGAGATCCCTTGGTAGGCGGCGATCAGGGCGACCGCGAGATCGCGCGAGTCGGTCCGGCCCATCGAACGGAACTGTTGCTCACTCCAGTCGATCAGGCCCTGCATGACCTCGGCCGCGGTGCGGTCGAGACCATCGGCGCGTTTGTCGAGTTCCGAGCTCAGGGTGCCGAAGGGGCAGCCGAACCGGGCGGCGAGGTCGCGCTGGCCCACCCAACCGCCTATGAGGGTCTTCAGCCGGTCCTGAGGAGTGGGGAGCTCGTCGAGTGAAGCGATCATTGCCCGGAGGCGCTGCGCGTGCGCGCCGATGGCCGCCTCGACGAGGTCGTCCTTGGTCTTGAAGTAGTAGTAGACGTTGCCCACGGGGATGCCGGCCGCCCGCGCGATGTCGGCGAGCGTCGTCTTCTCGACACCCTGCTCATGCAGCATCTGCACTGCGGCGTCCGTCAGCCGCTCCCGCTTGCCCCGCTTCATAACGACCGTGCCGTGATCACTTCTCATCGAGTCAGTCATCTGACTGACTATAGACAAGCCGCAGGTCGCTTGGCTATGTTCGTACTCAGTCAGCCAACTAACTCAGTCGGGACAACTCCTGACATGAGCGGCCACAACCGATGGGACAAGTTCATGATCGTAGTGACCGGAGCGACCGGCAATGTCGGCCGACCACTCGTACAGGCACTCGCGGCGGCCGGTGAGCGGGTGACGGCGGTATCGCGAGGAGTCTCGGGAGTGGCCGTGCCGGAGGGCGTCCGGCACCGGCAGGGAGACCTGGCCGCGCCTGAGAGTCTTCGGCCCGTACTCAACGGCGCCGACGTGGTGTTCCTCCATGACGGCGGTGCCGGTGCGCACCTGGTGAACCCATGGGGCATCCTCGACGTCGCCAAGGCCGGCGGCGTTCGACGGGTCGTCCTGCTGTCCTCCCAAGGAGTCGTGACCCGGCCGCAGTCGCCCTCCCACGGGGGCACGGGACGATCCATCGAGGACGCCATCATGCGGTCGGGGATGGACTGGACGGTTCTGCGGCCTGGCGGCTTCGACTCCAACGCCTTCGCCTGGGCCGAGACGGTCCGGGCGCAGCGCACGGCCGCCGCGCCGTTCGCCGATACCGGGCTGCCGGTCATCGACCCGGCCGACATCGGCGAGGTCGCCGCCGCGGCCATCCGCGAGGACGGTCACGCCGGGCGGGTCTACGAGCTGACCGGGCCCGTCCTCAGCACCCCACGGCAACGAGCCGAGGCGATCGGCGACGCGCTGGGCGAGCCGATCCGGTTCATCGAGCAGACCCGCGACGAAGCTCGCGCCCAGATGCTGCGGTTCATGCCCGAGCCCGTCGTCGAGACCACCCTCGACATCCTCGGCCGGCCGACCCCCGCCGAGCAGCGGATCAGCTCCGACGTCGAGCAGGTCCTCGGCCGCCCGCCGCGCACGTTCGCCGAATGGGCGATCCGCAACATCGCCGCCTTCAGATGATCCGCCCGAGGTGACGTCCCGCCGGTTCGCGCCCGTGCCCGGCACATCGGGCCACGGGGCGGACCGTCGGCGGCCTCGCCGGCCGGTGCCCTGCTCGCTGCCTTCGTCGTGATCACGTCGCCACCGATCACTCCCCCGAGCTACTGCGGCTCCTCGACATGGACCTGCTCGGGCCGCTTGTCGGGCCGCAGTCCGCGCCAGCTGGGATGCCTCAGAAGGCCGTCCCCGGTCCATTCTGTGAACGCGACCTCGCCGACGACCTCCGGCTCGACCCATTGGGCGGTGCGCGCGACGGCGGCGGGGACGGGGATGGCGAACGGGCTGCCGTCGCGTCTCAGCCGGCCCAGCATCGCGGCGAGGTCGCGGAGTGTCGCCTGGGTGAAACCCGTGCCGACGTTGCCGACGTAACGCAGGCCGTGCTCGTCGTTGACGCCGAGGATCAACGAGCCGATCATGTCGGCTCGGCGGCCTTCACCACGCGTCCACCCGGTCACGACGACCTCCTGGTGACGCACGTTCTTGACCTTGATCCAGGGTCCGCGTCTGCCGGGCACGTACCGGGAGGTCAGCGGTTTGCCCACGACGCCCTCCAAGCCCTGCTCGACACTCGCCGCAAGCACCGCCTCACCCCCGCCCCGCCACCACGGCGGCGTACGCACCGGATCACCATCCAGGTCCAGCTCCTCGAGCGCCTCACGGCGTGCCGTGTACGGCTCTTCCAGCAGCGACCGGTCGGCTCGATGGAGCAGATCGAACACGTAGTACCGGACCGGGGCCGAGGCCACCAGCAGGTCCGTCGGGCGCTGGACATGCATACGGGACTGCAACAGCCCGAAGTCGGGACGGCCGTCCGTCAAGGCGACGATCTCGCCGTCGAGGACGACCGGCTCGTCCACCATGCCGGTGAGCGCGCCGAGCTCGGGATAGGAGCGGGACATGTCCCTGTCGTTGCGCGACATCAGCCTGAGGCCGCCGTCCTCCACGTAGGCGACCGCCCGGACGCCGTCCCACTTCAGCTCCCACGCGTAGGCATCGTCGTCGGCGGGTAAATCGTGCCGGAGCGTCGCCATCATCGGTTTGATCAGGCGCGGCAGCTCGCTCATCGGACACCCCTTTTCGCAGTTTAGACAGGGTGACGCTCGGACAGGGTGCCGCGATTCAGTGGCGGCGACGTCAGGCCCCGAAGAACCCGGCCAACACGGGGGCGAGCACGTCCGGGGCCACGTCGTGCGTCTGGCCGTCGAGCGTCCGGTGCTCGGCCGTGGGCAGTGCGTCCGCGGTGGTCTTCGCCGCCTGCCGAAGGCTCTGCGGGCTCGCGCCACCGGCGAGCACCAGCGCCGGAACCGCGATCGTCGACGCCAGGTCGCGAGGCACGCTGCCGTCGCCGAGCACCTCGTCGTCGTAGGCGAGCGTCCAGGCGATCGCCTCCAACATGGCCCAGCCCGGCTGTGCCCGAATGTCGGCCACGACCTCCGCGGGAACGCCGACTCTGGTCATGAACAGCGCCACGGCGTCGCCCTTGCGGCCGGCGTCGAGCAACTCGCCCAGCCGTTCGGTGTACTCCTTGATCCGGGCGCCGTCCTCGACCTCGGCCATGAACGGGGGCTCGTAGAGCGCCGACCCGGTGACCCAGGGGCCGGCCGCCGCGGTGGCCAGGGCGAGAGCCGCACCGGAGGAGATGGCGTAGACCTACGCCCCGCCGCCGGCCCGCGGATGAGGGCCCGCAGATCCTCGACCTCGCGGGCGACCGCGTAGGACCTGGTGTCCGAGCTTTCGCCCCGGCCGCGACGGTCGTAGGTGTAAACGGTGAAGCGGTCTTGGAGCAAAGTGGCGAGTGGGCGCATCGGACCCGCCGCGCGGTGGCACATGGCGCCGTCGCCGAGGACGAGTGCCGGCCCGCCGCCGGTGTGCTCGTAGGCGATGGCGGTGCCGTCGGCCGATGTGACCACTGGCATCTCGTGCTCCTTACTCCAGCGGATGTTCTGGTCGGTGTTCCGACCGCTGCTGCTGCCGGACGTCGAGACCGGCAACGTAGGCCTCGAAGCGGTCGAGGCTGGTGCCGAACCCGGCCCTCGCCTCGGCGCTCAGATATGCGGCCGGGACGTTGGTCTGATGGGTGACCACCTTGGTGCGCCCGTCGTTCAGGTCGACGAAGGTGATCGTGGTTCGCATACCGCCTTCGACGTCGGACTCGATCCACACCAGCCGGTCCGGCCGGGAGAAAGAGAGGCAAACCCCAGGTCGGTCGACCGCTTCCATCTCTCCCGGAATTACAGGTTCACGTATTTCGTGGTGGGCATGAGCGAGAGCGCGGAGCAGTGCGTTGTCGACATCCCGCGCTGCAGCATTTGTCGGACAACCCATGGCTACAACAAAATCGTGGACGACTTCACGGGATACGGCCGCATTATCCTGATCCCGGTGTTCTTCCTTGTCGTCCTGTTCGCCGCTTTCGGCCTCGCCGACCGCTCCGAGCGCGGGTACTGAGGTCTCGCCGTCGCGGTCGCTCTCGTCGCCGCGTATCTGGGACTGCGCCGCCTGGGACGCCGGGCAGGTGCGGTGATGTCGGGAAGGTGGGTCAGGAACATGGACCATCCCGAGGTGCGTGAACTGACCGCCCGTGGCTGGTTCGGAATGAAGGTCCTCTGACCGGGCATCCCGGTTCGCCAAGAGCTCAGCGGCTCAGTGGTCGATGTCGCCGGTGCGCACAGACGACTCGCCGCCCTGCCGGCCCAGGGGCCGGTGATGGCGAGGACATGACCGGGCGTCGTCCACTGTGGACGAACAGCACCAGGAGACACCGCTGACCGTACGCTCGGAGCCGGGTGAGTCAGAACGCCCGGCCGTGGCAGCCGCACCCGGCCATGGCCGGTCTGCCTCCGGTCGGAGTCGCGCCGGGCGGGTTCGCCGCCCGCTCCACGTCGGCCAGCATCCGCTCCCGTCGGCCGGCGTCGATCAGCCGGCCGCGGGTCAGGACGGCATGGATCCTCCGCGTGTTGCGGATGTCGGCGAGCGGATCGGCGTCCAGCACCACCAGATCGGCCAGTTTGCCCCGCTGAACCGTCCCGCGTGAGTGCTCCTGTCCGAGGTAGCGGGCGGGTTCACTGGTGGCCGCCTGGAGCGCGCGCAGCGGACTGAGCCCGGCCCGGACGAGCAGGGCGAGCTCGTCGTGCAGGCTGAACCCGGGGAAGATGTAGGTGGTTCCGGTGTCGGTCCCGGCCAGGATCGGCAGACCGGCATCGTGCATGGCACCGACGAGACGCAGCCGGCGCTGGAACAACTCGCGATGCTGCGCCACCTGCTCGGGGGTCCGTTCCCGGTCGCGGGCGTCGGCCCACTGCTTCCAGAACTCGGCCTCCTCACGCACCACGTATCTCAGCCGTGGGTCGTCGGCGCCGCCGGGCAGATCCAGGCGCTGCAGCATGGTCAGCGTCGGGACCTGCCACGACCGGCTGCGGCGCAGCCGGGCGAACAGCCCGTCGGCCTTCCGGGGGTCGTAGCTGGTCGCGGCCTTCCACTCCAGCACGCCGATCTGGCGGAACCAGCTCCCATAGGCGTCGGCCGGGTCGATCGTGATCGCGGCGAGGGCCCGTTCGATCTCGTGCCGCCGAGCCGACGTCGACCACCAGACGCCGTCCAGGTGCTCGAAACTGCGCATGCCCGCGGCGGCGGCCTCGGCGATCGGGACCACGTCGGGGCAGTGCCCGCCGAACGAGAGACCCTGCCGCCGCGCCTCGTCCGCGATGCCGTGGAACGCGGCCCGGGACAGCCGGGAGTAGACCTTGACGAAGTCGGCGCCCTCGCGCTTGACCTGACGCACCGCGCGTCGCGCCTCGGTCTCGTTCGTCACCACGATCGGCGCGCCGGGACGGGGCGCCTGGTCGTTCCACAGTTCAGGAGACCCGTCGATGAGCGTTCCGGCGATCACCGACCGCGGGCCGGGCAGGGATCCGTTCTCGACCTCGTCACGCCACTCGTGGTGAAAGGGCTGTCCCCACATCTCGCGCACGGTCGTGACCCCGTTGGCCAGGTAGAGCGGCAGATTGATCTCCGCCGCGGCGCTGTGGACGTGCATGTCGCACAGCCCTGGGATCAGAAAGCGTCCGGTCAGATCGAGGGTCGTGGCGCCACGCGGGATCGGCACTTCCGCCGACCGGCCGAGCGCGGTGATGCGCTCGCCCGTGATGATCACGGTCATGTCCGGCCGAGGCCGGGCTCCGGTCGCGTCGATCACGGTGACATGGGTCAGGGCGATGGCGCGGCCGGTGCCGCCGGCGGCCGTGGCGGCTCGTACGGCCGGCATCCCGAGCATGGAACCGCCGACGAGCGCCGCCGCGCCCGCGGATGTCTTGACGAGGAACTCGCGCCGGGTCGCCGCGGAGTCGCCGCCCGCATTGATGGACATGGATGTCTCCCTCCACATTCGTTCGAGTGACACCCACGACACTGCCCCACAGCCGATCTTCGGCCAGTGGGGCAAGGACCATCTTCACGGTGGATCCAGCACCACTATCGGCGAGGCCGTCCGACGTCTCCGCGAACTCGGCCGGCCGGTCAGCCGAGGAGATGTCCGTCCGGCTCAGAGGTCACGCCCCAGGCCCGCAGCCGGGCTTCGGTATCGGCGAGCTCTTGCCAATGCTCGCCGGCCTGTCCGGGTTCGGCGAACCCGTGCCGGCCCGGTCTGTCCGAGCCGGCACGGTCGGTCATCGGCGGATCAGCCGCCGAGCCAGTGAAGATCGTCGTGGGTGGGCCGCTGTGGCGGCGCCCCGACGAAGTTGGCGGCGTCATCGATGCTTCCGCTGCCCTTGTACCGCGCCACCTGCGGATAGGCGAAGACAGGCCGGGTACGGGAGCCCACCGACGCGGTCACGCTCGTGGGCGCACTGCCCTTCTCCACCCAGTCGATCAGCGAGGTGAGCAGGTCGAAGGTGTTGGGCCCGTACCCTCCCCCGCAGTGGTAGACGCCGGGGAACATGAACAGCCGCGCGAACTTCTGGGTGTTGGCAAGGCCGCCCATCTTGTTCTGGAGCGCCTTGTAGTACCAGATGGTCCCGGTCGGAGGGATGGCCTGGTCGGCCCAGCCGTGCCACATGATGAGCTTCCCCCCGCCCCGCCGGAAGTCGTTCAGGTCGGGGTCCTTGGCGTCGTACAACTTGGCCAGCCGCTGAGACTCGGCGAAGGTCTTCCGGTCGAAGCGGATGTCCTTGAGGTTGTACGACAGGGGCGGGTTCTTCTCGAAGGCCAGGTTCTTGACCCACCCGTTGCCGATCCCCCAGGCGGTCGTCGTGTCCTGCGCCGCGGCGGGGTTGTTCGGGATCAGCCACCCGGCCCAGGCGAGCTCTGAACCGTACGCCTGGCCACCCGGGTAGAGGCGCTCATCGCGGTCGGTGACGGCACCGGAGTAGATCTTGCGCACGACGGTGATCTGAGCCTTGGTCAGGCACTCAGGAGTGTCGGCGCTCGCAGGGCAGGCGATGGTCGCCGGATCGAAGTTGCAGGCGCGTGGGTCGTCGAGCTGCCCGTCGACGAGCCCGTCGAGGCCGTCGCAGCGGTTCATCACGGCCTTGTGCAGGGCGGGCAGCTTGCTCGCGGGCAGGATGAGCTTCCCGCTGGAGTCGAAGGCGACCCGGGCGAGCCAGGGCTGGTTGAAGGTGTTGAGCTCGGTGGTGATGGAGGCGGGCGCCCCAGCGAGAATGCCGTCGAAGTCGTCGGGGTAGCGCTGTGCTTCGGTCAGCCCCTCGTGGCCGCCCTGGGAGCAGCCGTCGAAGTAGGAGAATTTCGGGCTCGCTCCGTAGAACTTCTTGATGAGTGCCTTGGCCGCGAGTGCGGTCACATGGTCGGCTCGATAGGCGAAGTCGACCCGCAGCTGCGGGTCGTAGCCGAAGTTTCCGTCCGCGCTGCCACCTGAGACATGGCCCTGGTTGTTCGAGGCCATCGCGAACGTGCCGTCGGTCACTGGGACGCAGCCCGCCGCGGCTTGGACCCTGATGTTCAGCGAGCCGCACAGCCCGCCGCATCCGGTCTGCAGGTATCTCTGACGGTAGGTAGTGGTAGGCAGCTGCACCTGGAACTGGATCTGCGGCGCGATGACGCCCTTGACATCGCAGACCTGGTAGCCGGCCGACGTGGTCGTGACCGTCGCCGAAGTGATCCCGGTGACAGCGCCGACGGACTGGGAGACGTCCGTCCTGGCAAGAGTGTCGCACGCCACCTGGGGCGGGAGAGGAGTCGGTTGGGTGGCGGCCGAAGCGACCGGAGCGACCGCGTGCGGGTCGGCCAGCACCTGGGCGGCGGGGGAAAGCAGCAGCGCCATGATCGCGACGACCGTGCCTACAGCCCGGAATCTCATGTTTCTCCTCCTCGCACGAGCGCTGCTCG
>NZ_JABVEB010000122.1 GCF_014323665.1 Actinomadura sp. HBU206391 | reverse complement strand
GCTCGGAGCCGCGCTCGTCTCGCCCTCGGCGCTCGCCCTCATCACCACGGCCTTCGCCGAAGGCGATGCCCGTAACCGCGCGCTCGGCGTCATGGGAGCGGTCACCTCAGGCGGCGCCACCGCCGCGAGCATCGTCGGGGGAGTGCTCACCGACCTGGTCCACTGGCGGGCGATCTTCCTGGTCAACGTGCCGATCGGCATCGTGGTCGCGGTGGCGGTGACCCGCCTGGTCGGCCGCCGGCGACCGGAGCGTACGGGACGGACCGACGTCGCGGGCGCGGTGCTGCTCACCGGCGGCGCGGTGCTCGTCGTGACGGCGGTGTCCCGGGCGGAGCAGGGACCCGGCCACCTGGTGGGGGCCGCCGCGCTCGCGGGCCTCTCGCTGCTGGGCCTGTTCGTGTGGGCGGAGCGCAGGGCCGCGGACCCGCTGGTCAAGCTCTCGATGTTCCGGAACCCGCAGGTGCGGCTGGGCAACCTGATCTGTGCGCTGAGCGCGTCGGCGGGGCTCGCCGTGCAGTTCTTCTGCACGCTCTACCTGCAGAATCTGTTGAACCTGAGCCCGCTGCAGACGGGGCTGGCGTTCGTCCCGGTGACCGCCGCCATCGTGCTGATCTCCAGCCGGGCCGGGCGGCTCGTCGGGCGGTTCGGCGTACGCCGCATGCTGGTGGGCACGGCGGCGTTGAGCGCTCTCGGCCTGTTGCTGCTCGCGGTGTCCGTGGCGACCGGAGACGGCACGGCCGCGGGCGGCGCGTACTGGACGCGGGTGCTTCCCGGCGTGGTCGTCTTCGGAGTGGGCGCCGGCCTGGGGTTCGCCCCCGCCATGATCGTGGCGACCACGGGTGTGCGCGACGACGAGCAGGGACTCGCCTCGGGATTGCTGAACACCTCGTTCCAGCTCGGCGCCCCGCTCGGCCTCGCCGCGCTGAGCGCCGTCTCGGTCTACGCCTCGCACGGGGGGACCGGGCCAGGGGAACTGGCCGCCGGCCTGCGGGCGGCGTTCCTATGCGCACTCGCGCTGCCGGCGCTGACCATGGCCGCCGTCCTCGCCCTGCCCGCCAGCACCTCGGCGGGCGAATCACTAACGGACGGGGGTTCGGTGCCCGACTCCTCGGCGGGCGAGACCCGGGTCGGAGAGGCCGAGGGTAAAGCGCCGGTCGCATGACCACCGCGGCCCGTGCCTGCTCACGGGTCGCGGGCCGTCGGCCCGCCGGGTCCGCTGATCTTGGGACGGCCGCCGGTCTGGGTCGAGGCCGGCCAGCTCGGTTGAGTCGCCTTCGCCCATCGCGAGTGGGCGTCCGTCATCTCACGGCCTTCGTCCGAGCAGGGCCACGAGCCTGTCCTGGACGCTCGCCGACTCGGCCACGTCCACGGGAGGGTCGAAGATGCCGAGGCCCTGCCAGTCGCCGATGCGCGACTCGGCGCCTGCCAACACCGTCGCGACCAGGTTCTTGTCCATCCCGTCATCGGCCCCGATGCCGCGGGCGAGGTCCCAGGCGTGCACGGTGAGATCCATGGTCATCTGCCAGGCGTACTCGGCCGCCGGCGTCCGGCCGCCGCTGGTGTGCACCGAGCCGTCCAAGGCGCCCGGCCGGTGGAAGGCGAGGCTCGACTCCGCGACGGCCTGCTCCCACGCACCGACCGGATCGTCGCCGAGGACGTCGCCGTCGAACCGGTCGCCGACCTCGCCCAGCGTCGCCCCGCGCAGGAGGAGCGGCGCCCACAGATGTTCGGCGGTGAGGTGGCCGACCAGATCGCGCACGGTCCAGTCGCTGCATGGCGTGGCGGCGTCCCACTGCTCGCCCGTCACCTGGTGCACCCGGCGGTCGAACTCCGTGAGCGCCGTGTCGAACGCGTTGAGCTGCTCCATGTCTCCAGCACCACCTTGTCGGTCGCAGCCGTCAAGCCACCTCTGCCCAGCGCCGCCCGTCTTCATTCGAGCCGACGCCGCCGGCGGCCGTGGCAGCGGGGGCGAACGGCGTGAAGGGTGACGGTCCGGCCTTCTCAGTGCCGGAGCTGTCCATAAACTCCTGGTGTGACCGTGACGCCCATCTCGTGCAGCCGCACACGACCGGGGAGCGGGTGATGGGGACCGACGTCTTCGCGCTGGTGACGCACTGGGAGCCGATGGTCGCCGCGTTCCGAGCCGCCGGAGGCCTGGACTTCTACTGGGAGGCCAATGTCCGGCAGAACGAGGAGCTGCAGGCGGCCTGGGCCGCTGGGAGATCTGCTCCCCCCGGCGACATGCCGAACCTGCTTCCCTATGCCGACGAACACGACTTCTGGGGTGGACGGGCGTTCATGGTCGCCGGCGAGTACTACGACAGTCTGCGCCCGCACCTGCCCCCCGACCTGCGAGATCCGGCGGACGCCTTCGTGCGGATGCTCTACCCGGACAACTTCCGCACGGGTTATGAAACCCGATCAAATGACCTCAGTGTGGACGCCGGCGCGCCCTGCGACCCCGACGTCCTGTACGCCATGCGCCCGGCGACCGTACGAGCCGCCCTGGACCGGGCCGCCGCCGTACCGTGGGCCGCCCTCGCGCGGATCGGTGATCGGACCACGCTGCCGGAGAGGCCGGACAGCCGGTACGTGCCCGAGTACGCCACGTGGGAGGCGATCGTGCATCACCAACGTGAGTGGCTGCACGAGGCCGCGACCACCGACCGCGGACTCGTCGTGATCATGAGCTACTGAGCTCGGCGGGTGAGACGATCAAGGATCGGGGTAGCCAGGGGTGTCCCGATCCTTGATCGTCTTCCAGTGAAGTCAGGCCGGGAGGTCAGCGGACGGCGATGATGGCGGAGCCGTGGCCGAACAGGCCCTGGTTGACCGCGATGCCGGCCCGGGCGTTGCCGACCTGCCGGCCCTCGGCCTGCCCGCGCAGCTGCCAGGTCAGCTCGCAGACCTGGGCGATCGCCTGCGCGGGTACCGCCTCGCCGAACGACGCCAGCCCGCCGCTCGGATTGACGGGTACCCGCCCGCCGAGCGCCGTCGCCCCGGAGCGCAGCAGGTGCTCGGCGTCCCCTTCGGCGCACAGGCCGATGTCCTCGTACCAGTCGAGCTCCAGCGCGGTCGACAGGTCGTAGACCTCGGCCAGCGACATGTCCTCCGGCCCCACGCCCGCCTCCTCGTACGCGGCGGCCGCGATGGCGGAGCGGAACGGGCGATCCGGCGGCGGCACGGTCATCGCGGAGTCGGTGGCGAAGTCGGGCAGGTCGAGCATGGTGTGGGGGAACGTCGGCGTCACCGTGGACACGGCCGGGATCCGCACCGGATCGGGTACTCCGTGCGCGCGGGCGAAGTCGAGCGACGACAACACGATCGCCGCGCCGCCGTCACTGGTCGCGCAGATGTCCAGCAGCCGGAGGGGGTCGGCCACCACCGCCGACGCGTGCACGTCCTCGGCGGTGACCTCCTTGCGGTAGCGGGCGTACGGGTTGGCCAGCCCGTGGCGTGCGTTCTTCACCTTGACGGCGGCGAAGTCGTCCAGCGTCGCGCCGTGCATCGCCATGCGGCGCCGCGCGTACAACGCGAAGTAGATCGGGTTGGTCGCGCCGAGCAACCGGAAGCGCAGCCAGTCCGGATCGCCCGGCCGGTCTCCGCCGACGGGCTTGAAGAAGCCCTTCGGCGCGGCGTCGGCGCCGACGATGAGGGCCACATCGCACAGCCCGGCCAGGATCCGGGCACGCGCGATGTCGATGGCCTGCGCGCCCGAGGCGCACGCCGCGTAGCAACTCGCCACCCGCGCGCCCGACCAGCCGAGGGCCCGCGCGAACGTCGCGCCCGCGATGAAGCCCGGATAACCGTTGCGAATGGTGTCAGCGCCCACGACGTACTGCACGTCCCGCCAGTGCAGGCCCGCGTCGGCGAGCGCCGCGCGAGCGGCCACCAGCCCGTACTCCGTGAAGTCACGCCCCCACTTACCCCACGGGTGCATTCCGGCGCCGAGCACCGCCACTGCGTTCATTGGCTCGCTCCGCTCGCCGGCTCGCGGGCGCTTTGACGCGGCGGCTTCCCTCGTCGCTCCGGTCGCAGGCTCCCTACACTCCTCAGTCCAGCCACCGCGCGCCCGCTCGCAGGGCTCATCGGCTCGCTCCGCTCGCAGGGGCTCCTGGGGTGGCCTTGGCTTGGGGGGTGGTCGGTCGCCATTGCCAGATCAGGTACTCGGCCTCGTCGTCCTCGTAGAGCGTGCCGACGGTCAGTTCGACCTCCATGCCGACGGCCAGGTCGTCGATGCCGACGCCGGGGACCATCTGGCCGAGCACCACCATGCGCTCCTCCTCGAGTTCCACCGCGGCGATCGTGTACGGCTCGAACGGCTCGGCCGCGATGTACGGAGGCGGCGGCCGGTAGCGGCTGTCGGCGTACGACCAGATGCGCCCGCGGGTCGACAACCGGTGCTCCTCCAGCTCCGAGCCGTCTCGGGGCCCGTCGCAGCCGGGATTGCGGCAGGCGAACTCGTTGCGCGGGAAGTACGGCGTGCCGCAACTCGTGCAACGGGTGCCGACCAGCCGTACGGGATCGGTGGTGAACCAGCCCTCGACGGCGAGACGTCCGACGGTCATGCCCACGCGACCTCCTTGACCAAGCGACCGGTCAAATCTATAACGCGTTCTATTTAGGCGGAAGGGGCAGCCTGTGAGTGCGCATACCAACTGGTCGGTCACCTCGCTAATGTGGGACCGAGCCTGATTCGGTGAGCTGCCGGACGCAGCGCGCCGAAACGCAGGCCGAGAAAACGCAGGCGACGAACAGAGCGGGAAGGAACCGGTACGTGCAGACGGGACTTCAAGGCAAGACCGCGTTGATCACCGGCGCGTCGAGGGGCATCGGCAAGGCGATCGCCGTGGCGCTGGCCGGAGAGGGCTGCAACGTCGTGCTGTCCTCCCGCAAGCAGGACGCGCTCGACGTGGTGGCCGGGGAGATCAGGGCCGCCCATCCGGCGGTCGGCGTCCTCGCCAAGGCCGCACACGTGGGCGAGGAGGACCAGGCTCGCGCCTGCGTCGATGCCACCGTGGCCGAGTTCGGCGGGATCGACGTGCTCGTGAACAACGCCGGCACGAACCCCTACTTCGGCCCGATGGTGGACCTCGACGCCGCGCGGGCGGCCAAGACGGTGCAGGTCAACCAGTTCGCCATCGTGCAGTGGACCCGGCTGGCCTGGAAGGCGTCCATGGAGCAACGCGGGGGAGCGATCATCAACATCGCCTCGGTGGGCGGCCTGGTCACCGAGCACGGCATCGGCTATTACAACGCCACCAAGGCGGCCGTCATCCACCTGACCCGCCAGTTCGCGATGGAGCTCGCTCCGGCCGTACGGGTCAACGCGATCGCGCCGGGCCTGGTCAAGACCCATCTCGCCCGGGCACTCTGGGAGAACAACGAGGAGGGCATCAGCAAGTTCATGCCCCTCGGCCGGATCGGCGAGCCCGAGGACATCGCGAACGCCGCCGTCTTCCTGGCCGGCGACACCGCGAGCTGGCTGACCGGGCAGGCCATCGTGGTCGACGGTGGCGCCATGATCCGCCCATCCATCGCCTGAGACCACGGGAGACCGTCGCATGAGCTCACGCTGGGGATTGACGATTCCGTTGATCGGGATGCCGCTGCCGGAGCATCGGGAGATCGTCGGTGAACTGGCCGACCTCGGCTACACCGATGCCTGGTCGGCGGAGACCAACGGCACGGACGCCTTCACGCCGCTCGCGCTCGCCTCGCAGTGGGCCCCACGGCTGCGGCTGGGGCCGGCCATCGTGCCGGTGTACACCCGCGGCCCGGCGCTGCTGGCCCAGCACGCCGCGACCATGGCGCAGCTCGCGCCGGGGCGGTTCGTCCTCGGGATCGGCACCTCGTCACCGGTGATCGTGGAGCGCTGGAACGACGTCCCGTTCGAGGAGCCGTACAAGCGGGTCCGCGACACCCTGCGCTTTCTGCGGAGCGCGCTGAAGGGCGGGAAGGTCAGCGCCGAGTACGACACCTTCTCCGTCAAGGGGTTCACCCTCGACGTGGTGCCCGAGACGCCTCCGCCCATCGTGCTCGCCGCGCTACGTCCGGGAATGCTGCGGCTGGCCGCCAGGGAGGCCGACGGCGCGATCACCAACTGGCTGGCCCCTCATGACGTACGGAAGGTCAGGGGCGAGCTCGGCCCGGAACCCGAACTGCTCGCGCGGATCTTCGTCTGCCCGACCGAGGACGCGGAGGAGGCGCGCCGGCTCGGCCGCCGGCTGATCGCCGCCTACCTGACCGTCCCCGTGTACGCGGCGTTCCACGAGTGGCTCGGCCGCGGCGACGCGCTCAAGCCGGTGAACGAGGCATGGGCCGCGGGAGACCGCAAGGGCGCCCTGGCTCTCATTCCCGACGAGGTGGTCGACGACCTCATCGTGCACGGCTCGCCGGAACGGTGCCGGGCACGCGTTCAGGAGTATGTGGACAACGGTCTGAGCACGCCGATCCTCGCGGTGCTGCCCGGCGGGCGGTTGTCGATGCCCGAGGCGGTGCGCGCCCTCGCCCCGGCGGGGTAAGAGGCGTCGGCCCCCCAACCTGGGGGATTTCGTCTGTTTAGGCAAGGTCAGCACGGGCAGGGGGCCAGCGTTCCGGGAATCGGAGCGTCCTGGTGATCAGGGCGTTCCGATAACGAATACGTGAGGAGTGGTCGTGCTTACGCTGACCGACAACGCCGCACAAGTGATCCGTTCGGTATCCGACGAGCCTGAAGTGCCGCCGGACACCGGTCTCCGCATCGCCTCGGGGCCCGAGGGCTCGGGCTCGCTCAGCCTGTCGGTGACCGCCGGCCCGGAAGCGGGCGACGAGGTCGTCGAGAGTCATGGCGTACGGGTCTATCTGGAGTCTGAGGCCGCCGAGATGCTGAACGACAAGACCCTGGACGCCGAAGTCGATGAGCACGGTGATGTCGCCTTCCTCATCGGTGACCAGCCCACCGAAGGAGGATGACCAAGGACGCTGAACGGTCGCCTGCGCGATCCATGATCGTGAGCCGGCCGTTCAGCGTCCGTGTCGCCCAGGCCCTGGACTGCCGGATCCGGGGCCTGATCCATGTCGCCGGTCCGGCTCCAGGGCCCGGGCCCAGGTCCAGGTCCAGGTCCGGGAACTCTCGTCCCGCTCTGCGCTGAGTGAAACGCGTTCCATCAAGGTGCCGCGAAGGCGTCATGGGCGACATGCGAAGATCGGTGCTAGTGGCGCTGCTAGGGAGGGAGAGCGATGCTGCTCACCAAGCTGGGGCACGCATGCGTACGGCTGAGCAAGGACGACCGGACTCTCGTCATCGATCCGGGGGCGCTGACGCCTGAGGACGACGCCTTCGCGGGCGCGGACGCGGTGCTCATCACGCATGAGCACTTCGACCACTTCGAGGGTGACCGGCTCCGCAGGGCGATGGCCGCCGACCCGCGGCTGGAGGTCTGGACCTGCCGGCCGGTCGCCGATGGCCTGTCCGACCTGGGCGGGCGGGTTCACGTCACCGGGCACGGCGACGCGGTGACGGTGGCCGGATTCGAGGTGCACGTCTACGGCGAGAAGCACGAGGTCGTCCACCCGGACGTGCCGCCGGTGGACAACATCGGCTTCCTGGTGGAGGGCGAGGTCTTCCACCCCGGAGACGCGTTCACCATTCCCGACGTGACGTTGCCGACACTGTGCCTGCCGACCAACGCGCCATGGATGAAGTCGCTGGACATGTACGCGTACCTGCGGGAGATCGAACCGCGACGTGCGTACTCCGTTCACGACGGCCTGCTCAACGACGTGGGTCTCAGCCTGGTAGACGGGCAGCTCAGCGGTGAGGCGAAACGGTCGGGCGCGGACATCCGGCGCCTGCGAGACGGCGAGTCGGTGGAGCTGTGACACCGGGCGGCGACCGCTGAGCGTGCTCATGCCGAAGGCCGGGCACCCGGGCGTCCATCGGACCGTTGACACAGGAAGAGGGGAAAGAGGGGGCATGCGGATCGAGGCGGTCTTCTTCGACATCGGGGAGACGCTGGTCAACGAGGGCGAGATCTACGGCCGCTGGGCCGACTGGCTGGGCGTGCCGCGGCACACGTTCCTCACCAAGCTGGGCGCGATCCTCGTGACCGGAGGGTCGCACCAGGAGCTGTTCGAGTACTTCCGGCCGGGCTTCGACCTGGACGTCGAGGAGCGGCGAAGGGCCGAGGCGGGGATGCCCAACGGCTTCGCCGCCCAGGACCTCTACCCCGACGCGCGGGACTGCCTGGCCGAGCTTCGCGACCAGGGGCTGTTCGTCGGCGTGGCCGGCAACCAGCCGGTGGCCGCCGTGCGGCAGTTCGCCGACCTCGGCCTGAAGGTCGACGTCGTCGGCATCTCGGCGGTGTGGGGAGTGGAGAAGCCGGCGCCGGAGTTCTTCCGGCGATGTGTCGAGGCGGCCGACCGTCCAGCCGGGTGCGTCCTGTACGTGGGGGACCGCATCGACAACGACGTCCGGCCGGCACTGGACTGCGGGATGCAGGTCGCCTTCCTGCGCCGGGGCCCCTGGGGTTTCATCCAGCGCGACGAAGAGGCGCTGGAGCGATGTCGTTTCCGGCTGGACTCGCTCGCCGAGCTGCCGGCGCTCATCGCGGAGCACAACCGCCGATGGTGACCGCCCACGATCCCGGGGTGCGTGACGGGCGCGGTCGCGGCTGCGGGCTCGGCCGGGCGCCGTACCGATCCGGTGTATCCACGACACGGACACGGCGAACCCGCATACGATTATCATGATCAGTAGAATCGTCCCCGCGCCACTGACGCCCAGTGTCCAGGGCAGAGTGTCCAGGAGCAGAGTGCCCAGGGCAAGGGTGACTAGGTCTGTACCGGCTCGTGGGCACACCTCCCGGCGCCACGCTGTGCACCGCTGATGTGGAACTCGGTGTTACCAGTCAAGCCGTCTGGGTAGGGGGGACGTGACCTGCGAGTCGCATCCGAAATGTCAGCAAATATCGATATGGTCACGCATATGCCTAATGAGTCGACCGGGGATACCGGATCCACGGACCCCGTGGAGACCCGCGCCGACCAAAGCCGCCTGCTCGCTCGGCGCTACCGGCTGGGCAAGCCCGTCGGTCGCGGGGGGATGGGCACCGTATGGCAGGCTCATGACGAGGTCCTCGGCCGCGACGTGGCGGTGAAGGAGGTCATCCTTCCGCACGGTCTCAGCGACGACGAGCGCACGATCCAGTACAAGCGAACCTTCCGCGAGGCCCGTACGGCCGCGCGGCTCGGCCACCCCGGCGTCGTCACCGTGTACGACGTCGTCGAGGAGGACGGCCGGCCGTGGATCATCATGGAGCTCATCCAGTCGCAGTCACTCGACCAGGTGATCAAGCGTGAGGGGCCGCTGGCCCCGCGCCGGGCCGCCGAGATCGGCCGGCAGATGCTGGCCGCCCTGCACGCGGCGCACGAGGCGGGCGTCCTGCACCGAGACGTGAAACCGAGCAACGTGCTGCTCGGC
Organism: Actinomadura sp. HBU206391; assembly: GCF_014323665.1. Classification (GTDB taxonomy): domain Bacteria; phylum Actinomycetota; class Actinomycetes; order Streptosporangiales; family Streptosporangiaceae; genus Actinomadura_C. Next base: position 7,328 of record NZ_JABVEB010000122.1, on the reverse strand, counting down.
GCCGGCGACCGCGCTGTGCTCACCGACTTCGGCATCGCCACCGCCACCGGCGACGTCACCCTCACCCAGACCGGGCTAGTGATGGGGTCCCCCGCCTACATCGCGCCGGAGCGGGCGCGCGGGCGCACCGTCGGGCCCGCGTCCGACCTGTGGTCGCTCGGCATCACGCTCTACGCCATGGTCGACGGGAAGTCGCCGTACGAGCGCTCCGAACCCATGGCGTCACTCGTGGCGATCATCTCCGAGGAGCCAGAGCCCTCCGCCAACGCGGGCCCTCTCGCACCGGTGATCGAGGGACTGCTCCGCAAGAACCCCGACGAGCGCATGGACGCCCGTGAGGCCGGGATGCTGCTGGACGAGCTGGTCCGCGCGCGGTCTCCGGCCGTGGACAAGACCCGCCCGATCCAGATGCCGCGGGAAGAGCCGCCGGCCGCCGCGGCTCGGGAGCTCGCGGACACCTCGTCCGAGCCGCCGGCCGCCCGCACTGTCAGCGACGGCGATCCGGACGCCGCCATCTCATGGGCGACGGGCGCCGACGACACCGAGCAGGGGGCCGGCGCAGGGGTGGCCTCCGCGTCCACCATGGCCGCCGACCCGTCCGCTCCGGCACCCCCCCGCCGCCCGCGGATTCCGCAGGTGCGGGTCACGACGACGTCGGTGATCCTCGTCATCGTGGGCATCGCGCTGCTGGCGCTCGGCATCGTGGCCATCCAGGCGTTGAACTCCGGCGACAACGCCGGCCGGCGGTCGAACGAATCCCCGGCCCCGGCGGTGCCGCCGAAGAGCCCGTCCACGAAGGCACGGGCTGCTGCGCAGAAGCCGTCGCCGAGCGCATCGGGCGCACCGAAGGCGACCACGTCCGGTGTCCCTGAGGGATTCAAGCTCCACAACGACCCGAGCGGTTTCTCCGTGGCCATCCCCAAGGACTGGAGCGGGCCCGAGCGGCGTTCGTACTCGCGGACCAGCGTGTTCTTCTCCGCACCCGACCGGGACGCCTACCTCCAGATCGACCAGACCGACAAGCCGGGCAAGAGCGCCCTGGCCGACTGGCAGGGTCAGGCGCGTGGCGCCCCGGGCCGGTACCCGGGCTACAAGGAGATCAAGATCGCCGCGGTCGCCGACGGCGCCCCGGTCTCGGACCCCTCGGGGAAGAAGGCCGCGGACTGGGAGTTCACGCACGGTTCGATGCACGTGCTGAACCGCGGCTTCGTGACCAACGGGCACGGGTACGCGATCCTGCTGTCGGCTCCCTCCCGCGGATGGAACGAGACCTTCGAGCGTCTCGCCCCCGTCTACGAGTCCTTCGAATCCGGCTGAGCCGTTTCGACCGTCGGACCACTGATGATCTGGTCCGACCATCTGCACCGACCGTGAGGGCCGGCCCTCCGCGCCGGCCCTCACGGGGCGGGTGTCGTCATCCGGCTCTGAAGGTTCGGTAGATCGCGTCGAGTTCGGTCAGCGCGGAGGACCAGTCGCCGTCCAACGCGCGGAAGTAGATGGCGTACGTGCGACCGTTCAGGCGGACGAACCGGTCCTTGGCCCGCACGGTTCCCCGGCCGCGGGCGTCGTCGAAGGTGAACTCCCAGTCGGCGGCGTCGACCCCCTGGTACTTCAGCCCTTGGATCGACTCGATGGCGTAGCCGGGAAAGTTCGGACCGCTCGGCGCGTTGCCGTCCGACCGGTACGCCTCCTGCAGCGGGGTGCCGGTCCACGCGGTCTGGTCGATCTGCAGGAACGTCGTCCTACCGGGGGCGTCCCAGAACACGCTGTCGCCCGCCGACCGCCTGGTCCAGCCGGGCGGGACGGCGACCGTGAACCCGTTCTCTCTCGCGGTCACATAGCCCTCGGGGACGTCGGCGGCCGGTGAACCACCTCTGTTCGTTCCGCTCTTGCCGCCGCTCTGCGAGAGCGGCGTTCCGCCGTCCGTGGACCGGCCCTGGTTCGCCGCCCGGGACCGCAGGATCAAGGCCCCGGCGACGAGCGCGGCCACGACGAGGATCGCCGCGATGACGACGATGACCGTCGTCTTGGTGCGTTCGCGCCGCCGCTGCACGGCCGGCGCCCGGTTCCCCGTCTCATGCCAGTTCGCGATCTCGGGCGGCACCCAGTCCCGTCCCACCTGGGTCGGTGCGTCCGCGACATGCGACGTCGACATGGGAGTCGGCGCCGGCCCCGTGGCCGGGATCGGTGCCGGCGGGTGGACGGGCGGCGGTGTGTGCTCCGTACGGTCGAGATGCGTGGCGGCCTCGAACACCGACGCGTCCATCACCGTTCGCTCGACGTCGCCCTCCGGGCCGGGCGGCGGATCGAGCGCCGTGTCGTCGTCACGCTGCGGACCGGCGTCCCAGGGCGGCGGAGCGGACGGGGCCGGAGGCACCTGGCCGGTGCGGGCGGGCCGCCACGGCTCGCCGCGGGAACCGGTGACGGACTGGGCCGCGGTGCGGAGCATCGGCAGCGCCTGCTCGGCCGTGATGCGGTGTGCCGGATCACGGTTCAGCAGGCCGTCGAGCACCGGTCGCAGCGGGCCGGAGTGGCGGGGCGGCGGCACCGGTTCGCTCAGCGCCGCCGCGAGCGACGCCACCGCGTCCTCGCGCTCGTACGGCGGCCCGCCCTCGACCGCCGCGTAGAGGGTGGCGCCGAGCGCCCACAGGTCCGAGGCGGGTATCGCCCGCTCGCCCTGCGCCCGTTCCGGCGGGATGTAGTTGGGCGAGCCCATGACCAGACCGGTCTGGGTGAGGGTCGTGTCGCCCTCGGCCTGGGCGATGCCGAAGTCGGTGAGCACGACCCGGCCGTCGCCCGTGACGAGCACGTTGCTCGGCTTGACGTCGCGGTGCAGGACTCCCGCCGCGTGCGCGTGGCGCAACGCGCTCAGCGTCTGGTGTCCGAGTTCGGCGGCCACCGCGGGCGAGAGCGGCCCGTCCTCGTCGATGATGTTCTGCAGAGAGCGGGCCCGTACGAACTCCATGACGATCCACGGCCGCCCGTACTCCTCGACCACGTCGTGCACGGTGACGACACCGGGGTGGTTCAGCCGCGCCGAAGCCCGCGCCTCACGGAACGTCCGCTCGTACAGGATCCGTTCCTCGTCGTCGGTGAGACCTGGCGGGTACAGCACCTCCTTGACCGCGACGTCGCGGCCGAGCACCTCGTCGTGCGCCCGCCACACGGTGCCCATGCCACCTCTGCCCACCACTGACACGAGCCGGTAGCGCCGTCCAAGCAGATGACCCTGATCCTGCGCCATTGCGGAATTGTCCCCCGTACGACGGTCGACTGCCCACCTTGCGAAGCCTGTCCCACGATCGCTCATGGGGGTGCCTGGTCAACGCCGGTTCACTCAGGCTTCACTAGGACGCTCGTCGTGCTCCACGGGTTTCGGCCGTACCGCTGCCGCTCCTCGGCGGCGCTGCGGCCGTGTTCCGGCCGCGCCATGCCGGGTCCGGACGGAATGGCGGGTTCGGACGGACGCCGGCGACGCTCAGGGGACGAACGTGTCCAGGAAGCCGTTGACCTGCTGCCGGGAGGTGTCCCACTGCGCGGCGGGCACCGCGACGAAGACGGCGTAGCGCCGACCACCGGCGATGATGCGGCGGTCGACCCCGCGCATCCGGACTCCGCCCTTGCCGTCCCAGGTGAACTCGATGTCGGCGGCCTCATAGGGGAGGCCGTCGACCCGCCGGAGACCGACCCGCTGGTAGTTCTTCAGCGCGTTCTTGGCCAGCACCTCCGCCTCCCACCCCTGCCACGCCTCGAACGGCCCGCCGTTCCACGGCGTGCGATCGACCTGCAGGTAGGCCGCCGACCTCGGATCCCGCCAGAACACGCTCGCGCCCTCCTGCGAGCGGCGCCACCCGGGCGGCACGCCGACCGTGGCATCGAAGGCCTGTGCCGTGCGCCAGCCCGTCGGCAGCGAAGCCTCGCCGCCCGACCCGGGGTCCGCCGACGCGGCCGGCGCCGAGCCGTCACCGGCCGGTGACACGGGCACCGAGGGCGACCCGCCCGTCTTCGGTGACGTGCTCGTTCCCGGCGACGCGGCGCGGTGCGAGCGATCTTGTAGGAGGAGCGCTCCGACGAGGGCCACGACGATGACGACCAGGGCGCCGACCATGACGAGCAACCCGGCGTTGGGGCCCCCGCGCCGGGGTGCGCCGACATCCGCCGTGCCGGGGCCGGTCGTGCCGGGGCCGGTCGTGCCGAGGTCCGCCGGGTGGCCGCCCGGCGGCGGGGTCGGCATCCCGCCGTACGCGACCTGCGCGGTGCGGTCGTCCGGCCGGGCCATGGCACCGAGAGGCGCGGGCCACGGGTCCTCCATGGTGGCGGTGCCGAGGGGGGTGCCGGGGGGCTGTGGTGCCGTGCCGTCCGCGACCTGGGAGAGCAGGTCCGAGGCGGTGCCCGCGTCCATGCGCTGAGCCGGGTCACGGTGCAGCAGTCCGCGCAGCAGCGGGGTGAGCGGCCCCGCGTTGCGCGGTGGCGGCGGGTCCTGGGTGAGGACCGCGGCCATGACCGCCATGGCGGTGCCCTGCGCATGCGGAGGGCGCCCCTCGCAGGCGGCGTAGAGCGTCGCGCCGAGAGCCCACAGATCGGAGGCGTCAGCGGCGCGTTCGCCTCTGACCCGCTCCGGCGCCATGTACGCGGGCGATCCCACCAGCAGTCCGGTATGGGTGAGCCCGGGGTCGCCCTCCACCTGGGCGATGCCGAAGTCGGTCAGCACCGCGCGGCCGTCGCCGGTGATGAGCACGTTGCCGGGCTTGACGTCGCGGTGCAGGATGCCCACCGAGTGGGCGGCCCGCAGCGCGCCGAGCGTCTGGCGGCCGATCTCGGCCACCCACCGGGGCGGACGTGGCCCCTCGTGCTCGATGACGTCCTGGAGAGACCGGGACTCGACGAACTCCATGACGATCCACGGCCGGTCGTCCTCGTCGACGACGTCGTGGACGGTCACGATGCCCGGATGGTTCAGCCGGGCCGTCGCCCTGGCCTCGCGCAGCGTGCGATGGTGCAGCAGGTCGCGTTCCTCGTCGGCGAGCTCGCTGCGGAGATTGACCTCCTTGACCGCGACCTCGCGGCCGAGCACCTCGTCGCGGGCCCGCCAGACCGTGCCCATGCCACCTCGGCCCACCACGGAGACGAGCCGATAGCGCTGTGCGAGGAGCCGCCCCGGCTCCCGTTCCCCCTGTGACATGTCCCGCGACATTACCGACTGCGGTTAACAGATCCGCATAGGTTGACGATTTAGGACCGCGGCCCTCAGCACCACCGCGATCCCTGATCGTCAGGGGTCGAGGGACGGTCAGCCCAGCCAGCCGGGCCTGACCAGACCGGACTCATAGGCGAACACCACGAGCTGGGCCCGGTCACGGGCGCCCAGCTTGACCATCGACCGGCTGACATGGGTCTTCGCCGTGGCGGGGCTGACCACCAGCCGCGCGGCGATCTCCTCGTTCGTCAGCCCTTCGCCGACCAGCGCCATGACCTCCCGTTCCCGATCGGTGAGCGACTTCAGATGCGGCGACGGTCGCGGTTCCTTCGCGCGGGTGGCGAACTCGGCGATGAGGCGCCGGGTCACGCTGGGCGACAGCAGAGCGTCTCCGGCGGCCACCGCCTGAACGGCGTGGATGAGCTCCACCGGTTCGGTGTCCTTGACCAGGAAGCCGCTGGCTCCGCCGCGCAGCGCCTCGAAGACGTACTCGTCCATCTCGAACGTCGTGAGGATGACGACGCGGGTGTCGGCCAGGCGCTCGTCGGCGGCGATGCGCCGGGTGGCGGCCAGGCCGTCGAGCACCGGCATGCGGATGTCCATGAGCACCACGTCGGGCCGGGTCGAGCGCGCCAGGCCCACCGCCTGCTCGCCGTCGCCGGCCTCACCGACCACCTCGATGCCGTCCTGGGCGTCCAGCAGGGCACGGAACCCCGCGCGTACGAGCACCTGGTCGTCGGCGAGCAGCACCCGGATCATTCGTCCTCCTCGAAGGGGAGCCGGGCCCAGACCCGGAAGCCGCCACCGGGCCGCGGCCCGGACGCGAACTCCCCGCCGAGAGCGACGGCCCGCTCGCGCATGCCGGGCAGCCCGCTGCCGCCGGAATCCTCCGCGAGCAGGGGCGCGCCCTTGCCCTCGTCCTCGACCTCGACCTCGATCTGTCCCTCACCGTAGGCGATGCGGACCCACGTCGTGACCGGTCCCGGCCCGGCGTGCCGGGTCACGTTGGTCAGTGACTCCTGGGCGATGCGGAAGGCGGCCAGGTCGACGCCCGCGGGCAGCGGCCGGACGGTGCCGTCGATCTCGGTGTGCACGTCGACACCGGCCGACCGGGCGCGGCCGACGAGCTCGTCCAGCCGTGCCATTCCGACGGTGGGGGCGCGCGGCGCGGCGTCGTCGCCCTGCTGCCGCAGTACCCCGATGACCGAGCGCATCTCGCTCAGCGCCTCCTTGCTGGCCTCCTTGATGGCGGCCAGCGCGGTACGGGCCTGTTCGGGCCGGTCGTCCATGAGGTGCAGGGCCACCCCCGCCTGCACGTTGATCATCGAGATGTTGTGGGCGAGCACGTCGTGCAGTTCCCGTGCGATGCGCAGCCGCTCCTCGCTCGCGCGCCGTCGGCCCTCCTCCTCGCGGGTCCGGTCCGCCTGCGTCGCCTTCTCGCTGCGGATCCGTACGATCTCGGCGCTGGTCAGGACGACCAGCACCCAGGCCACGACGTACGTGGCGCCGAGGAGGGTCGGGCGCTCCATCGGGAAGATGCGGTCGGAGGTGACTCCGGCCTGCTCCGGCGGCAGCCCCCACCGGGCCGACACCGTGAAGTAGCCGGTGAGACCGGCGCCAGTCGCGATCCACACGAGGCGCCGGTGCCCTGCCGTCACGGCGGCGGTCATCGCCACCGCCGCCGACAGGAAGGCCGGGCCGTATACGTAGGCACGCAGGTAGTAGAGAAGGGTGATGACGCCCACCGCGAGCAGCGTGAGGATCGGCCGCCGCCGCCGGGCGAGCAGGGTGACCGGGCCCGCGCAGAGCAGGAGATGCGCGAACAGGTCCAGCCTCGTCGGGTAGTAGGTCTGCACTTCTCCGTACACACCCTGCTCGGCCCCGCTGGCGCCCATGAGCTGGAAGAACAGGACCACGAGGGGCACCGTCCACACGGGCAGCCGGCCGAGCCCCGGCCAGTGCGCCAGGCGGCTGATGCGGGACGAGATCACCTCCACACCGTAGGCGAATGACCGGCCCGGGCGCGTCGCCCGGGCGAGGTGGCCGGTGCTACGTCCCGGGGAGTACGCCCGCGCCCGCGATGTGCGCGGGCCACCGGCGCCACGGGCCGCGCGGCCCGGCCCGGGCGGGC
>NZ_JABVEB010000121.1 GCF_014323665.1 Actinomadura sp. HBU206391 | reverse complement strand
CATCCGCGCCGGCGGGGAGTGCATTCCGGTCGCTGCTTCGCCTGCGTCGCGGGTCCCTGATTCGCCTGCGTCGCGGGCCCCTGATTCGACTGGGGCTCCTTGTTCGGCTGGGTCTGGGGCTTTCCCGTGGCCTGGGTGGTGGGCGTCGGATCGACCGGCGGGCATTCGGGCTTGTCGGGGCGCAGCCACATGATCACCAGCACCAGGCAGATCAAGCCGACGACTCCCAGGATGAGGAGGTTCCACACGGCGCGGGCGTGCGTCGATTCACGATCGGCGCCGCCGTACGGCCGCGCCGGCGACCGCGATGGTCGGGAGTGATCGACGAGGACCGGAGCGGACGCCTCGTCCGCCGGCAGCGAGTGCAGTGGGTAGGCGGCCGACGGTTCCACCGCGAAGCCGTCCTCGCCCGAGCTCAGAAACCGACGGTAGGAATCGAGTGCGGCCGTGCGCGCGGCGCGCAGATCGGTCTCGGCCGCCGCGGGATCTCCGTACGACGGCACCCACGAACCCGGGCAGACGTAGCCGTACATCACCCGCAGCGGACGGCTGTGCTCGTCGACCGGATCGGCGGCGTCCTCACCGGGTTCACCGACGTCGGCCGCGGTGACACGGTGGAGGGCGTGCACGACGGTGAGCCGTACGCCTGATGAGACGACCACCTGAACCGCCTGAGCGGACTCGCCCGCCGAGGAGGGGTCGATGACCTCTTCGAGGATTCCGTAGGACTGCTGGGCGACGAGGAAGTCGGGTGCCAGCAGTGTGCTGTAACCACGACGGCGGCCCCTGCCGACGAGGAACGGCCAGCCCTGTGCGGTCGCTCGGCTCATGACATCACTCGCTCGACAGACGGGAACTGGGAAGGCGGCCTTCGAGCACGTCGACCTTGCTCTGCAGGTCGCGCAGCACGCGCTTGCGGGCGATGCGAAGCTGGTGCATGCGCTCCTCGGCCGCGCTCAACTGCCGGTCGAGCCGGTCGTCCGGGGCATCTCCCCGGGATGCGAGGAACAGCCCGAGCGCGGGGCCGCCCAAGGCCGCCATGGCGGGAGTGGCCAAAGCACCGACGATCGCGCGGCCCGCCGCCTGGCCGACGAACCTGCCCAGCGCGGCGGCCGACTCCAGCGGGCCGAGGCCGGCCTGGCGCCGGGCCTGTTCCAGAGCGGCTCGCAGTGTGGCGGCGTCGAGGTTGTACTCGATCTGCTCGAAGACGTCCGGGATGACGGCCGACAGCGGTACGTCGACGTTGGTGGGACGGATGTGCCCGTCGCTTCGCTTGACGATCCTGCCGTTCCCGTTGAGAGTGGCGAACTCCGGGCCCACGGCGCTGACCGGGATCAGCCGGACCACCCGCTTGGCGCTGTACAGCCTGACCAGGTCCCGGAAGACCGGACTGGCCATGAGCAGATTCCGCACCATGTGCAGGCGGGTGTTCTCGTCGGGCTCGAGTTCTCGGAGCAGGTCCCATTTGGTGATGACGAACGTGACCGGGCTCGAGGTTCGCATCATCGGGGCGATCATGGCGGTGAGGCCGTGCTGCAGGTGGGCCTGCCCGGCGAGGTCTCCGTTCAGGGCCTGCCGGATGCGGTAGCCGTCGATGATGCCGATGAGCGCGTGCGCCGACTCGATGTGCTCGATGAGCGAGGCCAGCAGCGTCGATCCGGGCGGCTGCGGTTCGGTGAGCAACTCCCCCGCGTACTCCAGGTAGCCGAGGTTGAAGATGGTGTGGCGGTCGCCGGTGGTCTGCGTCTCCACGCTGAAGGCGTACTCACGTACCTCGCCCTTCGCCGTGCCCGGCGGCCAGTCCTCGCTGGTGTCGGCGATCTGGGCGAAGCTCCTGCTCAGCGCGATGACCTGGTCGTACGGCGCGGTCAGGTAGTAACTCTGCGATGAGGGGACCTGCAAATGGTGGTACATGCTGGAGAGCAGCAGGGTCTTGCCGGACCCCTGCAGCCCGAGGGCCACCACGTTGAAGGTGGGAACGGCCGGCTCGCGAACCGCGGCCCGCCTGCGGGTGCTCACGACTCGCACCACGACCATGACGATCGCGGCGACCACCAGTACGACGAGAGCGACGTTCATGTGTCTTCGACCGCCTCCATGCTCACAGTCCGCCTCGGTCCCGAGACCGACGCGGTCATCCCTGACCGAGCCGGATCCCGCGCACCATCTCGGCGGACTCAAGGTAGGCAGCCGAAGCCGGGGAGCACATGAGTACCCCCTGCCTATATTCACGACGGCCGGCTCCCGATCAGCACGCCTCCGGGTCGTGGCTCAGGGCGCCGAGATTGTCCCCGACGTAGTGCAGTCGAGCATCCGCGTCATGGCTCGCATTCTCGTCCACTCATGCGGCGGTCTCGAACCGCCGGGCGCATCGCATGGCGCTGAACTCCTACTCCTCCAGCGGACGGAAGGCACTCTGCGCAACACTGGCTCTCCCCAGCGAGGAGGTCGGCATGCCAGGCGAACACGTGTCGAGCGTCAGCTCCCGACGGCTCGGCCGGGAGCTTCGCGGCCTTCGCGAGGCGCGGGAGATCTCCTGCGACCGTGCGGCGGCCGAGCTGGGCCGCGCGCCGATCTGGCTGGTCGAGATCGAGTCCGGGCACGAGCGGATCACCGTGGCCGAACTACGCGGGTTACTGGACCTCTACGCCGTCACCGACGAGGGAACGCGCGATCACCTCACGGACCTGGCCCATCGCTGCGGCGGGCCGGCCTGGCTGAAGCGGCACACCGGCTGGCTCAGCGAACTCGAGCGCGACTTCATCATCCTGGAGTCCGAAGCGACCAATGTCCGCGCCTACGGAATCGGTCTCATCCCCGATCTGCAGCGGACCGAGGCGTACGCCCGGGCCACTTACTCCGCCGCCCTGCTTCCAGGCGACACCGTCACCGTGGAGCAGCGGCTCGACCTGCTGCTCAGTCGTCAGCGCCATCAGACCGACGGCGAGCCGCGCAGGTCGCACGTGGTGCTGGACGAGTCGGCGATCAGTCATCCCATCGGCGGTGCGCAGACCATGCTGGGCCAGTTGCGGCATCTGGCCGAGCACGCCCGCCAGGACCACGCGGTCGTCCAGCTGATCCCACGCGAGGTGGGGGCACATCCCGGGCTCGACGGTTCCTTCCACATCCTCGACTTCTCCGTTCCCGCCGAGCCGTCGGTGTCGATCAGCCAGTCGGCGCTCGGCCCGCTGCTCTCCTACGTCCCTCTCGACGACCACTTCCAGATGATCGCGGACGTCGCGCTCTCGCCCGCCGACTCGCTCTTCCTGATCGAGCAGGCCATCGGCGAGTTCTGACGGCGGTGCGGTGCCCCCACCGGGACGTGCCGCGGGGGTCAGCGGCCGTCGCCGGCGCGAAGCGCCCGCACGGTGAGTTGCTGGATCTTGTCATTGGCGCAGCCCGTGCCCGGCAGCGTGACGAACTTGGCCGTGGTCTCCTCCGGCGGGTACACGCGCACGCCGCGAACCGGCTGCGGCCGGCAGTCCACGGCGTCGTAGTTGCGTACGTTGACGAACCCCACGACGGCCGACGCCTTCTCGCCCCCGCCCAGGGTGATCGGTTCGCTCTTGTCACCGTCCCGGACGGCCGGCGCGCCGACCTGACGGCCATCGTCGCCGGCGACGTACGAGACACCGGGAAAGCCCTGGACGGTACACGGCGCATTGCTCACGTTGGTGAACACCAGCGAGCGGTACGAGGTGCCCGCCGCGGCGTCACCTCCCTTGAGCGACAACCGCAGGTCGCCCGCTCTGCACACGCCGTCATGCGACACCGGCACGGCCGCCGCGCGCCCGGACGTGCTCTCGCCGCCCTGCCCGCCGGACGGTTCCGGCGCGGAGGTACCCGGCGGGCCGTGAGCCGCGTCGCCGCCGTCGTTCGACGCACATCCGGCGAGGGCGATGGACAGTAACGTTGCGGCGAGTACCGCTCCCACGTGCGGAGCGTTGCTGGTCACCATGTCCTTCCGTCTCCCCGTAATCGGCCGTGGCTAACAACGCCGCAGGAAGGTCAGCGGACTCCACGGGGACGGAACTGGATGCTGATCCGGGGTCCGGTGACCCGTGCGGTCTTGGGGATGGCGTGCTCCCACGTGCGTTGGCAACTGCCGCCCATCACGATGAGGTCGCCGTGGCCGAGGTCGTGACGCAGCGCCGGGCCCCCGCCGCGAGGACGGAGCAGCAGCGTACGCGGCGTGCCGATCGAAACGATCGCGACCATGGTGTCCTCGGTCCGGCCGCGGCCGGTGGTGTCGCCGTGCCAGGCGACGCTGTCCCTGCCGTCGCGGTAGAGGCACAGCCCGGCGGTACGGAACGGCTCGCCGAGTTCCTCGGCGTAGTGCGCGTCGAGGGCTCGCCTGGCCTCGTCCAGCGCGGGGTCGGGCAGCACCTGCCCTTCGCCGTAGAAGGCGAGCAGCCGGGGGACGTCGACCACCCGGTCGTACATCCGCCGGCTCTCGGCCCGCCACGGCACCGCGTCGATCAACCGGTCGAACAGGGTGTCCGCACCGGCGATCCAACCCGGCCGGACATCGATCCAGGCCCCGTGGCCGAGCTCGGTCCGCCGAACCGAGGATCCGAGGGAGCCCGGAGCCACCTCGTCGCCGCAGTCCAGCAACGAGCCCTGGAAGGCAACGCTCATACGCCGAGTGTACGTCAGACGTCAAACATGCGTTCGAACCGGCCCTCCGGAAGCCGGGCGTTCATGATGGTGCCATCCTGAATTCAGAGCATTACCGTTACATATTGGCCAATTAGTTGCTTTATGGCGATGTTGACCGTTAATTGGCTGTGTCGAGGTCGACGCCTCCGCGTTCGCGCACCTAGGGTCGGCCCTAAGTCATTAGTCGCACAAACTCGGACTTCGTCGTCTGGATGGGCGGACAACACCGGCGACGCCATCACGAGCACGCGTCCCCGATGGAGGCGGATGAGCCATGTTCACACACTTCGTCGCGGCAGGCGCGCTCGCGGTCTCGTCCCTCGTCACCTCGGCCGCGATCCGGCCGCACTCACCGCGTCAGCTTCCGCCCCATGCGCGGCCGGGGATGTTCCAGCCCGATGAAATCGACCGACTCGTGGGCACGTGGCAACGAGCATCGCCCGGCCAGTCCGTTCTTTACCAGTGGAAATTCACTCACGACGGTAAGTACACCTGGAAATTCGGGACGATAGTTCCACCCGGCGGGAACGCCGGCTCACCTCCTCGGACCAACGAGGTGGAGACGGGCACATTCAAGGTGGCCGACGGCAGGATCGAATTGACGCCGAGCGCCTGCCGTACGGAGGTCATGAACCGATCTCTCCCCCGTGGCGGCTATGCCACAGATCTCGCTCCGGCACCGTCCCGGGCGTACTCATGGTCGATCGAGACGGGTGACACGGGGCAGCAGGTCCTCAAGCTCACCGATGCCGGGGCGGCGCCCAGCGGATCGTGCCTGCCGGCCAGGCATTCGACCTCGCTCGGGTACGACTCCGGTGACACCGGCGAGTTCGTGTCGGTCGACTGACCCTCCGAACGGCACGGCTCGTCACCCGGTCGGCGGGAAACGGACGATGCGGTCGTCAGCGGCGATGGGCGTTCCACGGCCGTCCCGGTTGCTGGTCATCACCCACAGCCAGCCCTCCGGGTCGACGGCGACCGTACGCAGCCGCCCGTACGCGTCCTGCAGGACCGCGCTCGGCGCGCCGGCCGTGCCGCCACTGCCGTCGAGCGGCACCTGCCACAGCCGCCGGCCGCGCAGCGCCGCCGCGTACAGCGTGCTGCCGGAGACGGTCGCGCCGCTCGGGGAGGCCTCGGAGGTGGCCCAGGTGACGATCGGCGCCTGGTAGGCGGGGGCTCCACCGGGGCCTTCGACCTGGGGCCACCCGTAGTTGCCGCCGGGCACGATGTGGTTGATCTCGTCCCAGGTGTTCTGCCCGAACTCGCTCGCGTACATCCGCCCGCCGCCCCAGGCCAGGCCCTGCACGTTGCGGTGGCCGAGCGTGTAGACCACGGACCCCGGCCGGGGGTTGTCGGCCGGCGCCGACCCGTCCGGCAGCATGCGCAGGATCTTGCCGCCGAGGCTCTGCCAGTCCTGGGCGTTGGCGGTCTGACCGCCGTCGCCGGTGCCGGCGTAGAGCATGCCGTCGGGGCCGAAGTGGATGCGGCCGCCGTTGTGGATGCTCGACCTGGGGATGCCGGACCGGATCACCTCCTGCTGCGGCGACGCCGCGAGCCGGAAGCGCACGATTCGGTTGTCGGAGGCCGCGGTGTAGTAGGCGTACACGTAGCCGTCCTGTGCGTAGGACGGCGACACGGCCAGGCCGAGCAGCCCTCCCTCCCCCGCCGCCTGCACCCCGGAGAGCCGGGCCACCTCGACGGGCGCCGAGTCCGGGCGCACCTGCAGGACGCGAGCGCTGGTGCGCTCCGACACCAGGGCGCTGCCGTCCGGCAGGAAGGCCAGCCCCCAGGGGACCGTCAGGCCCGTGGCGAGCACCTGGGGCCGGGCGAAGTCGAACCCCGCGTCCTCCTGTGCGGGGGCGGGCGCCGGTACGGCGACGAGGGAGGCGAGGGCGAGGACCGCGGCGAGTGAGAGGGTGCGCAGGTTCATGATGGCTCCTGATGGCGGGCAGGACGCTTGCCCACGCTAGGCGGGATGACTCGGCCGGTAAACCTCTCGTACCCGCGCGGAGCACGCCCACCGGGCGGCACGGCCGCGACTCCGCTGGTCCACGGCCTGGAGGGCGTTTTCCACGGATCTGACATGCCCGCTGACATCCGAGTGGAAATCACTTCCGTCCCCGGCCGCGCGGGTGCTCGGCACGCGGGAGTACGGACGGATCGCCGACGACCGGGGCGGCGATGGCAGGGGTGGCAGGATCTGACCATGGAGGTACTCAGCAGCCGGATCCTGCTCCGTCCCCTCGACGCCGAGCGCAGCCGCCGCTTCTACCGGGACACGCTGGGGCTGGCGGTCTACCGCGAGTTCGGGCCGCCCGACGACCCCGGGCTGGTGTTCTTCCTCGGCAATGGATTCCTCGAGGTCTCGGGGCATGATCCGCGACCTCCGGGCAGCTCGCCCGCGATCTTCATGCAGGTACGCGACGTGCGGGCCGAGCACCGGCGGCTCCAGTCCGCGGGTGTCACCGTCACGCGGGAGCCGCGGCAGGAGCCCTGGGGGCTGATCGAGATGTGGATCGAGGACCCGGACGGCGTGCGGATCGTCCTCGTCGAGATCCCGGATGACCACCCGCTCAGGCGCGACCAGCGCTGAGCCGGGAGTCGGCCGACGTGCCGAGGTGGCACCGGACTGCGGGGACGGTCCGAAACGCCGAGCGCCTTTACAATGTAGATCAAAAAGTCGCCATCGCCGGCGACCCTCAGGTGTCCGCCACCACGATGCCGAGGCTCTGTGCGAGGGCGGGCGCGAGATCGATGAGCTGATCGGTCGTGATCACGGCTCCGCGCAGCGAGCCGGGGGTGATCGTGAGGTTCAGCTCGGCACCGCGCAGATCGACCTTGTCGAGGGTGACATCGGACAGGTCGACCCGGCTCAGCCGCGACCCGGGGAACGCCGTCCGGGCCAGCGTGGCACCGCGAAGGTCCACGTCGCGCAGCACACAGTCCTCGAAGACGACATCGGTCAGCGTGCAGCCCCTGAGGTTCACCGAGTCGAGCTTGCAGCCCCGGAAGACCACCCGCCTCAGCGCCGACCCGTACGCCTCCACGCCGGCCAGGGCGCTGGCCAACAGCGTCGCGTCCAGCCAGCTGGTCTCCCGCGCGTCGGTGCCGACGAGGCGCACATCGCGAAACCACACGTCGTTGAACCGCGCCCCCCGCAGCCGCCCCCGTTCGAACGCGACCCGGGTGAAGGCGCATTCGAGAAAGCCCGTACCGGCCCCCGCGACATCCGCCACGGTGATCGCGTCGAAGTGCACGGTGTCGTAGGTGTCGCCGCCCCAGGCGCCGTCGTGCGGCGTGAGCGCTGCGGCGTACGACAGTTCGGAGAGTTCGGAGGGTGCCGTCATGGCACCCCACCCTGCCAGGCTCGTGCCCTGGGTCATCGCCGGGGACCCGACCGGGATCCGCCGGGCCGAGTTCACCCGCGGGCGGCCGGGTGGACGCCGCCGCCGGGGGCCGCCGTGCCATGCTGAACGTGTGGCCGAGGAACAGAGACGGTGGCGGGTCCGCCCTGAGCAGGTGGTGTTGAAGGCCGGAGCCGCCGTGGTCATCGCGCTCGCCGCGCTCCGCGGCGACGCGGGGTTCGCGCTGCTCGGCGGGATCGCCGCGCTCGTCCTCACCGCGCTCGCCGTACGGGACATCCTCGTCCCCGTACGGCTGGCCGCCGACCGTGAGGGGATCACCGTGGTGAGCGGGATCGCCGGAACGCAGCGGATCCTCTGGCCGGAGATCGAACGGATCCGGCTGTACAAGAGCCGGCGGCTGGGCATCCCGAGCCGACTGCTGGAGATCGACACTGGGGACTCGCTGTGCCTGCTCAGCACCCATGACCTCGGCGCCTCGCCCGAGGAGGTGGAACGGGAACTGCGCGAGATCAGGCGAAGGGTGGCCGGGCCGCCCGCCGGTGGCGCGGCACCGGAGCGGCCTGGGACGGACTAACGGCGCTGGAGCGTGGCCAGTCCTCGTGCCACGAGAGGCTCCACCATGCCGCCGATCTCGGCGAATCCCTCCCCCACCGTCTTGCCCTGGAGATGGCGGAAGTGGATCCCCTCGCTGATCACCGCTAGCTTGAAGCAGGCGAACGCCTCATACCAGGGCAGCGGCGACAGGTCCAGACCGGCCGTGGCGCCGTAGAGTTCCAGCAGCTCCTCGCCGGGCGGGAAGCCGAACTCGGGCCGGACGGGCCGCTCGGGCAGCTCCTCGAAGCCGCCCCAGTAGAGCAGCAGCAGCCCCACGTCACTGAGCGGATCCCCGAGGGTCGCCATCTCCCAGTCGACCACGGCGGCGACCGTGTCGCCCGCGCCGACGATGACGTTGTCCAGCTTGTAGTCCCCATGGACGATCGCGGCTCGCTGCGTCACCGGGATCGCGGCCGCGAGGGTCGCGCTCAGCTCCTCAACGCCGTCGATCTCGCGGCTGCGCGACGCCGCGAGCTGGGTGCGCCACCGCCCGACCTGCCGCTCCAGATAGCCCTCGGGGCGGCCGAAGCCCGCCAGCCCCACCTCGTCGGGGTCGACCGCGTGCAGCTCGGCGAGCACCGCCACGAGGTCGAGTGCGATGGCCCGCGCCCGTTCCCGGCCGAGGGCGCCGGTCTGCTCCTCGGTGCGGAAGACAGTGCCCTCGACCTTCTCCATCAGGTAGAAGGGGGCGCCGAGCACGTCGTCGTCCTCGCACAGCCCGTACGTCGCCGGGACCGGCACGGGCGTGCCGGCCAGCGCGCTCATCACCCGGTGCTCCCTGGCCATGTCGTGCGCCGTCGCCAGGACATGCGCCAGCGGCGGGCGCCGCAGCACCCATTCGACGGCGCCGTCGGTCACGACGTAGGTCAGGTTGGACTTGCCCCCCTCGACCAGCCGCGCCGACAGCGATCCCGCCGCCAGGCCGGGGAACCGGTGGCCGAGGTGGGCCCGTAGCCGCTCCAGGTCCACACCCGGGGGGACCTCACCGGCGGTCATCTCCGCATCTCCGCGCTCCAGAGAAGGTGGTCGTTGACGGACATATCCCGGCAACCCTACGGTAATACCGACTGGTCGGTATGTTGTGCAGCTCACACCCGGGAAGCCCCCTCGACCCCCGTAGGAGATGAGGTCGTTCATGATCACTAGCACGATGCAGGACTTCCCGCTCACCGTGACCGCGATCCTCCGGCACGGCGCGCGGGTGTACGGCGACAGCGAGTGCGTGACATGGACCGGAGCGGGCGCGCGGCGGGGAACGTACGCCCAGGTGGCCGAGAACGCCGAGCGCCTCGCGGCGGCGCTCCGACGGCTCGGCGTCGGCGCCGGCGACCGGGTCGCCACCTTCGCCTGGAACAACCAGGAACACCTGGAGGCCTACTTCGCGATCCCGGCCATGGGCGCCGTGCTGCACACCCTGAACCTCCGCTTGTTCCCCGACCAGCTCACCCACATCGTCGGCCACGCCGAAGACAAGATCATCATTGTGGACGACAGCATCGTCCCGCTACTCGCCCGCGTCGCCGCCGACCTCACCACGGTCGAGGCGTTCATCGTGATCGGGGACGGCGACGCCGCCGCCCTCGAGGCGGGCGGCGCGCGGGTCCTGCGCTACCGCGAGCTGCTGGCCGCCGAGGAGCCGGGCTTCGAGTGGCCCGAGCTCGACGAGCGCTCGGCCGCGTCGATGTGCTACACCAGCGGGACCACCGGCGACCCCAAGGGCGTGGTCTACTCCCACCGGTCGACGTTCCTGCACGCCCAGTCGATGCTGTCGGCGAGCCTCGCGGGCATCACCGAGGCCGACCGGGTACTGGCCATCGTGCCCATGTTCCACGTCAACGCCTGGGGCCTGCCGTTCGGCGCGTTCCTGTCCGGCGCGACGCTGCACATGCCCGGCCCGTTCCTGCAGCCCGAGCACCTGACCTCCTTCATCGCCACCGAACGCTCGACCGTGGCGTCCGCGGTGCCGACGATCTGGAACGCGATCCTCAACCACGGCGCCGACCACGAACTCGACCTGTCCTCGCTGCGGGCCGGCACCTCCGGCGGTGCAGCCGCGCCACGGACGATGCTGGAGCAGTTCGAGGAGCGGTACGGCCTGCGCATCATCCAGGGCTGGGGGATGACCGAGACCAGCCCGGTGGGCGGCATGGCGTTCCCGCCGCCGGACGTGAAGCCGGGCTCGGCCGAGGATCTGGACTGGCGGATGAAGTCCGGCCGCATCGCGGCCGGCGTGGAGATGCGCATCGTCGACGACTCCGGCGCCACGCTGCCGTGGGACGGCGTCAGCGTCGGCGAGATCGAGGTCCGCGGCCCGTGGATCACCGGGTCCTACTACCGGGACCCGGCGCCGGAGAAGTTCCACGACGGGTGGCTGCGGACCGGTGACATCGGCACGATCGACGAGCGTGGCTACTTCCAGATCACCGACCGGGCCAAGGACGTCATCAAGTCCGGCGGTGAGTGGATCTCGTCGGTCGAGCTGGAGAACCACCTCGTCGCCCACCCCGGAGTGCTGGAGGCGGCCGTGATCGGCGTTCCCGACGACCGCTGGGACGAGCGCCCCCTCGCCTGCGTGGTCCGGCGGGCCGGCGCGACCGTGACGGCGGCCGAACTCGCCGCCTTCCTCGACGGCAAGGTGGCCAAGTGGCAGATTCCGGAGAACTGGACCTTCATCGAGGAGGTCCCGAAGACCACGGTGGGCAAGTACGACAAGAAGCCACTGCGGGCGCTCTTCCGCGGCGGCGATCTCACCGTCGAACGACTCTGAGAAACGGCCCTGAGCGAAACGGCCTTGAGTGAACCGGCTCTGCGAGAAGTGCGCGGCCGGGCCGTCATGAGGAGGTGTGCCGCAGTCCGTCCAAGAGCAGGCCGACGTAGTATTCGCTGACCGTGTGCGCTCCGAGCGGGCCGCCGACGTGATACCACGTGCTCAACTGATGCACGGCCCCGAAGAAGAAATGCACGACGATATCCGCGGGCACGTCAGCGCGGAATATCCCTGCCTGTTGCCCTTCTTCGACCAGTGATCGGAAGCGCTCGTGATAGTGCCGCCGTTCCGCCCTTACCGCCCTTCTCTTGTTCTGCGGCAAGAGATGCATCGACCGGAAGAAAACGGTCAGCTCGTCCAGATGCAGGAAGCTCGTCTCGATGACGTCGACGGCGGCGGCGCGCAGGCGCTCTTCGGCGGTGCCCTCGCCACCGGCGAACTGCTCCAGCCGGCTCGTCTGCATCATCAGCAGCCGGTGGTAGATCTGGTACAGCAGGTCATCCTTCGCGGCGAAATAGTGGTACATCGCGCCCTTGGTGACACCGGCCGCAGCCACGATCTCCTGCACCGACGTGCCCTCGAAGCCCTTCGCCGCGAACAACCGCGTCGCGACCGCGAGCAGCCGCTCGGGCAGCGGGCCCGTGAGCACGGCGGCACCGGACGGGGGCTCCCACACACCTGCCATGACTCCGCCTTCCACGATCAGGCCAGGCGGCCCTCACGATCACCGTCCACGCCAGCCGGTCACCCTACCGACCCACGCCCTTCGGGCATGCGCCAGGGCAGACTCCCACACCGGCGCCCTACGGTCTCGTTGTGCCCTGAAAAAGGTGACCTAATGCCTGGCAATCCGTTCGGTAATTCTACCGGCGAGGAACATTCCCGTCCCCATTGACGAGATAAGAAGCGCAATCTATGGTGTCGATACCGACTGGACGGTATGCGCTTGGGAAAGGCGTTGCCGCCAGCCCGCGCTGAGAGACCGTCCGTATCCGCTTCGACATCGTTTCGGTACCGCTTCGACATCAGCTCAACGCCCGGTTCGCTCACTATGACGTTCACCACGACATTCGCTTCGAGACGTATCCACGCCCTTCATGATCGGTTCTGGACGTGTCGCCTTCGAGACGAGGAACGATGACCTCTCCTCCCTCCCTGCTCGAGCTTCGTGACGTGACGGTCCGCTTCGGCGGTCTGGTGGCCCTCGACGGGGTCTCCTTCGACGTACCGCAGGGCCGGGTGACGGGCGTGATCGGGCCGAACGGCGCCGGCAAGACCACCGTCTTCAACGTGGTCTGCGGATTCGTCCGTCCCGACGCGGGCCGGCTCCGCTGGCGGGGCGAGCCGCTCACCCGCCACCGGCCGCACGACCTGACCAGGCTCGGCATCGCTCGCACCCTGCAGGGCCTCGGCCTGTTCCCCGGGCTGACCGTCGTGCAGAACGTGATGGTGGGCGCCGAGCGGCACGCCCGAGCCGGGCTGCTGTCCGCGCTCTTCGCGCTGCCGCGCTCGGACCGCGACGAGGCGGCTCTGCGCGACCGGGCCATGCGCCTGCTGACCGAGCTCGACATCGCCGACGTCGCCGGCCGGTTCCCCGGCCAGCTGCCGTACGGCGTCCAGAAACGGGTGGCGCTGGCCCGGGCGCTCGTCGCCGAACCCGACCTGGTGCTGCTCGACGAGCCGGCGGCCGGCCTCTCGGCCACCGAGATCGACGAGCTCGCCACCCTCATCCGCGGCCTGCGCGAGAAGGCCTCGGTCGTCCTGGTGGAGCACCACATGGACCTGGTGATGGAGGTCTGCGACGACGTCGTCGTGCTGGACTTCGGCCGGCTCATCGCACGCGGAAGCCCCGACGACGTCCGGGACGACCCGCTCGTCGTCGCGGCCTACCTCGGCGACGAGGTGGACGACAGCGCCGCGGACGAGCTGACCCGGAACGTTGAGCCGGCCGACGGCCGGCCGGCCGAAGGCGACGGGGTCGGATCGGAGGCCCGCCGTGCTTGAGATCCGCGAACTCGTCGTCGGCTACGGCGCGGTGCGTGCCCTGGACGGGGTGTCCCTGGGCGCGGCGAAGGGCGGCATCACCGCGGTGCTCGGCGCCAACGGAGCCGGCAAGACCACGCTCCTGCGCGCGGTCAGCGGGCTGGTGCGGCCCCGCTCGGGCGAGATCCTCCTGGACGGCCGTGACATCGGCCGGCTGCCGGCCGAGGAGATCACCCGCCTCGGCGTGGCGCACGTGCCGGAGAGCGGGGGCATCATCATCGAGCTGACCGTCGAGGAGAACCTGCGCCTCGGCGGGCTGTGGCGGCGTGACAAAGCGGCGCTGCGCCGCCAGATCTCCGAGGTGTACGACCTGTTCCCGCCGCTGCGGGCCCGGCAAGGGCGGGTGGCGGCCACGCTGTCCGGCGGCGAGCGCCAGATGCTCGCGCTCGGGCGGGCGCTGGTCAGCCGGCCCCGCCTGCTGCTCATGGACGAGCCGTCCCTCGGCCTCGCGCCACGAGTGGCCGCGCAGATCATGGCGGTGCTACGCCGGCAGCGCGACGAGCAGGGCCTCACCGTGGTCCTGGTCGAGCAGAACGCCCGCAGCGCCCTGTCCGTCGCCGACCACTCGGTGGTGCTGAGCCTCGGCTCGGTCGCCGCGGAGATCGCGCAAGGAGAGGCCATCGACGACCGGCTCCGACACGCCTACCTGGGGTTCTAATGGTCGAATTCGTCAACCTCACGCTCTCTGGCATCACCAACGGGATGGTCTACGCGGCGGTGGCCCTCGCCCTCGTGCTGATCTGGCGGGCCACCCGCATCGTCAACTTCGCCCAGGGCGGCATGCTGATGCTGACCACGTTCATCGCGTGGAGCATCATCGACCGCGGTGGCTCGTACTGGACGGCACTGGCCGCCGCGCTCGTCGCCGGCCTCGTGCTCGGCGCGGTGATCGAGCGGCTCGTCATCCGCCCCGTGGAGAACAAGCCCCCGCTCAACGCGGTGATCGTGACCCTGGGCCTGCTCGTCGTGCTCCAGGCGGTCGCGGGGATGATCTGGGGCGGCCAACCGCGCTCCTATCCCCCGGCGTTCACCATCCAGGGCTTCACCATGGGCGACACCGGGCTGCTGCTGTCGCCGTTCGACCTGTTCGTCATCGGCGCGGTCGGCGTCGTCATGGTGGCCCTCATCCTGCTGTTCCGCCGCACCGACATCGGGCTGAAGCTGCGCGCCTCGGCGTTCGCGCCCGAGATCGCCCGGCTGCTCGGCGTACGGGTCGGCCGGATGCTCACCCTCGGCTGGGCGCTCGCCGCGGTGGTCGGCTCGCTCGCGGGCGTGCTCATCGCGCCGTCGGTGTTCGTCGGGCCGAACCAGTTCGACGCCGTCCTGGTCTTCGGCTTCACCGCCGCCGTCATCGGCGGGCTCGACAGCCCCGTGGGCGCCGTGGTGGGCGGCCTGGTGCTGGGCTGCGCGCTCAGCTACGTCACCGGCTACGTCAGCTCCGACATCGTCACCCTCGGCGCGCTCGCGGCGCTCATCACCGTCCTCATGGTCCGCCCGAACGGCCTGTTCGCCACGTCCGCCGGGAGGCGCGTGTGAAAGCCCTCCAGTCCACACCCATGCGACTCGGCTCCGGCTGGGCCGGCGTCGCGCGCCGAACCCTCGGGCGCCACACGCTCCTGCGGCACACCATCGCCGCGGTCGTCGCGGTCGCGGCGCTCGCCGTCCTCACCGACGCGGTCAGCCCCTATCGCGACCTGCAGATCGCGCACATGGGCTACATCCTCTGCGCCGCCGCCGGGCTCACCGTGCTCACCGGGCTGGGCGGCCAGATCTCCCTCGGGCACGGCGCCTTCATGGCGATCGGTGCCTACACGACGGCGCTGGTACTGAACCACTGGGCGTGGCCGCTCGCCGCGGTGCTCATCGCCGCGGTGGCGGTCACCGCCGTGGCCGGCTTCATCGTCGGCGTCGCGGCGGCCCGGCTGCACGGCCCCTATCTCGCGGGCGCGACCCTCGCGCTCGCCGTCGGGCTGCCGGGCCTGGTGAGCTACGAACCCGTCACCGGGCTGCTCGGCGGCCAGAACGGCCTGAGCGTCTCACCCTCCCCGCCGCCGCTCGCGCTCGGCGAGACCTTCCCCCTGGAACGCTGGCAGGCCTGGATCTCCTGCCTCTGCGCGGTCATCGTGATGTGGCTGCTGGCCAACCTCACCCACAGCCGCCTCGGCCGGTCGCTGCCCGCGACCCGGGACGACGAGATCGCCGCCGCGCTGAGCGGAATCCGGGTGGCCCGGGTACGGATCATCACCTCCGTGGTCGCGGCCGCGTGCGCCGGGCTCGGCGGGGCCCTGCTCGCCGTGGTCACCACACTCGCCGCCCCGGGCGCGTTCCCGCTCACGCTGTCACTGCAACTCGTCGCGGCGGTGGTGCTGGGCGGGCTCGGCAGCCTGGCGGGCGCGGTGTGGGGGTCGGTGATCCTCGTGCTGGTGCCCAACTGGGCGAGCAACCCGGACGTCACCTCGCACCTGCCGCACAACGTCGCCTCGAACCTGCCCGCGTTGGTCTTCGGAGTCGTGCTCATCGTCGTCACGCTGCTGTTCCCGCGTGGGATGCAGGGCGGGTTCCGGTGGGTCGGCAGGCAGGTGAGGGACCGGCTGACACAGAGATCCGGCTGACAGAGAGAACAGGTCATCGGGGGTCGATACCGAGGAGGAGCACATGAAACGACCCGGGGTCCTGCGGACCCTCGCGGTCCTCGTCACGGCGGCCGTCACGGCGACCGCCTGCGGTTCCGGCGATGACGAGGGCAAGGGCGGCCAGTCCGGCGGAGGTTCGGCGCCGGGCGTCACCGCCACGACGGTCACCATCGGCAGCCACCAACCGCTGACCGGGCCGGCGGCCCCTGGCTACAGCGCCAACTCCGCCGCCTCCAAGGCCTACTTCGACTACATCAACGAGAGCGGCGGCATCAACGGGCGCAAGATCGTCTACAAGGTCGTCGACGACGTCTACAACCCGACCCAGACCGTCGACGTGGTCCACCGGCTCGTGCTGCAGGACAAGGTCTTCGCCATCTTCAACGGTCTCGGGACACCCACGCACACGAAAGTCCTCGACTATCTCAACGCCCAGCGGGTGCCGGACCTGTTCGTCGCCTCGGGATGCGGTTGCTGGGACCAGCCGAAGAAGAACCCGTACACGTTCGGATGGCAGCCCGACTACATCCGCGAGGGCAAGATCCTCGGGCAGCACATCAAGGAGAAGTTCGCGGGCAAGAAGGTCGCCTACTTCTACCAGAACGACGACTTCGGCCAGGACGGCCTGAAGGGCCTGGACAAGTACGTCCCCGCGAGCCAGGTGGTCGCCCGGCAGTCGTACCAGCCGGGAGGGACCGACGTGGGCGCCCAGGCGCAGGCGATCGCCCAGTCCAAGGCCGACGTGGTGGTGCTGTTCACCATCCCGACCTACACCGCGCTCTTCCGGCTGGCGGCGCTCAAGCTCAACTACAAGCCGCAGATCATCGTGAGCAACGTCGGCTCTGACCCGATCACCCTCACGAGCCTGCTGGAGAGCTACGCCAAGCAGGGCGGCACCGAGCTCGAGGGCAACCCGCTCATCCAGGGGATCATCACGAACAGCTACCTGCCCGCTCCGGGCGCCAAGGACAACACCTGGACCGAGCTGTTCCGCAAGATCCACGCGAAGTACATCCCCAACCTGCCCTTCAACGGCAACATCATTTATGGGATGTCGGCGGCGTACACGTTCGCCCAGGCCCTGAAGGCGGCCGGGCCCAACCCGACCCGCAAGGGCGTGGTCGACGCGCTCGAGAGCTCGAAGTTCACCGGTCCGGGCCTCGTGCCGTTCGCGTACAGCAAGGACTCGCACTCGGGCTACATCGGCGCGCAGATCGGCCGGATCAAGGGCACCAGCATCGTCGTCGAGGGCCAGCCGCTCACGACCGACGCCGGCGACGGGCCCATCCAGCCCAGCACCGTCCAGCAGCCGTCGGCGCCCGCCAACGGCGTCCCGACCGGCTGACCCCACCCCCCAGATCGCCC
>NZ_JABVEB010000120.1 GCF_014323665.1 Actinomadura sp. HBU206391 | reverse complement strand
GCGGGCCGCATCATCCGATCGTTCTCGGCGTGGCGGCGGCCGCGGCCGGAGGCACACCCCTGCAGGCGGCGGCGATCGCGGCGTACGGCTCCGTGACCGGGCCGGCGTCGGCGGCCGTACGGCTCCTCGGCCTCGATCCGCTCGCCGTGCAACGCGCCTTGGCCGGTCTCGCCACCGAGGTCGACGCGATCGCCGCCCGCGCCGCCTCGGAGCCGGACGACTGGGGCGCCCTTCCGGCGCTCTCGGCACCGGGGCTCGATCTGTTCGCCGAGCTCCATCTGCGGTCGGAGGTGCGGCTCTTTGAATCCTGACCGCCCTGGTGGGCCACGCCGTCCGCCGATCCCCGACAGGAGGTGCCCTCGTGGGAGGCACGCATGACCACGATCCGCATCCGGCCACCCCGCCGGTGGGCCGGGCTCTGCGGCTCGGCATCGGCGGGCCGGTGGGCAGTGGCAAGACCGCGCTGACGGCCGCGCTGTGCCGATCGCTCCGCGACGAGCTGGCCCTCGCGGTGGTGACCAACGACATCTACACCACCGAGGACGCCGACTTCCTGCGCCGGAACGGCGTCCTGTCGGACGACCGGATCACCGCGGTACGCACCGGATGCTGCCCGCACACCGCGATCCGCGACGACATCGCGGCCAACCTGGACGCGGTCGAGTCACTGGAGGAACGCCACCGTCCCCTCGACCTGGTCATCGTCGAGAGCGGCGGGGACAACCTCACCGCCACCTTCAGCCAGGGCCTGGTGGATCGGCAGATCTTCGTGCTCGACGTCTCGGGCGGCGACAAGGTCCCGCGCAAGGGCGGGCCCGGCGTCACGGCCTCCGACCTGCTGGTCGTCAACAAGACCGACCTGGCCGCAATGGTCGGCGCGGATCTCGCCGTGATGGCCCGGGACGCCGCCGCCGTCCGCGGCGAGCGCCCCGTCCTCTTCACCTCGCTGAGAGAGGACCCCGCCGCCGTCGCGGTGACCGCGTGGGTCCGCCGCGTCCTGCGTGAGCACCCGCACCGGCACCACGCGCCGCACCCGCACGCGGCGGCATCCGTGCCCGAGCCGTGACCGCGAAGACCGGTGCGCGCTACCGCGCGCGGGCGGCCGTGACCGCCGAGTGCGATCGGCACGGCCGCACCCGGCTGACGACGCTGCGCTCCGACGGCCCGCTGGCCGTACGCGAGGCCGGCGGCGCGGTCTACCTGGTCGGTGCGGCGGCCGGCCCGCTCGGCGGCGACGAGCTCGAACTCGATCTCGAGGTCGGCCCGGGCGCCCGGCTCGCCGTCCGGTCCGTCGCGACCACGTTGACCCTGCCGGGCGACGGCGAGTCGCGGTTCACCGTACGGGCCAGGGTCGGCGCGGGAGGGCACCTCGACTACGCACCGGAGCCGACGGTGGCGGCGGCCGGCTGCGACCACCGCGCCGTCGCCGAGATCACGCTCGCCGATGGCGCCACGCTGCGCTGGCGCGACGAGCTGATCCTCGGGCGGTACGGGGAGCGACCCGGCCGGCACACCAGCAGGATCGACGTGATCCTGGCCGGCCGTCCGCTGCTCCGCCACGAACTGCGGCTGGACGACCCCGGCGTCTACGGCGGTGCGGCCGTGCTCGGCGGAGCACGCGCGGCCGGCACCGTGCTGCTGGCCGGTGCCGGGCTGGTCGGCCCCGGGCTCGTCGGCGAGCCGGTCACCGGCGAAGGGCCGGCCGTCATGCCGCTCGCCGGGCCCGGCGTGCTCGTCTCGGCGACAGCCGGCGACTCCTCCGCGCTCCGCCGCAGGCTGTGCGAGGGTGAGCGTGCGGCCCGGGCCGGCGGCTCCGGCCCGGCCTCGTAGGGGCGCCCGTGCGGGTGCACGGCGGACGGTGCCGGCGGAGCGGCGGGCCACCCGACCGTGGCGTATGTCCGGCCTCGCGCTGTTACTTTGCCGCGATGAAGCTCTTCGGCGGCGCGGCCGCCTCACCCGACGCCTTGGATCTCCATCTCGCGCAGGACGACGAGGCGCTGCGCTCCACCTGGAACGCCGTCCGCGACGGCCACTGGGAGGCGGCGCGTGAGCTCATGGCCTCGACCCGGTCGGACTTCCCGTGGGCGTGGGACCTGAACACCGCGAAGGGTTCGTTCCAGGCCGCTCGCAGGAAGGCGCTCCGCACCTGACCCGAACCACGCCGGTCAGCCGACGAACTCCCAGGCGCCGTACTCGATCTCCGCGGCCCGCCAGTCGCCGCCCAGCGTGGTGACGAAGGAACGGACCAGGGAGAGGTCGGTCGCCCCCGCGACGAGGATGAGCCGGCCGTCGAGGGTGGCCGAACCGCCGCCCAGCCGGTCGCGTACCACCGGATCGGCCACCAGTCCCTCGTAGAGGCGCTGCACGTCGACGCCGGGAACCTCGACACGGACGGCGTCGACCGCCGGCGAGGCTCTCGGCAGGTGGCGGAAGGTCAGGACCGACTGCTGGTCGAACTCCTTGCGCACGAGTTCCGCGATGTGCCGAAGCTCGAGTTCGTCCACGCCGTCCACATCGAAGTCACGTGACCGCTCGTAGGTGACGTACTGCCCGGACGAGGACCAGAAGACCCCGTTGACCAGCGTGGATCCGCGCGGCACACCGCCGTTCTGCCGGATGATCTTCTTGACCTGGACCGCGAACCGGGTCAGCCGTGTCTTGAGCCGCGGATCGTTCGGGTCGGTGATGACACTGGTGTTGTCGGTGGCGAAGATCTCCGCTTGCAGCGATCCCCGCCGGTGGGCGGGCGGTTCGGCCGCGGCAGCGGCGACCGTGCCCGGTGCGACGAAGGTGATGGCCAAGGCCAAGAACAGGGCGACGGACCGACGTCTGATCACTTGTGTCCCTTCAGTGCGGCACGGCTCGGGTCAGGCTCCGGCCAAATGATCACGGTAGTACCGGATCTTCTCCTGGATCTGCCGCTGCTGGGCGCGGAGCGTGGCCACCTGCTCCTCGACATACCGGTCGTGCGCCTCCAGCAGCGCGATGCGGTCCGGGATCGTCTCCTCGTCGCCCTCGCGGGCCAGTTCCGAGAATCGGAGCATGTCCGCGATCGGCATTCCGGTCTCGCGCAGGCAGCGCAGCATGCCGAGCCAGCCGATGTCGTCCTCGCTGAAGCGGCGCCGCCCGGCCGCGGTGCGGTCGATCTCGCCCAGCAACCCGATCTTCTCGTAGTAGCGCAGCGTGTCGATGCTGAAGCCGGTCTTCTCTGCGGTCTGTCCCGGGGAGTAGAAGCTCACGGGTCCAAGCGTCACGTCGGACCGTTCTGCGGTCAAGCGAGTTGACCTGGAGTGCGCTCCAGATTGCAGAGTCGGTTCCGCAGACCCGATGACAGGAAACGAGAGGACCGACGATGACGATGCAGCAACGCGTTCTCGCCGACGGCACCGCCGTCAGCGCTCTCTGCCTCGGCGCCATGTTCTTCGGTACCAGGACCGACGAGGCGACGTCCTTCGCCATCCTGGACCGGTTCGTGGAGGCGGGCGGCACACTGATCGACACCGCCGACAACTACGCCTTCTGGATCGAAGGCGGCGCGGGCGGGGAGAGCGAGGCCGTGCTCGGCCGGTGGCTGGCGAGCCGGAATGCCCGTGACCGGGTGAAGCTCAGCAGCAAGGTCGGGGCGATGCCGATGATCCCTGGGACCTCGTGGCAGGAGAGCGGCGAGGGACTGTCCCCCACGGCGATCCGGTCGGCTCTCGACGGCAGCCTCCGCCGGCTGGGCACCGACCGCCTCGAGGTCTACTGGGCGCACGTCGAGGACCGTACGGTGCCGCTCGAGGACACCGTCGACGCGTTCGCTTCGCTGACCGAGGAGGGCAAGGTCGGGGTCCTCGGAGCGAGCAACCACGCCATCTGGCAGGTCGAGCGCGCCCGTGCCATGGCCGGGAGGCAGGGGCGCGCCGGATACACCTGTCTGCAGCTGAGCCACTCATATCTCCGCCCTCGGTTCGACGTCCGCCCCGGCAACCACATGCACGGCAACGTCACCGCAGAGGTGCTGGACTACGTGCGCACCGAACCGGACGTGAGCCTGTGGGCGTACGGCTCCCTGCTCTCCGGCGCCTACACGCGAGCCGACAAACCGCTGGCACCGTCGTACGACCACCCCGGTACGCCGAGGCGGCTCGCCATGCTGCGGGAGGTGGCGGACGAATTGGGAGCCACCCCGAACCAGGTCGTGCTCGCCTGGCTGCTGGACGGCGAGCCGCCGGTCGTCCCGGTCGTCGGTGCGAGCTCGGTGGAGCAGCTGGATGAACTGCTCGGCGCCACGGAGCTGAAGCTCGACGACGAGCTCCGGCGACGCTTGGACGAGGCCGGTTGACCGACCGGGCGACGAACGGCGGAGCGGCAGCGGTGTGTTCGGTGGCCTTCAGGGGGGCCACCGAACACACCGCTGTATCCGGCGGGCGTCCCGGCGCACGCCCCGCACCCTGGCGCCCGCCGCCCTGGCGCCCGCCGCCCTGGCGCCCGCCGCGCTAACGCGTGCCGTGCAGGTGTCCGTGCGTGCGGTGGATCTGCTCCCACGACCGCGGCTTCACCGGCGCCCCGAGGGCCAGCCGGGACGCCGGCGCGGCGGGCCGCGCCTGCGGGCGGGAAGGGGTGTACAGCCAAGTCTGGAACAGCTCGTCGAGCTGCTTTCCGGAGACCTTCTCGGCGAGTTGCAGGAACTCGGCGACCGTCGCGTTGCCGTGCTTCTTCGCCGCGACCCAGTCGCGCAGGATGCGGAAGAACACCGCATCGCCGACGGAGTTGCGCAGCGCCTGAAGCGCGAGGGCGCCGCGGTCGTACACCGACTCATGGAACTCGTTGCCCTTGCCGGGGTCGCCCGGCTTCACCTTCCAGAACGGGCTGCTCGCCGGATGGGAGGCGTAGGTGAAGTCGGCCAGCTGCTGTGCCGTTCCCTCTCCCTGCTTCTCCGACCACAACCACTCGGCATAGGTGGCAAATCCCTCGTTCAGCCAGATATCACGCCAGGAGGCTACGGACACGCTGTCGCCAAACCATTGATGGGCGTTCTCGTGCACCACGACATAAAGGTTCGAACCCCGCGCGAAGAAAGCCGGGCTGTAGAAGCTGCGGGTCTGCGTCTCCAGCGCGAACCTGGCATTGGTCTGCGGAACATAGCCCCCGGCCGCGTCGAAGGGATAGGGACCGAACACTCCGCTCTCCCAGTCGATCACTTCCCCCGTGCGCTCGACGCTGGCCTTCGCGGCACCCGCGCTGCTCCCGAGGTTGTCGCTGTACGCCGTCACCATGCGCAGACCGCTCTTCGTGGTGGCGGTGCGCAGGTCGAACTTGCCGATCGCGAGCGTCGCCAGATAGGTGGCCTGGGGCTGGGACATCCGCCAGTCGAAACGCGTCCAGCCGAACTGCCTGGTCGTACGGGCCAGTACACCGTTGCTGATCGCCTTGGTCCCGTCGGGCACCGCGATCGAGACGTCATAGGTGGCCTTGTCCAGCGGGTGGTCGTTGCTGGGGAACCACCACCACGCCATCTCGGGCTCGTTGGCGGCCACCGCGCCGTCCGTGGTCCGCTGCCACGGCATGAGGTCGTCGATCTTCACCGTGGACGGCGTGCCCGAATAGCGCACGAGCACGTTCATCGGCTGCCCCGCGCGCAGGCCCGCCGGCGGGGTGACCACGAGCTCATGAGATCCCGACGTGGCGTACCGGGCCTCCCGCCCGTTCACCTGCACGGCGCTGGCGTCGAGCGCGAAGTCCAGGTGGAACCGGGTCAGGTCGTGCTTGGGCGTCGCGAGGATCGTCGCCGTACCCTCCAGATGGTCGCTGGCCGGCTCGTACTTCAGCCGCAGGTCATAGTGCGAGACGTCATACCCGCCGTTGCCATAGTCGGGGTAGTACACGTCTCCGATGCCCGGTGCTCCCGAACTGGTGTCGACGGCCGCCGCGGGCACCGTCAGCAGCACGCTGACGGTGCCGGCGGTCGCGGCGAACAGCCGTGCGCGTTGCATGCGCATAAGACCTCCTCATGGATGATGTGCCGCCGACGCCCGGGCGGCTCGCCGTACGGAGCGTCGACCAGGTGGTCTTCTCCTGGACGGGTGCGTGTGAATCCCGGTCGGCCGCACTCCTCGGCGAGATCGCCGAACGACACGACGTACGTGCGACAGGCTGCGGAGGCGGCCTCGTGCAGGCTCGGGAGATTATCGACTTTACCTACTGACTTCATTGGAAATTTCGAGATCAGTCAGGTATGGACATGCGTGCCACCGTGCGGTGTAATCGGCCCACCTCGGGGATGACAACAGTGAGACACGGGTGGCTTTTAGTGACCGAAGTGGTCCTGAACGCGGTGAGCAAGGTCTACCCAGGCGGCCATCTGGCGGTGGACGACCTCAGTTTGCACGTGCGCGACGGCGAACTCTTCGTGCTGCTCGGACCCTCGGGATGCGGCAAGTCCACAGTGCTCCGGATGATCGCCGGGCTGGAGGAGATAACCTCCGGCGACCTGATGCTGGGCGACGCTTTCGCCAACGGCCTCGACCCGCGAGAACGCAATGTCGCGATGGTCTTCCAGAACGGCGCTCTCTATCCGCACCTCAGCGTCCGCGGCAACCTCGCCTTCCCCCTCGAGATAGCCCAGGACGATGCCACCGCCACCCGGGAGAAGGTCGTCGAGCTCGCCAAGGCGCTCGGGCTCGATCCGATGCTGGAGCGCCGGCCGAGCACGCTGTCGGGCGGCCAGCGGCAGCGGGTCGCGATGGGCCGCGCCATCATCCGTGAGCCCTCGGTGTTCCTGATGGACGAGCCGCTCTCCAATCTCGACGCCGCCCTCCGTACCGAACTGCGCATGG
The DNA here is from genome assembly GCF_014323665.1 of Actinomadura sp. HBU206391. GTDB lineage: Bacteria > Actinomycetota > Actinomycetes > Streptosporangiales > Streptosporangiaceae > Actinomadura_C. The sequence continues at coordinate 11,186 of NZ_JABVEB010000120.1, read as the reverse complement.
AGATCGCCGCGCTGGTCCGTTCCCTCGGCGTCACCACGCTGTACGTCACGCACGACCAGGTCGAGGCACTGACGCTGGCCGACCGGATCGCCATCATGCGCCAGGGGGTGCTGCAAGACGTCGGCACGCCGCAGCAGCTCTACGTCGATCCCGCCACGGTCTTCGTCGCGGCCTTCCTCAGCTCCCCGTACATCAACCTGCTGCAGGCCAACGCGTGGGCGGTCGAGAACGAGGGCGTGATCCTCGACTTCGGCGGCCAGCGGCTCACCGTTCCCTGGACCGACCCCCGGGCGACCGCGTTCATGGCCTGTCACGGTTCCTCCGTGCTGGTCGGCATCCGGCCCGACGCGCTCACGCCGGTGTCCGAGCCGGACCCCGGGCGGGTGCTGTCCGGCCGGCTGCGAAGTCTGGAGTTCCACGGGCACGAGTGGATGGCCTATGCCGAAGCCGGCATCCCCGCGGTCGATCCCGACGAGGTGACCCGGCCGCAGAAGGTGCCGGTCGCGACGCCGGCGCCGCCGACCGCGTCGGGACGTCTCAAGTCCTCCTTCGGCCGCCTGTTCGGCTCCGCCGAGGAGGCCGTGGCCGACGAACCCGGTGTGGGCACCGGGCACTCGGGCCACCATCGCCGGTCCGACCTGGTGTTCCGGATCGGCTCGAGCCGAGGTCTGACGCAGGGCAGCACCGTCCATCTCGCCGTCGACATGGACCGCATTCTGGTCTTCGGTGGCGACGGGGCCCGGGTCGACCGCGTGCAACGCTGACGCCCGCCGCTCACTCCGTGAGGCGTCGATGCCACGCCAGTGCGGAGGTGTCGGTGAGCGAGGCGACCTGGTCGATGACGACACGCAGCCGACCGGCGTCGTCGACCGCGTCGAGATAGGAGCCGTGGAAGACGCGATCGAGATGGCGCGGGGCGTCCTCGACCAGCAGCCCGGCCAGCTCGGTGATCAGTTCACGCTGCCGGATCCGGTTGACCTCATGACGGCTCCACACGTAGTGCGCGGTGATCCCCTTGAGCAGGTCGCACTCCAGCCGCTGGGCGCGCGGGACGATCAGGTCGGCCGAGTAGCGCGCCAGGGGGCCGTCGCCGTGCAGCGCCCGGGTCGCCTCCTCGGCGGCCAGGCAGAAGCGTCCGATCAGCGTGCTCGTGAGGTTCTTGAGCCCGGCGAGCGTGGCCGGCGTGCCGTCATAGGTCTTCGGCCAGTACGGCTCCCGTAGCAGCGCGGCGAACCTTTCCTCCAGCTCGGCGACGTCGGCGTCGCTGTAGAGCTTCTCGGCCGCCACGCAGACGGCGCGACGCTCGATCGGATCGGCGAGCTGGTCGAGCCGTACGTGCCCGGCCACGAGCGCGTCCTCCAGGTCGTGCACCGAATAGGCCACGTCGTCGGACCAGTCCATGACCTGCGCTTCAAAGCACAGGCGCCCCTCGGGCGCTCCCTCACGGACCCAGCGGGCCACCTCGACGTCGTCGAGATAGACGCCGTATTTCGGGTTCTCGGCCCTGGTCCACGGATACTTCATCGACGCGTCCAGCGTCGCCCTGGTGAGGTTGAGCCCCACGCTCCTGCCGTCCGGCGCGAAGGACTTCGGCTCGAGCCGGGTGAGGATGCGCAGGCTCTGGGCGTTGCCCTCGAAGCCGCCGCAGCCCTGCGCCACCGCGTCGAGGGCCAGCTCGCCGTTGTGGCCGAACGGCGGGTGCCCGAGGTCATGGGCGAGACAGGCGGTCTCGACGAGGTCCGGCGAGCAGCCGAGCGATCTGCCGAGCTCCCGTCCGACCTGGGCGCATTCGAGGGAGTGGGTCAGCCGGGTGCGCAGGAAGTCGTCGGTCGGATCGGCCACCTGGGTCTTGGCCGCCAGCCGGCGCAGCGCCGCGCTGTGCAGCACCCGGGCACGGTCGCGCTCGAAAGCGGTGCGGCCCCGGCGCTTGGCCGGCTCCGGCGCCCAGCGGGCCCGATCGTCACGCGTGTAGCCGCTCATTGCTCCTCAGCATAAGAGCCGGGAACCATCGGCCCCGCCCGTCCGGCTACTGGCGGCCCGTGACCCGCGCCACGGTGACGTACCAGAGATAGCCGCCGGTCTCCCGGACGATGTAATGGAACTGGGTGTCGCGGGTCTGCACGCTCGGCCCGCTGCGGGTCGGTGAGGCGGCGGCCTTGATCCCGTGGCCCTCGGCCATGCGCTTGGAGCGCAGCGCGTGCCAGGGATCGGTGACGATGACGGCCGAGTCCCACTTGCGCCGTTCGAAGGCCGACCCGACGGCTTTCATGCTCTGCAGAGTGTCGGAGCCCTCGGGCACCGCGACGACCCGGCTCGCCGGCACGCCCCGCTGGGTCAGCCAGGCCTGCCCGGCGGCCGCCTCGGTGAACCTGTCGCCCTCACGCTTGCCGCCCACGGTCACGATGGCGGGGGCGACGCCCGCGCGGTAGAGCGAGAGGGCGTGCCTGAGCCGCCATTCCAGCGTCGGCGACGGTCTGCCGTTGTACTGCGCCGCGCCCAGCACGATGATCGCGTCGGACTTGGGACGCTCGTCCTGCCGGGCCTGATACCAGACCCGCCAGCCGACGGCGAGCGGCGTGAGGATCGCGATCGCAAGGAGGACCGCGAGGATCCGCAGCGTCCATGCCACGGGCCGGAGACGCCGCCCGCGAGGGCGGCGTTCCGGCGATTCGTCCTCTTCCCGCTCCTGCGGATCCTGGGACTCGGGGAGTTCGACTTCCAACGTCATCGTGCTTGCCACGCTACGTTAGACGTGCGGACGGGCGTAGAAAGTTCAGCCGTGTCCGCCGGGTTCATACCTGAAGTTGACCCCGGCGAGGGTTGAGGCTTCCCCGGTCGTCATCGACTGTCGCTGCCGCCCGACTCGATCGTCGCGCGTCCGGCCTCGAGACGCGCCACCGGGATACGGAACGGCGAGCAGGAAACGTAGTCGAGCCCGATCTCATGGCAGAAGTGCACCGAGTCGGGATCGCCGCCGTGCTCGCCGCAGATGCCCAGCTTGATCTCCGGCCGGGTGCGGCGGCCCTCTTCGACCGCGATCCGCATGAGCCGGCCGACGCCCTCCCGGTCCAGGGTCTCGAACGGCGATACGCCGAACACGCCCAGCTTGAGGTAACGGCCGAAGAAGGAGGACTCGACGTCGTCCCGGGAGAAGCCCCACGTGGTCTGGGTCAGGTCGTTGGTGCCGAAGGAGAAGAACTCGGCCGCCTCCGCGATGTCACCGGCGGTGAGCGCGGCACGCGGGAGCTCGATCATGGTGCCGATCAGCGCCGGGACGTCGACGCCCGTCTCCTCCTTGACCGCGGCGAGGATCCCCAGGGTCTCCTCTCGGATGGCCTCCAGCTCCTGCACGGCCCCGACGAGGGGGATCATGATCTCCGGACGGGGGTCGCCCCCGGCCTGCTTCCGCTCGGCCGCGGCCTCGGCGATGGCCTTGACCTGCATGGCGAACAGCCCGGGAATGACCAGGCCGAGACGTACTCCTCGCAGGCCCAGCATGGGGTTCTGCTCGTGCAGGCGGCGCACGGCGTCGAGCAGCGTGCGGTCCTTGGGCTCGGCGTCGTCGCCCGCGAGAGCCACCTTGACCGACAGGTCGGTGAGGTCGGGCAGGAACTCGTGCAGGGGCGGGTCGATCAGCCGGACCGTCACCGGCAGGCCGTCCATCGCCTCGAAGATACCGACGAAGTCCTCCTTCTGCAGGGGGGCCAGCCGGTCGAGCGCCTCCTGGCGTTCATCACCCGTCTCCGCGAGGATGAGCCGCTCGACGAGCTGCCGCCGGTCACCGAGGAACATGTGCTCGGTGCGGCACAGCCCGATGCCCTCGGCGCCGAACCGGCGCGCCCGCGCGGCGTCCTCGGCGTTGTCGGCGTTGGCCCGCACCCGCAGACGCCGCTGATCGTCCGCGTGGCCCATGACCCGGTGCACCGCCTGGACGAGTTCGTCCCCGTCGGCGGGCGCGAGCTCACCCTCGAAGTACTCGACCACCGGTGAGTTCACCACGGGTACGGCGCCGAGGTACACCACGCCCGAGCCGCCGTCGATGGAGATGACGTCGCCCTCTTCGACGATCACACCCCCGGGGGCCTCGAACCGGCCCTCCTTGAGGTCGACCTCGAGCTCCTCGGCGCCGCAGACACAGGTCTTGCCCATGCCGCGGGCCACCACGGCGGCATGCGAGGTCTTGCCTCCGCGTGAGGTGAGAACGCCCTGCGCGGCGATCATGCCGGTCAGGTCGTCGGGCGTGGTCTCGCGGCGGACGAGGATGACATCCTCGCCGGCGTTGGTGAGCTCGACGGCGCGCTCGGAGGTGAACACCGCCTTGCCGACCGCCGCCCCGGGCGAGGCGTTCATGCCCTGGGTGAGACGCTTGAGCCCATCGGTCTGGGCCTCGTCGAACCGGGGGAACATCAGCTGCGCGAGCTGCTCGCCGGTGACCCGGCGGACCGCCTCGTCCAGATCGATGAGCCCCTGGTCGACCAGCTGGGTGGCGATGCGGAAGGCGGCGCCGGCGGTCCGCTTGCCCACCCGGGTCTGGAGCATCCAGAGCTTGCCCCGCTCGATGGTGAACTCGATATCGCAGAGATCGCGGTAGTGGTTCTCCAGCGTCTCCATGATCTGCAGCAGTTCGTCGTAGGACTTCTTGTCGATCTGCTCCAGCTCGGCCAGCGGCACCGTGTTGCGGACGCCGGCGACGACGTCCTCCCCCTGGGCGTTCTGCAGGTAATCGCCGTAGATCCCGCTCTGGCCCGAAGCCGGGTCACGGGTGAACGCGACGCCCGTGCCCGAGTCCATGCCAATGTTCCCGAAGACCATGGCCACGATGTTCACCGCGGTGCCGAGATCGGCCGGGATGCGCTCCTGACGGCGGTAGAGGATCGCCCGGGGCGCGTTCCACGACTCGAACACCGCCTTGACGGCGAGATCCATCTGCTCACGCGGATCGGTCGGGAAGTCCCGGCCCGCGTGCTCGCGCACGATGCCCTTGTAGGACTCGACCAGCTGCTTGAGGTCATCGGCGTCGAGGTCGAGGTCGTCGGTCGTCTTCTTGGCGTCCTTGGCGGCGTCGAGGGCCTCCTCGAACACCTCGCCCTCGATGCCGAGGACGGTCTTGCCGAACATCTGGATCAACCTGCGATAGGAGTCCCAGGCGAACCGCTCGTTTCCCGCCTGCCGGGCCAGGCCGTCCACCGATTCGTCGTTCAGGCCGATGTTGAGGACGGTCTCCATCATCCCCGGCATGCTGAACTTCGCCCCCGAGCGCACGCTCACCAGCAGGGGGTCATCGGCCTGACCGAGCCGCTTGCCCATCTGCCGCTCCAGGGCGGAGAGGTGTTCTTCGGTCTCCGCCTCGAGCCCCTCGGGAACGCTCCCGTGATCGAGGTAGTGGCGGCAGGCCTCCGAGGTGATCGTGAACCCGGGCGGGACGGGCAGGCCGAGGTTGGTCATCTCGGCCAGGTTGGCGCCCTTGCCGCCCAGCAGGTCCTTCAGGTCCTTGTTGCCCTCAGTGAAGTCGTAAGCGAACTTCGGCACAGGCGCTCCTCCACGCTCCGATTCCACTACGGTGGGAGGCGGAACGACCTCGGCCGCGCACGCACGTCGCCGTGCGCCGCGACCCGGGAGTGGGTCGTTCGACGCCGCCCTTGGCGGGACTGTACCCGGCATATCGCGAGTTACTTGGCGCCCACTCATCCGCACCACATCCGCCCAGGTCAGCCTATGAGTACTGGTCTATTCCAATCCGGACATACCCGACAGATCTTCACCTGACCACAGGTGAACCGGCATCATCGCCGCTGGGATACTGGGGGGATGACGGACAAGGGCGATGACGCCTTGAACCCCGTGGCCTCCACCGGTGGGGCGGGCGGCCCGTTCGCGCCGATCGCCGATTTCGGATTCCTGTCGGACTGCGAGACGACCGCGCTCGTCGCCCCGAGCGGGAGCGTGGAGTGGATGTGCCTGCCGCGCATCGACTCGCCCAGCGTGTTCGGCTCGATCCTGGATCGCGACGCCGGCTTCTTCCGGCTCGGCCCCGCCGGGGTCGAGGTCCCCGCGGCGCAGCGCTACATACCCGGCACGATGGTCATGGAGACCACGTGGTGGACGCACGGCGGCTGGCTGGTCGTCACCGACGCGCTCCTGATGGGCCCCTGGCACCACGAGGACGAGCGGTCGCACACCCATCGCCGGGCCCCGACCGACTACGACGCCGACCACGTGCTGCTGCGGATGGTGCGCTGCGTGAACGGCCAGGTCCAGGTGCGGCTGGACTGCATGCCGGTCTTCGACTACGGCCTGGTACCGGCCGACTGGGAGCACACCGGGGACGGCTACCACGAGGCGACCGCCCGCGGAAACGACGTCACCCTGCGGCTGACCAGCGACATGAACATCGGCTTCGAGGGCCCGCTCGCGACCGCCCGTACCCTCCTCAAGCAGGGCGAGTCGCGCTTCGTCGCGCTGTCGTGGAGCGAGCACGCGCCACCGCGCGCCTACGAGGAGGCGCTCGAGCGCATGATCTGGACGATCCACCACTGGCAGCACTGGCTGGACCGGGGCGACTTCCCCGACCACCCGTGGCGCAGCCACCTCCAGCGCAGCGCGCTCACCCTGAAGGGCCTGACCTACGCGCCGACCGGTGCCGTGGTGGCGGCGCCGACGACCTCCCTGCCGGAAACCGCCGGCGGCGACCGCAACTGGGACTACCGCTTCACCTGGATCCGCGACTCGACGATGGCGCTGTGGGCCTTTTACACCCTCGGGTACGACTGGGAGGCCAACGACTTCTTCTACTTCATCACCGACGTGGCCGAGGCCGCCGACGGGCGCCTGCAGATCATGTACGGCGTCGACGGCCGGGCCGAACTGCCCGAGATCACCCTTGATCATCTGTCCGGTTACGACGGCGCACGGCCGGTACGGATCGGCAACGCGGCGTACATGCAGACTCAGCACGACGTGTGGGGCGCCATCATCGGGTCGATCTACCTGTTCGTCCGCAAGCGGGACCGGCTCGACGACCGGCTCTGGACGATCGTGATCAAGCAGGTGGAGGACGCGCTCGTCAACTGGCGCAAGCCCGACCACGGAATGTGGGAGGTGCGCGGCGAGCCTCGGCACTTCACCTCCTCCAAGGTCTTCTGCTGGGTGGCGGCCAGCCGGGGCGCCGAGCTGGCCCGCATCCGGGGCGACGCGGGGCGCGCCGAGCGCTGGCAGGAGGCGGCCGACGAGATCCAGGCCGACGTGCTGGCCAACGCGGTTGACGAGCGCGGGGTGTTCACCGCGCACTACGACACGACGGCGCTGGACGCCTCGGCCCTGCTCATCCCCCTCCTCGGATTCCTGCCACCGGAAGACAAGCGGGTGCGCGAAACGGTGCTGGCCATCGCAGAGGAGCTCAGCGAGGACGACCTCGTGCTCCGCTACCGCCCGTCGGAGATCGACGACGGCTTCGCCTCGGACGAGGGCGCGTTCACGATCTGCTCGTTCTGGCTCGTGTCCTCGTTCGTGATGATCGGCGAGCTGGAGCGGGCGAAGTCGCTCTGCCAGAAGCTGCTGTCGTTCGCGAGCCCGCTGCAGCTCTACGCCGAGGAGATCGACCCGCACACCGGGCGGCATCTCGGCAACTTCCCCCAGGCGTTCACCCACCTGTCCCTCATCAACGCCGTGATCCAGGTGATCCGGGCCGAGCAGCGCGAACGCACCACACCGTTCACCTGAGGCCCGCCGAGGTTCGTCAGGGGCCGATGAGGCCGGACGTGATCCTGCGGTCGTGCCCGGCGCATGGCGGGCGCGGCCGCAGGATCACCACCTGAGGGGTCGTCAGACGACGGCTCCGGAGTCGGCGGGGTCGCGGCGTGACCGGGCGGCCAGCTTCTTCTTGGGCCGCGGTGGCGGGGCCTTGCTGCGGGACTCGAACACGATCGCCAGCGGCGTGGCCGTGAACACGCTCGACCAGGTCCCGATCCCGATGCCGACGAGCAGCGCGATGGCGAAGTCGGTGAGCGAGTCGCCTCCGAGCACCGCCAGCGCGGCGAGGATGAACACCGCGCCGATGCCGGTGTTCACCGTACGGGGCACGGTCTGCAGCGCCGCCCGGTTGGCGATCCTGGCGAACTTCTCGTCCCGGGCCGATCCCCACAGTTCCCGGATCCGGTCGAACACCACCACCGAGTCGTTCACCGAGTAGCCGATCACCGTGAGCAACGCGGCGAGGAACACCCCGTCGATGGGTTTGCCGAGCCAGGCGAACACGCCGGTGACGATCAACACGTCGTGGAACATGGCGAGCACCGCCCCGGCGCCGAACGTCCAGCGGAACCGGATCGCCAGATAGCCGAGCTGGGCCAGCAGCGCCACGGCCAGCGCGATGAGCGCCTTCTGCCGGAGTTCGTCGCCGAGGCTGGGCCCGATGAGCTCATCGCGCTGCTTGGTGACCTGCCCGCCCTTCTCGGCCAGGGCGTCGTGGATGCGCCGCTCCTCCTCGTTGCTCAGCTTCTCGGTCCGCACGGAGATGTCGTCATCTCCCGAGGTCTGCACGACGGCGCGCGGGAACCCCGCGTCGGCGACGGCGCTACGGGCCGCGTCGACGTGCACGGGGCGGCTGGTCGAGTACTCCACGAGGCGCCCGCCGGTGAACTCGACGCCGTAGTTGAGCCCCCGCGTCGCGATGCCGGTCACGGCCAGCACCACGGCCACTCCCGACACCGCCAGCCACACGCGCCGCCGCTTCATCAGGTCCAGGTCACGGCGATCCAGCCAGTCCCTGACCCTGCCGGTGGCGCCGATGCCGGTCAGCCGGGGCCGCTTGGCTATGGCCCTGTTGCTCAACGCCAGCTCCGTGAGCACCCGGGTCACCAGCAGCGCCGACACCAGCGAGGCGAGGACACCGATGGAGAGCGTGACCCCGAAGCCGCGCACCGGGCCGGAGGCGAGGAAGAACAGCAGCCCGGCGGCGAGCAGGGTGGTGATGTTGGAGTCCGCGATCGCCGAGAAGGCCTTGTCGAAGCCGGTGGACAGAGCTCGGGCCGGCCCCTTCCCCGGGGCGGCGGCGTACTCCTCCCTGGCCCGTTCGAACACCAGCACGTTGGCGTCGATCGCCATGCCGATCGCGAGGACGAATCCCGCCAGTCCGGGCAGGGTCAGCGTCGCTCCCAGCGCCACCAGGGTGGCGTAGGAGATGAGCGCGTAACAGGTCAGCGCGACGGCCGCGAGCGCTCCGACCAGGCGGTAGACGAAGATGATGAACAGCGCGGTCAGGATGACGCCGATGATGGCCGCCTTGAAGCTGGCGTCGATCGCCGCGTCGCCGAGCGTGGGGCCGACCACCCGCTGCTCGATGATGCTCACCGGCACCGGCAGCGCACCGCCCTGGATCAGCGCGGCCAGGTCCTTGGCCTCCTCCGGCGTGAAACTCCCGGTGATCTGGGTGGAGCCGCCGGCGATGCCCACGTTGCAGGCCACGGTCTCGTTGACCTGCGGCGAGGAGATCACCTTGTCGTCGAGCACGATCGCGATGCGCCGCGTCGGGTCGCCGATCGGGGAGCAGGCGGCCTTGGCGGTGGCGTCCTTCCACGCCCTCCCACCGTCGCCGCGGAAGTCGACGCCGACGTACCAGCCGCTCATGTTCTCCTGGTCGAGTCCCGCCTGGGCCGACTTGATGCCCTGCCCGGTCAGCACCGGCGGGCCCAGCCTGAGCGGCTGCCCCTGTTCGTCGGGCAGGACGCTCTCGCCGGTGCCGGGCTTGGCGGCGGGGTCCTGTTCCACCCCGAGGACGGGGTGGACGGTGAGCTGCGCGGTGCGGCCGATCACGTCGGCCGCCTTCCGCGGATCCTGCACGTCGGGGAGCTCGACGATGATGCGCCGCTCCCCCGACCTGGTCAGCGACGACTCGGCCACGCCGAGAGCGTCCACCCGCCTGCGCAGCACCTCGAGCGCCCGGTCAGTCGACTCCTGATCGGCCTTGGTGGTCGGCGAGTCCTTGGTCTCGAGCACGATCTGGGTGCCGCCGCGCAGGTCGAGACCGAGGCGGGCGGGGGTGGAGAAGGCGAAGAACAGTGATCCGGCTAGTAGGGCGAGCGCCAGGAGCGCCCGCACCATGGTGGCGCGGGACAACGGAAACCTCCACGGGAACCGCGGCCGCCGCTGTCGCGGCGCCCACGGGTGACGGGCGGCGAGGCCACCCGGACGACAGGGACGTCAGAAACCCGTGGAAGTCGGCGGCGCCCGGCTGCGGGGCGTGCCGACGAACGTGCCCGAGACCGGGTCGAGCGGGCCGGAGACACGGCCGGCGAAGGTGTCGGCCGGTACGGGCGCCGCCGCTTCGCCGGCCGGTACGGCGGACATCGAGCCGTGCGCCTGTGCGCAGGGGGGATGCGCCGACGCCGCCACCGCTTGGGCGGCAGGACAACGCTGTTCGGCATGCGCCGAGCCGCGACCGCCCCTGGAGCCGCGCGGGGTGCCCTGCGCCGCGGATTTCTTCGGCGAGACCGTCTGCTGAGCGACGCCCTGCCCCATGCTCGCGGTGGCGGGCGGTGGCGCGATGGCCGGAGAGAGCACAAAACCCAGGAGGCCCAGCAGGAGCAGCAGAGCCCGCGAGGCCATACCCATCTCGCCGCCGGTAGGCCGGTCGGCGACGTGCTGGTTCACGCCCACCCCTCCCCCGACACCGCTGCTCTCCACCCTACCCACGATCACCGCCGGGGCATCGCGATAACACCACGCGATGCCCAAGTGACCTCAAGCGAGCTCGACGACCGCGTGTGCGGAGAGCTTCGGGATGAGGTGATCGAGTTCGCCGTCGAGGAGACGACCGTGATCAAGGGTTTCGTGCAGGCACTCTCGCCGCGGCCCGGCCGCGGGCCGAGGTCAGCAGCCGATCAGCTGGGCGGCCAGGAACGACTCGACCTGGCCGAGGGCGATGCGCTCCTGGTTCATCGAGTCGCGCTCGCGGACGGTGACCGCGTCGTCTTCGAGCGTGTCGAAGTCCACGGTGATGCAGTACGGGGTGCCGATCTCGTCCTGGCGGCGGTAACGACGGCCGATCGCGCCCGCGTCGTCGAAGTCGACGTTCCAGTTGCGACGCAGCTGCGCCGCGAGGTCGCGGGCCTTCGGAGACAGGTCCGAGTTGCGCGACAGCGGCAGCACGGCGGCCTTGACCGGAGCGAGCCGGTGATCGAGCCGCATGA
>NZ_JABVEB010000012.1 GCF_014323665.1 Actinomadura sp. HBU206391 | reverse complement strand
ATCGGCAAGGAAGGCCGCCACGAGGAGGCCGAGCGGATGTGCCGCGAGATCCTGGAGATCGAACGCCGTGTCCTCGGCGGCGAGCACCCCCTGACGCTGCGTACCGGCACCACGATGGCACGCGCGATCGCCGCACAAGGCCGCCGGGCCGAGGCGGAGGTGATGTTCGGCGACCTCCTGGAGGTCATGAAGCGCACTCTCGGCGACACCTACAGCCTCACCGTCGAGACGAGCCGCGAGCTGGCCGAGCTGACAAGGCCGTCCTGACCCTCATTCCTGCGGTGGAGCCAGCGGACCCACCGACGCCTCACCGGGCCCTCACCTCCCCCGCTCCTTCACATCACACGGACCGTCACACGGTCGCGGTGTTCGTTGATGGTCACCCCCCGCCGACGGTGCTATCCGAGGAGGACGTCAATGACGGGTACGGCCATCGACTTCGAGTCGATCAAGAAGACACAGCGGGCGGGGTGGGAGACCGGCGATTACCCACGAGTCGGCAACACGCTCCAGATCATCGCCGAGCTGCTGGTGGAGGCGGCGGACGTACGGGCCGGCCGGCGGGTTCTCGATGTGGCGTGCGGACAGGGTAACGCGGCGATCGCGGCGGCCCGGCGGTTCACCGAGGCCACAGGCGTCGACTACGCCACCAACCTTCTGGCGCAGGGCCGGGAGCGGGCTGCGGCCGAGCACCTGGCGGTGACCTTCGTCGAAGGCGACGCGGAGCGGCTGCCGTTCCCCGACGACTCCTTCGACCTGACGCTGAGCACGGTGGGTGTGATGTTCGCACCGGATCATCAGCGAGCCGCCGACGAACTGGTCCGGGTGACGGCCGTGGGAGGAAAGATCGCGCTTGCCTGCTGGACGCCGAGCGGCATGATCGGCCGCTTGTTCAAGACGGTGGGCGGCTGGGCGCCGCCGCCGGCGGGAACGCGCCCCCCGACGTTGTGGGGTACCCCGGAGCACCTGTCCGAGCTCTTCGGCGAGCGGGTGGAGTGGGTCGGCCTCACCAACCGGAAGTACGTGTTCCGATACCACTCGCCCGCACACTTCTCCGAGTGGTTCCGCCGGTTCTACGGGCCCATCACCAGGTTGGCCGGCAATCTGTCCGATCAGGATCTGGACCGGTTCTCCGAAGATCTGGCCGAGGTCGCCCGGGAGTACAACCGCGCCGACGACGGTACGGTCGCCGCGCCGGCGGAGTACCTCGAAGCGGTCGGCGTCCTGCGCGGATGAGCGGGCCCTGAATGCCGCCGTGAAATCCGCCATGAGTTCCGGCGGGATTCCCGGCGGGAATGGGGTCTCCCCGGCGACGTCGCGTTCGGCGAGGATGTCGCTGAAGAGGTGACGTCATGTCAGCGGCATGTTGACGATCCGGCTGCTCGGGCCGCCGGTCATCGAACGGGATGGCCGGCCCGCCCGGTCACCACGGGGCCGGAAGGCGTGGGCCCTGCTCGGCTATGTGCTGCTGGCGGAGCGTCCGCCGAGCCGCAGGCGCCTGGCCGAGCTGCTCTTCGCCGACGCCGACGATCCGCTCGGAGCGCTGCGGTGGACGCTCGCCGAGCTGCGCCGGGCTCTCGGCATAACGTTCGTGCTCAGCGGAGACCCCGTCGTCACGGCGTTCGGGGACGAGGTGATGGTCGATGTCCACCTGCCCACGGAGGAGTTCGCCGACCCCGCGCCGCTTCTCGACCTTCACGGTGAACTGCTGGAAGGCCTGCACCTGGCGGCGAGCCCCGAGTTCGAGTCATGGTTGCTGGTGGAGCGACACCGGGTCTCGGCCACGGTCGAGGCGCGACTGCGCCAGGCGGCGGTCGCCCTTCTGGCGGGCGGCAACGCAGAGGATGCGATCGCGTACGCCGCCCGCGCGGTGGCTCGCAACCCGCTCGAGCAGGGCAATCACGAGCTGCTCGTACGGAGCCTGGTGGCGACAGGTGATCGAACCGCGGCACTGCGGCAGGTCGCGATGTGCGAGGACACCCTGCGACGTGAACTCGGTGTCGAAGCCTCCGCGACGCTTCGTGAGGCGGCGACCGCGGGTTCGGGTTCCCCCATGACCCTGCCGTTGAGCGGTCGGGCGGCGGCGTCCAGCCAGTTGGACGCGGGCCGCGCAGCCATCGCGGCCGGTGCGGTCGACGCCGGCCTCCAGTGCCTGCGCCGGGCCGTGGCCGAAGCGGCCGCCTGTCGGGACACCGCGTTGCACGGTCGTGCGCTGGCCGCCTTGGGCGGCGCGCTCGTCCATGCGTTGCGGGGCCGGGACGAGGAGGGGTCGGTGGTCCTGCACGAGGCGATACTGCTGGCCACCCGCGCGGGCGACCGCGCCACCGCGGTGACGGCCCACCGGGAACTGGGATTCGTCGAGGTACAGGCCGGTCGGCGCAAGACGGCCGAGTCCTGGCTGGCAAAGGCCCAGGCACTGGCCGAGACCCACGAGGAACTCGCCGCCGTTCTCGGGGTTCGTGGCATGAACGCGTCCGACCTCGGCGATTATCCGGCCGCCTTCGCACACCTCGAAGAGTCGGTCGAGCGGGCCGGGCATTGCGCCGATCATCGGCAGCAGGCGTGGTCGCTGTCGCTTCTGGGCCGCGCGCACCTCCTGCGCGCCGAGCGCAGCCAGGCCGCCGCCGCCCTGGAGCGCTCTCTGGAGCTGGTCCACAGCCAGCGCTGGATGGCGTTCCTGCCCTGGCCGCAGACCCTGCGCGCCGAACTCGACCTGTACGCCGGCGACCACGACGGCGCGGCCGACGGGCTCGAACAGGCCTGGACGCTCGCGTGCCAGCTCAACGACCCCTGCTGGGAGGGCATGGCCGCACGCGGTCTCGGCCTGCTGAATACAGACCGGGGCGATCACGTCGCCGCCACGGTATGGCTGACCGAGGCGGCGGTCCGATCCAATCGGGTGACCGACCGCTACCAATGGGTGCACGCACACGTGCTCGACTCCGCGATCACCGTCTCGCTGGACCACGATGAGCCGGACCGGGCCAGACCGCTCGTCGCCACCCTGGCGTCGCTGGCCGCGCGCTGTGACATGCGTGAGCTCGTGGTGCGGGCCCACCTGCACCGATTCCGCCTCGGCGACGAGTCGGCGCTCGCGTCCGCCCGGCTGCTCGGCGCGGACATCGACAATCCCGCCTTGAGCCGGCTGCTCGCCGGCTCCGAACCGACGCCTGACAACTCAGATGATGCGCTGCCGTACTCGGCCATCTCGCACGCGACACCTCGATCGCGACGGGCGGACCGGCCATGAGCACGATCGGCTTCGGCGGTTCGGGGGAAGCAGGCCGGCCGAGGCGAGCCCGGCGATCGGCGCGTCGGTCCGTCGGCTGAGGACGACATGCCCACGTCGCAAGGCGTGCCCGGGTCCGGGAGGATTACCGGGTGAGTACGCCACCCGCCCTGGCTCGTCGCGCCCTGCCTCGTCGCGCCCTGCCTCGTCGCGCCCTGCCTCGTCGCACGGCTTTCACCCACGCGAGTCTGCTGCTCGCCACCGTGGCCATGCTGAGCGCCTGTTCCTCCGCACCGCCGAGCCAGGGCGGCTCCACGCCGACCGCCGCACCCACCCCGGCGCCCACCCCGAGCGCGGCACCCGAGGTCACCATCACGGCAGGGCCGGTCGACACCGCCATGGGTCTGCGGGCCATGCGCATCGATCTGCTCAACGCCGGCACCAAGCCCTACACCGTGCGGGGCTACCCGGCCGTCCGGGTGCTCGATGACGGGCTCCGGCCGCTCGACGTCGCGGTGCTCGACGGGACGGCGAAGATCTCCCGCATCGAGCGGTTCGACGGCCCCCCGCGGCGAGTGACGGCAGCGCCAGGCGAGCACCTTGCGGCGGTGGTGGTATGGCGGAACACGGTGGCGGACATCGAGGTGCCGGCCATGACCGGCCGGCGGCTGGAGATCGCTCCGGGCGGCGGGCGACCGGCGCAGACGGTGACACCCGACGGCGGCATCGATCTGGGCACCACCGGCCGCCTTGCGGTGAGCGCCTGGACCACACCGCCGGCCGGCTGAACGCCGGACGCCGGACGACGGAGTCGCAGGGGTTCGTCGGTCTCTGTGGCTCCCGTCAGGAAGAGCCTGCGGACCACTCGACGACCGGTGGCCGCACGGCGGCGCACAGCGGCTGCCCTTTCCCGTCGGTGAGCCCGAGCCGCGCGAGCAGCAGCCCCGAGCGCACCGCGGCCTCGATCACGTCCGCATCGATGCCGTCCAGCATCAGTTTCGCCCGCCGGAACATGTGGAAGCCTCCGGCATCGTCCACCGAGCCCCAGGACAGGTAGATGAACCGCCCGCCGGGACGCCCCTGGATGTACCGGCCCTTGATGTCGGTGCCGGCCGGGCCCGGGGCCGTGGCGCACTCCAACGTCCAGACCGCCGAGGGCGCGTCGCCGGCGTGCAGGTCGAGCAGTTCGCCGGGTCGTTCCCGTCGCTGGACGCCGACGTGGATGTCGGTGTAGCCCGGGAAGTCGCCACCCGGGCCGCACGTACGACCCGGCAGATCCGAGGCCTCGATACGAATGTCCACGCGGCCATCATCCTCCGTCCCGCGCGCCGCGGTTCCGAGCGGCCCAGGACCCTACTGGTCGAGGTCCGCGGCGGAGTCCGAGGTCGAGGTTGAGGCCTCCGTTGGGTCTTTGGGCCCTGACGGCCCGGTTGAACCGATGGCTACTGTGCGGCCATGGTCCTCGGCGCTCACCGGCGTGGCGACGGAGGTGAGGGCGCGACCGGCTATCTCGCCGCGACGATGCTGGTCGCGGCCCTCGCCGGGGCGATCGTCCAGTCGGGGGTCGGCCTTACGGTCGCCAACGGGATCGGGTCCGCCGTGTGCGGGGTCGCGCAGCCGGAGGCCCCCTGCCGAACCGCCGCTCCCGCCCCGGTGCGCGCCACGATCCCCGCCGCTGTCCCGACCGGAGGCCCGACCGTGATGCCGACCGCGGCTCCGACCGCGGCCGCGGCACGGCAGGGTCCGGCGGCCGGCGGCTCCCCGGCGGCGACAGCCCCGGAGGATCTTCGCTGGACCGATGCGATCGCGCGCTATCGATGGAGCCGTCCGAGCGAGCAGGAGATGTTCCCTCCGATGATCGCTGCGGGCGGCCCTCAACCCGGCTCGCCGCTCGGTGCTCCGGTCAGCGGACTGACCGTCAGGGAGCCGACGCAACCGGCATTCACCAGACAGGACGGCGGTTCTGGGCCGTGGCACCTCGACCAGGCTGATCCGTTCATGCTTCCCGGTCTGTTCAGCCTCCACGCGACGCTCTGGGACGTGGCCAAGCTCGCTCAGAAGTCCAGTCCGCACGCCTCCCGCAACTTGCTGCACTTCCTCGGCAACAGCGGAACCCCACTGCGACAGGACGTCGATCGGTTTCTCGCAGACGTGCCCGGCTTCGCCGCCGACGTCGCCGAGGACCAGGCCGCGCTCGGACGTCTAGCGATCAAGAGGGCCCGCGCTTCCAGAACCACCGAGCCGGTCACCTTTCCGGTCAACACGTCGTGGGACCACTGGACGCAGCGGGACAAGAAGAAGGACAGCGACGACTGGTGGCGAGCCCTGGGCGGTATCAACTACAACCAGACCGGCCAGGTCACGGTATGGCCATCGAACGAGCCAGGCGCACCGTGGCGTTACGAGGTCACGACGCGGGTCAACCTACGCGACCCCTACGACTGGGAATGGCCGAGCACACGGGCCGAACACGAGGATCATTCGGTCTTCGTCGTGATGCACCAGTGGGGCTTGGCTCGTGATTTTCTCGCCTTCGGCTCCTCACGCCTGCGGCTTCGCGCCGGCGTCCGATAGCGGGCCGCTACTCGAGGCCGCGTTTGCCCGGTGCCCAGAAGGGCTTCACGACGATGTCGCGGCGGGACCAGCCGCGTTCGTGCAGCAGGTGCCGTTGGACGGCCTGGCAGTCGGACGCGTGCCCGGCCAGATAGGCGATGCCCGGTCGTCGCGGTAGCCGAAGCGCCCGGACCGCCTCGACGAGCGGTGTCCGCTCGGCAGCGGCCGGCCGCGCGTTCTCGGTCTCGGCGTCAGCGTCGTCGTCCCCCCGGTGTATCCACGGCAGCCGGTGCGGCCGGGGCAGCGGCACCTCGCCGTCAGGGGCGTCGGTCTCCAGAACTCCGTGCACCGCGGCGTCGGCCGGGAGGGCCCGCAGCATCGCCCCGAAGGCGACCGCCGCGGTCTCGTCGCCGGCGAACAGGTGGTACGGCGCTTCGCGCAGGGTGAGGCGGCCTTCCGGACGTGACATGGTGACCGGCCGGCCGACGTACGCCGTCTTGGCCCACTGCGCACCCGGCCCCTCGCCGTGGTCGAGGACGCACAGATCCAGGTTTCCGTGCTCGCGATCCAGATGCCAGACCGAGTAGCTCCTGCGGGCGTCGCGGGGATCGCGCAGCCAGCGAGTGGGCGGCGTGACGGTGAGCCGCACGTGTTGTCCCGGAGACCAGTGCACGTCGCGCAGTTGCCCGCTCGCGATGCGGATCCGCCGCATTCGGCTGGTGATCGGCTCGATCTCTTCGACGACGCCTCGGATGAAGACCAGCTCCAGTGGATGTCGCACGCCTGCTCCTGATTCGCGGAAATGAAGAGGGAGGAGATGAAGAGGTACTTGCCGAGGACGGACGGGAAGGTCCTGCGGGACCCGCCCGCCGAGGTGGCCGATTTATCAACCGACCGACCGTCGGTCGGTAACGTCCTCAGGCTTACCGACTGCTGGTCGGTTGTCAAGACGGGGTCTATGCTGCAAGCGCGATGAAGGACTCTCCAGCGATCCCCAAGCGCGCACGAGCAGGGCGTGCGCCGGCCCAGCGACCCGCGCAGATCCTGGACGCGGCGGCCCGTGTGTTCCTGCGGGACGGGCTCGACGCGACGATCGACGCCATCGCCGCCGAGGCCGGGCTCGGCAAAGGGACCGTCTACGAGTACTTCGCGTCGAAGGCCCAGATACTCACGGCGTTGCGCGCGCGCTACACCGACCAGACGGTCGACGCCGGACGGCGATCGTCATCGGAACCTGACGCTCCGGCGATCGACCGGGTGCGCCGTTTCATCGGCGGCATGTTCGCGTTCGGCATGGCCAACGCCCGGCTGGTCTCCCTGCTGTTCCACGAGGCCGGGGGCGGGGAGGACGACCAGCTCGGACCCATCAGGGCCGAACTTCTCGCACTGGTCGAGGAGGGGGCCCGGTCGGGCCGGCTCGCCGTCACCAACGTGGAGTTCAGCGTCGACTTCATCCTCCACGGCCTCCACGGAATGATGGAGACCTCACTCGCCCGTGGGTACGACACCGCACAGGTCATCGACCGGGCCGACGACATCCTCGTCGCGATCCTCAAACCGCTCCCGCCGCCCCCGGCGGGCTGACCGGCGTCGGCCCGGTCAGCGCCGGCCAGGTCAGCGCGGGAACTGGTCGGTGAGCCGCCAGAACTGATGCTTCTTCTCGTCGCGTACGACGACGCCGAGGCCGGCCAGCTCCGTGCGGAGCTGCCGCGCATCGTCGGTATCGCTTCTTTCGAGCGCTCGTCCGCGTGCCTTGAGCAGCGCGTTGGCCCCCGACGGCAGACCGGGTAGGTCCTCGACCCAGCGCCGGTAGTCGCCGGCGTACGGGTCACCGCCCTCTTGCCACGGATATCCATGGCGCAGGAAGGCGTCCCTGAGCCGGTCGGCCTTCAGGTCGGAGCCCTCCCTCACCAGCTCCTCGGTCACCGTGCCGAGCAGCACCAGCCGCTTCTCGTCATGGAACACGGCGCTGACCGACGCTCGCGTGACCTCCTGGGTAGTGCCGCGGGATCGCAACGCGACCGCATCACCGGTGACGGTGACGGTGAGCCGCTCCCACGCGGCGACACCGGCGAACGCGAGCCCCGCGAGACCGCCCACCACGAGAGAACCGAGCGTGGCCTCGGGCTCGGGCGAGGACGCCAGGAACTCCAGGCCCCGTTGGAACGGCGCGAACGGAAGGTCCGCCAGCCAGCCCGCCATGAGCTTGATCAGCCACCCGGCGCCGGCGCCGAGCACGGGGAAGAGCACCCAGACGAGGATCTGCTCCTCCATCGGCTCGGCGACGACGGTCGCGTCGCCCTTCGTCCCCTTACCCGGCTTCATCGGCAGACTTCCTCTCGCGGCTCATCGGCTCATTCGGCTCGCCCGGCTGTGCGACCGGTGCGGTTCATGGATTGCGGCTGGTGCGGTCCATGCGTTCACGCGGCCCGCGTCCGGCCCGCGCAGGACCCCCTCTCACCCTCCCGCCGCGTGTGCGTGACCGGGCCTGCACATGAGCCTGTCCGATCCGGCCCTGCCGAGGCGTCGGCCGGAGAGCCACTCCGCCTAGACCAAAGTCGATATCCGCCCAAACCCATGGCCCGGCACCGGTTGGACATGGACTTCACGAGGAGCGCCCAGCCCCCGACGACACCCGAAATAGCGGCCGGACGCTGTCAACCTCGTCGGCCGGAAGGTGTCTTACAGTCGTGATGGGCACCGCACGTGACACGGCCGCCGCGCCGGAGCCGCTCGTGGCCGAGCTGTACCGGGGACACTTCACGCGTATGGTCCGCCTGGCGGCACTGCTCGGGGCCGACGATCCGGAGGACGTCGCGCAGGAGGCGTTCGCGCGGCTGCACCGGCGACAGCGAAAGCTGCGGGATCCGCAGGCGGCGCTCCCGTACCTGCGAGCCACCGTCTGCAACCTGGTGCGCAACCGGCATCGGCACCTGCGTGTCGCCAGGCTGCGCGCACCGGCCGTACAGCAGGAGGCATCGTCCGAGCAGACGGCGCTGCTCCATGAAGATCATCGGGAGGTCCTGGCCGCGCTGGCGCAGTTGCCCGCGCGACAGCGCGAAGCCCTGACGCTCCGGTATTGGCATGACCTGAGCGAGCAGGAGATAGCCGAGGCGATGGGCGTTTCGACCGGCACCGTGAAGACGCACACCAGCCGTGGCATCGCCGCGCTGACCCGGACGCTGGAGGAGAAGCGATGACGGACGTAGAGGAGCGACTGCGAGCGGCATTGCACGCGAAGGCGAACACGATCGAGCCCAGCCGGGAGGCGTGGGAGAAGGCCATCGCGGGGCGCCGCAGGTGGCGCGGGCTGCCCTTTCTCGCCGTTCCCCTCCTCGCCGCCATGACGGTGGCCGCTGTGATCGCCGTGTCCATGGTGGTGGCACCGGAGCCGCCGCGCCGGCCGGCCGCCACGCCGTCCGCCACCCCCGGCCCGCGGCTCGATCAGTACTACTTCGTCAAGGAACGCAGCTTCTCCGAAACCAACGGCGAGAAAGAGAATAAGACTGTGTACAGGTGGGTTCCAATCCGTCCAGGGCCCATGTACGACGCTTTTCCGGACGGCGACGGAAAGTTCCGGCTGATGCAGCAGCCGACGCGTCACATCGATCCCGAGTACGACGTCAGGACCTTCCCGAGCGACCCCACCCAGATGCTCGCCCGCGCCCGCAGCCTGGCCGCGAAGGCCATCAACTCGGGCCGGACCAACGGCGAACCCAGGGACGACCAGGCCGTCGGCATCCTCGAGAGCGTCGCCGCGAACCCTCTGACCTCTCCCGAAAGGGTGCTGGCGGTTTTCCAGGCGATGACCATGGTTCCCGGAGAGCGCATCATCCGGAACGTCAAGGATCCCCTCGGCCGGCCGTCCATCAGGCTCAGCAAGAGGAACAGCCTCGGCGGCAGCTACCACGAATACTTCTCCCACGACGCACGCACCTACCACGGCGCTGGGGGCACTTACGTCGACGGTCCCAACAACTCGTGGAATGTCCGCCACTGGAGAGTGATCACCAACGTGAGCGTGGTAGACGAGCCGGGTCAATTCCCCCATGGGGAGAAAGCGCCCGCCCTGGTCACCTTCCCCGCCCGCGTCAGTCGCGGCTGATCGAGAATCCGAGGATCACTGCCGCCGACACGACGACGTGACCGGGCGCCAGATCCTCGGGTGACGCCTCATCACCCCCGCCGTGCCCCCGGTAACGCTCGAAGCGGACCTGCTCGGGGTCGACATCGTCGATGTGCAGTACGGCACCCAGCCGCACCCCGGCGGCCTCGGCGTACAACTCGGCCTTGCGCCGAGCGGCGCCGACCGCCCGCCGCCGGGCCTCCGCCCGCAGGTCGGCCTTCCCCGCCACGTCGAAGTCGACGGCCACGATCTCGTTCGCTCCGGCCGCCACCAGGTCCACGAGGAGGGACTGCACCTCATCGAGCGCCCCGGACTCGACGACGAACGACGCTTTGCACTCATAACCGAGGAACTTGCGGGGCGTCCCGTACTCCCACGAACTCGTGAGCCCGAAATGTGACCGCTCGACGGCCGCGTCGGACACCCCGTGATCGCGCAGTGTCCGCCGTACGGAGCGCACCGCGTCACTGGCCGAGGCGAACGCCTGCGACGGCGTCTGTTCCAGCCGGATCACGCGGAACCTGATCCGTGCGAGGTCGGGCGCGGCCTTCGCGTTCGCCGCGCCGTAGGCGGCCACACCCCACGGCCGTTCCACCATCTGCATGCCGACGATCTAACCATTTCTCAGGACATGTACGGCCGTGCGTCGGCCGCGCGGGCGTCCGCCACTGGAGCGGACGCCCGCCGGACCGGCCGGTCGTGGATCAGGCGCCGGATTCAGGCGGCGGATTCACCCCGCGGGTCAGGTGATCGTGCAGGCCGAACCGTTCAGCGTGAACGACAGCGGCCGGGTGAAGGTGCCGGACCAGGTGCCGTTGAAGCCGATCTGCGTCGAGCCGCCGTTCGCGGGGAGAGCGCCGTTCCACGACAGGTTCGTCGCGGTCAGGTTCTGCGCGCTGGGCGCCCAGGTGGCCGACCAGCCCTGCTGGAAGGCATGCCCGGAGGGCAGCGCGAACGCGAGCGACCAGCCGCTGACGGCCGACGTACCGGTGTTGGTGATCGTGACGTACGCGGTGAACCCGCCCTGACCGGCCCCCCAGGGACTCGCGCTGAAGGTCACCCGGCACGTGCCACCGCCACCGCCACCGCCCGACGTGGTGGTGAAGGTCACCGGGCTGGAGTTGCCGGACAGGTTGCCGGCCCCGTCCCTCGCGCGAACGTAGACCTGATACTGCGTGCTCGCGCTCAGGCCGGTCAGAGTGATCGAGTTCGTGGTGGACTGACCGAGCTGCGGGTCGGTCGGGCCCTGCTCCCGGTAGACGTTGTAGCCGGCGAGCCCGCTGCCGCCCGAGTCGGTCGACGCCGACCAGCTCAGGGTGGCGCCGCTCGAGGTCACGTTCGAAGCGGTCGGCGTGCCGGGCGTGGTGGGCGGCGTCGTGTCCGCCGACGAGCCGCCGTAGATGGTGGCCTCGCGCGCCGTCTGCCTGATGCCGTTGGCTCCGTTGAAGATGCGCTGCCCCCACGAGGTGAGGCTGCCGACGTTGAAGTTGGTCACCATGTCGAGGTACTCGACGCCACCGCCGTTCCCGCTCCATGACCAGCCGATGTAACCGATGCCGCGGGACTGCGCCTGCGACATGATCGTGTCCTCGTCCGGGTTGCCGTCGGAGTGGTCGTGCCCGAACTCGCCCACCACCAGCGGCAGGCCTGCGGTCTGGAACCTGTTCAGATAGTCGGTGACCTCGGCTGCCGTGTCGAAGACGCCGTACATGTGGATCGAGAAGACCGTGTTGCGCTGCGGGTCACTGTTGAAGACGCTGGTGGCGCTGTCCCGCATGGTGAACGCCCAGTCCTGACCCCAGTTCGGCGCGTCCACCATGATCAGGTGCTGGAACCCGGCATTGCGCAACCGCGTGATCGCGCTCGTCGTGGCGGCCTGCCAGCCCGGCGTCACGCTGTTGTTGCCGAACGGCTCGTTGCCGATGTTGATGATGACGTGGTTCTCCTGGCCGGTGAGCACGCTCTGCAGACCGATCCAGTGGTCGACGGCCTGATCGAGCGTGTAGGCGCCGCTCTGCTCCCCGTACCCGGTGGTGTCGTGGTTCTCCAGCACGCACATGAGCCGGTTCTGCTTGCACAACGAGATGACGTTGGCCACGTCACTGGAGGTGTTGGCGGTCCAGCGGCCGCCGCTCAGCACCACCCGCACGGTGTTGGCGCCGAGGGACTTGATGTCCGCGAACGATCCGGTCTGGCTGGAATACCAGGCGTGCGGGTGGCTGACGCCGCGCATCACGAACGCGCTGCCGTTGGCCTCGACGACCCGTCCGCCGCTGACGCGCAGGCCCACCGCGGCATGCGCCGGTTGTACGGAGACGAGCATGGAGACGAGGAGGGCGAGAAGTGCAGTACCCGCGACCGCGAGTCCTCTTTTCATGATCTACCTCAGAAGAGCCGTGTGAAAGGACACCTGCGGGCTGACCCATGCAGCCCGACGAGCACCCGGCTCTCTGCGGTAGCCGACATCATAGGCAGACCCCTCACGCTCCGTACAGGCTCGCGGGAGCGTTCGGCGGCATGCGACCGCGACACCGCCACGACCGCGCGGGCAGGCCCTGATGGGCCCGGCGCGCGGCCGTGCGTCAGTGAGTCGTCGGTGTCAGTACGGCGTCAGGGCGAGATCACGCCCCGGGGGGCGGAGTCGAGCCAGTGCAACAGCAGGCGGACGCCGAAGCCGGTGGCGCCCTTGGAGATCTCGCCCTCGTCCGAGGTCGCCCGGGCCGGCCCGGCCACGTCGAGGTGCGCCCAGCGCCGCTTGCCGGCGAACTCCCGCAGGAAGAGCGCGGCCATGATCGACCCACCGCCGAAGCCGCGCCGCTCGATGTTGGCCACATCGGCGACGTCGGAGTCGATGGCCTCCCGGTAGTCCTCGACCAGCGGCATGCGCCACAGCCGCTCACCGCTCGCCTCTCCCGCGTTCACCAGTGCGGCCGCGAGCTCGTCGTCGGTGGCGAAGAGCGCACCCTGCCGCAGGCCCAGCGCGACCTTGGCCGCGCCCGTGAGCGTCGCGATGTCGACCACCAGATCCGGGTTTAGCCGCGCGTCGGCGTACGCCAGCGCGTCGGCGAGCACCAGCCGGCCCTCCGCATCGGTGTTGAGCACCTCGGAGGTGATGCCGCCGTAGTGCGTGATCACATCGCTCGGGCGCATGGCCGAGCCCGACGGCATGTTCTCGGCCGCGGCGACCAGGCCGGTGACCCGTACGCGTACACCGAGCGAGCGGAGCGTGCTCATGACCGCCATGACCACGGCTCCACCGGCCATGTCGGTCTTCATCGTCTTCATGTTGTCGCCCCGCTTCAGCGACAGCCCGCCGGTGTCGAAGGTGATGCCCTTGCCGACCAGCACGATGTGGCCGGTGTGGTCCTCCGGCTCATGCGACAGCTCGATCAGCCTCGGCGGGCGGGGCGAGCCCGCACCCACGGCGATCAGCCCGCCGAAGCCCTCGGTGCGCAGATCCTCTTCATCGCGGATCCGTACGGTGAGGCCGGACTCGGCCGCGATCTCCTGTGCCCGGTCGGCCAGCCAGGCCGGGCTCTTGTCCACGGACGGCGTGTTCGTCAGGTCGCGGGCCAGCGCGGTCGCACCGGCGATGGCCGCCCCGCGGGCGACGGCCTTCTCGGCGCTGTCACCGGCATCCTGAAGCGGGCTGCCCGCACCCGCGGACGGCGGGCCCGCGACCGCCCCGGAGACCAGAATCGTGCCGACCGGCCCCTTCTTCCGGGGCTCGCCGGCCCGGAAGTCATAGGCCGCCAGCAGCGCCCCCTCCACGAAGGCGGAGAGATCGCCCTCGGGCGCCTCGACGACCACCGTGGCGCGGCCCTTACAGCGGCGGGTCAGCGCGGCTCCGGCTCGGCGCAGCGCGGACGGCGAGGCGTCGCCCACTCCGTAAAGCAGCAGCTCGCCCATGCGGCCACCGGTCTCGTTCTCGGCCCGCCGGGCGCCGCTCTGTCCAGGTCCGGTCCGCGCGGATCCGGCCTGTTCGGCTCGGGTCTGTTCGGCTCGGGTCTGTTCGGCGTCGTCACCGCGCGGCAGAGGCTCGCCCGGGAACCTGAGCGGCACCGAGATCACCTCGCCGGGATCTCCGGTCGCCTCGTGGTAGGCCAGCGACTGGCCGGTCTCGACGGTGAGGAGGTCGGCCAACTCGGCCGTGTCCGCCTCTGGTCCCGGCTTGACCGGGACGGCGAGCACTACTGCGCCGGCGGCCAGTGCCGCCTGACGTACGGATCCCTCGACCGCGCGAAGCTGGGTCTCGACGGGCATGGTGATCTTCCTCTTGAACACGATCAGAAACGGCGATGGTCCCGGCGGTAGCCGCCGGGACCGTCACCGATATTTCAGGGGGTCGACGGGCTCTCAGCCCACGACGTTCTTGAGCGCGTCACCGAGCTCACTGGCCTCGTCGGCCGAAAGCTCGACGACGAGGCGTCCGCCACCCTCCAGTGGGACACGCATGACGATTCCGCGTCCCTCCTTGGTCACTTCGAGCGGACCGTCGCCTGTCCGCGGCTTCATCGCCGCCATGCGTGCATCCCCTTCCTGCCTAGGGCCGCGTGGGGCCTTCGGACACCTTCGGCCGCGTGGCCGCCTCTCGCATCCACGTCATCAGTAAGGATTCATTATCTCGTCTTCCGGGCGCGAAGTGGTAACGATCAGCGTCCAGATCGGCAGACTGGCGACCCATGGATGCGCGTTCGGCCCTCTTCGACCTCTACGGTGACCATCTGCGTGATCGGGGTGGCAAGGCGACGATCGCCTCGCTGGTCAGGCTTTTGGCGGCGCTCGACATCGCCGCTCCGGCCGTGCGCACAGCGGTATCTCGCATGGTCCGGCAGGGCTGGCTCGAGCCGGTGCGACTGCCCGCCGGGCCCGCCTACGCCCTCACGCCACGGGCCGTGCGGCGCCTGGACGAGGCCGCGCACCGGATCTATCGCGACCTGGCTCCGTGGGACGGACACTGGCAGGTGCTGGTCATCGAAAGGGTTCGCGACCGGGCGCGGCGCGAGCGGCTGACCGCCGGGCTGGGCTATCTCGGCTACGCTCCGCTAGGGGAGAACACCTGGATCGGCCCCCGACCCTCGCCCGAACTCGATCCCCTGCTGGACGCCGAGCAGGTGCGGGCGGAGCGGTTCCGGTCGACCTACGACGGCGACGTTCATGGGCTGGTGGCCCGGGGCTGGGACCTCGACGGGCTGGCCCGGGCGTACGAACGGTGGCTCGCCGAGACGCGGGAGCTCACCGGAGGCGAGTCCGGGGACGGCTCCGCAGCCCCGAACCTCGGTGGCGCGGATCTTGTCGACGGGCCGCCCGCCACCGAGGACGCACCCATCCAAGCGGGCAACGAAACAGCCGACGAACACGCCTTCGCGGTCCGCAGCCGGCTGGTGCACGAGTGGCGCAAGTTCCTGTTCCGTGACCCCGGCCTGCCATCAGGCCTGCTCCCGCCCGACTGGCCCGGCTTCGAAGCGGCGCGATTCTTCGACGCCGAAGCGGCGCGCCTCTTGCCCGGGGCGTCCCGTTTCGTCGATCGTTGTCTGCGGGTCCCCTCTCCGGCGTGATCTGCAGTCGTTCGCGCCGCCCGGCGGCAGGACCTGCTGACTGAAAGGACGATGATGTCCCAGACCGTGCTGTACGACGTGTCCGAAGGTGTTGCGACGATCACACTCAATCGCCCGGACGCGATGAACTCGCTGACCGTGGAGATGAAGGTGGCCCTGCGGGAGGCCGTGACGCGAGCGGCCGGCGACGACGCGGCACGGTCGATGGTGCTCACGGGATCCGGACGGGCCTTCTGCGCCGGGCAGGACCTGCGCGAGCACGCCGAGAATCTGGAGGCGGGGCGTGGTCTTGCCGACACCGTGAAGGATCATTACAACCCGATCGTGCGGACCATCGCCGAGATGCCCAAGCCGGTGATCGCCGCTGTCAACGGGGTCGCGGCCGGCGCCGGCGCGTCGCTGGCGTTCGCCTGCGACCTGCGGGTGGCCGCGGAGAAGGCGTCGTTCGCCACCGCCTTCACCAAGATCGGGCTTGCTCCGGACAGCGGCATGTCCTGGACTCTGCAGCGCC
The DNA here is from genome assembly GCF_014323665.1 of Actinomadura sp. HBU206391. Classification (GTDB taxonomy): domain Bacteria; phylum Actinomycetota; class Actinomycetes; order Streptosporangiales; family Streptosporangiaceae; genus Actinomadura_C. Next base: position 73,670 of record NZ_JABVEB010000012.1, on the reverse strand, counting down.
TGGTCGGCCGCGCCAAGGCCGCCGAGTTGCTCATGCTGGGCGACCCGGTCAGGGCCGACCGGGCCCTGGAGCTGGGCCTGGTCACCCAGGTGGTTCCCGGTGACGAGCTGGAGTCGGCCGTACGCGCCCTCGCGATCAGGCTCGCGGCCGGCCCCACGACCGCCTATCACGCCGTCAAGCAGGCGCTCGACCACGCGGCGACGCACGACCTCCCCTCCGCACTGGAGAAGGAGGCCGAACTTCAGGACCTCTGCGCGAAGACGTCAGACCACCAGAACGCCACGGCCAGCTTCCTCAAAAAGGAGCAACCGATCTTCCAGGGCCGCTGACACCCCTCGACGCCGACACCCTTCGACGCCGACATCCTTCGACGCCGACATCCTTCGACGCCCAGACACCCAACCCCGACACCGTCAACGAAGGTAGGCGCCGCGGCGGAAGCACGCCTCAAGATGATCGTCCACCAGACCGCACGCCTGCATGAGCGCGTACGCCGTCGTCGGGCCGACGAACCGGAATCCGCGCTTCTTCAGCTCCTTGGCCAGCGCCTTGGAGCCGGGCGTGGACGCCGGCACGTCCGCGGAGGTGCGTGGCACCGGGGCCGCCGGATCGGCATGGCGCCAGGCCACCGCGGCCAGCCCCTCGGGCAGTTCCAGTGCCGCCCGCGCGTTGGCGATCGCCGCCTCGATCTTGGCGCGGTTACGGACGATCGCGGGATCCGACAGCAGCCGCTCGACGTCGTCCGGGCCGAAGCCTGCGACCTTCTCCAGATCGAACCCGGCGAACGCGGCCCGGAATCCCTCGCGCTTACGGAGGATCGTCAGCCAGGACAGCCCGGACTGGAACGCCTCCAGGCACAGCCGCTCGTACACACCCTGGTCGTCGCGGATCGGGCGTCCCCACTCTTCGTCGTGGTAGATCACGTAGTCGGGCGTGGAGACCCCCCAGGGGCAGCGCGGGAGCCCGTCCGGCCCGGTCACCGCGGTCAAGAGGCAAGCCTCCCCAGGCGCCGGAGTCCGAGCCGCATGAACGTACGGGCGACCGGCCCGACGAAGACCCAGCCGACCCGGCCGAGCGGCCCGAGCGGAAGATCGAGCAGTTCCGCCCACACGATCGTGCACCCGCCATCCGGCAGCGGGATGGTCTCGAACCATGCCTCTCCGCGGACCAGTCGACCGGTGTGGCGTACGGCCACCCGACGTCCCGCCCGCCACTCCGTGATGACCATCGTGTCGAGGAAGCCGATCGGGCCGATGCCCGTCCGCCCTTCCAGCGTGGCCCCGACCTCATGACCTCCGCGCGCGGTCGTGAACGGCATCCACTCACCATGCCGATCCCAGTCCGTCAGCACCTCGAAGGTCCGTTCGGCGGAGGCATCGACCCCTTCGCCGACACGCGCGAGGACCCGGCTCAACGGTCCCACCGCTGGTCGTCCGCCTCTGCGCCGTCCTCCGATGCCGCCTTCTCAGGCACCTCCGGCCCGGCCGGCAGTTCAGGGGCCGACCACGAGGGCAGCTCACCGGGCGGCGGGCTCCAGGTGTTCTGCGGTTCTCGATCCCCGTTCCACTGGATCGGTTCCTCCACAGCACCTGACTGCCGTAGCCGCAGCTGTTCGAGCTGCTGCTCGAGGACGGCGATGCGTGTGTCCCGCTGCGTGAGCGCGTAGGCGAGCTGGTCCAGCGCCGCGTCGGTGATGCCGATGTGATAACCCCAAACGCCCATGGGCAGGCTCAGCAACGCCGCATCGGTCCCGGTGACCCGATGGTGGCCCGGCAGCACGAGCGGCGGGTGGTCGGGGTGGGCCTCGGCCAGCTCGCCGCCCTTCCCCATGGCCAGCACGATCACCGCGGCGACTACGGCCATGCACGCCAGTGCGACGGCGAGAACCACGATCAGACTCCTAACTCATGCGCCGGTGCACACCACGCCGGACTCCTCCGTACGCCCCGGCGCGACGATCGTGCCACGATCGGAGACATGGAGTTGCGGCTAGCGTCCCATGCGTTCAGTATCAGCGATTTCGTCATCTATGTCGCCGACGCGGATGCCGATGCGATCCCCGAATCCGCCCAGATCGCCGAAGTGACGCCCGACCCAGAGCTTCTCACCCGCATCCGCGCCGACCGTCCCGGGCTCGTGATCGCCGTGGCGGCGCCGACGCCCGTGATCGCGTACGCATGCGCAGAGGCCGGCGCCGCGTTGCTCGTAGGCGACCATCTGACCGCGGTGGCCGCCGTGACGGGCACGGGTCTGGTCTGCTCCGAACCGGCCCACGCGATTTCGCAAGGGGTAAGGGCGGACGGTCTGCTCGTCGACGTTAAATCGGTCGCCGACGCTGAAGAAGTGGTACGGACCGGCCACACGGTCCTCGTCACGCCCGCGAGTACGCCCTCCGGCGACCTGAGCACCCCCGCGACAGGGGGCCGCAACGCCGCCCCAGCGGCCATGACCGCCGACCCGGCGGTACTGGCTACCGCGGCGGTGTACGGCTGGGTGGGGGCCAAGGTGTTCCGAGTCCCGGCGCAGGACGTGGCGGTGACGCGAGAGGCGCTGGACATGATCGCATCGATCAAGGGCAAGCGCCCGCCCACCGTGTCGCGCCGCGGCCTCGTCTGAATCGACGGGGCCTCGCACCAGCCGGTGCGAGGCCCCGATCATCCTGCGTTCACATCTGCGTTCGTTGATCCGGTGCGCTCACCGGTCGTCAGAAACCTTCTCCCTGCTCCTGAGACTGTTGCTGGGACTGCTCCTGCCGCTGAGCCTGCTCCTGGCGCTGCTGCTGCTCCTGCCGCTGAGCCTGCTCCTGGCGCTGGGACTGTTCCTGTCGCTGCGTCTGCTCCTGGGCCTGCCGCTGCCGCTGCATCTGGTCCTGGGCCTGCCGCTGAGCCTGCTCCTGACGCTGGAACTGCTCCTGAGCCTGCCGCTGCCGCTGGAACTGGTCCTGGGCCTGCCGCTGAGCCTGCTCCTGGGCCTGCCGCTGCCGCTGCGACTGCTCCTGAGCCTGACGCTGACGCTGGAACTGGTCCTGGGCCTGCCGCTGAGCCTGCTCCTGGGCCTGCCGCTGCCGCTGCGACTGCTCCTGAGCCTGACGCTGACGCTGGAACTGGTCCTGGGCCTGCCGCTGAGCCTGCTCCTGGGCCTGCCGCTGACGCTGCGACTGCTCCTGAGCCTGACGCTGACGCTGGAACTGGTCCTGGGCCTGCCGCTGACGCTGCGACTGCCGCTGCATCCGCTCCTGAGCCTGCCGCTGACGCTGCAGTTGGCGTTGTCTCTCTCGCTCCCGCGGTCCGGGCGGGGGCTGCACCAGTCTTCCCGCTGTCGTGTCATGAGATGCAGCGATCATGGCCTCTGAGCCGGCCGAGGTCACCGCAAGGGCCGGGTCCATCACCAGGGCAGTCGCTCCGGCGAAAACAAGTCCGGAAGTGACGACCGCCATGCGCCTGAGAATTCCCATGGACCTTCCTCCTTAGGAATTCGAGCCCGCGCAGGTCGAGCATCGGATTCTTATGACAGGGTCGCGTTCGCGGGCCTCCCGAAAGAGGCGTTCAGACCCTGTAAGGACCACTATGCATCCATTACATGACACATGTGGGATACATTGCCAATCCCCGGCCGCATGATCGGCGAAACCCGATATGTACGGTTTTGCAGGGATTTTTCGCATGAGGAAGACCGGCCGCAGGGTACATCGGTCCATTCCATGAGAGCGCTGCTATTTGGCCGGGACAGCCGAAAAATTGGCCTACATTTTACGGTCAGTGCAATTTTGTGGCCAGTCGCATTTCCAGTCACGAACAGCGCGAACCGCCATCGACAGCGGTAAAATAAGGACGCAAAGCCGCCCTCGGAAAGGTGAGCGCTCCCACCTTTCCGATCAGCTGGTCTCTGATTCGGCGTAGTCCTCGGCCGTCGGCTGGATCGGTACCTGCGCCTTCGCCAGCAGGTCGAATGCCTCCGGAACCGAGGCGGTCCAGCCGACCGCGTCGAACACCTTCGGTCGATTGAAACCCTCTTCCAGCAGGTGCGTCATGAGGTCGCGGAGCGGCTCGAACAACTTGTACGGATCAAGGATGACGAGCGGCCTGTCGTGCACGCCGAGCACCCGCGCGGTCCAGATCTCGAACAGCTCCTCCAGCGTGCCGAGACCACCGGGCAGCACCAGAAAAGCGTCCGAGCGACGATCCATCTCCGCCTTGCGGGAGCGCATGTCCGCGGTGACGATCAGCTCGTCGCTGTCCTCGTCGGAGATCTCGACGCTCACCAGGTTCTCGGGGATGACGCCCACGGTGTGGGCGCCACCGGCCCGGGCGGCGCGGGCCACCGCGCCCATGCACGACACCTTGGCGCCGCCGCTGACCAGCGTGTGACCGCGGCGGGCCAGCTCGGCGCCGACCTCGGCGGCCAGCTCGAGATACCGCTCGTCGATCCGGCTACTGGAGGCACAGAACACGCAGACGGACAGGCCCATCAGCTTCCGTTCCCACCGGCCTCCGCAACCTGCTGCACGGCCGCCTCCTCGGCCTCCCGCTGTTGTTCACGGGCCTGCGTGATGATCCGAACGACCTCGTCCGGATCGTCGGTGAGGTGCAGCAGGTCCGGGTCCGCAGGCGAGATCTTGCCGCTGGGCAGCAGGGTGCTCCGCACCCAGTCCAGTAGCCCGCCCCAGAACTCGGTGCCGACCAGCACGATGGGGAACTGCGTGATCTTCGTGGTCTGGACGAGCGTGATCGCTTCGAACAGCTCGTCGAGCGTGCCGAAACCACCCGGCAGGACGACGAAGGCCTCGGAGTACTTCACGAACATCGTCTTGCGGACGAAGAAGTAGCGGAACTCGATGCCGATGTCGACGTAGTCGTTCATCTTCTGCTCGAAGGGAAGCTCGATGCCGAGGCCCACCGAGACCCCGCCGCTCTCCAAAGCCCCCTTGTTACCGGCCTCCATGATGCCCGGCCCACCGCCGGTGATCACCGCGAAGCCCGCCTCGGCAAGTCGCGCCCCGATGTCAACGGCGAGTTCGTACTCGTCGGAGCCCGGCTTGGTGCGGGCGGAGCCGAACACGCTGACCCCCGGCCCCAGCTCGGCGAGCAGCCCGAAGCCTTCGACGAACTCCGACTGGATGCGCATGACCCGCCACGGGTCGGTGTGGAGCCAGTCCGGACGGCCCTGGCTGTCGAGCAGGCGCTGATCCGTCGTGGTCTTGGGCACGGCATTACCGCGCAATGTCGCAGGGCCCTGGCGGCGGGTGCCCGGGTTCACGTCCGATTCCATGCCACATACCGTAACCCGCTCGTCGGGGGCCATGGCGGCGGGATCGCGGAGCAACCGGATACTCAGCCCAGCCAGGTACGCATGCGGTCCTCACACGCGAAGATCCGGGGGATCTCGACGTACTCGCCCTTGGTGTGGGCCAGGGTCGGCTCACCCGGCCCGTAGTTGACGGCCGGGATGCCGAGCTCGGCGAAACGGGCGACGTCGGTCCAGCCCAGTTTGGCCTTGGCCTTCCCTCCGATGGCCTTGACGAAGGCCGCCGCGGCTGGGTGGTCGAGCCCGGGGCGAGCGGCCGGGGCCGCGTCCGTGACGCTGACCTCGAAGGCTCCGAAAAGGTCGCGCAGGTACGCCTCGGCCTCGTCGACCGACTTGTCGGGGGCGAAGCGGTAGTTGACGGTGACGACGCACTCGTCCGGGATCACGTTGCCCGCGACGCCTCCCCGTACGAACACCGCGTTGAGGCCTTCGTGATACTCCAGCCCGTCCACCACGGGGCCCGCCGGTTCATATGCGCGCAGCACGTCGAGGATCGCGCCGGCGTTGTGGATGGCGTTGGAACCCATCCACGCCCGGGCGCTGTGCGCCCGTTCGCCGGCCGCCCGCACCTCCACCCGCATAGTGCCCTGGCAACCCCCCTCGACCTGGGCGGACGTGGGCTCCATGAGCACGGCGAAATCGGCTTTGAGCAGCTCGGGGCGGGTGCGGGCGAGCCGCCTGAGCCCGTTGCGCTCCGCCTCGATCTCCTCACAGTCGTACACGACATAGGTGACGTCGCGCGTGGGCTCCGGAAGCGTCACCGCGAGCCGCAACAGCACCGCCAAGCCGCTCTTCATGTCCGTTGTGCCGCACCCGTACATCAGGTCGCCCTCGACCCGGGACGGCAGGTTGCCGTTGATCGGCACGGTGTCGGCGTGCCCTGCCAGCACGACGCGCTCCTCGTGGCCGCATGAGGTCCGCGCCACGACCGAGTCTCCGTCCCGCTCCACCGTCAGGTGCGGAAGTTCGACGAGCGCTTCATGTATCGCGTCGACGAGCGGCCGCTCCTGGCCGCTCACCGACTCGATGTCCACGAGCGCCCTGGTCAGCGCTGCCACGTCGGCAGAAAGATCGAGCCGCATGACGGACCTCCCTAGGCGTTCACGCCATGTTCGCGGAGGATGTCGTTGAGGGCGAGCTTGTCGTGCTGCTGGCCCTCCTTGAGCCGCTTGAGCACGAGCAGGCACGGCATGCCGAACTCTCCGCCAGGGAAGCTCTTTGTACGTGTGCCGCCGACGCACACCGACCAGGCCGGAGCCTCGCCGCGGGCGAGCTCATCGCCCGTCTCCACGTCGAAGACCCGCGTGGTGTTGGTCAAGATCGCCCCAGCGCCGATCTTCGCTCCCTGGCGCACCCTGGCGCCGTCCACGACCATGCAGCGCGAGCCGACGAACGCGTCGTCCTCGACCACGACGGGAACGGCGTTCGGCGGCTCCAGCACACCGCCGATGCCGACGCCACCGGACAGGTGGACGTTCTTGCCGATCTGGGCGCACGAGCCGACCGTGGCCCAGGTGTCCACCATCGTGCCGCTGTCCACGTAGGCACCGATGTTCGTGAACGAGGGCATGAGCACGACCCCGGGGGCCAGATAGGAGCCCCAGCGGGCGATGGCGCCAGGAACGACCCGCACCCCGTCCAGGCGGGTCTTGAGCGGAATCCGGTCGTTGTGCTGGAAGTCGCCGACCTGCGACCGCACCATGCCGAGGACCTTGAAGCTCATCAGGATCGCGCGCTTGGCCCGCTCATCGACGATCACCTCGTCGGTGGCCGGGTCGATGAAGGCCACGCGGGCCTCACCGGTGTCGATCTGGTCGACGGCGGTCACGATGGCCGTCCTGGCGTCGCCGTCATCCGGGTTGAGCTCGGTCCGCCGCTCCCACAGCGTGTCGATGGCGCTGGAGATCGGGCTGGTGAACGTATCGGTCATGGCGGGAGCTTATCGGGAGGCCGAGACGACGCAGACGGCATATCCGAACGCGCGCCAACTCCGGGTACGGTCATCCCGTGGGTCGATGGGACGCGCGCCGTATGCGCCTGCTTGGAATCACGCTCGTGGTGGCTATCGCCCTGGGTGTGGGAGGTTATGCACTCTTTTCCCGCGTTCGTCCGTATCTTCATGGATCCAATTGCGAGGTGCAGACCGCGCTCGGGAAGGAACCCCTCGACCTGGAGCAGGCGGCCAACTCGGCCACCATCGCAGCGGTGGCCTTCCGCAAGAAACTTCCCGAACGGGCCGTGGTGATCGCCTACGCCACCGCGATCCAGGAGTCGCACCTGCGCAATCTCGCGGGCGGAGACCGCGACTCGGTCGGCCTCTTCCAGCAGCGCCCGTCGCAGGGATGGGGCGCGGTCGAACAACTGCGGGACCCCGTCTACGCGTCGGGCCGGTTCTTCGACTCGCTGAAGAAGGTCAAGGACTACCTGGACCGCGATCTGCACGACGCCGCACAGCGCGTTCAGCGCAGCGCCGACGGCACCGCCTACGCCCAGCACGAGGACGAGGGCAAGATCCTCGCTCAGGGCTACACGGGCCGCCGCCCGGCCGCCGTACGCTGCTGGTTCCCGCCGGACAAGCGCACGACGCCTCGGCGCGCGGAGGCGATCCGAGAGCTGCGCCGCGGTTTCGGCCGGCTGCCGCTGAACGGGGACGCCGTGATGATCGAAAGCCCGCGGACAGGATGGTCGGTGGCCTCGTGGGGCGTGTCCCACGCGCAGGCCTACGGACTCACCGAGGTGCGGTACGCCGGAAAGCGCTGGGAGGCCGCGGACGGGCACTCAGGCTGGCACAACGACCCGAAGGCCCCGAAGGACCGCGTCATCATCAGGTGACCGCGAGCTCCTCACACGCCGAGAGAGCGCCCGATGATCTCTTTCATGATCTCGGTGGTGCCGCCGAAGATGGTGTGGATCCTGGCGTCCTGGTAGGCCTTGGCGATCGGGTACTCGGTCATGTAGCCGTAGCCGCCGTACAGCTGGACGCATCGGTCGACCACCGTCTTGAGCAGCTCGGTGTTCCAGTACTTCAGCATCGCCGCCTCTTCGGCGGTCAGCTCGCCGTCGGCGTCGGCCAGGACGCACGTGTCGGTGAACGCCCGCGCCACCGTCAGCTCGGTCTTCATCTCGGCCAGCGTGAACCGGTTGTGCTGGAACCTGCCGATCGGGCGGCCGAACGCCTCACGGGTCTTGCAGTACTCCAGCGTCCGCTCGAAGGACGCCTCGGCCCCGGCCAGCGCGGCGGCGCCGATCGACAGGCGCTCCCGCGCGAGGTTCTGCATGAGGTAGATGAACCCCATGCCCTCCTCGCCGAGGAGATTGGCCTTGGGGACTCTCACCTCGTCGAAGAACAGCTCGGCGGTGTCCTGGGCGTGCAGGCCCACCTTGTCCAGGTTGCGGCCGCGCTCGAAGCCCGCCATGCCGCGCTCGACGACGAGCAGGCTGACACCCTTGGCACCGGCCGAGGGATCGGTCTTGGCGACGACGATGACCAGATCGGCCAGGATGCCGTTGGAGATGAAGGTCTTGGAGCCGTTGAGGACGTAGTCGTCGCCGTCCCGCACCGCGGTGGTCTTGATGCCCTGCAGGTCCGAACCGGCCGCGGGCTCGGTCATCGCGATGGCGGTGATGATCTCGCCGGAGCAGTAGCCGGGCAGCCAACGCCGCTTCTGCTCCTCGTCGCTGAGGCGGATGAGGTAGGAGCCGTTGATGTCGTTGTGCACGGCGAAACCCGGGCCGTGCGCCCCGGCCTTGGCCAGTTCCTCGTCCAGGATCATGTAGTAGCGGAAGTCGGCGTTGCCCCCGCCGCCGTAGCGCTCGTCGACGTCGATGCCAAGCAGACCCTGGCGGCCGGCGGCCAGCCACACGTCACGGGAGACGACGCCGTCCTTCTCCCACTGCTCGTGGTGCGGCGTGATCTCCTTCGCGATGAAGGACCGCACCGTGTCGCGGAAGGCCTCGTGCTCCTCAGTGAAGATCTCGCGCCGCACCTCAGGTCCTTTCAGAGCTGTACGACCGGCTAACGGGCAATCTAGCAGCCACAACGCGAAACCGAACAGTATTCGGCCCACCGGATCACGACCCGGATCAGGGCAGAGATCGAGCCGGAACCGGCTCCGCGGGAGGGGTGGAGGAGAAGGTGCCGGTACGGCGGATCACCTGCCACCGCAGGCGCGTGCCGAGCAAGGCCGTCACCAGTGACTGGATCACGACCAGGTACATCAGCTGCCGGTAGACGACCTGCTGCAGCGGCAGCGTCCACAGCGTGCGCAGCCGCTCGCCGTCCAGCCGCAGTGCGTACGCCCCTGCGACGGCTTGAGCGATCATGAAGACGAGCCACGACGCGGCCATGTCCATCGGATCGAGGAAGACCAGGCCGTACAGCGCGAACACGTCCACGGCCGGGGCGAACAGCGGCAGGGCCACCTGGAAGACGACGAGGTAGGAGAGGCAACGGCGCCCGAACGGGCCGCGCTCGACGACCGAACGCCTGTGCTTCCACATCGCCTGGAGCGTGCCGTAGCACCAGCGGTAGCGCTGCCGCCACAGCTGCCGCACCGACGAAGGCGCCTCCGTCCAGGCGAGTGCCGACTCCTCGTACTCCACCCGCCAGCCGGCCCGGCAGATCGCCATCGTCAGGTCGGTGTCCTCGGCCAGGGTGTCGTTGCTGACCCCGCCCACGGACATCAGGGCCTCACGGCGGAACGCCCCGATCGCCCCCGGAACGGTGGGCATGCACTGCAGCACGTCGAACATTCGCCGGTCCAGATTGAAGCCGATGACGTACTCGATGTGCTGCCATCGGCCGAGGATCCGGCCCCGGTTGGCGACCTTGGTGTTGCCGCTCACCGCCCCGACCCTGGCGTTGGCGAGCGGCCTTACGAGATTGCCGATCGTGTCGCGCTGGAAGACGGTGTCACCGTCCACGAGGACGAGCACGTCGTAGCGGGCGTTCGCGATGCCGGTGTTGAGCGCCGACGGCTTGCCGCCGTTGTCCTGGCAGATCAGACGTACGTTCGACAGCCGCAGGTTGTCGACGATCCAGGCCGTCTGGTCGGTCGAACCGTCGTCCACGACGATGATCTCCATCGGCGCCGGGTAGTCGGTATCGAGCAGCGACCGTACGGTCGCCTCGATGCCCGCCTCCTCGTTGTAGGCGGGCACGATCACCGAGACCGGGGGCGGGGCCAGTCGGGCCCACCCGCGCTTCTGCCTCCGACGCCTGCGTCGCATCTGCCGTACGTGCGCACGCGCCAGCCACAGCAGCGTCGCCAGCCGGAGCGCCGTCAGGACGGCGGCGATCCCGAACAGGAAGGTCAACGCCCCGACCAGTCGGCTGGACGCCCACTGAGCGGTCACGAGGGCATTACCGATCACCCGCTCGGGGGCCGACGCCCGGATCTCCGCCGCCGGACTCCCGAGCGCCTCGGTCAGCGTCGTGAACTGGTAACCGCGCTTCGAGTAGAGGGTGAGCAGACGGTCGACGGCCGCGACCGTCTGGGTGCGGTCTCCACCCGAGTCATGCAGCATCACGACGGCGCCGCGGCCTCGGGGACCGTCAGTGGCCGCCGCCACGATGGCGTCAGTGCCGGGCCGTCTCCAGTCCTCCGTGTCCCTGTCCGCGAGGACGACGAGATAGCCCTGCCCGCCGATCTGTTGCGCGGCCTGCCATTGAGAGCCGGTCATGGCGGCCGGCGTGGCGGAGTAGGGCATGCGCATGAGCCGGGTGTGGACGCCGATCGTCCCGGCCAGAACGCGCTGGGTCAGATCGAGCTCCACTCGTTGGCGCCATTCCGCGGCGGACGCCATGTCGATGTGCGTGTAGGTATGGACCCCGAGCTCGTGCCCCTCCCGTCGCACTCTGCGAGTGAGCCCCGGATGCTCCGCCACGTGCGCGCCGACCACGAAGAAGGTCGCCTTGGCGTTGTGGCGGCGCAGGACGTCGAGCAGCTGCGGCGTCCATTTCGGGTCCGGTCCGTCGTCGAAGGTGAGCGCGATCTTCCCGGGTCTGGCGCCGGCGCTCTGCGGCGCGCTGCCCGTCAGGTTGAGGACGGGGCCGCCGTTCGCCACGGCCGCGGGTGGGCGCCCCGTGCCTTTCACCGTGTCCTTAGGACCTTCGCCGATCGCACCATGCGCGAGTCCGTTCAAGATCAATGCCGCGGCGAGGGTGAGTCCGGCCAGTATCAGCAGGATCCAGTGACCGCGCGGATCTCCCCTTCTCATCCGGGCTTGCGCGGGTTGGCGGACTTCGTACGGCCTACCGCGCGCGGAGTCGCGTGGGCCCCCGCCTTACCAGGGGCGCTGGTCGTCGCCGTGGGGCCGGTTCCGGGGGTGGCGGTCTGCCGCGGCGCGGTGAGAGACGGCGGTGAGACACCAGGAGACGTGGGCGCGGGCGCTGTGCCCGAATGGGCGTCCGGACTCGGCGTCTTGCTCTTCCGCTGGTGTCCCGGTTCGGCGCCGATGCCGTTCTTGCCCCCGCCGTTGCCCGGCCAGGGGGTCATCGGCAGGTCGGCACCGGCGAACAGCCCTACCCCGACAAGAGCGAGGTACCCGGCAAGGAGGCCCGCGGAGATCACTCCGACGCGTCGGGTCAGCCGTCTTCGCCGTCCGGTCGCATCGACGAACACCGGCGCAGGGGGTTGAATCATAGGGTTGTTTTACAGCACTCGCGGTGGCTTTTGCGTAGTTTTGGCCCTCGTTCACAGTACAAGTCCGGCGCCGTTCCTCAGCCGCCGCCCCTGACTCGTGTCCGGCCCGCCGTCCGGTCAGAGGTCGCGCCACTCCTGCCGCTCATAGTCGATGATCCGCGGCTTGACCAGTGTGTTCGCCTCGACGTCGCGATGGCGCAGGTCCCGGCCGAAGACCAAGGCGGCCGTGAGCACGCTCTGGTCGAGGAAGCGGAGCGAAGGGGCATCGGCCGGGAGCCGCAACGCCGGCGGCGAGGACCCTGCCGCGGCGAGGACGTATCCCCAGTCGCCGAAGCTCGGCACGTCCACGTGGTACGGCGTGGTGGCGAACCCCGCCGCCCGGATGCTCTTCTCGATGCACCAGTACGACTTCGGCGCGAAGAAGGGCGAGCCCGACTGGACCACCATCCGGCCGTCCGGCGCGAGGAGACGGCGGACCAGCCCGTAGAACTCGACCGAGTAGAGCTTGGCCGTCGGCACGTCGTCGGGATCGGGCATGTCCACGATCACCGTGTCGTAACCGGCGGCCTCCACGCCGGGCGCGGACCGCGCACCGGCCCGTGCTCCGGCGGCCGCCTGGACCTCCGCCACGCCCGGATGCGCTCGCAGCCAGCCGAAGGCATCGGCGTTGACGACCCGCACCCGCGGATCGCCCAGCGAATTGTCGTTCAGATCGGCCAGAGCGCCGTACGACCTGGCCAGCCGGGTCATCTCGGGGTCGAGTTCGACCAGTGTCACGGCGCGCACGTCCCGGTACCGCAGCACCTCACGCAGGGCCAGGCCGTCGCCACCGCCGAGGATGAGCACCCTGCCGCGCGTCCCGGCGAGCGCCGGGTGGACCAGCGACTCGTGGTAGCGGTACTCGTCGACGGACGAGAACTGCAGGTCCCCGTTGAGGAACAGCCGCAGGTCGGGGCGGCCGGACAGCCGCACCGCCCGGGTGATGACGATCTCCTGGTACCGCGTGCGCTCTGCCAGCGCGATCGGGTCGCGGTAGAGGGCCTGCCGCGCGTCGGCCTCGAAGCCGTCCGCCAGCACGTACGTTCCGCACAGCACGGCGATGACCACGGCCATGCCGCCCCACAGGACCGTCCGGGCGCCACGGCGCACCTGCCCGCGGAACAGCCAGAGCACGACGGCGATGCCGGCGACGGCGTTCACCATGCCGACGATCAGCGCGCCCTTGATCTGCCCGAACGCGGGCAGGAGCAGGAACGGGAAGGCCAGCCCGCCGACAAGCGCACCCACGTAGTCGGCGGCGAACAGGTCAGCGACGGCGCTGCTCGCGTCCTGTCGCCGGATGCGCTGCAGGAGCGTCATCAGGAGCGGGATCTCGGCGCCGATGAGCCCGCCGACGAGGAAGGCGACGGCGACGAGCGCGGGCGTGTAGAGGTCCAGCCAGGCGAAGGCGGCGTACAGGCCGAGCACCGACAACCCGCCCAGCAGCGCCAAGGCCCCTTCGACCAGCGCGAAGGCCGCCACGGCATGGCGCTGGAACGGCTTGGCCGCCAACGACCCGACGCCCATGGCGAAGACCATCACCGACAGCACGATCGACGCCTGCGTGATCGAGTTGCCGACGAGATAGCTGCCGAGCGCCACCAGCGCCAGTTCGTAGACGAGCCCGCACGCGGCGCACGCGAAGACCGCCGCGAGCACGAACGCCCGAGCCGGCCGCGCCGAGACCCGGACCGCCTGGTGCGTCGCCTCCGATTCGGTCATCGGGCGATCTTACGCCCGAAAACGCATCACGAGATGGCCGCGGCGATGATCGCCGCCGTGGCCAGGTCGGTGGCGGCGACCACCCAGCACGCCGGGTGGATGCCGGGGCCGGACGAGGTCTGCGACGTCGCGGCCGGCGAGTCGCGCTCATCTCCGGCGTCGCCTGTGACCGCCTCGACGACGATCGCGCCGAGCCGGCCCGGTGTGATCGCGTCGAGCACGAGGAACGCGAGGCTCGTCAGGACGATGCCGAGCACCCCGTAGACCACCGTCGAGACGATCCCCTCACCCAGGCTGTCCTCGCTGGTCAGGATCGCGGTGGTGACGATGGCGCCGACGCCGAGCAGCTTCGCGGCGAGCACCAGGCCGGCGCCCCGGTTGCGGTCGGCCCAGATCAGCTGGCCGAGCTTGCCCGGCGTCAGCAGATCGACCACCAGGTAGCCGAGCGCCATCAGGGCGACGCCGACGGCGCCGTACGCCAGTGCGGCGCCACCTTCGTTGACGAGGTCTTCGAGCATCAGCGCGCACTCCTGTCGTATCCGGTCCCGCCCCGCGTCCTGGCGAGGCGGCTGTACACGACGGCGCAGGCGATCCACGCCAGGCCGCCGACGATCATGATCGCCGTAGCCCCTCGACGAGATCCGCGGTGGCCACGCCGGAGATCGTCCAGAGCAGTGGCGAGCGTTCGAAGGGACTCATTCGGCTCACTTGCCCTCGCCGGGTCCGCCCCCGCGGAAGTCCGAGCCGCGCCCGGGGGCGGCCCAGCGGTTCCCGACATAGTTGTAATAGCGCCGGTAACCGCGGTCGGCGTCGTCGACCGTGATGCGGCTGCCCATGACACCGTCGGGCAGCACGGCGACGACGAGGTTGGAATAGCGCAGGAACACCCCGGCCGGGTCGTCGGCCCGCTCCGACGGCCGGAACTTACGGGTGATGTCCGACGCGACCTTGGTCGGCGCGCCGGACGCCCGGTAGGTGTCCGTGGCCGTACGGGTGTAGTTCTTGGCGATCCAGCCGCGCGGGGAGGAGCCGCCCGTGAGCAGCGAGGCCACCAGGGCGATGACGCCGAGGCCGGCCACCAGCCCACCCGCGATGTACCACTTCTTCACAGCCCGGTCCCCCTCGTCAGTGTCGTGCTGCCCGGTGTCGCGGTGTGCGGTGTCGCGGTGTGCGGTGTCGCGGTGTGCGGTGTCGTCGTGTGCTGGGTCATCCCGTGGCCTCCAGCCGGGTCCGGGTCTCGACGATCTCCAAGGTCTGCGGGTAGGCGTGCCAGGTGCGCCACCCGAGGCCGGCCTCGACGGCTATCGCCGTCACGGCGTACGGCGAGCCCGGGAAGGTGCCCGTCAACGCGTCCGTACGGCCGGCCAGCCGTCGCCGCAGGGATTCCACAGCCGCCTCGAAGCCGGCCTGGTCGTGCTCGCGGGTGTCGGAGGTGAAGTCGTACGACCACTCGCCCACCGTCCGGCTCACCTCGCCCGGCAGCGGACCCGAGAGGCCGGGCAGGCACGCGACGGTCTCGCTGATCGGGCCGGCGATGACCTGGTGCGAGGCGCCGAGCAGGCGCAGCTCCACCCGGAGCGGCCCGCGGGTCGCGGACAGGGTCGCGAGGGCGTCGACCGGCGGCAGGCCCAAGGCGAAACCGAGGGCGTCCGCTCGCGTGTCGACATAGGCCGCGTCGAGGTCGGGGAGCATCAGCTGCCCGGGTAGATGGTCATCGTGCCGCGCGGCACCCGCTCTCCGGTCCCGGCCTCCCAGGCCCCGCCGCCGAAGCGTTCGAAGGAGAGGTAGCGGCCGCCGGAGGCCTCGTAGTCGGCGTACTCGACCCGGCCGCTCTCGCCCAGGCCCGTGGTGCCCTCGGTACGGTAGTCGGCGCTGCCGTGCTCGTCGCGGCGGTACTCCACGCCGTCGAACGTGATCGTCGGCTGATCGGGCACGAGGTCGCCGATGTCGACCTCGGTCCACCAGACGACCTCGAGGTCGGGGTCCTCCTCGACCGAGACCCAGACCTTGCGGCCCGCCGTGGTGTCGGCCTCCAGCAGGTGTTCGTCCCACGTGAAGCCGCCCTCACGCAGCCGCACCGATCCTCGGATGAAATAGCGGACGCCGAGATACTCGACCATGTCCCCGGCCTTGAGCGCGCGCGGGTCGCCGGCGACCTCGCCGACGGAGGCGAACGGATCCCGCGGGGCCGGGGTGCCCTCCTGCGGCTGACGGCCCCGGCCGCGAAGAACGATCACGATAAGCACGGCCAGGGCGATCAGGATCAGCAAGAGCAGGATCGCAATGGAAGGTCCCAGCACGCGTACAGCACCTCCGCGCAGACAATGACCGGCATTAGCCGTGAAATCGGATTTCGCCGGATCCTATCCACTCTCGACCCAACAAGCCCAGTAGGCACCGAACGATGGCGCTTACCGGCCGCTCTCACGCGGTTATCGGACTCATTTCATCCGTTTCCGGTTCCCGTCATGGCGACAGTGCCGGGATGGATGCCGCCGATGGGCGGGCGACGCGACCGGCGGGTCAGCAGGACCGGCGGGTCAGCGGAACCGGCGGGTCAGAGCCGCTCGGTGGCGGCGGCGACGCGCTCGTCCGTGGCAGTGAAGGCGACCCGGACGTGCCGGTCCCCGGCGGGGCCGTAGAAGTCGCCGGGTGCCACCAGGATGCCAAGGTCGGCGAGGTGCCCGACGGTGTCCCAGCAGGACTCTCCGCGGGTCGCCCAGAGATACAGCGCCGCCTCGGAATGGTCGATGCGGAACCCGTGCCCTTCGAGGGCGCGCTTGAGCGCGGTGCGACGCCGGGCGTAGCGGGCGCGCTGCTCCTCGGCGTGCACGTCGTCGTCGAGCGCCACGGCCATCGCCGCCTGCACCGGAGCCGGCATGATCATCCCCGCGTGCTTGCGTACGGCCAGCAGCCGCGCGACCACGGCGGGGTCGCCGGTGACGAAACCCGCGCGGTAACCGGCCATGTTGGAGCGCTTGGACAGCGAGTGAAGGGCGAGCAGGCCCTCGTGCGACCCCTCGCATACGTCCGGATGCAGGATCGACACCGGCTGCCTGCCGGGCGTGGCGTCCCAGCCGAACTCGATGTAGCACTCGTCGTTGACGACGAGCACGCCACGGTCGCGCGCCCACCCGACGACCTTGCGCAGATGCTCGGCCGGCAGCACCGCGCCGGTCGGGTTCGACGGCGAGTTGATCCAGATCAGCTTGGGAGTGACCGGCCCGAGAGAGAGCAGCCCGTCGGTGGCGATCGGCTCGGCCCCTGCGAGTCGCGCGCCCACGTCGTACGTCGGGTAGGCGAGCCGGGGAAAGGCCACCTGATCACCGGGACCCGCGCCGAGCAGCGTGGGCAACCAGGCGACGAGTTCCTTGGTGCCGATGGCCGGCAGCACGGCCGCCGGGTCGGCGTCCACGCCCAGCCGCCGGCGCAGCCACCCCGCGGCGGCGGCGCGCACTTCGGGTGCGCCGTACGTCAGCGGATAGCCGGGGGCGTCGGACGCCTCGCTCAGCGCCTTGCGCACCGCGTCAGGCGTGGGGTCGACCGGGGTGCCGACCGACAGGTCGACGATGCCGCCCGGATGGCGACCGGCGAGCTCCTTGTACGGCTCCAGCCGGTCCCACGGGAAGTCGGGCAGCGCCCTGTTCACGACCGCCCTACGTTCACTCGCACTCATGGCTTCGCCCTCCCCCGTGCTCATCTGGCTCAAGGCCGTGACCTTGCGACACCCGGTTCAAGGCCGTGACCTTGCGATCCTACCCAGGACAGGTCGCAAGATCACGGCCAGGTGAGAACGCTTCGAGAGGAAACCCGTCACCTACTCCGCGGTCTGCGGAGGCAGCGCGGAGACGATCGGGTGATCCTTGTCGATCTTCCCTACCTTGGACGCGCCGCCGGGCGAGCCCAGATCGTCGAAGAACTCCACATTGGCCTTGTAGAAGTCCTTCCACTGCTCAGGAGTGTCATCCTCGTAATAGATCGCCTCTACCGGGCACACCGGCTCGCAAGCACCACAGTCGACGCACTCGTCCGGGTGGATGTAGAGCATGCGCTTGCCCTCGTAGATGCAGTCGACGGGGCACTCCTCAATGCATGCCTTGTCAAGCAGATCCACGCAGGGCTGCGCGATGACGTAAGTCACGTCGTGACTCCTCTCGGGCCTCGTCTCGGCTCATCGCAAGCCTATGCACCTAATATTGCCGTGCCGGACCGGTAGATTCGACCTGGGGGTTGCCACATGTCCTACCGATTTGCCGCACGGCTCCTCGTTTCGGTGACGCCGGCCGACGTGGGGCAGCGGGTCTCGCTGCGCCGTCGGCTGCCAACCGGAGAGTACAGCGATGTGGTGGGCGTACTCGAATCATGGTCCGACGGGATGCTGCGGGTGCGGAGGCGTACCGATGAGGTCGTCGAGGTGCCTGAGGGCATCGTCGTCGCGGGCAAGGTCGTCCCCCCGGCGCCGCCGCGTCGCCGCCCCCGCACCGAGTGACACTCGGGGCGATCTCGCGGTCGTTCGCGATGGATCACCCGAGCGACTCTGCCGTCGGCACCTCCGATCATCCGCCCAGCAGGGCGGCGACGATCTCCCGGCGCCAACGCCCGGCCGGTCCGCGAAAAGCGCGCGGCGGCAGGACGGTGAGGTAGGACGCCCTGCCGGGCGCCCCGGGATCGAGGCGCAGCCGAACCTCGGCAGAACCCGGTGGATACCGGCGGCCGGTCGCGGCCTCGACATCCTCGGATGTGACCGTGACCGTCTCGGCGATCTCGCGGAAAGCGCGTCCGGGCTCGACGTCGAGGTCGGCCCAGTGCGCCCGCAGCAAGGTCTGGGCAAGCCCGTTGACCACGTCGCACCAGCCCACCGTCAGATCCGGCGGGATCCGCCTGCCCTGGAGTTCGGGCAGGCCGAATCGGGCCAGCCCGGCCGTGGTCATCCACATGCCGCGCCGGATGTCGGTCTGGTCGGCCGAGACGCCGACCTCCAGCCACTCCCCCACGGCGAAGCGGTGCCGGTCGCGTAACGCGCAGGGCGCCCACCGGACCGGCCGCAGGAGCGGCGCCTCGGGGTCGAAAAGGATGCCTCCGGTGGCGACGGCGAGGGCTTCGGCGGTGGTGACCGCCGTCCACGCGTGCAGCGGTGGCCACGCCGGGCCGTACGTCGCCGCGACCATAAGATGCCGTTCCGCCGAGCGCACCTTTGCCAGCGTCGCCGGATCGAGATGCGGACCGCAGTCGAGGCAGCCCAGCAGCTCCACCATTCCCGCGAGCGGTGGCCGACCGGCCTCGATCACCTCGACTCGCGGTGCGACATCGACGAGCGGAGCGCCGTCCGCCGATAACGCCTTGGCCGCGTGTCCGACGGGCCGTTCCGCCAGGCCCGACGGCATCCGCTCGGGCGCCGCGACGACGTACAGGGACAGGAGTCTCTCCGGTACGGGGAGGACCAGGGTGTTCGCCATGCCACGGAAGCTACGCCGAGGGCCCGACAGTCCGTTCGAGCACGTACCCACGAGCAATCGCCTCTTTCACCACGAACAGGCTCTTATTCTGACGCACCGTCTCGACATTTCCATGATTCTTATTGCAAGGCACATCTGTTCTTCACTTCGTTCGATATATTCTTTTCATAGATTCGAGTAGTGCCGATTGAACGGAGTCCTTGGTGCTCACCGCGACGTCGGACCAGGAGCTGCCCGCCGGTCTCGAGGAGATGTCCCCCGGCCCGGCGCTGGCGGCCGTGCCGGCGTCGGTCGACCGGTCGAGGCTGTGCGGTTTCGACGTGGTGGTGGTGCTCAAGGCACGGGCGCGACAGGTGGCCTACGAGCAGGCCGAGCTACAAGCGGACATGGTCGCGGTCGCCGACCGGGTGAAGGCCGAGACCACGCACCTGAGCACGGTGTGGGACTCGGACATCCCCAAGTTCGCCGCGGCCGAGATCGCCGCCGCGTTGACCTGGACGAAGCGGGCGGCACGAGACCGGCTGGACGAAGCCTGGTTTCTGACCGAGCGGCTTCCGATGGTGTGGGAGGCGTTGCGCGACGGGCTGATCGATCTGCCCAGGGCGCGCGTGTTCGCCGACGCCACGGCCGTCTTGAGCGAGCAGACCGCGCGCCGGGTCACGGCTCGGCTGCTGCCCGAGGCCCCCGCTCTGACCACCGGCATGCTGGCCTACCGACTGCGCAACCTCGTCGCCGACGCGGATCCGGCCGCGGCCAAGAACAACTACGAGCGCGGCGTCGGCGAACGGCGAGTGACCAAGGGCACCAACCCCGACGGCACCGCCTACCTGTACGGCACCGGACTGCCGGCCGAAGAGACCGCTGCGGCCTTCGAGCGACTCGACGCGATGGCCCGCGCCGCCAAACAGGCCGGTGACTCCCGGCCCATGGACCAGATCCGCTGTGACGTCTTCCTCGGACTGCTGTCCGGCACCTGGCAGGGCCCCGGGCCCATCCACCGTCGCGGTGTGCTGGAGCTGACCTGTGACCTCCCCACTCTCGCCGGCCTGGCGGAGAGCTCAGCCGACCTCAACGGCTTCGGCCCGGTCATCGCCGAAATCGCCCGCAAGATCGCCGAAGCCATGGCACAGGACGGGGACACCGTCTGGCGCTACACCATCACCGACCCCGTCCCCGGGCGACTCCTCCACCACGACACCACCCAGGCCCGCCCCAATCTCCCGGCGACACCTCTCCCGGCGGCACCGGGAACCGGGCGGCCGGCCCGCCGCAAAGACCCCCGCCGCAACCTCACCAGCCGCGACCGGGCCCTGGTGATTGCGCGCGACCGCACGTGCCGGGGCCCCGGTTGCCGCGTCCCGGCCAACCGTGCCGAGATCGATCACCTCGTCCCGCACGCCGCCGGTGGCCCCTCGAGGCCGTCCAACACCGACTGCAAATGCGGTTACTGCCACGACCTCCGAGACGCCGGGTGGACCGTCGTGCGTGACGCCTTCGGCCAGACGCACTGGACCACCCCGCTCGGCCACCACTACACCGTGCCACCCGAACCGATCACCGCACCGCAGCGGCTCAGTCCGCTCGAACGACACCTCTTCGAGACCGTCCGCATGCGCAGGTGACGGACAAGCCCGAAGTGCCACCCGAACCGATCACCGCATCTCCCTCGGACGCCGTGCCCGGGGGCTGTCGCCATCCGCGCAGCGCGCCCGAGGATGCTCTGGTGACCTGAGGGCGCTCCTGATGAAACGGACGGTAACGATCAATTCTCCTGTGGGCGGGCAAGCGACCTCAGGGGTGGGGCCAGTCGGGTAGCGCCTGCGGGAGGTCGGTGCTGAGCCGCATCGGAAAGTCCGCCGGCCGCTTCTCCAGGAACGACGTCACTCCCTCGGCGGCGTCCGGCGCGCCGCCCAGCGCGTACATCAGCCGCGAGTCCGCCGCATGCGCCTCCCACGGCGACGCGGCCGACAGCCCCGACCACATCAGCCGCCGAACGGCCGCCACGGACACCTGCGAGGTGTTGTCGGCGATCTCCCGGGCCAGCGCGTAGGCGGCGGGCAGCAGTTCCTCCGGGCCGTACACCCGGGACACCAGCCGCCCCCGCAGCGCCTCGGCCGCGTCGAAGACCCGGCCGGTCGCCGCCCATTCCATCGCCTGTGAGATACCGACGAGGCGCGGCAGGAACCAGCTCGACGCGGCCTCGGTGACGATCCCCCGACGGGCGAACACGAAACCGAAGCGAGCGGTGTCCGACGCCAGCCGGACGTCCATGGGCAGGGCCATCGTGATGCCGACGCCGACGGCCGCCCCGTTGATCGCGCCGATGACCGGCTTGAGGCTGCGCGCGATGCGCAGTGCGACCGTGCCGCCGCCGTCGCGGGGCGTCCCGTCCGCCAGCAGGTCGTCGTCCCCGCCGAACATGTCACGCCGCTGCGCCGGATCGAAGGTGTCGCCGCCCCCGCCGAGATCCGCACCAGCGCAGAACGCGCGACCCGCGCCGGTCACCACCACCGCGCGTACGGAGTCGTCCGCGTCGGCCTCGTCGAAGGCGGAGATCAACTCGGTGCGCATCACGAACGTGAAGGCGTTCATCCGCTCAGGCCGGTCGAGCGTGATCGTGGCGATCCCGTCTTCGGCGGAGTACTCGATCTCGCTGTAGGCCACTGCGGCTCCTCACTGCGGCGCATCCGGAACTACGGCACATCCGAAGCCCACCTGGAGACCCAGGCGATTCCGAACCAGATTCTAGAGGGGTGCGCCGCGTCGCGGTCCACCTCCGGCCACGCACCGCCGCCTCACCGCGCATGGCCTGTGACAAACCTCATGACCGCCCGTCGACCATTGTGAACAGGAGGTCACCTGCATGAATTGTCGGATATCTTTCGGATATGAACTGGGCCGTCGCGACATATGACTCCGCCTTCGGGTATGTCTCCGCGCACGGCGCACCCCTCATCGACCTGCTCGATCCACAGCAGGGAGAACGCGTCATCGACCTGGGCTGTGGCACGGGCACCTTCTCGGCGGAGATCGCCGCACGCGGCGCGACGGTGCTCGGCATCGACGGGTCCCGGGAAATGATCGCCCAGGCCGCCTCGATCCATCCGTCGCTGTCGTTCGCGGTCGGCGACGCCCACGACTTCACGGTGGCCGAGCCGTACGACGCCGTGGCCTCCAACGCGGCCCTGCACTGGATGACCCGCGACCCGGACGCGGTCATCGCACAGGCGCACGCGGCGCTGCGGCCCGGCGGCCGGTTCATCGCCGAGATGGGCGGTGCGGGCAACTGCGCCGAGCTGATCACCGCGATGCAGACCGCCTGGCGGGTGTTCGGGCTGGCCGAGCCCGAACTGCCGTGGTACTTCCCGACCCCGGCCGAGTACGCCACCCGGCTGGAGGAGGGCGGGTTCACCGTCCGCCTGCTGGAGTTCTTCGACCGGCCCACCCGCATGAGCGAGGGGCCCAACGGCGCCGCCGACTGGGTGCGGCTGTTCGCGCCCGAGGCGCTCGCCGACGTGCCACCCGAGATCGCCGAGCCGCTGCTCGACCGGATCAACGTGCTGGCCGCCCCTGCGCTGCGCCGCGAGTCCGGCTGGGTCGCCGACTACGTACGCCTGCGGTTCGCGGCCATCCGCAAGCCCAACGGCAGCGGCCCGCTGCTCGAGCCGGGCAGCGCGGTCGCCGAGACCTCATGGCCCGGCGGAGCGCCCACGGCCGCACTCGACCCCATCTGAGACGCCGACCGCGATCGGCCCGCCGGGCTCCCTCGCCCGTACGCACATCGACGGCGACGGTGGACGTCACGCTCCGGTTCGCCCCGCGCGGTGTCCTCGGGCGTGGCCCTACGCTGGGGACATGCTGCGGCTGTACGACGCTCGCACCGGCCGGCTCGACGAGCTGCCCCGTGCCCGCTTCCTGCGGGTCCATGTCGGCGGCCTCGACCTGCGCTCGCAGGTGCTGGGGGACGTCGTCCGCAGACTGGTCGAACGACATCGCCGGCAGGTTCTGCTCACCGCCTCGGGTGGCCGGGACCTCACCCCGCTCAACATCCCGCCGACCGATCAGGACGCGCCCGGCGAAGCCGATCTGTACGTCGGCCAGGGCCCGGGCCGGTTGATGGAAGTGAGCCCCACGACCGTAGAGCCGACGCTGACGCGGGTCGCCGAGCAGGGGCTCGATCCGCTGTCATTGCGGCTTGCGGCGCTCGAACATCCCTATCGTGAGCCGCTGGAGCTGGGCTCGCGGCAGGTCGAGGAGGCCGATCGGGAGCTTCGGAGGCTGAGGGAGAGCGTCGCCGGATGGGCGGAGCAGCCGTCCAAGGCGATGCACGACGGCTTCCGGGCCGAGTTGATGGAGGCCCTCGACTCGGATCTGAACACTCCCGCGGCGCTGGGGGTGATGCGGCGGCTCGCGGCCGCCGAGATCGCACCGGGATCGAAGTTCGAGACCTTCTCCTATTTCGACATGGTGCTCGCGCTTGACCTCGTCCGTGAGGTCGGCCGTTCGCGGCCGGCATCGCGATGAGCCGGACCGGCCCGCTTCTTCCCCCTGTGCACTTCCGCCACCAGGCGGAATCCCTCCTCCGGCTTCCCTGTTGATGGGAATCGGGCATAGGTAATGCCGGTTGTCCCCCTTGTGGCAGATTTCCGAATGTCCGTACTTGACCTTGCCCCGGTGAGCAGCGGCTCGACTCCGGCCGCCGCGCTGCGCGCCAGCATCGACCTCGCGCGCGCGACCGAGGCGCTCGGCTTCCACCGCTACTGGGTGGCGGAGCATCACAGCATGCCCGGTATCGCCAGCTCCTCCCCCGCGGTGCTGATCGGCTACCTCGCCGAGGCGACGAGCACCCTGCGGCTCGGCTCCGGTGGCGTCATGCTGCCGAACCACGCTCCACTCGTGGTGGCGGAACAGTTCGGCATGCTCGAGACCATGCATCCCGGCCGCATCGATCTGGGGATCGGACGGGCGCCGGGCACCGACCAGGTCACCGCGCACGCCCTGCGGCGCACCGCCGACCTGTCGGCCGACGACTTTCCCCAGGAGCTCGCGGAGCTCATGGCGTTCCTCGACGGAACCTTCCCCGAAGATCATCCCTACCGGCGGATCAAGGTGGTGCCGGGCGGGCGGCCGGCGATCTGGCTGCTCGGCTCGAGCGGCTTCAGCGCGCAACTGGCCGGCGTCCTCGGCCTGCCGTTCGCGTTCGCCCATCACTTCAGCGCCCAGAACACCGACGCCGCCATGGAGCTGTACCGCTCGTCCTTCCAGCCGTCGGAGACCCTCGATCATCCGTACGCCATGGTGACCGCGGCCGTGGTCTGCGCGGACACCTCGCACGAGGCCGAACGGCTCTCGGCGCCGATGGGCCTGTCCATGCTGCGGCTGCGCAAGGGCGAACCGGGACTGCTGCCCACCCCTGAGGAGGCACTGGCCTACCCGTACACGGCGCAGGAGTCCGGGATCGTCGCGTCCATCACCGAGTCGCACGTGATCGGTGATCAGGAGACGGTGCGGCGCGGGCTCGCCGAGCTTCGAGAGCGGACGCGAGCCGACGAGCTCATGATCTCCAGCAACATCGGCGACCCCAAGGCGCGACTGCGCTCGTTCGAACTCGTGGCCGAGGCCCATCCGGAGATTTTGCGAGGGGCCGTCGCCTCTTGACCACCGCGCGAGCCCACCGCGCCGGTTCCAAGACCGGCGGGTGGTGCTCCGGTGTGCCGCACCAAGGCAGAGCAAGGTCACGCTGACGAATCCCTTTTCTCGCTTCCTGCACATCTGTAAGCTTTCGCGGGTACTCCGCCTTGGTGTCGGCCAATTGATCAGGGGTTTCGATGAGCTCCCGGTTCGCACCCCTCCTCGGCGGGCTCGGGCTGGTCGTCGCGGTCGCGGGCTGCGGAGGTTCGGGCTCCGAGGGTGCGTTCCGCCCGGCGGGCGACGTGAACACCCGATCGACGACCGCGATGCCCTCGCAGGCCGGTCGGCCGGGCCCGGTCGACACGCCGGCGCTGACGCCCGTGATCATCGCCCAGTACAAGCGCTTCCAGAAGGTCTATGAGACCTCGTTCGCCATGAACGACACGAGCGAGCTCGCCGGCGTGGCGACCGAGCCCATTCTCGGGCAGCTCCTGCGGACGGCGCAGCGCGCTCGTAGCCAGGGCATCTTCTGGCGCTATCACAACGTGCTGAACCCCAAGCTCGCGTCGATCACCGAGGACGGGCGGCAGGCCGTCGTCCTCGACTGTGTGCAGACACTCGGCACCTTCAAGTACGACGCCAGGACCGGCCGACGGCTGACCGCCAACGAGACCGTCGGGCAGACGAGATACCGGGCGCTCATGCGCCTCGTCGGCGGCACCTGGAAACTCTCCGACTCCCGATCCGAGGTCAGGAAATGCTGATCAGGTCCTCCCTGCTGGTCACGGCGATGACGGTGAGCGCCGGGGCGGCCGTCCTGGCCTTCCCCGCGGCCGCCTCGACGCTGCGCGCCGACCCGCCCCCGCTCAACCACTGCGACACGACCACCTGTACCGCCGGTGGTACGAGGCCGGGCCGCGACGGCGAAGGCCAGGGTCCTCCGGGCTCCGCCCCCGGGACGATCGTGAGGGACCCCTGCAACGGCGATCCCCTGTGCGCCACCGGCGACATGGGCACTCCACCGCCCGCGGCCATCACGGCCGCCGACGTGGTGCTCAGGGCCCAGGCCCAGATGGAACGGCCCCTCATGAAGATCCAGACGAGCCCTCGCACCCGGACCTACGTCGGCCTCCGCACCTTCCTGTGGGTCGACCCCGGGCAGTGGCAGCCCGAGGTCACGACCGTCTCGGAGGCCGGCTTCACCGTCGTCGGAACGTCCACCCCGGTGGAGGTGGTCTGGAACCTCGGCGAGAAGACGATCACCTGCACGGGCCCCGGCACGCCGTACGACCCCAAGGGTCCCGAGAACCAGCGGAGCACGTGCACTCACGTCTACGAGAAGTCATCGGCCGATCAGGCCGGTGGTGAATACCAGATCAGCGCCACGGTCAACTGGCACGTGACCTATACCTGCGAGCCCAACTGCGCGGACGGTGACCTCGGGATGGTGCCGGGCCTAGGCGCAGTCGAACAGCTCCCCGTCGGGGAGATCCAGACCGGCTCCCGGAGCGGTTGAGTCCGCGGTCGGGTCGAGGCACGGCGCACCAGGCAGCAAGGGCTCTTCGGTGGTGGTCGGCCTGCGCAGGTCCTGATGTGGCACCAGGTGTCGCCGGCCACGCCATGCATGGGGACGAGTGGGCCTGACCGCCCCGACCATGCTGCGCGCGTAATGGCCCCTCAGCGGGACCACTCGGACGGTCTTTCCCGCCCTCGGCGAGTGGATGAATCTACCATTTCCGACATACATCCCCACATGGCCGAATCCATGGAAGAAAATCAGGTCCCCCGAGCGCAGCCGGGAGCGGCGAACCTTCTTGTGGATACGGCGGTACTGGCTTCTGGCCACCCGTGGGATGTAAACTCCGGCTGACCTCCAGGCCCTCTGAACAAGGCCGGAACAGTCATATCCGTGCGGACCGGTCCCGCCCCATCGATACGGTTTGCCCCGTTGCCGATAGGCGAAGCGCACAGCTTGTGCCGCCTGATCCCGCGCGGTCATGAACCGATGTGCCCGATCCCGCCGGGTGAACACCTGGCGAAAGGCATCGGCTTGTGCCGTCATGTCTATATGGCGAAGAGATATGTGTGATTTGCACTCCTTGGCCCAGGCTACCGGTCCCGACGCGACTGCCAGTGCGATGCCGGTCGCACAAGCGACAACCTTTAACGGAATGGTCATACCCAACTTCTTTCTCTATGGGTCGAGCGCGGTTAGGTAGTTACCCAAGATCCAAAACATAAACCCATAATCTTCAGCTCAGACGGCGATGCGCCACGACGATTCCGTCCTCATCGCTGTAGAGCCAGTCTCCAGGACGGAACGCCGCACCGCCGAATACAACCGGAACATTGGCGTCACCGGCGCCGTTCTTGGTGCTCTTACGGGGGTTGGAGCCAAGGGCCTTTACCCCCAGATCCATGGTGCGGATCGCGGCCACGTCCCGTACCGCTCCGTTGATCACCACACCGGTCCAGCCCTGCTCCACGGCGGACGCCGCGATGAGGTCGCCCATCAGCGCGGAGGCCAGCGACCCACCGCCGTCCACGACGAGCACCCGGCCCGCACCGGGCGTGCCCAGCAGATCCTTCACCAGCGCGTTGTCCCGGAAGCACCGCACGGTCGCGATGGGCCCGGCGAAGGCCGAGCGGGCGCCGTACTGGCGGAACTGCGTCTCGCAGCTCTCCAGTTCGTCCCCGAAGTCGTCGATCAGGTCGGCGGTGGCGAACTCGTCGGCAGTCATGCGACCGGAGGGTAACAACCTAGGTGGCGGGGCCGTCAGTAGGGCGTCCGATCAACCGGGACAGCACGATGGACGTCTTGGTCTGCACGATGTTCTGCTCGCGCCGCAGCCGCTCCAGCGCCTGCTCCAGGTGCTGGATGTCACGCGCCCGCAGATGTACGAGAGCGCTCGCGTCCCCGGTCACCGTGTAGGCCGCGACCACCTCCGGATGCTTGCGAACGCTCGCGTAGATCTCCTCGGGCGCCGTCGCCCCGGTACAGAAGATCTCTATGAACGCCTCGGTGGTCCATCCCAGTGCCGCGGGGTCGACGACCGCGGCGTACCCGGTGATCACACCGTCGTGACGCAGCCGGTCCACCCGTCGCTTGACCGCGGGAGCGGAAAGTCCGACCACGTCACCGATCTGCGCAAAGGACGCACGGGCGTTCTGGAGCAGGTGCGCAACGATCTGACGGTCGATGTCGTCAAGACGCAACGATCAGCCCTTTCAGAGTGCGGGTTCGTTCTTGGTCGTCCCTCGCTGCCGAACCTACGCTGGTGGGAGTACCCCACCACCTCGCGGGGGTGCGATCACGCCCGGCGGTGCCAGGGCGTCCACCGCCGCACATCGAACGCAACGAAGGAGCGCCGTGACCCAGTCGGCCCAGCTACGTGCCCTCTCCGAGGCGCACAGCGCACACAACTATCACCCTCTCCCGATCGTGATCGCCGAAGCGGACGGGGCCTGGGTGACCGACGTGGAGGGCCGTCGCTACCTGGACATGCTGGCGGCCTACTCGGCGGTCAACTTCGGCCACCGCAACCCGCGGCTCATCGCCGCCGTCAAGCGGCAGCTCGACAAGGTCACACTGGTCAGCCGGGCCTTCGACCACGACCAGTTCGGGCCGTTCTGCGCGGAACTCGCCGAGCTCGCCGGCAAGGACATGGTGCTGCCGATGAACAGCGGCGCCGAGGCGGTCGAGACCGCGCTCAAGACCGCACGCAAGTGGGGCTACGAGGTCAAGGGCGTGCCCGCCGACCAGGCGAACATCATCACGTTCGAGGGCAACTTCCACGGCCGCACCACCACGATCGTGAGCTTCTCCACCGACCCGGACGCGCGCGGCTCCTACGGCCCCTTCACCCCGGGCTTCCGCACCGTGCCGTACGGCGACATCGACGCCCTGCGCGACGCCGTCGACGAGTCGACGGTCGGTGTCCTGATCGAACCCATCCAGGGCGAGGCCGGCGTGAACGTCCCGCCGAGCGGCTTCCTCACCGCCGTCAGGCGGCTCTGCACCGACGCCGGCGCGCTGATGATCGCCGACGAGATCCAGTCCGGACTAGGGCGCACGGGCACCACGTTCGCGGTCGAGCACGAGAACGTGATCCCGGACATCTACATCCTCGGCAAGGCGCTCGGCGGCGGGATCCTGCCGGTGTCCGCGGTGATCGCCGACTCGGACATCCTGGGCGTCTTCAAGCCCGGCCAGCACGGGTCCACCTTCGGCGGCAACCCGGTCGCCTGCGCCGTCGCGCGTGAGGTCGTCGCCATGCTGAAGACGGGCGAGTTCCAGGAGCGGTCCGCCAGGCTCGGCGCGCACATGCACGATCGGCTCGGCCACCTGCCCTCCGACCTGGTCCACGAGGTGCGCGGCCGGGGCCTGTGGGCCGGCGTCGAGCTCGGCGGCCGGGCGCGTCCGGTGAGCGAGCGGCTGATGGAGCTCGGGGTGCTGGCCAAGGAGACGCACGAGACGACCATCCGGCTGGCCCCGCCCCTGGTCATCAGCGAGCAGGACCTCGACTGGGCGCTGGACCAGGTCGAGATCGCCCTCAAGGCCTGACCGGCCTCGGCGTTCCCCGCGGGCTGGCGCCTCCTCGCGGTTACGCGAGGCCGCCGTAGCGGCCCTCGTAGTAGACGAGGGGGCGGCCTCCGGGGTCGGGACGGGACACTCCCAGGACCTCGCCCACCACGATGCTGTGGTCGCCCCCGTCGTGCACCGCGTGCGTGCGGCACTCCAGCGCGGCGACGGCGTCCGAGAAGATCGCCGCACCCGTGTGCGCGCCGCGGACCGTGTTCCACCCGGGCAGCCGCCCGTCCATCGGACGGCCGCGCGTGGCGAACCACTGGGACACGTCCCGGCCGCCCTCGCCGAGCACCGACACGGCCCACTCCCCGGCCGACACGACCACGTCGTGGAACCGGGCGATCTTCTCGGCGCAGAAGAGCACGAGCAGGGGATCGAGCGACAGCGAGGTGAAGGCGCTCACGGTCATGGCATGGTCGACGCCGCCGGTGGCGGTGCTCACGATGGTGATCCCGGTCGGGAACCGGCCGACCACCCGGCGGAACTCGTCGCGGTCGACGGCCGCGTCGGGAGACGACGGGAGGGGCCCGGCGTTCACGGCCGGCTCACCGGGCCCGTGGGCCGGCGTCAATGCCTCCGAGCAGCCAGGAGCCGCCCGATCGGGAGAACGCGCCGACGACCGCCACGAGAGCGGCGGCCATGCCGCCCACCATGAACACGTAACCGGGCAGCGTGCCCGTCACCACGAGATCGCCCTCCGGGCGCCTCGCCGACATGAGCACGACGACGACCAGCCAGGGCACCGCGGGCGCCAGCGCGCCGAGCGGGGTGCGCATCGCCCAGCCGGCCAGGTGGAAGCAGCAGAAGTTGAGCAGTACGAAGAAGATCGCCGCGATCGGCACCGAGTCGACCGTGCCCGAGAAGAGGAACGACCCGGTCAGCCCGAGAGCGAGCCCGAGGACGACGAGCACGCCGTAGGCCCCGCCGGTCACGAACGCCGCCAGCCGCGGGTTCGCGGGCGCGGCGCCGTGCGACCCTCCGGACATGTGCGGCCCGTAAGGTCCGGGAGGCGGCCCGTAAGGGCCAGGCGGGGGTCTGTAGGAGCCAGGCGGAGGCGCCTCGGAGGGGACCGGCGGCGCGTCGGACGGGACGGGCGGCGTCCGGCCGTCATCGTCTGGAGACCTGCCGCCCCGGCTGCTCTCGTCCTCGCCCACAAACGCCCAGATTAATAGATCAGACAAGCCCGGCGAACAGGTCGGTCTCCCGCCCATTGGCGGCCGCGAGCCCCAGAGGCCCGGCGAGCAGCGTGTAGTACTCCGCCCCGAACGCCTGCTGCCCCAGGTTGTTCGACAGCGCGAAGAACGGCTCATCGACCTGGATCTGGGTGCGGTGGGCCCGGAGCGCGGCGAGCTTGGCCCGCAGGTGCTCGCGGGCGTCCACCACCGTCGTCACCTGCTCATCCGGCACGCCGAACGGCAGTTCGTCGACGCTCGAGACGGTCTCGAACGGCCAGGCGTCGTCGCGTGCGACGGCGACCGACCGGGCCAGGACCGTACGCGGCATCGCGGTGACGTAGAACTTCGGCACCTGCCACGGGGCGCCCTCGCCGAAGGAGGCGTCGGCCGCCTTCTCGAACGCGGCCCAGGTCACCCGGTGGGCCTGGATGTGGTCGGGATGACCGTAGTAGCCGCGGTCGTCATAGGTGACGATCACGTGCGGGCGCTGCTCCCGTACGACCGCGACCAGTTCCCGGCACGCCTCGGCGAGATCGGCGCGCCAGAAGCAGCGCGGATCGTCGTTGGTGGGCGCGCCCATCATGCCGGAGTCGCGCCAGCGCCCCTGACCGCCGAGGAATCGATGGTCCTTCACCCCGAGCGCGGCGCAGGCGGCGGCCAGTTCGCCGATGCGGAACTCGCCGAGGCGGTCCTCCTTGTCCGAGGCCAGATAGCGCAGCTCGTCGGGGATCACCTCGCCCTCTTCGCCCAGTGTGCACGTGACCAGACGGACGTCGGCGCCCTCGGCGGCGTACTTCGCCATCGTGGCGCCCGTCCCGATGGACTCGTCATCCGGGTGAGCGTGCACGAACAGAATCCGACGGTCGGGCAGAATCCGGCGGTCGGTATCCGTGGAATCCATGACCCCGAGCCTAGGGCGTCAGCGCCCCGATGGACGGTGGCGGCTCCGTGGAGACGGAAGTAGGGGTCTCGGGCGGCTCGGACGTCGGGGGCTGGGAGGTCCTCGGCGGCGCCGTCGTCAGCTCAGTGGTGGGCGGGGCCTGACCCGTCGTCGCCGGCGACTCCGGACGAGTCGACGTCTGCCGGCCGGGCGACGCCGGGCCCTCTCCGGTGGCGGGCGCCGAGCCGCTCGAGCTGGTCACGGTCACCGTGGGTCCAGGGTTACCCGAAGGATCCTTGTCGCCGTTGGTGAGCGCCCACGCGCCGACGCCGACCAGGGCGAGGGCCCCCACCAGCGCCGCGACGGCGATCGCGGCACGCCGCCCGCCGCCCGCCGGGCGGACCGGCCGGTCGGGCCCGTAGGCCGTGGCAGGGGCGGTGGCCAGGGGGGCCGCGCCCACCGCACCCCAGGTCGCGGTGCGCGCCGACGCGCCGGCCTGGTCGACGCCCTGAGCGAGGACCGTCGTGGGGATGGTGTCCCTGTTCTCGAGCCGGGTCTGCTGTGCCGGCATCGGCTGCCCCAGCAGCCGCATCAGCAGTTCCGGGGCATGCGGACGCTGCTCGGGGTCCTTGGCCAGACAGGCCCGGACGAGCTCGCGCAACTCCGCCGGGATCGAGTCGAGCGGCGGCTCCTCGCTGAGGATCCGGCTGATCACGGCCGGGATGGTGTCCTGGCCGAACGGAGGACTCCCCGTGGCGGCGTAGACCATCACCGACGCCCAGGAGAAGATGTCCACGGCCGCCGTGACCCCCTGGCCCCTCACCTGCTCGGGAGCCATGTAGGCCGGGGTGCCGATGGCCGCCGTGGCGACCGTCGAACTCGCGTCGAGCGCACGCGCGATACCGAAGTCGATCACCCGCGGCCCGTCGGGCGCCATCAGGACGTTGTGCGGCTTGAAGTCGCGATGCACGATGCCCGCCTGGTGGATCGCGGCCAGCGCGGTCACGGTGCCGATCGCGAGCCGTTCGAGATCGGCGCCGCCGCGCGGACCCGCCTCGATCACCTGCCGCTGCAGCGAGGGTCCGGGGACGAACTCGCTCACGATGTACGGGCGGTCTCCGGCGACATCGGCATCGAGCACCTGGGCCGTGCAGAACCGCGCCACCTGCTTGGCCGCGCCGACCTCCCGCACGAACCTGGAACGAGCCGTTTCGTCACCGGTCAGATCGGCACGCAGCAGCTTGATCGCGACATGTCCCCCATCGGCGCCGCGACCGAGGTACACCACACCCTGGCCGCCCTCGCCGAGCCGGCCCTCCAGTTCGTACTCGCCCAGCCGTCGCGGGTCACCGGACTGCAGCGGGGGGGTATCAGGCATGTCTCTCCTGTGCGAGGTGGACCGTCGGGGAAGCCGAGTACCGAGGGTACGTCCGGGCGGCGCACCGTGACCAGCGGAACGGTGGGAGGATCAGGACATGAGCTTTCCCCGGCAGAGCGCCCGCACCCGGCGGTTCACCCTCG
The DNA here is from genome assembly GCF_014323665.1 of Actinomadura sp. HBU206391. Lineage (GTDB taxonomy): Bacteria > Actinomycetota > Actinomycetes > Streptosporangiales > Streptosporangiaceae > Actinomadura_C. The sequence continues at coordinate 40,710 of NZ_JABVEB010000012.1, read as the reverse complement.
GCGTTCCTCGTGGCTTCCAGATCGCACCCGACGGGTCCCGGGTCGTCTTCCTGCGCTCCCGAGGAGGCACCGACCCGGTGACCTGCCTCTGGACACTCGACGTCGCCACGGGCGAGGAGCGGCTCATCGCGGATCCGCGAACGCTGGACACCGGTGAGGCGCGGCTGCCCGCCGAGGAACGCGCCCGCCGCGAACGGGCGCGGGAATCCGCCGGGGGAATCGTCGGCTACGCCACCGACCGTGACATGAGGCTGGCGGCCTTCACCCTGGCCGGGCAGCTGTTCGTGGCCGACCTGGAGGCCGAGACCGTACGCGCTCTCGACGCGGCCGCCCCGGTCTTCGACCCGCGCCCCGACCCGGCCGGACGCCAGGTGGCCTACGTGTCCGGGCGCACGGTGCGCGTCATCGAACTCGGGCAGAGCGGTGGCCGAAACGACCGGGCGCTGGTGCAGCCCGAGAGCGACCAGGTGTCGTACGGGCTGGCGGAGTTCATCGCGGCCGAGGAGATGGGCCGCATGCGCGGCCACTGGTGGGCGCCCGACGGCGGTTCCCTGCTGGTGGCGCGGGTCGACGAGACCCCGGTCGGCCGCTGGCACATCGCGGACCCGGCCGAACCGGCCAGTGCGCCGACCGAGATCGCCTACCCGGCCGCGGGCACGCCGAACGCGTACGTGGGGCTGGTCCTGCTGACCGTCGACGGCCGGCGGACCGGAGTGGCCTGGGACCGCGGGGAGTTCCCGTACCTCGTGAACGTCCGGTGGGACGAACGCGGACCGCTGATCGTCGTACAGTCGCGCGATCAGCGGGTGATGCGCCTGCTCAGCGTCGACCCGTCCAACGGCGACACCGGCCTGGTGCACATCTCGCACGACCCGGTCTGGGTGGACATCGTTTCGGGCGTGCCCGCCCGCACGAAGGCCGGCGAGCTGGTGTGGACCACCGACGACCACGAGAGCGACACGCGCCGGCTGACCGTCGGCGGCACCGCGGTGACGCCGGCCGGCCTGCAGGTCCGGGCGGTGCTGAGCGTCGACGGCGACACGGTGCTGTTCTCCGCCTCCGAGGAGCCGACCGAGATCCACGTCTGGTCGTACTCCCCGGACGGGCTGACCCGGCTCACCGAGGGCTCCGGCGTGTTCAGCGGGAGCCGCTCCGGCGGCAGCACCGTGCTGACCGGCTCGCGGCTGGACCACCCGGACGTGATCACTTGGGTGGCCGGCTCGGACGTGAAGATCGCCTCGCTCGCCGAGAGCCCCATGATCACCCCATCGGTCGAGCTGGTGCGCGCCGGCGGGCACGCCATCCGCACCGCCGTGGTGCTGCCGACCGGCTGGGAGCCGGGCGCGGGCCGGCTGCCGGTGCTGATGGACCCCTACGGCGGCCCGCACGCCCAGCGCGTCGTCGCCGCCCAGCGGGCCTACCGGGAAGCACAGTGGCTGGCCGACCAGGGCTTCGCCGTCGTGATCGCCGATGGCCGGGGCACCCCCGGCCGGGGGCCCGGGTGGGAACGCACGATCCGCGGCGACTTCGTCGGCCCGGTGCTGGAGGACCAGATCGCCGCTCTGGAGGAGGCCGCCAGGCTGCACCCCGACGCACTCGATCTGGACCGGGTCGGCATCCGCGGCTGGTCGTTCGGCGGCTGGCTCGCCGCGCTCGCCGTGCTGCGCCGCCCGGACGTCTTCCACGCCGGGGTCGCGGGTGCCCCGGTGACCGACTGGGCGCTCTACGACACCCACTACACCGAGCGCTACCTGGGCCATCCCGGCGAGGAGCCGGAGACGTACGCGCGCCACTCGCTGCTGAGCGACGCTCCGAAACTGGAGCGGCCACTTCTGATCATTCATGGGCTGGCCGACGACAACGTGGTCGCCGCGCACACGCTCCGGCTGTCTGCGGCGCTGCTCGCCGCGGGGCGCCCGCACACGGTGCTCCCCCTGTCCGGAGTCACCCACATGACCCCCCAGGAGGTCGTCGCCGAGAACCTCCTCCACCTCCAGGTCGACTTCCTGCGCAAATCGCTCAGCTGATCGCGGCTGAGCGTCCACGGGGACGGATCGGGCGTCTGTGGGAAGGATCGTCGTCGCCGGGGTGACCACGGTCCCTTCCGATCATGACCTGACCGGGTCGGCCTAGGATGCGGGCATGGGCCAAGAGGGGTTTCGGATACTTTTCGTCTGTACGGCCAATATCTGCCGCTCGCCGATGGCCGAGGCCATGGCGCGGGAGACGCTGAGCCCGCACGGCACGCGCGTCATCGTCGAGAGCGCCGGCGTCTTCGGGCACGAGGGCAGCCCGATCGCCCCGGGTTCCGGCGCCGCCCTCGACGCGCTGGGGGTCGTTCACGCCGGTCATCGCGGACGGATGCTGACCCACGCGATCGTCGACGGGTCCGACCTCATCCTCACCATGGAGGTGGCGCACCGGAACATGATCGCCACCCAGCAGCCCGCGGCGGCCGGCCGGACCTTCACGCTCCGGGAGTTCGCCCGGCTCGTCGCCGGTGAGCCCGCGCCGGCCGGTACCGAGTTCGCCGACCGGGCCAGGCTGCTCGTCACGGCCGCGCACCTGCGGCGGGCGCAGCGGCCGGGCATCGACGACGTCCCCGACCCCTACGGCGGACCGGCCGACGGCTACCACGTCTGCGCCACGCTCATCCGCTCCGAACTGGACATCGCCCTCGGCCCCCTCGGTAAGTGATCCGGAATTCCGGGGGAATGTCGCACCGATTCGTATCTCTCGTCAGCGCGTGATGTCCCGCTCGAACTGCTTGGCACACTGGTCCCTCTGCGCTTGGCCGGTGGCCTTCTCCAAGCAGTTGTTGTAGTCCCTGCCCGAGTCGGAGCTCAGGAACGCCGCACCCATCGCGACCACCGCTCCCGCCAGCACCAGCGCCAGTCCGCCCAGCGCCACGCCGACCGTCGCCATGCCCTTGTTGGTGGCATCGCCGTGCTTCACCCGATGCCGACCCATGATGCCGAGCACGACCGCGACCACGCCCAGGGGCAACGCCACGAACCAGAGCCAGAACAGCGCCAGCGACCCGATGCCGTAGCGGGCGAGGGCGGCCGGTCAGGCACCGTGCCAGGAGGACCAGAGCGCGGCATAGGAGCCGCCCGCGGCGACGAGTTCGTCGTGGCTCCCGAGCTCGGTGATCCGCCCGTCCTCGACCACCGCGACGCGGTCGGCGTCGTGCGCCGTCTGCAGGCGGTGGGCGATGGCGACGACCGTGCGGCCGTCCAGCACCGCGGCGAGAGACCGCTCCAGATTCCGTGCCGCACGAGGGTCGAGCAGCGAGGTCGCCTCGTCCAGCACCAGCGTGTGCGGGTCGGCCAGCACCAGTCTGGCCAGCGCGAGCTGCTGGGCCTGTGCCGGCGAGAGCACCAGTGCGCCCGGCCCGACCTCGGCGTCCAGGTCGGGGCCGGCCCAGTCGACCGCCGCCAGTGCGGCACCCAGGTCCTCTGGGGAGGCGTCCGGGCTGGCCATCACGAGGTTGTCGCGGAGCGTTCCCCGGAAGACGTGGTGCTCCTGGGTGACCAGGGCGACGTGCCCGCGCAGATCGTCCAGTGGCAGCTCGACCAGGGGAACGGAGCCGACCGACACCGAGCCGATCCGGGGCCCGTGGATCCCCGCGAGCAGCCGGCCCAGTGTGGACTTCCCTGCGCCGCTCGGCCCTACGACCGCGAGCCGTTCGCCGGGGCGCAGGCAGAGGTCCACGCCGTGCAGGACGTCATGACCCTCGCGGTAGGCATAGTGCAGGTTCCGCACGTCGATCTGCTCATTCGCGGGCTTGGCGTCGGGCACCGTCACCCGGTCCTGCGGCACCGCCGAGATGCCGAGCAGCCGGGCCAGTGAGGCACCGCCGACCTGCAGCTCGTCCAGCCAGGTCAGCAGCATGTCGAGCGGCTCGATCAGCTGCTGGACGTACAGCGTGGCGGCGGTCACCTGGGCCAGCGACGCCATGTCATTGATGTAGAACAGCCCGCCGACCAGCAGCGTCGCCACGACCGGCACGACGTAACCGATCTCGACCGCCGGGAGATAGAACGTGCGCAGCCGCAGCGTGTAACGCTCGGCCGCCCACGTACGGCGGATGTCGGCCCTGCAGCGCTGCCGCCGCCGCTCGGCCAGGCCGAGCGCTTCGATCGTACGGGCGCCGTTCACGGTCTCGGCCAGCCCGTCGGTCAGCTCCGCCCAGGTGGCGTTCTCGCGCAGATAGCCGTCACCGGCGCGCGCGAGGTACCACCTCGTGCTGATCCACAGCATCGGCACGGCGATCAGACAGGGCAGCACGAACAACGGCCCGACCAGCGTCAGCGCGCCGAGCGTGAAGGCGACGACCACGAGGGCGATGAGCGTCTCCGGCACCGCCATGCGCACCGTACGGGACAGGGCGTCCACGTCGCGCGAGGTGCGGGTCACCAGGTCGCCCGTCCCGGCCCGCTCCACCGTGGACAGCGGTAGCCTCAGCACCCCGTCGACGAACTCCTCCCGCAGCTCGGCGAGCACCTGCTCACCGAGCCGGGTGGAGGCGTAGAAGGCATAACGGACGAGCACCCCCTGAGCGACGACGAAGCCGGCGATGGCCAGCGCCACCAGGTTCACGTCGACCCCGCCGGAGCGTACGCCCTCGACTAGGTCGCCGAGCAGCCGCGGCGTGACCAGCCCGGTCACCGCGGCCATGGCGTGCAGGGTCAGCGCGCCGGCCAGCGCGCGCGGATACCGCAGTGTCAGCCGGCGCGCGTACGCCCGCACCTGCGCGGGCGTCGCCACCGGCAGGATCTGCCCGCTCATGCGATGCCTCCGTCTCGCGTCATCGGTCCTGCCCTCTGGTCACGGCGGCCGCGTAGTCGGGACGGTTGCGCAGCAGCTCACGATGGGTGCCCTCGGCGACGACCACACCGCCCCGCACATACGCCACGTGGTCGGCCTGATCGAGCACCAGGGGGCTGCTCGTGCACACGACCGTCGCCCGGTCGGTCCCGGCCGTCGCGGCGTCGCCCGTCCGTGGACCGTAACGGGCCTTGCCGAGCCGCTCGGCGATGCGGGCCTCGGTGTGCGCGTCGACCGCGCTCGTCGGCTCGACGAGGACCAGGACGTCGGGGTCGGCGAGCAGGGCACGGGCGAGCCGCAGTCGCTGCTGCTGACCGCCGGAGAACTCTCGGCCCGCCTCGGCGACATGCGCGTCGAGTCCGACCGTGTCGACGAGATCCTCCGCGCACGCCGCGTACAGGGCCGGGCCGAGGTCGGCCTCATCGCTGGACGGCGAGAGCAGGGCGTCGCGGAACGGACCGGAGAACAGGGTGTCCTCGTTGACCGCGACGAGCACGCGCCTGCGCACGTCGGCGATCTCGGCCAGCGGGATCCCGCCGTAGGTCACCGGGCCCTCGGCGTAACGGCCGAGCCGGTCGGCGAGGGCGCGCGCCTCGGCCGGGTCGGCCGCCGCGACCGCGGTGAACAGACCGGGCCGCACGACCAGGCCGGACTCGACGTCGATCAGCTCGGCGCCGGCCGGCGGGACCCGGGTGCCGGCGTTCGCCAGCTCGGGTCGCATCGCCAGGATGCGGACGACCCGCCCCGCCGCCACGTGCGCCTTGGTGATCCGGTCGGCCGCCTCGCCTATGGTGCGCATCGGCTGGATCAGGAAGACCGCGTAGCCGTAGAAGGCGACCAGTTCACCGGGGGTGATCGTGCCCTTGACCGCGAACCCGGCGCCGATCCAGGTGACCAGCGCGATCAGCAGGCCCGGCAGCAGCACCTCGGCGCCGGCCAGCATCGACTCGGCCCGGGCCACCTCGACGCCCGCGCCGCGCACCCGTTGTGACTCCTCGCGGTAGCGGGTGCCGAACACCTGCTCGCCGCCGATGCCGCGCAGCACGCGCAGCCCGGCGACGATGTCGGTGGCGCGGGTGTTGAGCTCGCCGGCCAGCTCGCGCTGCCGGTGCTGGCGCCGGTGGAAGGGACGCAGCAGAGGGGCGGCCAGGGCCAGGATCACCGGGACGCCGACCACGACGATCAGGCCGAGCGGCGGTGACGTCGCGAGCAGGATCACCGCGACCACGACGATGGACACCACCGCGCCGGAGCCGCGCGCGAGGATGTCCATGGCGCCGCCGATGTGCGAGACGTCCGCGACGCCCACACTGACGACCTCACCGGTGGTCAGCCGTTTCAGCAATGTGCCGCCGAGCCGGGTCACCTGTCTGTTGACGACCTGTACGGTCCGGTAGGCCGCCGCCAGCCAGTTGAACACCGCGAACCGGTGCCGCATGATGCCGCTGACGGCCTGCATGATGCCGAGTAACAGCAGGACGCCCGACCATGCCACTAGGGCCGAGGCGTCCTTGTCCATGACGCCATCGTCGATGGCCTGCCCGATCACCGCGGGCATGAGCGCCTGGCTCACCATCCAGACGACGCCGAGCAGCATGCCCCCGGTCAGTGGACGAACCTGCCTCCGCGCCACCCACGTCAGGTAGCGCAGCGGCGATCTGTGATCCGGTTCATCGACGTCGGGCAGAGGCAGTTCGCGCATGGCGGAGTCCAGTCGGAAAGCGTCGATGGGGTTCATTCGACGGTATCCAGCGAATCCGGCCGGACGCGAACCATTTTCGATGCGCAGGGCCAGGGTCAGCCCGCGCCGCCGGGCGGGGTCGGGCCGACGAGCGCCTCGACTCCCGGCGGGAGGCTGCCGTCGCGGGCCGCCTCGGCGAGGAACGCCTCCAGCGTGGCCTGGAAGGCACGCGCGGCATGGGTGGGGGCGACGTCCTTGCGGTGCGCGAGCGCGATGGTCCGCAGCAGTCCCGAGCCGAGTTCGCCGCCGCCTGGACGCCCGGCGGCCCCTTCGGCCATCGCCGCCGGGGAGGGCTGATCCGGCCCGATCAGCGGGGCGCCGCGCAGGCCGGGCCGGCCGGCCAGGACCATGCTCGGCACCACGGCGAGACCGAGACCGGCCTCGACGAAGCGCAGGACGGCGTCCATCTCGCCGCCCTCCACGGCGAACCGCGGCTCGAAACCGGCCTGCCTGCAGGCGCTGATCGTCGCCTCTCGCAGGTCGTACCCGGGCCGGAACATCACGAGCGGCTGATCCCGCAGATCCTCGATCCGCAGAGACGACCGCTGCGGCGACACCGCTGCCAGGCCGGTGCGGCCGGGCAGGCGGGCGGGATGCGACGGCATCGCGATCACCAGGTTCTCCCGCAGGATCGGACGGGTCACAAGCGGAGCGTCCCCGCCGAGCGGAAGGATCACCAGAGCCAGGTCGAGCGCGCCGCGGGTCAGGTCCTTGACCAGGTCGCGCGAGCCACCCTCCTCGACGAGCAGCCGGATGCCCGGGTGGTCGTCGTGAAAGCGGCGGAGGACGTCGGCGAGCAGGCCGGCGAACAGCGAGGGCGTCGCACCGAGCCGCACGCGGCCGCGGCGCAGCCCGGTCAGCTCCCGCACCTCCAGGCGCGCCGTGTCGACGTCGGCGAGGATCCGCTTGGCCAGCGGCAGCAGTACCTCGCCCGCCGGGGTGAGCGCGATGTTGCCCCGCGCCCGGCTGAACAGTGAGGCGCCGAGCTCACTCTCCAGGGCCTTGATCTGCTTGGAGAGAGACGGCTGGGCGACGCCGAGAGCCTCCGCGGCCTGTGTGAAGTGCCTCACCTCGGCGACCGCGACAAAGTACGCAAGTTGCTGTAGCTGCACAGTTATAGCCTACGGCTATCGAAACGAGTTCCATCATGACTTGGACCGATAGTGCGGCGGCGACGTAGCTTGCGGCCGTGGCACTCGCGATACCCGCTCTCTACCGTTCGACGGTCGGCAAGAAGGCCGTCATGGCCGTCTCCGGCGGTCTCCTCGTGCTCTTCATCGTCGCCCACATGGTCGGCAACCTGAAGATCTTCTTCGGTCGAGGGGAGTTCGACGGCTACGCCGCCTGGTTGCGGACCATCGGGACACCGGCCCTGCACGAGACCTGGTTCCTGTGGCTCCAGCGGACCGTTCTCACGCTCTGCGTGCTACTGCACATCGGCACCGCCGCCGACCTGGCCGTACGCGCCAGGAAGGCCAGGCCGATCCGCTACCGGCACCGCGCCAAGGTGCAGGGAAGCTATGCGGCGCGCACCATGCGGTGGGGCGGCGTGATCCTCGTGCTCTTCATCGTGTGGCACATCCTCGATCTGACGGTCGGCACCGTGAACCCCCGCGGAGTGCACGGGGAGCCCTACGGGAACGTGGTGGCCGACTTCCAGCCGGGTCGCTGGTACATCACGCTGTTCTACGCGCTGGCGGTCATCGCACTCGGCCTCCACCTGCGGCACGGCCTGACCAGCGCACTGCAGAGCCTGGGCCGCCGCAACGCCGTTCGAGAGCGAGGCCTGTCCGCCTCCGCCACCGTCTTCGCCGTCGTCATCGTCGTCGGCTATCTGTCCGTACCGTTCGCGGTCATGACCGGGCTGGTGAGCTGAGCCGTGAGTGAGTCCCGCCACAGCGAGCAGAGCCGACGACCGCATCGGCCGAAGCCGCCATCCGGTCGTCGGCGGAGCGAGTGAGAAGGGCGAGCGAACAATGAGCACCGCTGAGAACTTCTACAAGAGCGGCGAGCCGATCGCCGACGCCAAGGCGCCGAGCGGGCCCATCGAGGATCGCTGGACCACCCGCAAGTTCGAGGCCCGGCTGGTCAACCCGGCCAACAAGCGCAAGCGCACCGTCATCGTGGTCGGCACCGGGCTGGCCGGCGGCTCCGCCGGTGCGACCCTCGCCGAGCTCGGCTACAACGTCGTCCAGTTCTGCTTTCAGGACAGCCCGCGCCGTGCGCACTCGATCGCCGCACAGGGCGGGATCAACGCCGCGAAGAACTACCGCGGAGACGGCGACAGCGTGCACCGGCTGTTCTACGACACCGTCAAGGGCGGAGACTTCCGCTCCCGCGAGTCGAACGTGCACCGGCTCGCGGAGATCAGCAACGAGATCATCGACCAGTGCGTCGCCCAAGGGGTGCCGTTCGCCCGGGAGTACGGCGGGCTGCTGGACAACCGGTCCTTCGGCGGCACGCAGGTGTCGCGTACGTTCTACGCCCGCGGCCAGACGGGTCAGCAACTGCTGCTCGGCGCCTACCAGGCGCTGCTGCGCCAGATGGACGCCGGCCGGATCGAACTGCACGCGCGGCACGAGATGCTCGACCTGGTCGTCGCCGGCGGGCGGGCCCGCGGCGTGGTCGTCCGCGATCTCGTCACCGGTGAGATCAAGACCTACACGGCGGACGCCGTCGTACTGGCGACCGGCGGGTACGGCAACGTCTTCTTCCTGTCGACCAACGCCAAGGGTTCGAACGTCACCGCCTCGTGGCGGGCGCACAAGAAGGGCGCGCTGTTCGCCAACCCCTGCTACACCCAGATCCACCCGACCTGCATCCCGGTCAGCGGCGACCACCAGTCCAAGCTGACGCTGATGTCGGAGTCACTGCGCAACGACGGCCGGGTGTGGGTGCCGAAGAAGGGCGGCGACTCGCGCGCACCGGGCGACATCCCGGATGACGAACGCGACTACTACCTCGAGCGGATCTACCCGTCCTTCGGCAACCTCGTCCCGCGGGACATCGCCTCGCGGGCGGCCAAGAACGTCTGCGACGAGGGCCGCGGCGTCGGGCCAGGAGGGCTCGGCGTCTATCTCGACTTCGCCGACGCGATCGACCGGATGGGGCGCCCCGCCGTCGAGGCGAAGTACGGCAACCTCTTCGAGATGTACGAGCGCATCACCGGCGAGAACCCCTACGAGGTTCCGATGCGCATCTACCCCGCCGTCCACTACACGATGGGCGGGCTGTGGGTCGACTACGACCTGCAGGCCACGATCCCCGGCCTGTTCGTCGCCGGCGAGGCGAACTTCTCCGACCACGGGGCCAACCGGCTCGGCGCCTCGGCGCTGATGCAGGGCCTGGCGGACGGGTACTTCGTGCTGCCCAACACCGTCGGCGACTACCTGGCCGGCGCCCCGTTCGGCGAGGTCCCGGCCGAGGCGGTGGACGAGGCCGAGGCCGGGGTGCGTGCCCAGATCGACCGCCTGCTGTCCATCGACGGCGACCGTACGGTCGACTCCTTCCACCGCGAGCTCGGCCACATCATGTGGGAGTACTGCGGCATGGAGCGCACGGAGGAGGGGCTGCGCAAGGCGCTCGACCTCATCCCCGCGCTACGCGAGGAGTTCTGGCAGCGGGTCAGGGTGCCCGGTGACGGCGAGGGCCTCAACCAGTCGCTGGAGAAGGCCGGCCGGGTCGCCGACTTCTTCGAGCTGGCCGAGCTGATGTGCGTGGACGCGCTTCACCGCGGGGAATCGTGCGGTGGCCACTTCCGCGCCGAGAGCCGCACCGAGGACGGTGAGGCCCTGCGCGACGACGACAACTTCGCCTACGTCGGCGCATGGGAGTGGGCCGGGGCCGGTGCGCTGCCCATCCTCCACAAGGAGGCCCTCGAGTTCGAATACGTCAAGCCGAGCCAGCGCTCGTACAAGTGAGGCCGGACAGCATGAAACTCACCCTGCGTATCTGGCGCCAGAACGGCGCTTCTGACAAGGGCGCCATGGTCCAGTACGAGGTCGACGACGTCTCCCCGGACATGTCCTTCCTCGAGATGCTGGACGTCCTCAACGAACGTCTGATCGTGGAGGGCGAGGACCCCGTCGCGTTCGATCACGACTGCCGTGAAGGCATCTGCGGCATGTGCTCGCTCGTCATCAACGGCACGCCGCACGGCCCTGAGCGGGCCACCACGACGTGCCAGCTGCACATGCGCAAGTTCAAGGACGGCGACACGATCGACATCGAGCCGTGGCGGGCCCGGCCGTTCCCGGTGATCAAGGATCTGGTCGTGGACCGCTCGGCGTTCGACAAGATCATCCAAGCCGGCGGTTACATCTCGGCGCCGACCGGCGCCGCGCCCGACGCCCACGCCGTGCCGGTGCCCAAGCCCGACGCCGACAAGGCCTTCGAGGCCGCCGAATGCATCGGCTGCGGGGCCTGCGTCGCGGCCTGTCCCAACGGCTCCGGGATGCTGTTCACCGCCGCCAAGGTCATGCACCTCGGGCTCATGCCGCAGGGCCAGCCGGAGCGCTACGACCGGGTCGTCGACATGGTCGAAATGCACGACGACCTCGGTTTCGGCGGCTGCACCAACACCGGCGAGTGCACGGTCGCCTGCCCCAAGGGCATCTCGCTCGACACCATCGGCATGCTCAACCGCGACTACCTGAAGGCGACCGCCGGCGGCGCCAAGAAGTCGTAGGGCTCACGACCCGTTACACGGGTGCCGGTCCGCCCGCTCCCTCTGCCGACTCGCGATCCGTCACGGCGAGAACGTCGACGTCAGCTCGGCGAGTTCGGCTTCGCCCGGAAGCGGTCTGCCGGAAGGGCGCGCCAGCCGTTCCGCGGTCCGCCGGCCGACCATGGGACCGTCGGCAGCGCCCTTCAGCGCGCCCCGGTTCCATCTGCGCAGGGAGGGATCGTACCAGATCTTTACGGAGCCCTTCGACACAACGATCTCCCGCACGTGACCGGACGGGCCGAGACCCTGCGCGTGGTGGTGAAAGACGTCAGGTTCCGGCGCGGTCACGAGCCGGCCTCGCCACTCCGCCACCTCATGATCGCGGTGCCAGGTCAGCCCGGCGGCCTCCACTCCGGCTTCGCGTACCCCCTCGTCCGCCCCGGCCGCGTCCAGGGGCCTGTCGCTCAGCAGCAGCACGCTCAGTTCGGACCCTGAGTCCCGGGCCAGCCTGCACAGCGACCAGTAGCGGACGCCGTACGCCTCGCGCAGAGCGGGCGAGTACTCACGGCACCTCAGACCGCCCACGGCAGTCGTCGCGGTGCGGGCGAGGCCATCCCACTCCTCGTCGGCGGGCAACGGGGTGCCGAGGGCGAGGGCCAGACGTTCCGCCTGCTCCCGGGTGACGAGCAGCCGGTGCTCTTCCTCATCGCCTCGGGCCCACCAATCCGGCGTCAGGCCGGTGGTCCAGAGCAGGGGGCCCCAACCGTTCAGGGCGGAGTCCCATCCCAGGTGAACGTCTGGATCCGTGAGCCGCCGCTCGACGAAACCGACCCGATCGTATTCGCCACCGCGGCAGACGGCGTCGAAACCCTCGTCCCAGCACCGCGGATCCTCGGTGACGTGGGCCCACCACTCGCCCGGCGGCCGGTCGCACGGCCGGACCGTCTCCACCACGACGCCCATGGCGGTGAGAGCGTCGGCCACCCGCGCCGCAGTGAACGGCCGGTCTCCGAACAGCAGCGCGGGGAGGTCCACCGCCTCTTCACCGCGCCTCCAGGACGGCACCACCGTCCGTACGGTGGTGCAGTAGCGGGCGCCGAGCACCGCTTGGAGCGACGGACCCAGTTCCCGGCATCTGGTCAACGCCGGCGAGGCCACCTCACCCGTGCCGAAGCCGCCGGCCAGGGCGATCAGCTCATCGTCGTCCGGCAGCTCGATGCCCTTGGCCCAGGCCACACGCTCGGCCTGCTCACGGCTGACGAGAAGGATCTCGCTCTCGTCGTCGTTCATGTCGTCGAGAGCATGGGGTGCGCGCCCGGCCCCGGGGACCAGCCCGGACCAGCGTTCCCACCGGCCCGATCGCCGGCTGAAGTACAGCCGGTCGTGGCCGACGGCCGGGCAGAGCGCGTAGATCTCGTCGCTACGATCGCGCTTGCCGCGGCGTACGTAGTGGCGGAGTCCACGGTGCGGTACCGGCGCGGCCAGGCTCGCCCGCCATCGCCGGGCGCTCCACTCGATCGTCGTCGGCTCCAGGCCGAGTGCCCGCAGCCGCCCGCCCACCAGTTCCTCGGTCAGCGGTTCGTCTGCCTGGATCAGCGCGAACTCGTCGAGCGGCAGATCACAGATCGCCCAGTAACGCGCTCCCGCCAGGTCTCTGTGCTCCGGGAGATATTCCTTGCAGCGCAGGACCTCAGGCTCGTCGTCATCCCTCGCGGGCCCGGTGCCGAGCTCCGCAGGCGAGGGGAGCGACGTCCCGAGGACACGCGCCCACCGCTCCGCCTGGTCCAAGGTGATGGAAAGGCAACTGCTGATCCACCCGTGTTCTCGGGTCCACCATGTTCGGCCCCATCGGCGCCGCTCGGAGTTGAAACCGGTGAGCGGCCGCTCCCGCTCCCCCGCACCCCCCATGATGACGAGGCTGTACACCCGGTCCGGACGACCGTACGGACACCACACCACGTACGGGCCGACCTGCGGTTCCTCGCTCACCTCGGCCTGCCAGTCCATCACCCCGTCGCCCGCACGCACACTGAGCACCCGCAGACCCCGCCGGGCGAGCGCGGCCGCCACGAGGGGAGCCGTGAACGGTTCGTCGCCCTCGAGCAGGAACTTCTGCTCTCCGGCGGCGCAGGCCGTGCAGTAGCGGAAGCCCAGCAGGTCACGAACGTCCGGGGGGTACTCCCTGAAGCGCTCAAGCATGACCGCCACAGTAAACGATCTCGGCCCACGGAAACGAGGGGCCGCTGAGGCCGTCAGCCCGGTGGTGTGACGGCCGGTGGTGTGACGGCCGGTGGTGTGACGGTAAGGGTGACCGATCCGCCGTCGGAGCCGGTCCGGCCAGGCCCCGCTTCGGCGTCGAAGACCTCGTCAATGGTGACCAGGTAACCGTTGGCCAGTCGTTTGGCCAGCCCGGCCCGGCCGCTCACCGTCCAGTCGGCTTCCGCGGGGACGCCGGGACCCGCCAGCACGGCGACCGCGCCCTCGCCGCCCCCGGCCGCCATGACCCCGATGCGCAGCCCGCCCACATGAGCGGTGGTGCCGCGCTCGACGTTCACGGTCTGCTTCCCGGGCCTGCCCGTCGGGTCCGGCTGAGCGGTGCGCAGGGGCCTTCGGGTGCCGTCCACAGCGGGCCTGCCCTCCTTACCGTCGTCGGTGGAACCGCATCCTGCTGCCGCTGACAGGACCAGCGCACCGACGAAGATCATGCCCGCGACACGGACGTCGCAGCGGAACATGGGACCACCCTCCCTCAGGGGATCGGATTGGTGTCCACACGCCGGAAGAGCGTGTTCAGTTCGTCCATGGTGACGGTCACGTGCCTGTTACCCCACGGGTTGTACAGCCTCACCTTGCCGTCGGAGGTGAAGCCCTGGAGGACGTATTCGTGGCCGGCGATCAGCCGGGGAACATCGCCCCCATAGGCCGCCTCGCCCGCAGCGTCGTCGGCGTCCAGGGTCGAGACCGTGACGGCCCCGTCGGCGCGCCAGCCTTCGAGATCGGATCGGCTGATGCCCCCCGTCGCGTGCGCGGCGCTTGGCCGACCGGTGATCAAAGGCATGCCGTTGAAGCCCAGATCTCCGACCAGGTCACCGTAGCCGCCCATTCTCTCGGCCAGCGCCTTCTCCAGGACCAACGGCCACACCAGCGGCGGCCGGTTCGGCTTGGCATAGGCGATGGCGCCGTCCTTCTTGACGGGGTAGAAGGGCGTGACGGTCACCGTGCGCCCGTCCGCGAATCTGACCGTGTAGGTCCCATTCGGGTTCTCGGTGATCATCTTCTTGATCAACTCACGGCCTTCAGGGGTCTGTGTCATGGCGCCCATGCTCGCCATCCACCAGCAGTCGCCGAGGGATCCCTGGCCGATGTCGAACAGCGTGGGCTCACCCGAGGCTCCGAACAACTTCGCATCCTGGAGGTACGCGTAGTCGGTGGCGGGATCACCGGGCTTCTTGCCATCGTTGCGGACGTCGGTGAAGTCGGGCTCAATGGATCTCGGCGCGATGTCCTCGAGTCGCTGCAGAAGGTACGGATCGGCGCGCAGCTTCAGGATGTCCACGACGTCGTCGACGTCCAGCAGTCTTCGGATCTCGTCGTCGGTGAGCCGATCGAACAGGGCGTTGAGCTCGCCCGGCGACATACCGGCGAGGACGTCCCTGGGATGCTCCGGCCCGTCGGATCCCCACGTCCAGAATTCGTACCAGGCGGAATCGTCGTCGAGGTAGTCGCGGATCTTGCCCGCGGCGTCTTCGCCCCGCTCGACCTCCTTCTCGGTCGGCGGTGGAGGCGCCTTGAAGGGGTCGGTGCTCCGGTCCCCCCATTCCTCGTCGGTCGGCGGTCTCTCCACCTCGTTCGGGCCACCGGTCACCGTGCCGCGCGAGGCTCCCGGGTCATTGCGTTCGCACTCTCCGCCGGCCACTTTGCACACCGCGGACTCGATGCCGCCCCCGACGGCCGAACCGATACCGCTGCTGATGATCCCTGCGGTGATCACTGCAAGGAGACAGGCGACGGCGATGTACTCGACCGGACCGGATCCGGTATCGCCGGCACGACGACGGCCACGAGACGGCGCCGGAGAACTGGCCGTCATTGCGGGTCACCTCTACCAGGGATCTACCGGGGGTCTGCCCTGGCGAGGCTACGGTCGTCCGATCTTGTAACGGTGGACTGCGGGCGAACGAGAGAAGACCGGCGGATGGCCGCACCGGTAACGCATCGGCTTGTGTTAGTTCCCTTGGGTTCCCTGCATGCAGCTGGCTGTATCTCGTGGTTACGTCGTGCCTGGCCTGGGGCTATGTCAGGTGCGCATTGAGCTAGGCCGACTTTGAGGATTCGCCAGACAGGGCGAGAGACCCGTGCTTACGTAGAGAAGTCTTCAGTGTGCGTGAAGTTACGGGAGGAGTGCCCGTGCCGGCTGCGGTGGTGAAAGCCCTGCACGAGCGGCGGGCGCCAGCCAGCGGTGAGGAACTGGCCGAGTTCGAGACTGACGTGCTCGCCGAATTCGTGTTGGCGCGGGCGGCCGCGGGGATAGCGGACACGACGATCAGCAACGATGTGACCGACTTGGAGCAGATTCGTGCCTGGTTCGGTCGCCCGTTGTGGGAGATGGAGCCCTCCGACGCCGACCGTTACCTCGGCCGGGAGCTGAGGAAGGCCTCTCCGCTGACCCGGCAGGGCAAGGCCGGGACCTTGTCGATGTTCTTCGACTTCCTGGAGTTGCGGCATCGCGCTGAGATCTATGCGCTGACCGGGCACGCGGTCGAGTGCCCGATCGACGAGATGAACCGGCCGGTCGGCAGCCCGCAGGCCATGATCAGGGTGCCGCCCAGCCGCAGGGAGATCGAGGCGCTGTTCGGCTGCTGGGCTGAGGAGCTCGACACCTGCCGCAAGTTCGCCCCCGCAGCCCGCAACTACACCGCGGCGCGGATGATGTCCCAGGTCGGGCTGCGCGTCAACGAGTCGCTCAAGCTCGACTTGGACGACGTCCGCTGGGACTTAGGCACCTTCGGCAAGCTCAACGTCCGGTTCGGCAAGGGCAAGCGCGGGCAGGGCCCCAAGCAGCGGATCGTCCCGCTGATCAACGGCGGGCGGGCGACGCTGCAGTGGTTCGTCGAAGACGTCTGGGCGATGTTCGGGGGCGACTGGACGCTGCCGGGAGTGCCGCTTTATCCGTCCGAGCGCAAGGCCCGGGACGGCGGCTGCCTGCGGGTTGGCCAGGATCAGATCCGCAGCGCACTGCATGAGGCGGTCAAGCGTTATCTGCCGGGCTGGATGGGACGGCTGACACCGCACGTCCTTCGGCACTACTGCGCGTCAGAGCTCTATCTCTCCGGGATGGACCTGGTCGCCATTCAGGAACTGCTCGGTCACGACTGGGTGGCCACGACCATGCGCTACGTCCATGTCCAGCGCACGCACATCGAAGACTCCTGGATCAAGGGTCAGCAGCGCGCCGCCGACAGGCTGAAGGGGTTGGGATCGTGAAGTGGAACCTGCGGCTGGCGGCTGCCAACCGCGACATCTGGAAGGCGAGCGAGCTGCAACGGATGCTGGCCGACCGAGGCCTGAAGATCAGCGCGGGCAAGATGTCGGGGCTGTGGTCGGGGCGGCCCAACACCATCAAGCTCGACGAGCTGGATGTGATATGCGCCGTCCTAGGCTGCGGAGTTGAGGAACTGCTGTTGCCCGAGCCGGCCAAGGTCCCGGCCCCCGTCGACGCCGAGGCCAACTTGCGGCAGGCCGCGGCTGGTGAGCCGTCCGGCTCACCGACGGTGACGCCGCACGACCGCGGACGGCGAACCCGCCCACCGCGGTGAGCCCGCGCAAAGGCCCCAACGGCAGGGTCTATCCCAGGCCGATCGGCAGTTGCCCGGAATGTCACGCCTGGGGCCGGCTCCATTGGACCAAGTGCGCGGCCTGCTACGTATTTGGGCGCAACCATCCGGTCGGCGCCTGCCAGGGCTGGCCGTCCCGCTGAAGAAGGACTTCTGCCGTCTCTGCTGGATCCAGACCCGCGACTTCCCCCACGCTCCTTCCGTCCGCTGGTCCGAGGCCGCTCGCCGGGAGGCTCTGCAGGCCACCCGGACGCATCAGCTGTTTCTGGCCAACACCTTCTATGCCTTGAGCCTGCAGGGTGCGCGGGGGCCCCGGCCGCCGGCGGAGGTCCCCCAGCTCGATCCCGCGTCGCTGCCGCCGTTGATCCCCGGGCAGCTGCGGTTGTTGGAGGCGCCCCGTGATCTACTGCGCATCCACCGCGACCGGACGATCGTGCTGCTGCGCGAGGTCAGGGCCATCCCGCACCTGGCGCAGGCATGGGAGGCAGCCGAATCGCTCGCCGACCGTCACGGCTGGTCGGCCAGGCTGCGCTATGACGTCAAGCGAGCCTTGGTGATCAGTCTGTCCTGCCGCGGCCCCGACGAGCCCGTCCTCTACTCCGAGCTGGAGCCCTTGGCCAAACGCCAGTATCCGGTCGCGCGGACCGCCCGGGTCCTGGCCGAGGTCGGCATGCTTCACGACGATCGTCCCGACCTGCTGGAGCAGCACTGGACCCGGCGTCTGGAGGGCGCCACTCCAGCGATCTTCGCTCAGGCCGATGCATGGCTGCGGCACCTGCGCGACGGAGGGCCCCGCTTCAAGCCACGAAGCCGCAAGACCGTCTCTGAGTACTCACGCAACACCGCCCCGATCCTGGTGAGGTGGTCACAGACCTACGACGATCTGCGGGAGATCACCAGGGACGAGATCGACCGGACGATCCGAGCTCTGCCACCGGGACGACGCCGGCTCGCCCCGATCACCGCCCTGCGCTCGTTGTTCAGCTACCTGCGCAAGACCAACCGGATCTTTCAGAACCCCACCACTCACCTCAAGCTCGGCAGCGCCCCCACCGATGTCCTCCTGCCGCTGGGCAGCGAGCACTACCGGCAAGCCGTCGCCGCAGCCCGCACGGCGCTCCACCACGTCGCCTTAGCGTTGGCCGCGGTGCATGCGGCCAGCAGCAACGACATCCAGCACATGAAGATCGACGATGTCGACCTCACCCAACGCCACATCACGATCAACGGAGTCCGGCGACACCTCGACGATCTCACCCGCCAGGCGTTGATCACCTACTTGAGGGACCGCCAAAGTCGCTGGCCCGGGACCTCCAATCCGCACCTGGTCGTCAGCGCGGTGACCGTCTTCGACCAGCGCCCGGTCAGCACCTACAGCATGACCCAGCTGTTCAGAGGGCTCAAAGCGACCATCGACCAGCTTCGTCAGGACCGCATCCTCGAAGAGGCCCTGACCCGCGGCCCCGACCCGCTTCACCTCACCGCAGTCTTCGGAATCAGCCACAGCACCGCCATCCGATACTCCGACGCGGCAAGAAAGATCCTCCACACCGCCGCCGAGAACCCCTTGGACCAGGAACCCAGCCTCGGGGAGCAACGGAACAGCCATCAGCGCTAAGGAACGATCTTGGCGTCTAGCACAGTGATCTCACGTTTCATGTCGAAGGCGGGCGCCTGGCTCCGTCCTAGTGGGTGACAGAGCTGTTCCGCGACGCGAGCGCGGAGCGGTGGACAACGACTGGTAGGAGGCCGGGATGCGGAAGTTGATCGCGAACGAGTGGATGACGCTGGATGGGGTGGTGCAGGCTCCCAGCTATGCCGATGAGGACGTGTCCGGTGGCTTCGGGCACGGTGGCTGGCATGCCCGCTACTTCGATGAGTTGTCCATGAACTGGGTGATCGAGAACGTGCGGGGCGCGGGCGGCTACCTGCTGGGGCGCGGAACGTACGAGATCTTCGCTGCCCACTGGCCGAAGGCGCCGGAGGAGCAGCAGGTGCTCGCCGAGCCGTTGAACGCGTTGCCGAAGTATGTCGCCTCGACGACCCTCGATGAGCCGCTCGGCTGGCAGAATTCGCGGCTGCTGCGAGGTGACATCGGTGCGGCCGTGCGTACGCTGAAGGCGGAGGAGGGCAAGGACCTCCATGTGATCGGCAGCCCGGGGCTCGTCCAGAGCCTGATGGTCCTGGGCTTGGTGGACGAGCTCCGGCTGATGATCGATCCGGTGGTGGCGGGCGGTGGCAAGCGCCTGTTCCGCGATGACGGCGCGCTTCGACGGCTGCGGTTGGCTGACAGCCAGGTGACCAGCACGGGCGCGATCATCGCGACCTACGCTGCCGCAGGGGGCTGACCCGGCGATGGCCGGCGGAGCATTCCAGGGCTTGGTGCGGGCGGCGCTTTCTGTTGCATCCGCTGCAACGTTTGTGATGTCGAGAACTCGTGGCCGGTTCCGTCCTGGGTGTGACGGCGGCACACGATGGCTGCCACGGAATATGAGGAGTGACGATGCCGAAGTATCTTCTGCTCAAGCACTACACCGGTGGCCCGGAGCGCTACCCGGACTTCGGGCCGATGAGCGAGTGGACCGAGGAGGAGATCACCGCACACTTGGCATTCCAGCGCCACGTGGGCGAGTTGCTGCGTGAGCGGGGCGAGTTCGTCGACGTGCAGGCGCTGAGTCCGGAGGGGACGTACGTCCGCTACGGCGGGCCGGGCATGGCACCGGTGACCACGGACGGCCCGTTCCCCGAAACCAAGGAACTCGCCGCCGGCTGGTTCATCATCGACGTCGAGTCCCAAACGCGGGCGCACGAGGTTGCGGCCTACCTGTCGTCCGCGCCAGGTAAGGACGGGCAGCCGATTTGTGAGTGGATCGAGGTACGGCCGGTGATGAGCGACGCCCCGGCCACGGTGGAGTGAACGAGGACGTCATCCGCGTCCTGGCACCGCAGGTGCTCGGCATCCTCGTCCGTCGCGGGAACGACTTCGCGGCGGCCGAGGATGCCGTGCAGGACGCGCTGTTGGAGGCGCATCGGTCCTGGGGCGAGGGGCCTCCCGACGACCCGAAGGGCTGGTTGCTGACCGTCGCGGGCCGCAAGCTGCTCGACGCGCAGCGCTCTGAGGCGGCGCGGCGCCGGCGTGAGGACGCGCTGAGCGACGAGCCCGGGCCCGGACCGGCCGCACAGGCCGACGACACGCTGCTACTGCTGTTCTTGTGCTGCCACCCGGCGCTGAGCCCGGCATCGGCGATCGCGCTCACGCTGCGCGCCGTCGGCGGGCTGACGACCAGACAGATCGCCGAGGCGTTCTTGGTTCCGGAGGCGACGATGGCCCAGCGCATCAGCCGCGCGAAGCGGATGGTCAGCGGCCGGCCGTTCGCGCAGCCCGGCGACGTCGCGGTCGTGCTGCGGGTGCTGTATCTGATCTTCAACGAGGGCTATTCCGGCCGGGTCGACCTGGCCGGCGAAGCGATCCGCCTCACCCGCCAGCTGGCGCTCGCGTGCGACGAGGCCGAGGTCGCCGGGCTGCTCGCGCTGATGCTGCTGCACCACGCCCGCCGCGCCGCGCGCACCGACGAGCACGGCGCACTCATCCCCCTCGACAAGCAAGATCGCACACGATGGAACGAGGCCGAGATAGCCGAAGGCGTGCGCATCCTGCAGGCAGCCCTGGGCCGCGACCGGCGCGGCGAGTACCAGATCCAGGCCGCCATCGCTGCGCTGCACGACGACGCCCGCACCGCCGAGGAAACCGACTGGCCGCAGATTCTCGCTTGGTACAACGAACTCCTCGAGCTCACCGACAATCCGGTTGCCGCGCTCAGCCGCGCGATCGCGGTCGGCGAGGTCGACGGCCCACTCGCCGGGCTGAGCGCCGTCGAGGACCTTGCGACACGGCTCGGCAACCATCACCGGCTCGACGCGGTGCGCGCCCGCCTGCACGAGCGGGCCGGACACCTCGACATCGCCGCAGAGCACTACACCCGCGCGGCGGCCCAGGCGCGTAACACCGCCGAGCGGGACTACCTCACCAAGCAAGCGGCCCGATTGCGCCACAGGTGACCAGCCATGCCACCGACGCTCCGCACACGAACTGGTCCTCCGTGCGCTCCTGAGGCAGGTGACGACGCCCAACGCTTCCATCCGGCTGGCTGATCTCACGATCTCTCGGGCTCAGCCCGCGGCGAGGTTGACCTCGCGCTCGAGTTCCAGCTCGCGATCCATACCGAAGGGGATGCCCGCCATCAAATGAATACGACCGTGTGCATCGGAACCGAAACGTACGCCAAGACCTGGACTCGCTACGCCCCCAGCAACCACACACGGTGACCGTCTGTCCGTCTACACCGACGAATACGCGCTCAACGGTTACGCGAGCTCACCAGTCCCGAGGCCGGAACCCAAGCCCCCATCGAGCTGAACTTCCCTGAGTTCAGCCCGAAGGACCTTCAATCTCGCTGAACTCCCGGAGGACCAGCGAACGGGGTTGGTCTCCACTCGCTTGAAGAGCTTGTTGAGCTCGTCCATGGTGACGGTCTCGTGCTTGTAACCCCACGGGTTGTGCAGTTCCACCCTGCCGTCCTCGGTGAAGCCCTTGACGACATAGGAGTGGTGGGCGACCAGACGCTGGTCGTACTCCGTCTTCCCCTCGGCGTTCTTCTCCGAGATGCTCGAGAGCACGACGGCGCCTTCGTCGAGCCAGCCCTGAAGCTGCGATCGGCTGACCTTCCCGGTCTTGTGCGACGAGCCGGACTCCCCGGTGATGATCTGCATGCCCTCGCCCGAGCTGCGATTGAGCGTGGCGCCATAGCCACCGTCCTTCTCGGCGAGCGCCTTCTCCAATACCAGCGGCCACACCACCGGCGGGTCCCCTGGGTCGGCATAAACCAGGCTGCCGTCGCTTCTGACCGGGAAGAAGGGTGTGATGGTGACATTGTCGCCGTCGGGGAACCGGACGGTGTAGGTCCCATTGGGATTCTCGATGATCATGTTCTTGATCAGGTCGCGGCCGTCTCCAGTGCCCGCGACGGCTGCCATGCTCGCCATCCACCAGCAGTTGCTGATGGCCCCCTGCGTGACGTCGGTCATCGCGGGCACGCTCGAGTCTCCGTACAACTGCGCGTTCTCGATGTACGCGTACCCGGTGGCCGGATCGCTCGGCTTCTCACCGTTCTCGCGAACGACGTCGAGAGCGGGCTCGATGGAGCCCGGGGCACGGTCCCCGAGGCGCTGGAGGAGGTCGAGGTCGGCGCAGAGCCTGA
Organism: Actinomadura sp. HBU206391; assembly: GCF_014323665.1. Classification (GTDB taxonomy): domain Bacteria; phylum Actinomycetota; class Actinomycetes; order Streptosporangiales; family Streptosporangiaceae; genus Actinomadura_C. Next base: position 18,381 of record NZ_JABVEB010000012.1, on the reverse strand, counting down.
CGAGGTCGGCCACTCCGTCGACCGCCAGGAGTCTCCTCGTCTCGTCGTCGCTCAGCTCGCCGAACAGGGCGTCGAGCTCACCGGCCGACATGTCGGCGAGAACGTCCCGGGGATGCTTCGGCTCGGCGTCACCCCACGTCCACGGCTTGTACCAGGCGGAGTCGTCCTCGAGATACTCGCGGATCTCCGCCGCGGCGGCCTCGCTGCGACCGTCGGACTGGCCGCGCCCGAGGGGCCCGCCGGTCGGTGGCGAGGGCGCCTCGGACGGGTCGGTGCGGCGCTCACCCTGTTCCCCGCCGACGGCAGGCCGCGAGGTCTCGGTCCCGGCGGGGCCACCTGCGTCGCCCAAATCCCGTGCGGCATCGCGGTCGCACTCGGCGGACGCCACTCTGCAGACCGCCGACTCGATACCGGACCCGACGGAGGCGCCGACACCGCTCGCGAGGAGAACGGCCGTGATCGCGGCCACGATGAAGACGACCGCGACGTAGTCCACCGGACCGGATCCGGCGTCGCTTCGCGACCTACTGCGGCGCGACGGCCGCGGGGTTCTGGCCGTCATGCTGGTACCTCTGCCGCCGGTCAGATGATCGTGTACGACAGAGGACGCTATAAGTACGCCCGCGGGGACAGCGAGGGCCCAGGGACCTGCGGTCGCAGTGACGCACGGGCCTCCGGGCCCAGGCGTGCATCAGGCAGATCGGTGGGCGCGCACCCGGCAGGTCACCCGGGGTGAATCAAGCCGAGCGCACGCCCACTGATGATCAAGCCTTCGGGGTGTCCTGCCCCTTGCGGACGATGCCGAGCTTGGAGCCGAGCCAGACCACGGGTCGTACCGGCGGCCGACCACCCGTTCCTTCATCGGGATCAGCGCGTCGGACGGGATCGCCCGTGGGCGAAGGTGTCCCGCACGCAACTGGCGCACCGGTCATTGCGGCTCTACGCCGCGACGCCCGCAATCCGGCCCGTCGCCGCGCTAGGACTCACGTGACCAAAGCGGGATACCACACCACTCTGCGGGAGTGCCTGCCTTTGAAGAACCCCCTCGGAATCGAAGATGCGCCCCTTCCACGCCTCACCGGTGATCATGCCGTGCCGCCGAACCTCTTCGAGCCGCGCCAGCGCGCCGTCGATCGCGTCCTGACTCAGGTCCGATCCGCGTAGCGTTCTGCCGAACTCGGCCGGATCCACAGACCGGATCCGGGCCAGCACCTCGGGACTGAGCGGCCGGTCCAGCGCTTCCAGGACAAAGTCGGATTGAATCCAGTCCGTCGAACTCTCTTCCGAGAAGGAGTATCCGTGATCTATCGCCACCAGGCGCCCGCCGGGGGCCGTGAGGTAGTTCTTCCTGTGACGGTCTGTGTTGCCGATGATGTAGTCGAGTGCCGCCATCCGGTCCTGTTCAGGGGGCTGATATTCCCCGGCCGGCCTGCCGTGGGGTGCGCTCTCCACGTACTCCTGCAACGAGCCGACGCCCCGCGGCCCCTTCCATAGTCTCGTGGTCGGGACAAGGCCGAACCCGAACATCCTGTCCACCTGAAACGCGGCGACTTCACGGCGGGCGAGCTCGCCCTGAGGAATGCTGCGGTCGACCTTGGCGTGCTCGCCCTCGATGGGCTTGTAGACCCCCATGCCGCCCTCCTCGAAGCGGACGAGGAACGCCGCGTTCACGCCTAGGGTGTCCAGCGGCTCGACCGATGAGACCTTCCTCTGCAGAAGCTCCAGGTTAGGTAGTTTGTACCGAACGAAGTCACGGAAGACCTCACTCTCGGACCGCCCGTCGGATTCCTTCCTGAGCACGAGCGTATTGCGACCGGCGTCATACCCGGTAGCCGTTGTAGAGGCCCATTCCGGGTCGCCAGGCTGGACGATTTCCACGTTTACGGCATGCTGCCTGAGGAGCTCATATTCGGACGATCGCAGGGCACCGATGGCGTTGAGCGCCTTGGCGAGCCTCGCGATACGCGCCGCTTGCGTGGCATCGCTCTCTATCTGGCGGAGCTCATCACTCCCTGCCGGATAGCCTCTTCTCGCTTCGGCCAGTATCTCCGCCGCCCTGCGTGCGGCCTCCTCCGCCTCGACGAGGACGCCAGCGAGCAACCCGATGAGCGCCTGCGCCTGGAACGGCGCGGCCGCTGTCGGCAGAGGCACGTGTTCGAGCCGTGGGCGGGCGGGCTCGGACCTCCCGGGGGAATCCCCTGCTCCCTCAGCCTCGGCCTCGGCGGCGCTCCGGCTCCCCCGGGGGTTCCCTCCGATGTCCGGGAGAAAAAGCCTCCTGCCACCGAAGACACTGCCCAGAACAAGAGGGAGGGCCCGACCAGCGGCGCGCGCGTCCCGTCCTTCATTCCAGTCTTTTCGGATGTCAGTGGTGGACTCATCCCAGATGGCCCTGGCAGTCTCGAGCGGATTGGTGGTGAAAAGATCCCTCCACCCCTCCCAGGTCTCCCTGAACCGCGCCGGACCGCAGCGGATATAGACCGAGCACGCCAGATCATCCACTTGGTCGACGATGCCGTTGCCCGCGTCGCCGACACCGAGCCAAAGCCCCTGGCCCAGATCACAGGCCCTCTGCGCCCACTCGGGACAGCGGAGCGGCTCGGCATAGTTCTCGCCCGGAGTGATCCCTCCCCGGTCGGCCGAAATCCGTGGCTGCCTGGCGGCCTGCCGCGTGATGTACGAATCCGACCCAGGCGCCGACCCGGCGTCAGGTGCGGGCGAGGAACCGACCGGGCCACCCGCCGCGGCGGGTGGTGGAGCACCCGACGCCGCCCGCCCCTCACAACGCTCACCGGTGACCTCGCAGAGCGCCGACTGAGCCGCACCCGTCAACCGACCCGGGATCCCAGAGTTCATCAGCATCGCCACAATCGCCCCGAGGAGCACCACCACCGCCAGGTGACCGACACCCGCCTCACCACGATCACGCCGGATCCGGTTCCGGACGGCCACCGCAGCACGGCCCGGCAGCGCCCGAAACTCCGGCCACCCCGCGGGGTCGAACCACGCCCGAGACCGGAACACCAGAACCAAGATCGCGACCGGGAACATCGCCCCGACCAACCCGGACGGATCACCCGCGGGCAACCGCCCAAGCTGCCACACCAGGTAGAACACCTCGAGCGCGACGACCGTCCACCACGACCATCGCCCTGCTCGCGCCGACCGCCACGCCGCCAAGGCACAGGCGACCGCCGGCACGGCGAAGAACAACGCCGCCCCGGCCCCGCGCGCCCCGCCCGTGAGAATCCATGCCTGCACCGCCACAGCAAACGTCAAACCAGCGGAAACATACAAGAACACCCGAACAACACGTACCGGCAACGGCATCCCGCCGCCACGGCCCTTCGACGACAAGACCGGCCCCTCAACTGCCTATGGCCGTATCTTGAACGTGACACATGAGAGAAATCAGTCGCTCCTTTCGATGCACATCATCGAGTGCTGAAAACAATGGCCGGAGATAGTTCCTCGTGCACTCATCCCGAGAGAGGCAGATATCGACGGCGAGCATCGCGATAACGCAAGGTAGATACGACCTTATTCCTCGGCCCAGTGGTCCGACCAGGGCCCAAAGGCCCAAACCGTGCCACTTGGCATTAGTCACATCAATGAGCCTTAAGGCCCTGGCCGATTCCACAGCACCGGCTTAACCTGTCTCGGTGATCAAGTGTCAGCCTGACTGCGGTGAATCCGCGATCTCCTATCTGGCGCTTGTGGTCCTGATCGGCGCTATTACGGCCTCCTTAGCGGGCTCAGGCGTCGCCACTGAGCTCGCGACCGGGATCGATACCGCGCTCTGCCGGCTCACCTCCGGCGAGGGATGCGGCGGAAGGACCTCGCAGCAGGCGCTCGACTCCGCCGTTCCGAAGGCGGCGCCCGCCTCGAGACCCAGGACCCTCGTGACGCGGCCCGCGCAGCCCCTCTCGCCCGACGCCCAATGGCCTCCCGTCGAGCGGGCACTGAACGAGACCCCGCTCGGACGGCAGACACTGGCCTGGGCACGCGAGAACGCCGTTCAGATCTTCTTCGATGAATTGCGCGGCTCCTTCTATGACGACAACTCCAACACGATCACGCTGGAGTACTCCGGGCTGCCGTCCCATGAGATCGCCGGTACCGTCGTGCACGAGGTCCAGCACGCCAGGAACCGCCACGCCCCCGACTGGAGGACGATGGGACGCGACGAGTTCGTCAGCGCGTCAATCGAGGAGGAGGCCACGGCCTATGCGATAGCGGCCAAGGCCAACCGCCAGCTGCAGAGCGTCCGGCCGCCGAAGACCGTGCCGGACAAGATGTATCAGCGTCTGTTCGAGAGCACTTATGAGCACGCCGTCGAGCGGGAGAACAAGGCCCGCGAGAAGATGGGACGGCCACCTGTGACCCCGTTGGAGCGGTACCTGATCGGCACGGCTGCCGGCATCCGGCGGATCAAGAAGGCGATCATGACCGGTGAGGCGGTGGACGGGCTGAAGAAGGGGGCTTCGAAGATATATGCGAAGAACTACTCCCATGACTGGGAACACGAAAGAGAGATAGCCCGCCTGCCGCTGAATTGACGGCGGGCGGGCGTACCGCGGGGAAGGGCGCCGAGCCCCGGCCGAGACGGCCCGGCCGGGGCTCGGCGTTCGCGCGCCTCAGGCCTTCGGGGTGTCCTGGCCCTTCCGGACGATGCCCAGCTTGGAGCCGAGCCAGACGACCGGGTCGTACCGGCGGCCGACCACCCGTTCTTTCATCGGGATCAGCGCGTTGTCAGTGATCTTGATGTGCTCCGGGCACACCTCTGTGCAGCACTTGGTGATGTTGCACAGCCCGAGCCCGAAGTCCTCCTGCGCGATCTCGCGCCGGTCGGCCACGTCGGCCGGGTGCATCTCCAGCTCGGCCACCCGCATGAGGAAGCGCGGCCCGGCGAACTCCGGCTTGTTCTCCTCATGGTCGCGGATGACGTGGCAGACGTTGTTGCACAGGAAGCACTCGATGCACTTGCGGAACTCCTGCGAGCGCTCGACGTCCTGCTGCTTCATCCTGAACTCGCCCGGCTTGACGTCACCCGGGTCGAACGAGGGGACCTGCCGCGCCTTCTCGTAGTTGAAGCTGACGTCGGTGACCAGGTCGCGGATCACCGGGAAGGTGCGGACCGGCGTCACCGTCACCGTCTCGTCCTGGGCGAACGTCGACATGCGGGTCATGCAGAGCAGCCGTGGCATGCCGTTGATCTCGGCCGAGCACGATCCGCACTTGCCGGCCTTGCAGTTCCAGCGCACTGCGAGGTCGGGCGCCTGCGTCGCCTGGACCCGGTGAATGATGTCGAGGACGACCTCGCCCTCGTTGACCTCGACGCTGAAGTCCTGCAGCGCTCCCTCGCCCCCGTCACCGCGCCAGATCCGGAACTTCGCCTCGTAGCTCATGCGTCCTGCTCCTTGGGCAGCTCGTCCTCGGTGAGGTACTTCTTCAGCTCGTCGGTCTCAAAGAGGGCGATCAGGTCCTCGCGCATCGGCTCGCCGGGCTTTCGCTGCAGCTCGACCGACTCGCCGGCCAGCCGGCAGATCAGGTTGACCTTGCGCCATTCGGCCGACATCCCCGGATGATCGTCGCGGGTGTGCCCGCCACGGCTCTCCTGGCGCTCCAGCGCCGCCCTGGCGATGCACTCGGACACCAGCAGCATGTTCCGCAGGTCGAGTGCGAGGTGCCAGCCCGGGTGATAGCCCCGGCCGCCCTCGACCGACACCGCGGCCACCCGCTGACGCAGCTTCACCAGGGCCTCGAGCGCCTCCTCGAGCTCCTCCTCCTTGCGGATGATGCCGACGAGATCGTTCATCGTCTGCTGGAGCTCGGCGTGCACGGCGTAGGGATTCTCGCCGCCTTCGCGCTCGAAGGGGGCGAGGGCCTCCGCCGACGCGGCGGCGACGTCGTCCTCTGACACGACAGGCCGATCCTCGCCAAGCGCGTCGACGTACTCCGAAGCGCCGGAACCGGCACGCCGCCCGAAGACCAGCAGGTCGGTGAGCGAGTTCCCGCCGAGACGGTTGGAGCCGTGCATACCACCCGAGCACTCCCCCGCGGCGAACAGCCCGGGGACCGCCGCGGCTCCGGTGTCGGCGTCGACCTCCACCCCGCCCATGACGTAATGGCAGGTCGGGCCCACCTCCATGGGCTCAGCGGTGATGTCGACGTCGGCCAGCTCCTTGAACTGGTGATGCATCGACGGCAGCCGGCGGATGATCTCGTCGGCCGGCATCCGGGTCGACACGTCGAGGAAGACGCCGCCGTGCGGCGATCCGCGTCCGGCCTTCACCTCGGAGTTGATCGCCCTGGCCACCTCGTCCCGAGGCAGCAGCTCGGGCGGGCGCCGGTTGTTGTCCGCGTCGGTGTACCAGCGGTCGCCCTCCTCCTCGGTGGTGGCGTACTGGTTCTTGAAGACGTCCGGCACGTAGTCGAACATGAACCGCTTGCCCTCGGAGTTGCGCAGCACCCCGCCGTCGCCACGGACCGACTCGGTGACGAGAATGCCCTTCACCGAAGGCGGCCAGACCATCCCGGTGGGGTGGAACTGCACGAACTCCATGTTGAGCAGGGTCGCGCCGGACAGCAGCGCGAGCGCGTGGCCGTCGCCGGTGTACTCCCAGGAGTTCGACGTGACCTTGAAGGCCTTGCCGATGCCGCCGGTGGCCAGCACTACCGCGGGCGCCTCCATCACCACGAACTTGCCGGTCTCGCGCACGTAGGCGAAGACTCCGGCGATCTTGTCACCGTCCTTCAGCAGCCGGGTGACCGTGGTCTCGGCCCACACCTTGATGCGGGCGTCGTAGTCGCCGAACTCGGCGTGGTCCTCCTGCTGCAGGGCGACGATCTTCTGCTGGGTCGTGCGGATCAGTTCCAGGCCGGTGCGGTCGCCCACGTGCGCGAGGCGGGGATACTCGTGGCCGCCGAAGTTGCGCTGGCTGATCTTGCCGTCCTTCGTACGGTCGAACAGCGCGCCCCACGCCTCGAGCTCCCAGACCCGGTCCGGCGCCTCCTTGGCGTGCAGTTCCGCCATCCGCCAGTTGTTCAGGAACTTCCCCCCGCGCATCGTGTCGCGGAAGTGCACCTTCCAGTTGTCATTGGCGTTGACGTTGCCCATGGCGGCGGCGGCGCCGCCCTCGGCCATCACCGTGTGCGCCTTGCCGAAGAGCGACTTCGAGATGATCGCCGTCTTCTTGCCCTGCATCCGGGCCTCGATGGCGGCACGCAGTCCCGCGCCGCCCGCACCGATGACGACGACGTCGTACTGGTGCCTTTCGATGTCGGTCATCATGACCCCTAGTTGAAGATTCGCAAGTCGGAGATCGCACCGCCGGACACCAGCGCGACATAGAGGTCCGCGACCACCAGCGAGCCCAGCGTGATCAGCGCGAAGAGCCCGTGCTTCTCGTTGAGCTTCGAGACCTGGGTCCACGCCCAGTAGCGGACGGGGTGCTTGGAGAAGTTCTTGAGCCGACCGCCCACGACGTGCCGGCACGAGTGGCACGACAGGGTGTAGGCCCACAACAGGATCACGTTGGTGACCAGGATCAGCGTGCCCAGCCCGATGCCGAATCCGCCGTCCTTGCCGTGGAATGCCTTGATCGCGTCCCAGGTGTTGATGAGCGAGATCAGGAACGCCGCCGCCCAGAAGTAGCGGTGCAGGTTCTGCCCGATCAGCGGAAAACGCCGTTCACCGGTGTACTTGGCGTGCGGCTCGCGCACGGCGCATGCCTGTGGCGCCGCCCAGAACGAGCGGTAGTAGGCCTTCCGGTAGTAATAGCACGTCAACCGGAAGAGGAGGAGGAACGGCAGAGAGATCGCCGCGAAGGGGACGAAGAACGGCAGTTTCGGAAGGAACGTGCCGAACTCGGCCGCCTCCGGAACGCAACTCTCACTCACGCACGGTGAGTAGAAGGGCGTCAGATAGTGGTACTCCTCCACCCAGTACCACTTGCCCATCATCGCTCGCACGGTGGCGTAGACCACCCAGCTCGTGAAGATCACAAAGGTGATGATCGGCGTCTTGCGCCAGTTGTCCGTACGGAGCGTGCGCTCCTTGATCTGGGCTCGATCCTTGGTGATCGGCGCCTGCACAGCGCTCATTTCTCGCGCTCCTGTGCCTGGGTCATCGGGGACCTTTCCACTTACCGCAGGGGACGCCGCACCAGCAACGCCTTGGGTCATCCGAGGGTGACGCACAGCCTGCCGTCGTCGCGCCGCGGCTACAAGCCGTACACATGTTCGTAACAGGCCAACGTTAGGGCACTAGCCTGTCACTGTGACACGGACAACAGACAGGTCAGGAGTGTGAACCTGGCCACAGGCACGCGATGGCGGCGAGATCGTCTCGACCATTCATGCACTGGGGCATCACAGATCGAAGAACGGCTCACCGACCCGTCGCGGCTTGGGCCCACAGTGGGCCCGCCTGGGCCCAACACGGGGCCCAAAACCGGGCCCAGCAGGACCCACGGATAAGACCTACTCCCCGGCCCGGACTGGGCCTGCTTCAGGGCCCTGTAGGGCCCAACTCCGGCCCATCTCTAGGCCCTTTCTCTGGGCCCTCCTTGGGCCCGAGGTGTGTCTTCTCACCGCCCGGCTCGCGAGCGCGAGCCGACGGTCAGGGCACCGATCGTCGCGCCGCCGAGCGTCGCGACCTCGTACAACACGGCCCCGCCCCACGATCCCTGCGCTGCCGCGGGAAGCCCGGCGAGCAGCGTCGCCGCCGCGACCGGGCCCAGCAGGGCCCAGGGCAGCCGCGGAACGTCGAGGGGTAGCCGGCCGGCGCTGATCCGTCCCGCGGCCGCGGCGGACGCCGTGATGACGGCGGTGCCGCCGATGCCTGCCGTCCAGGAGAACCCGTCGCCGAGAACGGCGTCAGGGGCCGCCACCACCAGCGCCAGGGTGAGCACCAGCAGCAGCACGAGGGCCAGCAGCATGACGAGCGCGCCCCAGGCGACCGCCCTGGCGACGCTCACTCCGCCACCCGGAAGGTGGCGAGGACCTTCGGCAGACCGACGGCGTCGAAGTCCGCGCGGATCGCACGCACGGTGAAGTCGAGCATCGTGCCCTTGCCGGTCAACGCGTAGACGTCCACGCTGCGGATCTCGACCTGCGCCCCGTCCGGCGCCTGCTCGCCGTACACCGCCTCGACCGCACGCGCCTCACGCGCACCGTGAACCCGGGTCGGCTTCTCACTGAGGATCCGGCGGCCGCCGACGAGACTGAGGGCTCTGGCCTGGACCAGCATGTCCTTCATCGATCCCTGGAACCCGTCGCGACGGGACACGATGACCTGCCCGCGAACCGTCCCGTTCACGCCCTGCTCGCCGTTGACTCCGATGAGGGGAACGCCGCGCTCGTCCACCGTGCGGGCCACCGTCCACTGCCGCGGGTGGGCGAAGGTGTAACCGTCACCGCGGTATTCCGTGAAACCCGGCGGAGTCCCGGGTGGAGCGTCACGCCAAGAGCACCCCGACGGCAGCACCGCCGCGATGGCGCAGACGACCGCCGCCAATCGGCCCCACGCGGCCACCCCTGCCTCCCGCACACCTGCGACCCCACTCGCCCCGTTCCGCTGCGGAACGGCCGGCGGCGACACGAGCCATCGGACCCAACGGGAAGATCGTAAGTCGGCCGGGGGACGGTGCCGCGACCGATCGCCGACTGTTCACCGGACCGTCGTCCATCGCTCGCCGAGACGCCATGGGGTTCAGCCGCCGGACACTCAGTACCTGACGGCCGCCCCGCTCCGATACCGGCGGCCCGCGGCCCAGCGCACGCCCATCGCGGCGCCGCCCGCCGCGGCGACGACCGGCAGAAGGACTCCGGGCACCGGTGGAATCCCCTCCACCGGGTGCAGACTGGCCAGCAGCGAGACCGTCGCCGGCCCGGCCGCGGCCAGTGCGTAGCGCGGCAAGCCCTCGGTCACCCCGGCACGGCGCAGCCGGGGCGCAGCCAGCCGCCCGGCGAGCGTCCCGACGAGCAGTTGTACGAACACCGCGGCTACGGCGGATGCCCAGAAGAAACCGTCCGACAGCGCGAACTCGGTGGCGGTCCCGCTCACGATGACCACGACGACGACGGCGACGGTCACTCCGGCCAGTGCCACGCCCACGGTCAGTCCCACCGCCGCCGCGACCCTCCGGCGGTCGGTCCCTCGCTTGCTCATCCCTGTCCTCTCTCCACGGGTCTCACCTGGAACGACGCGAGCACCTCCGGAAGGCGGGCGGTGGCGGCGCCGCCCTCCGGTGCGCGGACGACGAAGTCCAGCAGTGTCCTGTCCTCGGTCAGCACATAGATGTCGATGATCTGCAGCTGAGCCGGCTGGCCCCCACTCGTCCTGACGGGCTGAACGGCCTCGAACCGATGCGCCCGCTCGGCTCCGCTGACCTTCACCTCACGGTCGACACTGACCTTGCGGCCCGACATGACGCTCAGTGCGCGATACTGCCCCAGCTGTTCCTCGAACGGGAGCTTGGCGGGCCTCTCCCGGCCCACCGACACCTGGCCCAGTGAGACCCCGGGCGTGACGTCCGGACCATCGATGTGGAGCAGCTGGTGCCCGCGCTCGTCGGTGGCGCGCCGAAGCGTCCATCCGGCCGGGTAGGCGAACGTGTACCCCTCACCCCGGTATCGGACGAAACCGGCCGGGGTGGCTCTTTCGGGGTCGCCCGCGAAGCAGCCGGCCAGCACCGCCGCACACGCCACCGCGGCCGCCAGCGTCCGCACCCTCATCGTCATCTGTATCGCCGTACCTGTCACAGACCGCATTTTTCCCACGGCACCCATCCGACGTCCGGCTTGAAGTATTGGGCGCTCGTCGCCTTGCTGCTTCCGCCCTCCCACTCGAAGCTCATTGCGCCGATGCCGGCGTTCAGGTTGGGATTGGCCGTGGTCACCTCGTAGTCATAGTCGACCTTGCCCATGGTCCCAAGTCCCTTGTCGAAGAGCTCGTCCAAGAGGAAGGGGGCGACGATGGTTCCCCCCGCGCCCTGCCCCGCCTGCCTCAGGACCAGCGAGAGGGCGCCCATCTGCTTCGGATCGGTGAGGTCCAGCGTCTTCGTGGTCCGCCACCGGACGCCGTCCATGGAGTTCTGGTACCAAAAGCCCAGAGGACCCACGCTGATGTCGCCTCGCAAATGCCACGAGCCCTGTACATCGTCGAGCTGTACGAAGCTCACCGGCTTTCCGTTCTTGTCGACGGTGAGGCCGTACCATCGCGAAATCGTCCCCCGGAGGCCCACCCCGACGCCGCTGTCGGTCGCCAGCCCCCTGCGCAGGCCATCAGGGAACTTAATGGGTGTCCCGAGCTGCTTGCTCAGTTGCTGTTCCATCCAGTCCATGGCCTTGTTCAGGTTCGCAGTCGTCTTCTTATCGAGTCCGAGAGCCTTGAGCGCCCTCTCGATGTCGATCTCCAGCGACTCCATGAGCTGGTCACTGCCCTGGAGGTAGTAGGTGGTCTCCCCCGTGTCGTTGTCCTTCCAGACGCCGCCCGAAGCGGTTCCCCAGTCCTTGCCCACGATCGAGAACGGCAGTTTGCCGAGCGCGACGTCATTGAACCCGCCGAACCACAGGCCGCCGTCGTAGACCTCCTGGGAGGGCTTGCGATCAGGTTCCTTACCGCCCCAGAACTCGTCAACGCCGTCACCGAACATCCAACTGCCGAGCCGGACGACCGCACCGCTGATGGGATTGGTCCGGACCGCGAGTTTGAACCAGTTCCCGAGGCGGTAGTCCTTCAACTGCTCGTAGAAGTCCCTGGCCTGTTTCTCGTCGGTGAAGTTGTAGATCTCGGTGTTGGAGCCCGCGATCGCCGCCCAGATGCCGGCCTTGAACTTGTTCTCACCCGGGGTGCCGACACCGGCGTCCGACCACCCCATGTCCCAGACCTGCCAGAGATCGGGCTTGCCGTTGCCCTGGACATAGCGCCGGAGGGTGATCTGACCGCCCCCATCGGTCAGAATGTCGACGCGCTTCAATCTGGCCGAGGTGGTGTTCTCCAAGTACTCGTAATCGATGTCGGTCAGGCAGTTGGCCGTGGGCATGTCCGGATCGACCGCGACGAGAGGAGGGGGCTTGTCCCCGGCGGGCTCGCATTCCTTCTGAAGCCCGCCCGCCTGCCCGACCCTGCAGATCGCCTTCTCGATACCGGACCGGACACCGCCCGCGGCCGGTGACACCGCGATGGCCCCGGCCAGAACGGCGATGAGTAGCAGGACCACGAGGTAGTCGGTGGCTCCGGCACCACGCTCACTACCCCGCCACCAGCGCGCTGGCTTCGCGACCATTTTCCACACAGAACGCATGCTTACACGCACGTGAACTGTGGGGATGAGCCCATAGGCCCAAAATCGGACCTAATGGACTTAAGGGCCCAAAGAGTTCACATGCTGTTAACATGTGGTGACAACTGCTTAAACAGTGTTCTGCTCACCACACCTCGCAACGTTCTCATATGTGATGATTCCCCTGTCGCAGCGACTGAATGTTGTCCATCGACACCATTGCGTGCGGGCACTCTCGTGCCCTATGTGGACCAGAGCCATGGCGGTCAACCGTGGCAGGCGGTCCATGGCACCCACCCCTTCCCGCTCTCCCAGATCTCGGCGCCGGAGAGCCTGTTGTCCTCCACTTCGAGCTTCAGCTCGCCGAGGACGCTGCCGCGTCTGCTCGCCGCGTTTCCGCTGATCTTGACGTTGCCCGCATCCGAGTCGTAGCTCTGCCGGGTCGTGGTGCCGGCCGCCTCGAACCGCTCCCGCAGCCGGTCCGCGGCCGGCGTCAGCTCCGCGCCGACTCCCAGCGGCGCGTACAGGCCGAAGTCCTGTACGGCCCGCAGGTTCGCAGAGTCGTTCAGTCCGAGGGTGCTCTGCTCGATGGTCCGATGGCCTCCGAGCGGCACCAGCAGGTTGCCGGCGACCTCTTTGCGCTGGTTCTTCGTGCTCACCTTGTCCGCGAGGCGCCCGTACCAGTTCAGCTGAGTGTCCACGAGCTTGGTGAACCTCACCGGATCACCGTTGCGGTCCATGGTGACCTGGTACGTGATCGTTCCCTTGGCCTTGGCGGTCACCCCGAGGTCCGGCCAGTTCTTCTTCAAGTGCTCGCGCATCTTCGCCGGAAGCCTGAACCCGGCACCGAACTTCTTCGCCGCCAGCTTCTCGAGTTCGTCGATCCCCTCGTTCACCTTGCCGTTGAACCGATTGCGCACACTCGGCGGCAGGAGCGTTCCAAGGTCGATGATGATCGAGGGCTCCACCTCTCCCGAGTCCCTGACCGTGAACGTGGACTCCCCGTTGGCGGCATGGCGGACTCCGAGCAGACGCCAACCGCGCATCCCGAGCGATCCGCCCACCTTCAAGATGTTCATCTTCCCGGTGAAGCCTCCGGTCGGCCCCGCCTCGAGCGACCATTCCTTTCTCGGCGGCAGCGGATCGCCCTCAAGCACCTTCTCGATGTCATCGCCCACCCACGGCAGGTGCTTGGCGAGACCCACCAGCGGGCCGGTCACCGGATGCGAGCTGATGACCGCATCGCCGAACTGCCTAAGACGTTTCTCCGCATATTCCCACGGGAAACCGGTGGCCTCCTTCTCGCTGTCGAACTCGTAGGTGTCGCCCAGCGTGAGGTTGCCACCGATCCAGATCCCGGCCGGAAGCTCGAGCTTTCTCGGGTCGATGCCGAGCGGGTCATCGGACTCGAGCTGCGTTTCGGGCACTCCCGGCGTCGCCGCCGACAGCTCACCCCAACCATAGATCTGGACCTGCCACTTGTCCGGCTGGCCCGGTTTCACGATCTTGCGGATCTGATAACCGATCCGGCTGCCGCCCCGGACGTCGATATAGCGAACCGGAATGGTGGCCGTCAGTTCGCCGTAGTCGTTCTCGATGCTCCCATAGCAGGGATTCTCCGGTCGCAGCACCACTGGCTGCCCGGGCGGCAACGCGGGATCAGGCCCCACCGGCTCACAACGCTCGACCAGCCCGCCATTCTTTCCGACCTCACATACGGCCGCTGATACGTAACGGGCGACACCACCCCCGACCCCGGACAGATGAAGGGCAGCGGCAATTATCGCAATGAAGAGCACGACAGCCAGGTACTCGACCGGTCCGGCGCCACGGTCAGCGGGGATCCGCCCGTTCACCGCCACGCGCGTGAAAAGGAACACGCCAGGAGGTTGACACGGCACTCAGGCGTTGCGGATGGGCCCGAGGGCCCAACCCCAGGCCCAACCCGGAACTGCTTTCTTCGCAGGTCAGAGGCTATTTCCCTACTCTTCACCCGACGGTCGCCCGGCCGTCGGTCAGGCCTGAAACCTGGGCCGGAAGACCCATCTGATCCGCGGTCGAGCACTTGGCGCCGACCCCCGCCGTTCCAACCGCGGAGCACCGTGCCGCACGGTCTCCGGCCCGCGGCGTACGCCCGCCTGTTGCACTCTCTCAAGCCATTCCAAATGACGAGAGTCGCCGCAATTCACAGGTCTTCAAGGCAGGAAATGCCGCAAGTGACCGAACCGCAAGAGACGACCATAATCGCCGCACAAAATGCGGCCTTACACATAATGGTGGGCCTGGCCGTGCGCCGTCAGAAACGCGCTGCCCATGACGACGGGACCGCCGGCGATCCGTCTGGCGTCCGGCGGCCCCACCCCGGCGGGTTACTCCTTGCCGAACCGGGCGAGCGGGCGGGTGAAGCCCACGACATTGCGACCGGCGTAGGACTTCGGCCTGATCGGCCCGCAGTTGGTGCAGCTGGCCTCGACGGCGATCTTCTTCGCCGGGTCGACCACCAGCGCGACGTGCCCAGGGCTGTTCGGGCCGTTGTTCGGCCCCGAGCTGAAGAAGACGAGGTCCCCAGGCTGCTCGCTCCCCGCGGGGACCTGGACGCCGAACGGCCATTGGCCGAACGTCGTGCGAGGGATGGAGACACCGGCCGACAGATAGGCGGCGTAGATGATTCCAGAGCAGTCGTAGCCGCCCTCGGCGTCGGACTCGCCACCCCACACGTACGGCATCCCGACCTTCGAATACGCGAAGGCGATGATCTTCTTCACCAGGTCAGAGGCGTTCTCGGGCAGCGGCGGGAGCTCACCGTTCCAGTTCGAGTAGTTGTCGGGCATGGGAATGCCCGTGTAAGGAGTGGAGTCCTCCTTGGCGACCAGGCGGATTTTGAAGACCGGGATGATTTGCGAGCGTGGGATGGTCCGGCCTATCTCCCACACGGTCTTGCCGTCACACTTCAGTTCCACCGGAATCGCGTCGCCCTCGGGCTCCTCGCCCGGGGGGAGTGGCGCCGGGTCATTGACGACCTGGTACCGGAATTTGCAAGTCGGCATCTTCAACTGGGCGATCGCGGTCGCCGTCCCCCTGCCTTCGGGGATCCCCACGTTGCCCTCGTTGTCGGTGCAGATATTGCGTTTGTGCGCGAGGTCGTCCCGCTCCTTCGCCGTGAGCTTGTCCGGGTCCTTGATGACGCAGTCCTTGGTCTGCACACTGGCCTTCATGGTGTAACCCATGCTGCCGGAGACCTTCACCTTTCCGGCGAGGTCCGCGTGGTTGCGGTTGGCGTACGTCCGCGCGGCCTTGTTGTAGACGGGGTCGTCCACGTCGTTGTCAGGAACGACCATCCACAGCCCGATACCGGGCATACGGCCGTCCTGCGCCAGGCTCACGGCCTCGTCCCGCAACGGCGTCAACGCACCGATGGCGGCCGCGTCCGCCGCCGTCTGTGCCTTCGTCCGCATGTCATTGGCCTGGGCGACCTGGACGGCCATCAGCGTCAGAGCGAACGCGCACACCATCGCCATGAGCATGATGATCTGCGTCGAACCTTTGTCGCGCCCGGCATCCCGATAACGCGCCAGTCTCATTACCCCACCGCCGCAGACTCGAACCAGAATAGACCCGTTGCGACACTAGAGCACGCCGGTAATTTCGCACAGGGCCCTAGGGCCCAATTCCGGCCTCAAGCAGGTGGGACCCCGAATTCACCGCGTGACCACGGGCGGAGTTCACCTGGTTTACGGTGGCATCGTGACAGGGTTGATTGCCACCGAGCGACCACGAACCCAGCCGAGTTCCCCTCCGTCCCGCCCCTTCCTGTGGGGACCGTGGCTCCTCGTCCTCGGCTGGGCGTCCCAAGTGATCGTTCGGCTGATCCTCTCGCAGTGGCAGGACGCACCGATCATCTTTCCGGACGAGAGCGGCTACCTCGTGGCCGCCCGCTGGCTGGCCGGCGGGCCGGTCGCCGACCTGTCCGGCTCCACGCTCTACCAGGGCGGTTATTCCCTGCTACTGGTTCCGGCGTATCTGTTCGGCAGCGACCCCGAGGTCGTCTACCGGGGCGCCCGCATCATCACCGCACTGGTCAGTGCCGGCATCTTCCCGTTGGCCTACTTCATGCTGGTGCGCTGCGGCTTGCGCAGTCTGCACGCTTATCCCCTGGCGTGGGCGGCGGCCCTCATCCCGGCCTCCACGTTCTTCGGGCTCACCGCGCTGGCCGACGGTGTGCTACCCGTGGTCATGTTGGGGTGGCTGCTCGCCATGGACCGATTCGTACGCCATGAGACCCCGACGGCCGCGGCACTGGTCGGCGCGCTCGCCGGTTATGCCCTTGCGGTGCATTTGAGGGGTTCGGTCGTCGTCGCGGTGACGGGCCTGGTCATGGCCGCCTATCTGGTGAGGGGTCGGGCAAGGCCCTCCGCCTTGCTGGGCTTGGCGATCATCGCAGGCACGTCCGCAGCCGCGCTCACACTCAACTCTCGCCTGGCGGATGCGCTGTACCCGGACGGCCCACTGGACCTCAGCGCTGTTCTGCGGGCGCACCTGTCCGCTTTCGATGGACAGATGTGGGCCATATCGGGTGGAGTCGGGCAGGTCTGGGCGATGACCGCAGGCACTTGGGGGCTTGGAGCGCTGGGGCTGATCACGGTAGTGACGGTGCTGTTCCGTGGCCGCACGCCTCGGGAGGACCGCATCATGGTCGGCGTCCTCCTCCTGGTCACGATCGGTACGGCCTACGCGTCCACGGCCGCACTGCCCGACGAGCACCGCGTCGGCAACTTCGCCTACGGCCGGTATCTCGCCGGCCTGGCCCTCGTGTACATGCTCATCGGCCTGGCCGTGGTGGTGCGGAAGAAGGCGGGCGGACGAGAGATCCTCGCTGCCGTCGCCCTGATCTGCGGAGCCGCGCTCTGGGTCGCCGTCTATGCGGGAAGCCGCCTGCGTACCCATGACTTCATCGGCTGGGACTTCCCCGAGGTAGGTCTGCTCGGCGGCAGCTACGACAAACTGCGGATGCCCGTCACCACGGCGGTCGCGTGCGCCCTGCTGGTCATGTGGTGGGGACTTCGGCGCTGGGGGGTCCAGAAGTTGTTCACCGCGCTGCTCGTGGTCAACCTCTGCGCCATGACCGTACTGATCGGCGTTCTGGCCGCGCCACGCGCGAAACCGATTCCGTCCATTCCCGGCGGCCCGACGGGCGGGGTCGTGCTCGACCGCCGATTGCTCACCGAAGTGCACGTTCCCTCGCTGGTCGTCTCCCGGATCGCCTTCGCGGTCTCGTGGACGAAGGCCGAGTGGTTCGACTCGCGACAAGGCCCCCCCGGGCCAGGGGTGTGCGCGGCCGTCGTCGTCTGGCCCGCCGGCATCCTGGCCCAGGACACCTGGCCGGAGCGCCCACCCGGCTGGCAGTTCAAACGAGCCCAGGGCAACGGGACCTGGTGGGTCATCTGGTACGACCCGGCCTGTCCGTCCGCCCGATGAGGTGAGCGCGGAATGCCGCCCATCGGACCGCCACGCGTCAGGGCGGCAGGCCGTTTGTGGGCCGTTGGGCCACAGGGCCCAGACCAAGGCCCAAGCTCGGGCCCAAATCCGACAGACCGAACGGCCGGAGTTCGAAGGCGCGCCGGCCTTCGGACATTCGCCTGCGCGGGACCGCTCGGGGAATTCGCCGGCCGAGCCCGCATCCTGATCCCCTCCTGCCATAGCGTTACGAAGAGGTCCTAGTGCGTTCCCTTCTCAGACCACGCTTGTCGGCCGACGCAGAGGACGCGACGGGGGACGATCGTCCGGAAGCACCCGGCAATAGGTTCGGGGCCCTGCTCTCCCTGCCCTCCCCCGGCGTCGCGGCGCTGTTCACCGTCGCGATCGGGGTCGGCGCCTGGCTCGTCCAACTCGGCTCGCTCATCGACAACTCGTTCCTCTGGCATCTCAAGACCGGGCACTGGATCCTGGAGCACGGGATTCCGAGGCGCGACCTCTACTCCTTCACCGCATCGGGTGAGCCATGGGTGTCGCAGTCATGGCTGGCCGAGGTTTGCTATGCCTGGCTCGATCGTGTTTTCGGTCCCGTGGGCATCAGGCTGATGCGCGGATTCACTGG
>NZ_JABVEB010000119.1 GCF_014323665.1 Actinomadura sp. HBU206391 | reverse complement strand
ACACATCGTCGGCGCGGGCCCGTACGGCTCGGGAAAGGCCGATGT
Organism: Actinomadura sp. HBU206391; assembly: GCF_014323665.1. Taxonomy (GTDB): domain Bacteria; phylum Actinomycetota; class Actinomycetes; order Streptosporangiales; family Streptosporangiaceae; genus Actinomadura_C. The sequence continues at coordinate 18,001 of NZ_JABVEB010000119.1, read as the reverse complement.
GCCTGGCGATCGCGGCGCGCAGCCCGGCGTGCCCGGCCGGGTCACCGTGCATGCCCGTGCCCATCGCCGCCCTCCGCAGCTCGCGACCGGTCAGCCGCCGCCACGCCTCGTACGGGAATAGCCGCAGGTCAGGGATCCCGGCCCGCAGGTCGAACTCAGGGGCGTCGTCGAGGAAACGGGTGGTCGGCACCGTCAGCCCGGCCCAGAGCGCCCTCGGCCGTACCGGTCTGGCCGGGGGCGCGTCGCGCTCACCGGCGCGGGCCGGCTCACCCCGTCGTGCGAAGGTGCCGGCGCCGATCCGGCTCTCGGCGAACCCCTCGGCCACCAGCCGGTCGTACGCCCCGGTCACGGTGTTGCGGGAGACCTCGAGACGGCGGGCCAGTTCCCTGGACGGCGGCAGCGCCTGGCCCGGCCGCAGCCGCCCGTCCAGCACGGCCGCTCTGAGCCGGCGATAGATCTGCCCGCCCAGGTCGCCCCGGCCGCTGAGCGTCACGTGGAAGTCCACGCCCCGACCCTAGATCGGACCAGTGTGATTCGCCGATTTCGGCTCTTCTCCTGCGCCTCTGCCCCTCCTAGCGTCGAGCACGTGGACATCAGAGAACTCGACCACCGAGCAGCCGACACGCTGGGCACGGTCAATGCCCAGGTGGACGGCGATCGGCTCCACCTGCCGACCCCGTGCGCGGACTGGACGCTGTACGGGCTGATCCGCCACCAGGTGAGCGACAACCTCGGCTTCGCGGCCGCGGCGTCCGGGGCGAGCGGCGACCTGGGCTCATGGAACCGGGGAGAGCTCGGGGACGACCCGTACGCCGCGTACGTGGATTCGGTGGGCCGATTCGCCAAGGCCTTCGCCGACGACGCCGTGCTCGACCGCGAGCTGGAGATCAGGGAGTTCGGGCGTTTCTCCGGCAAGGTCGCGCTCGGCATGCACATGCTGGACTGCGTCGTGCACGGCTGGGACGTCGCGCAGTCGATCGGCGTCTCCTACCGTCCCGACGCGGACCTCGTCGAGCACGCGCTGGCGGTGGCCGCCTTCATCCCGGACGGGCTCGACTCCGACCGGCCGAGGCCGGCGTTCGCCCCGGCGATCGGGGTCCCCGAAGGTGCGCCGCCGCTCGACCGCCTGCTCGCGCTGGTCGGCCGTCGTGCCTCAATTGTCCGGTGAATGAAACAAAAACTGCACATAACCCGAACTAGCCGGAAATGAGGTGATCGAAGACTCTGCACAAGATCTTGGAGGTGTGCCTTGCCGAGACCGGCGGAGTCCGAGGCGTACAGCAGGCGCGGTTTCCTGACGATGATCGGCGCTACGGGCGGCGCCGGGGCGATGTTCGCCACGATGGGAGCGCTCGGGCTCGCGCCCGGCGCCGAGGCGGCGACGCGCGTGCCGTTCCAGCCTCTGTGCCCGGCCGATTTCCATCTGACGGGGCGCGCCGCCGCGAGCGTCGTCATCCTCGGGGCGGGCGTGGCGGGGCTGACGGCGGCCTACGAGCTGGGCAAGGCCGGATACGCCTGCACCGTGCTCGAGGCACAGGACCGGGTGGGCGGCCGGAACCGGACGCTGCGCGGCGGCGACCGGCTGGAGGAGATGGGCGGAGCCGCCCAGCCGGTGCGCTTCGGCAAGGACGTGTACTTCAACGCCGGGCCGGCGCGCATCGCCCAGTGGATGACCACCATGGACTACTGCCGTGAGCTGGGCGTCCCCCTGGAGGTCTTCACCAACTCCAACGCCGAGGCCTACATTTACAACGAGTCGGCGGGCATGACGGCACCGGTCCGCTGGCGCACGGCGAAGGCGGACGTGTACGGGTACGTCTCCGAGTTGCTCGCCAAGGCGACCGACGCCGGGGCACTCGATCAGCGGCTCACCACGACGGACAAGGAACGGCTGCTGTCCTTCCTGTCTGACTTCGGCGCGATCGGCGGCAGGACCGACGGGTTCGCCTACAAGGGGACGGGCCGGCGCGGCTACACCGTCGATCCCGGCGCCGGCGATGTCGAGGGGGTTCCGCTGGGGCCGGTGCCGTCCCTGTCGCAGGTTTTCGCGAGCGGCGTCGGCCGGAGCCTGTCCTTCGAGTTCGGCTACAGCCAGGCGATGCTGATGTTCCAGCCGGTCGGCGGCATGGACGCGATCCCGCGCGCGCTGGCGAAGGCCGTGGGCCACGGTGTCATCCGTACCGGAGCGGAGGTCACGCGGATCACGAACCTGCAGGACGGCGTGGAGATCCGGTACACGCGCGACGGCCGGGCCAAGGTGATCGAGGCCGACTACTGCGTCGCCTCGCTCCCGCCGCACGTCCTCGCCAGGATTCCGCACAACCTCGGAGCCGACGTGCAGGCGGCGCTCGGCACGCCCGTGCCCGCGTCGTCGGGCAAGCTCGGCCTGGAGTACGGCAACCGGTGGTGGGAGAACGACGAGGGCATCTACGGAGGCATCACCAACACCGACCTGGACCTGTCGACGATCTGGTACCCGTCGCACGGCTACCACGGCAGGCGCGGGCTGGTCGTCGGCTACTACAACTTCGGCGCGAACGCCGACGCCTACGCCGCGCTCACACACGCCGAACGGCTGAAGCGTGCTCTCGACCAGGGAGCCGAGATCCATGGTCCGCGATACCGCGCGGATGTCGTCGCGTCCGCCTCGATCGCGTGGAGGCGCCAGCGGCACATCGAGGGCGCCTGGATCGGCTGGCCGTCCCGAGGCGCCGCCTACGCGCTGCTCAACCGGCCGCAGGGCAGGGTTCATTTCAGCGGCGACTGGCTCAGCCACGAGATCGCCTGGCAGCACGGCGCGTTCGAATCGGCCCGCAAGGTGGTCACCGACCTGCACCGGCGGGTCCTGACGGCATGACCGGCAGGTAGTCCCGCCGGCGCGCCCGCCTTCGGCATGGTGCGCGGCATGGTGCGCGGCGGGGTTCCCGGCGTACGATCACCGTGGCTCAAACGATCAACGTCCTCGGGGAGATCGCGGGGTGGTCGCCTGGCTTGACCGAGAACGCCGACCCCCCGCCGACAGGCGCCCCGGCCGAACCGTGAGAGCGCCGTTCGCGGGTCTCCGCTTCCCCTCAGGAGGAGATCTATGTCCGAGCACACCCAGGGCACCGGAAACATCGATCGCAGAGCCTTCCTCGGCCGCGCCGGAGCGGGCGCGGCGCTGATCGCCGGCGGGCTGTTCGCCGGCGACGCGCTCGCCGGCGGCACGACCACCGCCCGCGCGATGCCCGTCCGGGCGCCGAGCCCCGCCGACCTCGACCCGTTGGCCCTGCTCCAGAAGATGCTCGCCTTCGACACCCAGAACCACGGAGAGGGCGGTGTGACCCGACCGCACGCCCAGATGCTCAAGACGATGTGGGAGTCGGCGGGCGTACCGGCTGAGATCATCCCCACCCCCAAGGCCGACAACGTCCATCTCGTCGCACGGATCCGCGGCACCACGAGCGCGGCGCCGCTGCTGCTCCTCGGCCACTCCGACGTCGTCCCGGTGGAACGCGCCAAATGGTCGGTCGACCCGTTCGCGGGGGTGGTGAAGGACGGGCAGATCTGGGGTCGCGGAGCCCTCGACATGAAGGGCGCCAACGCCGCGTTCATCGCGGCGCTCCTGCGGCACATCAGCGAGGGCGGCAGATTCGACCGCGACGTCATCGTGCTGACCGACTGCGACGAGGAGGCCGGGTCGTACGGCTCGCGGTGGCTCGCCGAGAACCACTGGGACAAGATCAACGCCGGGATGGTGCTCACCGAGGGCGGGTGGTTCCTCGCCCAACGGGACCGTAAGACGCCGATGCTCATCACGGTCACCCGCCAGGACAAGGTCTATTTCAACCTCGACCTCGTGGCCGACGGCACGGCGACCCACTCGTCCAAGCCCAACCCCGACTCGGCGATCGTGACGCTGTCGCGGGCCGTCGACCGGCTCGGCGACTGGCTCGCCCCGGTGACGCTGACGCCGGTCACCCGCGAGTACTTCGGCTCGCTGGCCAAGGCGACCGACGACCGGGCGTTCAGGCGCGCCATCGAACTGCTGCTCTCGGCGAAGTCGCAACACGCCCGCGACCGGGCGGCGGCCGTGGTGGTCGCCCGCAGTTCCTACCCCTGGCTGCACCGGGCGCTCCTTCGCACCACGCACGCGTTCGTGATCGAGGACGCGGGATACAAGGAGAACGTGATCCCGTCGACGGCGACGGTCAGGGTGAACTGCCGGGGCGTCCCGGGCGGCCAGCGGCCCCGCGACTTCCTCGCCCAGGTGCGGGGCAGGCTCGCCGGGCGCGGTGTCACCGTCAAGCTCGTCGGCAATCCCGGCGAGAGCGAGGAGGACGCCCTGAAGCGGCTGGACCAGACCTTCGCCGGAGCCCCGTCGAGCATCGACTCGCCGTTGTACGCCGCGATCAGGGACGCGGCGCGCGTCACCTATCCGGGAGCGGTGTTCAGCCCGGCGCTGTTCGAGGCCGGCACCAGCCTCTACCCGTGGACCTCGCGCGGCGTGCCGGGATACGGCGTCTACCCGTACGTTCTCGACAACGACCAACTCGTCCGCATGCACGGCAACGACGAGCGCATCGGGGTCGAGGCGCTGCGCACCGGCACCGAGTTCATGTACCGGCTGTTCGACCGATTCCGTACCCGCTGATCACTCGCCTTCCCCGAGGGCCGGGCGTGGACGAATGCGTGATCACGACAGGGAGGTCCGCCGGCGCGGCCGCCTCCGCCGTGACCATGCGGTCGTCCGCGGCCCTGGCCCTCAGCGGTCCGGCCGTTGGCGTACAGAGGCTCCACGGTGTTCCAGGGTGTTCCAGGGCGCCTGGGTGTCAGGCGCGGCGGCCGATCTCGGGGTAGTCGAGCACGAGCCCGTCGCGGTCGAAGACGATGTCGGCGGTGAAATCGTCCTCGGAGAAGTTGACGACCGGCTGCGGGACGCGGCGGACGTACCGGTAGGTCTGCCGTGACAGGGTCACGCCGAGATCGGGCACCGAGACCCACGCCATCTCGAAACAGTTCGTACTCCAGCCGGTAGGGGAGCGGGTCGCTCCCGATCGCCGTCCCCGTGGCCGTCAGCGCGCTGCCCGACAGCTCGACCTCGGCGAACTCCGCGCCCTGTGGCTTCAACCACACCAGTGAAGTCTCCATGGTGGTTACGGTAGTCCGCGGCACCGACAGCCCTCCGGGCTCGTACGGGTTCCGCCCGGGATGTGACCGGGCACTACTAGACTCGGTCGACATGGCAGGCCGGATCCGCGATGAGGACATCGCACTTGTACGGGAGCGGTCGCCGATCGACGCTGTCGTGGGGGAGTACCTCCAGCTTCGCAACGCCGGCGGCGGCAATCTCAAGGGCCTGTGTCCTTTCCACGACGAGAAATCGCCGTCCTTCAACGTCACCCCTTCGAAGAACCTCTACTACTGCTTCGGCTGCGGAGAGGGCGGCGACGCCGTCTCCTTCCTGCAGAAGATGGAGCACCTCTCGTTCGCCGAGGCGATCGAGCGGCTGGCCGCCAAGGCGGGAGTGCAGCTCCAGTACGAGGAGGGCGGCTACACCCCGCGCAAGGAGCAGGGCCAGCGGGCCCGGCTGGTCGAGGCGCACAAGGTGGCGGCGGAGTTCTACACCGATCAGTTGAACGGCCAGGACGGGTCGATCGGCCGCAGATTCCTCAACGAGCGAGGATTCGAGCGGGCCGACGCCGAGCGCTTCGGCGTGGGCTACGCGCCCAAGGAGTGGGAGGCGCTCGTCCGTCACCTGCGCGGCCGTGGGTTCTCCGACCGGGAGATGATCGCGGGTGGGCTCGCCAAAGAGGGCCGCAGGGGGCCGATGGACCGCTTCCGCGGGCGGCTGACCTGGCCGATCCGTGACCTGAGCGGCGACGTGATCGGGTTCGGCGCGCGCAAGCTGCACGAAGACGACGACGGGCCGAAGTACCTCAACACCCCCGAGTCGCCGATCTACCACAAGGGCTCGGTGCTGTACGGCGTCGACCTCGCCAAGAAGGAGATCGCGCGCAGCGGCCAGGCCGTGGTGGTCGAGGGCTATACCGACGTGATGGCCTGCCACCTCGCCGGGGTCGGCACCGCGATCGCCACGTGCGGCACGGCCTTCGGCGACGATCACATCAAGATCCTCCGGCGGCTGCTGATGGACCGGGACACCTTCGAAGGCGGAGTGATCTTCACTTTCGATGGCGACTCGGCCGGTCAGAAGGCCGCGCTACGGGCCTTCGAGAACGACCAGAAGTTCGCCACCCGCACGTTCGTCGCGGTGCAGCCGGATGGGCTCGACCCCTGTGATCTGCGGGTCAAGCACGGTGACGCGGCGGTCCGCGATCTCATCGCGTCCTGCACGCCGCTGTACGAGTTCTTCGTCCGCACCGAGATCGGACGGCACAACGTCGAGACCGCCGAGGGGCGCCTGGCCGCGCTCGACGCGGCGGCGCCCGTCGTCGCGGGCATCAAGGACCGCGCGCTGCGGCAGATGTACGCGGTCAATCTCGACCGCTGGCTGGGCATCATGGACGAGGAGTTCGTGCTCGGCCGCGTGCGCGAGCTCGCCGCCCGCCACGCCGGCGCTCCACGCAACGGCGGCCGGGCCGGGGGCCGGGGCGGCGGGGTTCCCGGCCGGCAGGACGCGCCCGAGCCCGCGGCGCCGCAGCGACCGACCTACGACCCGCGCGACCCCGACGTCCAGCGCGAGCGCGAGACGCTCAAGCTCGCGGTGCAGCGGCCGGCCATGCTGGGCCCGGCCTTCGACGCGCTCTCGGCCGACGCCTTCATGGCTGCGCCGCACGCAGCCGTACGCGACGTCATCGCGGCAGCCGGGGGCGTCGGGGCGGCGGCCGGCGGCGCCGAATGGGTCGCCCGGTTGCGGGAGGCCGCACCCGATGACGAGGTCAAGGGGCTGATCACCCAGCTCGCCGTGGAGCAGTCGCGCTCCTCCGCTGATTCAGATGACCGATATGCAGCTGAATTGTTGGCCCGAATTCAGGAGCGGCAGCTCAGCAGGGAAATCGGCCGGCTGAAGTCTAAACTCGGACGGCTGAATCCGGTCGAGAACCAAGAAGACTACAACCGTCTCTTTGGTGATCTTGTTGCACTTGAGCAGCAGAGACGTGGGCTGGGCGAGCGCGCGATCGGGTCGCTCTAGGCGAAACGGCGAAATTGGGGACTGTGATCCAGGCCCACCTTGACGCACACTGTCACTGTGGGCCCTACGGTGCTGCCCAGCGAGGCGCCATCGGTTGAGCAGGTGGCAGATCTCGTCGCACGCGGCAGAGAACGTGGCGGTGTGACCGTCGATGACGTTGCTGCTGCTATTGATCGCTCGGACTTGCCGGCTGACGCGCTGGAGCGCGTCGTCCGGATGCTCGCAGAGCAGGGGGTAGAGGTCCTCGAATCTCAACAGGAGACCGAGGAACTCACGCGAGTTGACGAGGGAGACCTCGGCAGGCGGGCATCGACAAGCGACTTGGTCCGTATCTACCTGCGAGAGATCGGTCGCGTGCCGCTACTCACGGCAGAAGACGAAGTCGAACTCGCGAAATCGATTGAGGCGGGACTGTTCGCCGAGGAGAAGATGGCCAGGTCGGCCATCCTGTCCCGGATCGAACGGCTCGACCTCGAACTGCTCGCCCGCGACGGTGTCCGGGCGAAGCAACGCCTGATCGAGGCCAACCTGCGTCTGGTGGTGTCCATCGCCAAACGCTATGTGGGCCGCGGAATGCTGTTCCTCGACCTGATCCAGGAGGGCAATCTCGGACTCATTCGCGCCGTCGAGAAATTCGATTACACCAAGGGGTACAAATTCTCGACCTATGCCACCTGGTGGATCCGTCAGGCCATCACGCGAGCCATCGCCGACCAGGCCAGGACCATCCGGATCCCGGTCCACATGGTGGAGACGATCAACAAGCTCGTGCGGGTTCAGCGTCAGTTGCACCAGGACCTCGGCCGGGAGCCCATCCCGGAGGAGATCGGGCTGGAGATGGGCCTGTCGTCCGAGCGGGTGGTCGAGATCCAGCGGATAGCCCAGGAGCCGGTGTCCCTGCAGTCGCCCATCGGCGAGGAGGACTCCGACCTGGGCGACTTCATCGAGGACGCCGACGCGGTCGTCCCGATGGAGGCGGCGGCGTTCATCCTGCTGCAGGATCAGCTCGAGGACATCCTGTGCACGCTGTCGGACCGGGAACAGCGCATCATCCAGCTGCGCTTCGGACTGACGGACGGCCATCCGCGAACCCTCGAGGAGGTCGGCCGGGAGTTCGGCGTCACGCGTGAGCGCATCCGCCAGATCGAGTCCAAGACCCTGGCGAAACTGCGGCACCCGTCGCGCGCCCAGATGTTGCGGGAGTACCTCGAGTAGACGCGGTGCGGGCGGCGGCCGCGGTCCGGCGGCCGCCCCGGCCGCCCTCGCCGCCCTCGCCGCCCTCGCGTCCTGTTCCGAGTCTCCCTATATCGACCGGTTCGCGCCGTGCGTCGTCTACGGTGGAGGACATGCTGATCGTGACGACTGACGGCGTGCCCGGTTGTGAGATCAGGGCGGTCTTCGGCGAGGTGTTCGGGGTATCGGTCCAGGCTGACCAGAGCCGTTCCTCGGGGCAGAGCAGCGGCACGTTCCGGATGACCGGCGACCAGCCCATCGGGCTGGCCAAGACGCGCCGTGAGGCGATGGACCGGCTGGCCGAGGAGGCGCGGCGCCGCGGCGCCAACGCGGTCGTCGGCATGCGGTTCGACAACACCCCCCTCGGCGCCGGTGGCCACGAGGTGTGCGCCTACGGCACCGCCGTCGTGGCCGAGGCCGTCACGGACGCCGCCCGGCGGCAGCACGAGACGCCGCAGCATCAGGCCCCGCAGCCCGGGTATCCGGGCGAGGCGCCGGCAGGCAGGCCGCCCATGGTGGCCCGGAACCTGACGATCGGGCTGCACGACGAACGTGGCGACCGTCACAGATAGGAAATCGAGCGGCTCGTCGGCTTGACGGGTTTAGGTTAGCTTTGGCTAAGTTAGGCTGGCCTTACCGGAATTCAGCCTTGGAGTCCACATGCGTGCTGCCCCCATCCTCGCCCTCGTGGGCGCCGCCGCGGTATCGATGTCGCTGCTCACCGCCTGCGGCGGTGACGACGCGAGCGATGGCGGCACGGGGGGCAAGGGCTCCGCCGAGGCCATCACGGTCGACGCCACCGACACGGTCTGCGACGTGGCCAAGAAGGAACTGGCGGCCGGCACCACGACCTTCAAGGTGACCAACAGGGGCAGCAAGGTCACCGAGGTCTACATCTACGCACCCGGCGACAAGATCGTCACCGAGCGGGAGAACATCGGCCCGGGCACGAGCGTCGAGCTCACCACGCAGCTCAACGCGGGCAAGTACCAGCTCGCGTGCAAGCCGGGAATGGTCGGCGACGGCATCCGGCAGGACCTCACGGTCACCGGCCAGGCCGACCACGCCACCGACCCGCGCCTCACCTCGGCGCTCGCCGCCTACAAGGTCTATGTCAACGGGCAGGTCGACGACACCATCGCCAAGACGGACAAGTTCGTCGCGGCAGTGAAGAAGGGCGACATCGCCGAGGCCAAGAGGCTCTACGCCCCGTCGCGGGTCGGCTGGGAGTCGATCGAGCCGGTCGCCGAGTCGTTCGGCGACCTCGACCCGCGGGTCGACCTCCGCGAGGCCGACCTCGAGAAGGGCCAGAAGTGGACCGGCTGGCACCGGCTCGAGAAGGCCCTCTGGAAGACCAAGTCGGTCAAGGGCGAGGGGCAGTACGCCGACCAGCTCGTCAAGGACCTCGCCGAGCTCAAGGCCAAGGTGAGCGCCGAGACCCTCGACCCGCCGATCACCCCGGCCTCCATGGCCAACGGCGCCAAGGAGCTCCTTGACGAGGTGGCCACGGGGAAGATCACCGGTGAGGAGGAGATCTTCAGCCACACCGACCTGGTCGACTTCGCCGCCAACCTCGACGGTGCCCGCAAGGTCCACGAGCTGCTCCTGCCGGTGGTGCGGGAGAAGGACGCCGCCCTGGCCACCACGCTCGACCAGGAGTTCCAGAACGTCACGGACCTGCTCGCCAAGTACAAGGAGGGCGACGGGTACGTCTCGTACGACACCGTGGACAAGGCCGAGCGCAAGAAGCTCTCCACCGCGGTGGACGCGCTCGCCGAGCCGCTGTCCAAGCTCGCCGGAGTTGTGAGCAAATGACCGAGGACCGGCCCGCCGACGCCCGCGTCAGCCGGCGCAGGCTGCTCGGCGTCTCCGGGGTGGGCGTGCTGGCGGGCGCCGCTGCCGGCGCCGGTCTCGTCAGCGCCACCCGCGCCGACGACGAGAAATCGCCCGGCGCCGGCGGCGCCGTCTCCTTCTACGGCGCCCATCAGGCCGGCATCGCCACGCCCGTGCAGGACCGGCTGCACTTCGCGGCCTTCGACGTGGTCACCGACGACCGCGCGAAGCTCGTCAAGCTGCTGAAGGACTGGACCGCCGCCGCAGCGGCGATGGCCGCCGGCCGCCCGCACGGCGCCGGCGCCGTCGGAGGGATTCCGGAGGCCCCGCCCGACGACACCGGGGAGGCGCTCGGGCTCCCCGCCTCGCGGCTGACCCTGACCATCGGCTTCGGGCCCGGCCTGTTCGAGAGCGGCGGCAAGGACCGGTTCGGCCTGAAGGCGCGCCGCCCGGCGGCCCTCGTCGACCTGCCGCACTTCTCCGGCGACAAGCTCGACCCTGAGCGCAGCGGCGGGGACCTCGCCGTCCAGGCCTGCGCCGACGACCCTCAGGTCGCCGTGCACGCGATCCGCAACCTGGCCCGCATCGGCTTCGGCGTGGTGTCGGTGCGCTGGTCTCAGCTCGGGTTCGGCAAGACGTCCTCGACGACGCCCGAGGAGCACACGCCGCGCAACATGATGGGCTTCAAGGACGGCACCAACAACATCGCCGGCACCGACACCAGACTGCTCGACCAGCACGTCTGGGCGGCCCCGGGAGACGGCTCGGACTGGATGGCGGGCGGCTCCTATCTCGTGGCCCGCCGCATCCGCATGCACATCGAGACCTGGGATCGCACCTCGCTCAAGGAGCAGGAGGACCTGATCGGGCGGGACAAGGCCGAAGGTGCCGCCTACGGCCGGACGAAGGAACGCGAGCCGGTCATCCTCGACAGGATGGACCCGAACGCGCACGTGCGCCTGGTGCACCCGGGCAGCAACGGCGGGATCCGGATCCTGCGGCGCGGCTACTCGTTCACCGACGGCTCGGACGGTCTCGGCCGGCTCGACGCGGGCCTGTTCTTCATCGCCTACCAGCGGGACCCGCGCAAGGGATTCATCCCGCTTCAGCGCAGGCTGGCCACCGACGGGCTCAACGAGTACCTCCAACACGTCGGCTCCGGCATCTGGGCCTGCCCGCCCGGCGTGCGCGAGGGCGGCTTCTGGGGCTCGGAACTGTTCTGAATCGCTCTCGGCGCGGAGGACCCGACCTCATGGGCCCTCGGGTTCGTCAGGGGCGGTCAGTGGCCGTGGGCTCGGGCGTTGCGGATCTGGGTGATGACGTCCTGGGCGGCGGTCTTGATGGCGTCCAGCTCGCGGAGGTACGCCCAGTAGTCCGGGTGCGGCCCCGTCAGCCTGGCGGGGCCGGCCTCCAGCCGGGCGACGAGGGCGTCGAGCGTGCGGACATGCTCCGGTGCCGGGCCACCGGGACTGGTGACGGCCATCTTCTGGGCGTCCCGCACCGCGAACCGCGCCTGCTGTGCGACCTTGGCCGGGTCGGCCGCGGCCGCATCGAGTTCGGACAGCCGCCCGGTGACCGCACCCGCCCTGCGGTCGGCGGAGGTCAGCTCGGTACGGGCCGCCGTGACGGCCTGCCGGGCGGCCTTCCACTCCTGCCGCGCGGCGAGCTCGTCCGCCTCCGCGATCCGCTCGCGGGCTCGCTCCACGGCGCCCTCGATGACCGAGGACGCCCCCTTCAGGTCCTCCCAGCATTCACGGGAGTAGCGGCGTACGAGCTGGCTCATGGCTACCGTCACCGGGTCGACGCGGCCCGCGACGACCTGCACCCGGGTGCGAACGGCGACCAGGGACTTGCGGACCTCCTCGGCCGTACGAGGCAGCGCCAGGGCGCCTTCCCTGGCCTTCTCGGCGAGCCGGCGCACCTCGTCGGCCTGGGCGAGCGCACCCGCCAGGCCGAGCCCGCCGAGGCCGCGGGAGCTGAGGACCTCGAGGGCGGATCGGGCGGCGGCCACGTCGGTCATGGCGTCGGCCGGCCGCATGCCCCTGGCGTCGGCGTCCGCTATCGCGCGGTCGGCCTCGGCGATGAGGTCCCGCGCGGCCATGAGCTTGGCGGGCAGCTCGTCCAGCGCCGCCTCGAGCGAGGCGAGCTGCGGCGACAGCCGCCCGGCGAAGGCGTTGAGATCCGCGGTGAGGGCCGTCAGCCGCTCGGTCACGGCGATGAACGCCCGCCGCGCGGCGTCGTACTCGGCGGCCGACCGATCAGGCTCATCGAGGTCGTGCGCGTCCACGATGCCGATATAGGCGGCGGCGGCCGCGTCGGCGGACTCCGTGAGCGTGGCGAACTCCGCCTTGGGCCGCGCCGCCGCTCGGGCGTCGAGATCGGCGAAAACGATCAACCGCCCGTTCACATAGCGCTGTGCCTGGTCCATCTCGTAGAAGGCGGTCGCAGCGGCATCTTTCGCCGCGACGGCACTCGCGGCGGCCTCCGCCCCCCGGCCACGTCTGCGCTGATCGCCTGGTCTCTGCACGGCACCCCTCTCCGTCACTACGGTAGTTTCGCGCAGAACGCGCCCGAGCTCATCCTCCTATCCCGTTCGTCTTCGTAATACCGAAGGGTGTGAATGGAACCGATAGCATCGCTTGCGACATCTCAGTCGGGGGCGTGGACCCAACTCATAGCGGATCAGCACCTGGAGGCACAGTGAGCGTCAGTCTCACTAAGGGCGGCAACGTCTCACTCACCAAGCAGGCCCCAGGGCTCACAGCCGTAACGGTCGGACTGGGCTGGGACGTGCGCGTCACGACCGGCGTCGACTTCGATCTCGACTCTGCCGCAGTGGTCCTCGACGAATCCGGTAAGGCGCTCTCTGATCGCCACTTTGTGTTCTTCAACAACCTCCGTACGCCGGACGGCTCGGTCGAGCATTCCGGCGACAATCTGACGGGCGTGGGCGAAGGCGACGACGAGCAGATCAAGATCGACTTTGCCGGAGTGCCGCTCGAGGCGCATCGCATCGCGTTCGCGGTGTCGATCTATGAGGGCGACGCCCGCCGCCAGAACTTCGGCCAGGTCCGCAACGCCTTCATCCGGGTGTGGAACCAGGCCGACAACTCCGAGCTCGCCCGCTACGACCTCACCGAGGACGCCGCAACGGAAACTGCGATGGTCTTCGGAGAGTTGTACAGGCATCAGACCGAATGGAAGTTCCGCGCCGTCGGCCAGGGCTACGCGTCCGGGCTGGCGGGCATCGCGCTGGACTTCGGCGTGAACATCTGACATCTGACACACGGCACACAAGGAAAGAGGGAAGTAGACCATGGGTGTTTCGCTCGGCAAGGGCGGCAACGTTTCACTGACCAAGCAGGCGCCGAACCTCACGGCCGTTCTCGTCGGGCTGGGCTGGGACGCCCGGGCCACGACCGGAGCGGATTTCGACCTCGACGCCTCCGCTCTGCTGCTGGGTGCCAGCGGCAAGGTCATGTCCGACCAGCATTTCGTGTTCTTCAACAACCTGAAGAGCCCGGACGGGTCAGTGGAGCACACCGGCGACAACCTGACCGGTGAGGGTGAGGGCGACGACGAGTCCATCAAGGTCAGCCTGGCCTCGGTCCCGGCGGAGTGCGACCGTGTCGTCTTCCCGGTGTCGATCTACGACGCGGACACCCGCGGCCAGAGCTTCGGCCAGGTGCGCAATGCCTATATCCGCATCGTGAACCAGGCCGACAACTCCGAACTGGCACGCTACGACCTGACCGAGGACGCCTCGACCGAGACGGCCATGGTGTTCGGCGAGCTCTACCGGCACGGCGGCGAGTGGAAGTTCCGTGCCGTCGGCCAGGGTTACGCCTCGGGCCTCGCGGGCATCGCGATGGACTTCGGCGTCAATGTCGGGTGACGGAAGCGCAGTGCACATCTCTGAAGAAAAACGGACCCTGATCGCATGATTCTCCGTACTTTCGGCTGGTCGTTCGCGATCACTGCCCTCGGGCTGTTCGTGGCCCTGCTCTACGACGGACCGTCCGGGCTGGCGCTGGTCGCCATTCTGGCCGTTCTGGAGATCTCACTGTCGTTCGACAACGCCGTGGTGAACGCCAAGGTGCTCGACCGGATGAGCCCCTTCTGGCAGAAGATCTTCCTCACCATCGGCATCGCGGTCGCCGTCTTCGGCATGCGCCTGGTCTTCCCGCTGCTCATCGTGGGAATCACCGCCAAGCTGGGCCCGATCGAGGCGATCGACCTGGCGCTCAACGACGGCGCCACTTACGCGGACAAGCTGCACGAGGCTTATCCGATGATCGCGGCATTCGGGGCGATGTTCCTCCTGATGCTGTTCCTGGACTTCGTGTTCGAGTCCCGCTCGGAGAAGTGGCTCCCCTGGCTCGAGGGCCCGCTCGCCCGGATCGGCAAGCTCGACCAGCTGTCGGTCGTGGTGGCCGCCGTCTCGCTCACCGTGGTGGCGGGCTACTTCGCCGACGACCCGAGCCAGGTCATGATCGCCGGCGTTCTCGGCATGATCACGTACATCCTGGTCAACGGCCTCGGTGAGCTGTTCGCCGAGGCGGGTCTCGACGATGACGACGACGAGGACGGCGACGAGGACGAGAAGCCACAGGTCGAGCGAAGCGGAACGAACGGGCTGGTCCTGGCCACCGGCAAGGCCGCGTTCTTCCTCTTCCTCTATCTGGAGGTGCTCGACGCGTCGTTCTCCTTCGACGGGGTCATCGGGGCGTTCGCGGTCAGCCAGGACCCGATCGTCATCGCCCTCGGCCTCGGCATCGGCGCGATGTACATCCGGTCGCTGACGGTGTACCTGGTGCGCAAGGGCACTCTGCACGAGTACGTCTACCTGGAGCACGGTGCGCACTGGGCGATCGGTGCGCTGGCCGTCTGCATGCTGGTCAGCATCGGGACGCACGTCTCCGAGCTGATCACCGGCGGTCTCGGCGCGGGCCTCATCATCGCCGCGTTCGCCAGTTCCGTCATCCGCAACCGCCGCGTCGACGCCGGCGCGGAGACACCGGGCGAGGACAAGGAGCTGCAGTCCAGCAGCGTGTGATGCCGCACGTGTGATGTCAATGGCGACAGAAGGGAACACGGCGATGTCCGTATCACTGCAGAAGGGCCAGAAGGTCTCGCTGACCAAGCCCGGTGGCGGAACGCTCACCCGGGTGAAGATGGGCCTGGGCTGGGACGCCGCGGAGAAGAAGGGCCGGTTCGGCAAGGCGAAGGCGCAGACGATCGACCTCGACGCGTCGTGCCTGCTCTTCGACGGCGGCGGCAACCTGGTCGACGCGGTGTGGTTCCGTCAGCTGCGCAGCAAGGACGGCGCGGTCCTGCACACCGGGGACAACCTCACGGGTGCGGGCGAGGGCGACGACGAGTCGATCAACGTCGACCTGCCGGCCGTGCCGGGTAACATCACCCAGCTCGTGTTCACGGTCAACTCCTTCACGGGGCAGGACTTCTCGCAGATCGAGAACGCCTTCTGCCGACTGGTGGACGAGACCACGGGCCAGGAACTGGCGCGCTACGAGCTGACCGGTGGCGGCAGCCACACGGCACAGATCATGGCGAAGGTGGCACGGGACGGTCAGGGCTGGTCGATGACCGCGATCGGCGTCCCGGCCACCGGCCGTACGTTCCAGCAGCTTCTGCCCGCAGTCGCTGCTCACCTGTAGCGGTTCACAGATTGGGAATACGCGGATTGGGGGATTCCGGGAAGGACCCCGCGTGGATGCGGCATTTCGATCACATCCCGACTGAACGTCGGACTCAGCTGTTCCACCGGGGTCCGCGGTCCTTCAACCGAGCCGATGACCCGGCGACCCTTGCCGTCGCGCTCGGCGCCACGCTGTACAGCCCCGCGACGCGTCCGACTCTCGCGGCCGATGTCCGCAAGTGCGCGGCGCGGGGCGTCACCAGCATGGTCGCGTGTCTCGAGGACTCGATCCCGGATGAGGACGTGGCGGCGGCCGAGGAGAATCTGGTCGCCCAGCTGGGCAAGGCCCACGAGGCCGGCACCCAGGGGCCGTTGCTCTTCATCCGGGTCCGGGTGCCCGAGCAGATCCCCGATCTCACCCGGCGCCTGGGCGACGCGGCCGAACTGGTCTCGGGCTTCGTCCTGCCGAAGTTCACCGCCATGTCGGGGAGCGCCTTCCTCGACGCGCTGAGCGACACCGCCACGACGACCGGCCGGCGGCTGCTCGCCATGCCGGTGATCGAGAGCCGCGAGGCGATCTACAAGGAGACGCGTGCGGAGACGCTGCGCGACGTCGCTGCGCTGCTTGCCAAGCACCGCGACCGCATACTGGCCGTACGGCTGGGAGCGACGGACCTGAGCTCGGCCTTCGGGCTCAGGCGGCCTCCCGACCTGACCATCTACGACATCCATCCGGTCGCCAGCGTGATCGCCGATGTGGTGAACGTGCTAGGCCGGGCCGACGGGACCGGTTTCGTCGTCACCGGGCCGGTGTGGGAGTACTTCTCCGCCGGCGACCGAATCTTCAAGCCGCAACTGCGGCAGTCGCCTTTCGAGCGACGGTCCGCGGCCATGCTGCGGAAGAAGCTGATCACGACGGATCTCGACGGGCTGATCCGTGAGGTGCACCTCGACAAGGCCAACGGGCTCACCGGCAAGACCGTGATCCATCCCAGCCATGCCGCGGCCGTGCACGCCATGTCGGTGGTGACCCACGAGGAGTTCTGCGATGCCAGCGACATCGCCGGCGAGGCCGGCGCCGGGGGCGCGATGGCCAGCAGTTACGCGAACAAGATGAACGAGGCCAAGCCCCATCGCGCATGGGCGGAGCGGCTGCTACTGCGGGCCAAGGTCTTCGGCGTCGCCGCCGAGGACGTCACCTTCGCCGAACTGCTCGACGCCGCGGTGGCGGCGTGATCCGGCAGTGAGCGTGGACGACGCCCGGAGCGGCGGCCCGCCCCCGGTTTCCGCGCCTCAGCACGCGGAGGACGCGGAGCACATGCGGAACGGCGGAGCATGGACGGGAAGGTGGGTCGCGCGGCGGCTCGACGTCGCTCTCCGCGATCTGCACCGGCCCGTGGGTGCCGGGCTCGCCGATCTTCTCGGACTGGCGGTGCGGCGCAATCCGCGCCGCGCCCACCTGCTGGTCTCGGCGGTGCTCGGCAAGCACGTGCCGACCGATCCGCGGCTGGTGCGCGGCGCCGGGCTGCTGCTCGGCGAGCTCGTGCGGTCGGCGCTGTCGCGTACGTCCGCAGAGCCCGCGAACGGGAGTCCCGGCCATGTCGGGCTCTTCGCTGAGCCGCTCATCGAGGCGCTGAAGGGCCGCCCGGACGCCGCGGCCGGGCTTCGCGACCGGCTGGAGACGACCGGTCCCGCGCTTGCCGCCGTCGTCGTCGGATACGCCGAGACCGCGACCGCGCTGGGGCACTGCGTCGCTGATGCCCTCGGAGGGGCCTACTACGTGCACTCCACCCGCCGGGCGGTGCCCGGCGTGCCCGCCTACGGCGGGTTCGAGGAGGAGCACAGCCACGCGACCAGCCATCTGCTGCTGCCGGCGGACCTCGACCGGATGGACGCCGCCCTGCCGGTGGTGCTCGTCGACGACGAGGTCTCCACCGGCACCACCGCGCTCAACACCATCCGCGCGCTGCACGCCGTCCGGCCGCGTCGGCACTACGTGGTGGCGTCGCTGGTGGACGTACGCCGCCCGGCCGACCGGGCCGCAACCGACGCCCTCGCCGCCGCCCTCGGCACCCGGATCGAGACGGTCGCGCTCGCGGCCGGAGAGGTCCTGCTGCCCGAGGACGTCCTCGGCGCGGCCG
>NZ_JABVEB010000118.1 GCF_014323665.1 Actinomadura sp. HBU206391 | reverse complement strand
CGATCGCCGCTCGGGTGAGCGGCAGCACCAGGTCACGTCGGCCGCCCGAGTGCGAGGGGTCGACGATGACGGGCAGGTGCGACAGCCGCTGCGCCACCGGCACCGCCGAGATGTCGAGGGTGTTGCGGGTCGCCTTCTCGAAGGTGCGGATGCCCCGCTCGCACAGCACGATGTCGAGGTTGCCGCGCTGGGCGACGTACTCGGCGGCCATCAGCCACTCCTCGATGGTCCCGCTCATGCCGCGCTTGAGCATCACCGGCCGGTCGGCCTCACCGGCCGCCTGCAGCAGGGAGAAGTTCTGCGCGTTGCGGGTGCCGATCTGCAGCATGTCGGCGTACGAGGCGACGAGTTCGACGTCGTGGGCGTCCACCACCTCGGTGACGATCGGCAGGCCGGTCTCGGCTCGGACGTCCGCGAGGATCCGCAGCCCGGCCTCGCCCAGTCCCGGGAAGGCGTACGGCGAGGTACGCGGCTTGAACGCGCCACCCCTCAGCACGGTCGCGCCGGCGGCCTGCGCCATCTGCGCCGCGGCCAGCGTCTGCTCGGGCGTCTCGACCGCGCACGGCCCGGCGATGAGGGTCATGGTGCCGGGGCCGATCGGCACACCACCGACCCGGACGACCGAGCGATCGGGATGGTTCTCCCTGCTCACGAGCTTGTAGGGCACCGAGACCCGCAGGACGTCGCTGACGCCTCTCATACCGCGCAGGTTCAGCGAGCCGAACTGGCGGACGTCGCCCACAAGACCGACGATCGTGCGGTTCACACCGCGGCTGACGAAGGCGTCTCCACCCGCCGTCTCTACCAGCGAGACGACGGCGTCGATATCCGCTTCAGTGGCCTCCGAGGCCATCACGACGACCATTTCTCTCCTCTATCCCGAGCTCTGTCCCGCGATGGACGCGGGGAACACGATCGAATGGGTCCATCAACGACGAAAGCCCCGGGCCGTCCGGCCCGGGGCTTTCGTCAGTGGTCGCTCAGCGCAGCGTCAGGCTGGCCACCACCCGTCCGGGTCGGTCGCCATACCAAAACTCCTCACGGAGGACGCTGCACACGTCGGCAAGGCTACACAATCCGCCTCCGCCGGGAGCGGTAGGGGCGGAATGTGGCTCAGTTCACCGGGATGGCAGGATGGCCGGGACATGACCCCGCCCGAGAAGCGTCTGCCGCCCGGACAGTACGTCCCCCGTGGCTGGCCGGTCCTGCACTATGGGCCCGTCCCGAAGTTCCGCCCCGCCGACTGGGACTTCCGGGTGTTCGGCGCCACGGAGTCGGGCGAGCGGTACCGGTGGAGCTGGCGGCAGTTCGAAGATCTCCCCGCCACGAAGGCCACCGCGGACTTCCACTGCGTCACGAAGTTCACCATCCCCGACAACGAGTGGGAGGGAGTCGCCGGCTCCGCCCTGGTCGAACTGGCGCCGCCGCACCCGGACGTCACGCACGTGATGGTGTGGGCCGAGTACGGGTACAGCGCCAACGTCCGGATGGCCGACTTCCTGTCGGAGGCGACCCTCTTCGCCACTCACCGCAACGGTGAACGCCTCACTCCCGACCACGGCTTCCCAGTGCGCCTCGTCGTCCCGCATCTGTACGCGTGGAAGAGCGTCAAGTGGGCGCGCGGGGTCGAGTACCTCGTGCGGAACCAGCGCGGGTTCTGGGAGGAGCGCGGCTACCACAACGTGGCCGACCCCTGGCGTGAGCAGCGCTACTCCTACCAGGAAGAGGACGACTCCCCGTCCCGGTGACCGTGCCGTGGGCCCCGGGCGACCCGGGTTCTTCTCGGCGCGACACGCTCACATGGTGAAATCACTTGCGCGCGGAGGGTAATCGGCGGCAGGGTCCTTGTCATGCTTAGCGTCCTGGCCGTCGATGACGAGGCGCCCGCGCTCGAGGAGCTCACCTTCCTGCTCCGGCAGGATCCGCGCATCGCACAGGTGGCCGAGGCGGGCGACGCGGCCGAGGCGCTCCGCATCCTGAGCCGGGTCCTCGTCGCGGGGGACCGGCTCGACGCCGTCTTTCTCGACATCCGGATGCCCGGCCTGGACGGGCTCGACTTCACCCGCCTGCTCGCCGGCTTCGCGGCGCCGCCGGCCGTGGTGTTCGTGACGGCCCACGACGGCTTCGCGGTGGCCGCGTACGAGCTCGGCGCACTCGACTATCTGCTGAAGCCGGTCCGTCCGGAGCGACTGGCCAAGGCGGTGCACCGCGTCGAGGAGGCGGTGCACCGCACGAGCGAACCCGCTGAGGTCGACGAGGTCGTGCCGGTGGAGCTGGGCGGCCGCACGCGCCTGGTGACGCGGTCCAGCGTCACCTACGCGGAGGCGCAGGGCGACTATGTGCGGCTGCACACCGCCGACGGCAGTTATCTGGTGCGGATGCCGCTCAACGTGCTCGCCAAGCGGTGGGAGGACGCCGGGTTCATCCGGATACACCGCAGCACCCTGGTCGCCGCCGGGCACATCAGCGAACTGCACTTCGACGGTGGCCGGGCCATCGTCCAGGTGGGCGAGGAACAGCTGACCGTGAGCCGGCGTCACACCCGTGAGGTACGCGACCTGCTCATCCGGCGGTTCCGGAACTGAGCGGGACCTGCGCCGCGTACCCGAGGATGCACCTGATCGGGACCCGACCGCGTACCCGCTCGGGCACCGGCCCGATCGCGACCGTGTTCGCCGAGAGGGCGCAACGGACGGACCGTGGACCGTTCCGGGTCATGTCTCAATGCCGTTCGTCGTGCCGAATCGCCCGCTCGTCGAGTGGCTACGCTACGTATACCGCTCGCTGCACACCGTTTGTCGAGGCGGTCTCCGGAGTGCTCCCGCGGATCACGGACGGCACTCTAGTGTGGGCTCGCTGGCAGGCTTCACACCGCGTTCGGGGGGACGCGGGCGGCGAAGGTGCGTGATCCGCACAATGGCCGCACCACCCCCAGCATGAGCGACCAGGGATACCCAGCAGAGGTCGGAGTCGCGTTCCCGCGCCGTCGACGGGTAGATCTAGACCCGCTGACGCGCGCGTCGCAGACGTGCTCCGGTTGCTGGGGCAAGGCCGCCGGGCCCCGTACCGGGGGGGTGGGGCTCGACGGCGTCCGCTCGGGCGCTGCTGGACAGTCGGGGGGTTGTTCAGCAGCGTCCGAGTCTGGTTGCCGGCTCGGCGCCGGGCATCCGGCGCCCGTGTCCGCGGCCGGCCGTCAGGCGTGCCCGACCTAACCGTGTGCGCGCGAGGGCGCGACGACCGCGCGAGCGAAGGCGGACGGCCCTTTCTGATCGCCGCTCCGTCACAGATCCGGTACATTCAGTGTCGTCACGGCATTGATGTCGGTGTCATACTCCCGACTGACGAGACCGGGATCGATTCGCCCGTACACTCTCATCGATGGACACGACGGTTGCGGACCCACTCGTCGGGCAAGTGCTCGACGGGCGCTACCGCATTGAGTCGCGCATCGCCCGCGGGGGGATGGCGACCGTCTACCTGAGCAAGGATCTCAAGCTCGATCGGATCATCGCGCTCAAGGTCATGCACGCCGGCCTCGCCCAGGACGACGACTTCGTCCGACGCTTCATCGGCGAGGCGAAATCCTCGGCGGCGCTGTCGCATCCCAACGTGGTCGCCGTCTTCGACCAGGGAACGGACAAGCAGCACGTCTTCCTGGCGATGGAATACGTACCCGGTCGCACCCTGCGCGACCTGCTCACCGAGCGGGGCAGGCTCGGCCCGAGGCAGGCGCTGGAGATCATGCAACCGGTGCTGGCGGCCCTCGGCGCGGCCCACCGCGCGGGTCTGGTGCACCGGGACGTGAAGCCCGAGAACGTGCTCCTCACCGGCGACGGCCTGGTGAAGGTGGCCGATTTCGGGCTCGCCCGCGCCGAGTCGGCGAGCAAGCAGACCAAGACCGGAATGATCATCGGTACGGTCGGTTACCTGGCTCCGGAGCAGGTGCTGTCCGGCCACGCCGACGTGCGCTCGGACGTCTACGCGGCCGGGGTCATGCTGTTCGAGCTGATCACCGGCCGGCAGCCGCACCAGGGCGAGACTCCGCTCGCCGTCGCCTACAAGCACGTCAACGAGGTCGTTCCGCTGCCGTCGAGCGTCGCGCCCGGCATCCCGCCTCAGCTCGACGCCCTGGTCGCCATGGCGACCAGTCACGACCCCGCCCGCCGCCCGCAGGACGCGGGCCGGTTTCTCGCCGCGGTGGCCGACACCCACCGCAACCTGCCGCCGAACATCGACCAGGTGTCCGCGAACGCGACCTCGGTGCTGCAGAGCGGTCCGCCCGTGCCCACGCATCCGCGTGTCGGGGCCGGGGCGCACACCAGCGTCATCCCGATGGGCGCCGTGGCGCAGGAGCCGCAGCCGCGGGCTCCCTTCCTCGACCGCCTGATCGACTTCGTCACCGGCCGGTTCGTGCTGATCGCGCTGGGCGTCATCGCCGTGGTGGTCATCGGCTGGGCCGTGTGGTACCAGGCGGCCGGCCAGTACGCCCACGTCCCGCGGAACATCGTCGGCATGTCGGCCGAGGAGGCCCGTGCGCGGCTGACCGAGGACGGCATCCGGTTCAAGGCGGGCCGGCCCGCCTATTCCGACAAGGTCAAGAAGAATCACGTCGTCTCCGTCGACCCGGCGCCCGGTGAGCGGGTCAAACAGGACCAGGTTGTCACGTTCGTCCTGTCCAGGGGCCGGCAGCCGATCCCGGTGCCCGACGTGACCGGCAAGTCGCTCGACGAGGCGAAGAAGGCCTTGGAGAACAACGGCTTCACCGCCGGTGACGTGACCAGGGCTCCGTCGCAGACGGTGCCCAAGGACGCGGTGCTGCGGACCGATCCGAAGGCCGGCGACAAGCAGTCGCCCGACGAGCCCGTGGGCATCGTGCTGAGCAACGGGGTGCAGCTGCCCAACCTCGCCGGCCAGCCGAGCGACCCCGCCGCCAACCAGCTCCGCTCGATGGGCCTCAACGTGAAGGTCGAAGAGCAGCAGGACCCGAGCAAGCCGCCCGGCACGGTGCTGAGCCAGAACCCGCCGCCCGGCACGGCCGTCTCCCACGGCGACGAGGTCACGCTGTACGTCAACAAGAAGGAAGACTGCTTCCTGCCCCAGTTCAACCCGCGCTGCCAGAACGGCGGCAACGGCCAGGAGATGCTGCCGGTGCCCAGCACCGTCGGCAGGAACGTGGACGAGGCCAAGGGGATTCTCGAGGGCGCCGGCTTCAAGGTCGACGTGAAGGACGTCCCGGGCCGCCAGCCCGGCGGTCAGGTGCTGCTCCAGACTCCGGCCAACGGCAACGCTCCCCGTGATTCCGTCGTCACCATCTGGCGCTGACGTCTCCCTGACCGCGACTAAGCTGGTTCGTCTATGACTTCTCGTGAACAGAGCCTCATTGGCGCGCACGTCCCCGTCGCCGGGGGGCTGGCCACCGGGGGGCTGAAGTACGCCGCCGAGATCGGCGCCGAGGCCGTCCAGGTGTTCGTGTCCAACCCGCGCGGCTGGGCGCTCACCGCGGGCAAGGCGGCGGAGGACGCTCTGCTGCGCGACAGCGGTGTCCCCGTCTACGTGCACGTGAACTACCTGGTCAACTTCGGGTCGCCCACCGCCGACACGCTGACCAAGTCGGTCGACTCGGTCCGGCATGCGCTGCTGCGCGGGCGCGAGGTCGGTGCCCGGGGCGTCGTCGTGCACACGGGCTCGGCGGTCAGCCAGTCCTACGAGGAGGCGATGGGGCAGGTCCACCGGCACCTGCTGCCGCTGCTGGAGGAGATACCCGGCGACGGGCCGGACCTGCTCCTGGAGCCCATGGCCGGGCAGGCCCACATGCTCTGCGCCACCGTGCAGCAGCTGGGCCCCTACTTCGAGGCACTGGAGCACCATCCCCGGGTCGGGGTGTGCCTGGACACCTGCCACCTCTTCTCCGCCGGCCACGACCTCACCGCCGAGGGCGGCGTCGCGGAGGTCCTGGACGCGCTCGTCGCCACCGTCGGCGCGGGCCGGCTCAAGCTGATCCATGCCAACGACTCCAAGGACCTGTGCGGGTCGGGACGGGACCGGCACGAGAACATCGGCGCCGGGCATCTCGGTGAAAGGCCGTTCGCCGAGTTCCTCCGCCACCCGGTGGCCGCAGGGGTGCCGTTGATCATTGAGACGCCCGGCCGGTCGCCGGAGCCGCATCGCGCCGACGTCGACGTCCTCAAGCGGCTCCGCGCCGCCTAGCATCGGTGCGCCACGGGGCGGCTAGGCGGTGCTGATGCCCTCCCACGGTGAGGACGCCTGGGCGTAACGGCGCTTGGGAATCCGCCCGGCGAGCCGGGCCAGCCGGCCGGCCTCGACCGCATGCCGCATCGCCGCCGCCATCCTGGCCGGGGCCTGGGCGCGCGTCACGGCGGTGGCCAGCAGCACGGCGTCACAGCCCAGCTCCATGGCCAGCGCGGCGTCGCTGGCGGTACCGATGCCCGCGTCGAGGACGACCGGCACACCCGCCTGCTCCACGATCAACTCGATGTTGTGCGGATTGCGGATGCCGAGGCCGGAGCCGATGGGGGAGCCGAGCGGCATGACGGCGGCACAGCCGATCTGCTCCAGCCGGCGGGCCAGCACCGGATCGTCGCTGGTGTACGGCAGCACGACGAACCCGTTGTCGACGAGCTGCTCGGCGGCGTCCACCAGCTCGATCGGGTCTGGCAGCAGTGTGCGCTCGTCGGCGATCACCTCGAGCTTGACCCAGGAGGTGCCGAGCGCCTCGCGGGCGAGCTTGGCGGTGAGCACCGCCTCGCCCGCCGTGAAACAGCCGGCCGTGTTCGGCAGCACCGTGATATCGCGGCGGCGCAGGACGTCGAGCACCGAGCCCTGCGCCGACGGGTCGACGCGGCGCATCGCGACCGTGGTCAAGCGGGTGCCCGAGGCGACCAGAGCCTCCTCGAGTGCCAGCATGCTCGGCGCCCCTCCGGTCCCCATGATGAGCCGGGAATCGAAGGTCTCACCCGCGATGACGAACGGATCGGGCCGCTGCTCGGGCTCGTCGGCCCGCAGGGCCGCCCCGGTCTCGCTCACGCGTCGCTCATCTTCCCGCTCGATCACTTGTCAGCCTCCCTGCACGGCGGTCAGGACCTCGAGCCGGTCCGCCTCTCGCACGGTCGTCGTGGTCCACTCGGCTCGCCGTACGACCTCGTCGTTCAGCGCCACCGCGATCCCGGCCGTGGCGGACGTCACATCCGCGACGACGCCGGCCACGGTCGCGCCCTCGGGCACCTCATGCGGGTCGCCGTTCACGATCACTTTCACGCGGAGATCTCCTCTGCGAACCGCTCGGGGGAGAACGCCCTGGCGACGTCCGGGAGCCGCCCGGTGATCAGTGCCTCCGCCATGACATCACCGGTCACCGGGGTGAGGAGCACCCCGTTGCGAAAGTGCCCGGTGGCCAGCGACAGCCCAGACAGAGCGGCCGGGCCGAGAAGGGGGGCATTGTCCGGGGACCCGGGGCGCAGCCCCGCGGACACCTCGACGAACTCCAGCTCCGTGATGCCCGGGATCAGCTCGCGGGCGTCCCTCAGCAGCTCCCACAGCCCTCCCGCGGTGACGGTGGTGTCGTAGCCCATCTCCTCCTGGGTCGCGCCGACCACGACCTCACCGTCCGACCTCGGCACCAGATAGATCGACGAGCCCCTCACCACCCCGCGGGTCGTGCGGGTCAGGAACGGCACGCGGGTGCGCAGGCGCACCACCTGGCCCTTCACCGGGCGGATCACCGGCACGACGTCCCGGGGGAGTCCCTCCAGCCGATGCGTCCAGGCTCCCGTGGCCAGCACGATCTGGTCGGCGCGCAGGTCCTCGCCCGCCTCCGTTCGCACGCCCACGGCGCGGTCGCCCTCGACCAGGACCCGTGTCACGTTCTGCCGTACGAGGGTGACGCCGCTGCGTTCGACCGCTGAGAGCAGCGCGCCGGTCAGCCGCCGCGGATCGATCGAGCCGTCGCGCTCGGCGAGCAGCCCACCGCGCACGGACGGGGCCAGCATGGGTTCGAGACGGCGGCATTCGCGGCCGCTCAAGGCGGTGGCGGGAAGCCCGAGCGTCTCCTGGAAGCGCCGGAGGTCGTCGAGGAATGCGAGATCGTCGGTGTCGAAGGCGACCTGGACGGTGCCGTCGTCACGGTAACCGGTGTCGTGGCCGGTGAGTTCTTCGAGTTCGGCGACGAAAGCCGGATATCGATCCCGGGAGTCGATTCCCAGACGCAGAAGCCGTTCCTCGCCATAGGCCAGTTCGCCGACCGGGGCCAGCATCCCCGCCGCCACATGGGACGCCTCGCTCGCCGGGTGCCGATCGACGATGGTGACGTTCAGGCCGCGTGCGGCCGATCGCCAGGCGATGGTCAGCCCGATGACCCCGGCACCGACGATCACCACATCCATATGAGCGCTCCCTTCGCCGGCATGATCCGGATCAGGTCGTGGCGGTCGGCGGCCCGATCAGCCGCCCTCTCAGCCCGGTCGCACCGGACTCCCGCGCTTTGCCGCTTTCACCCTAGCCCGCCCGCGACATTCTTGCCGCTTCGCATGGGTACTACAGTGCGGGAACATGGACAGGGTGATCATCGTCGGCGGAGGGCTGGCGGGCGTACGCGTGGCGGAGGCGCTGCGGGCGAGGGGTCATGAGGGCGCCCTCACTCTCGTCGGCGCGGAACCGCACCGCCCCTACGACCGGCCGCCGCTGTCGAAGGCCGTCCTCATGGGCCGCACCGACGACACCACCGTCGACGCCGACTGGTCCGGTCTGCGCTGCGAGCTGCTCCTCGGCCACCGCGCGACCGGGCTGCGTCTCGAGGATGAGCGCGGCGGAGCGGTCGAGACCACGGCGGGCGAGCTGCCTTTCGACGGGCTGGTGATCGCCACCGGTGCGAGCCCGATCCGGCTTCCGGGCGACGGGCCGCAGGATGTGCTCCGCACGATCGACGATGCCCGCGCGCTCCGCGACGGCTTCCGCGAGGGCGCGCGGGTGACCCTGGTCGGAGCGGGCTGGATCGGGGCCGAGGTCGCGACGGCGGCGGCCCGGGCGGGCTGCGCGGTGACGGTGGTGGAGGCCGCGGACACGCCGCTGGAGGGCGCCGTCGGCCCGGAGATCGGCGCGTGCACGGCGCCGTGGTACGGCGAGGCCGGCGTCGAGCTGAGGTGCGGTGTGCGGGTCGCCGCCGTCGAGTCAGGAGGGCTGGCCCTCGCGGGCGGCGAGTGGATCGACGCGGACGAGGTGGTCGTGGGCGTGGGCGTGCGTCCCGAGGTGGGCTGGCTCGCCGGGTCCGGACTCGACCTCGACGACGGCGTCGTGGTCGACGCCTCGCTCCGCACGAGCCGGCCGGAGATCGTCGCGGTCGGCGACTGCGCGGCCTGGTGGTCGGCGCGGTACGGCCGGCGACTTCGCGTGGAGCACTGGGACACCGCGCTCAACGCCCCCGAGGTGGCCGCGGCGGCCCTGCTCGGAGAGGAATCCACCTATGATCCGGTGCCGTACTTCTGGTCGGAGCAGTTCGGCCGCATGGTGCAGTACGCGGGCCATCACCAGGACGCGGAGCGACTCGTGATGCGCGGTGACCCGGGTAAGGCGGGCTGGGCGGCGTGCTGGCTCAGCGGGACCCGTCTGGAGGCGATCGTCACCGTGAACCGGCCCCGTGACCTGGTGCAGGCCCGTCGGATCATGACGGCCGGTACGGCCGTCGACCCGGACGCCGTCGCCGATCCGGAGGTGCCCATCCGGAACGCGGTGCGCACTTGAGGGTTTCAGGAGCGCTCAGGCGTGGTAGGCAGGCTGCGTGACGCAGATGCACATTACTGTTGACAGCATGCTGGATCCGCAGACAGATGCCCTGGTGGGGGAGTGGTTCTCCCTCCCTGAGGCGGCCGATCGGCTCGGGATCAACGTGAGCCGGACCAAGCAATTCCTCCGCGACCACAAGCTCCTCGGCATCGCCCGGGACGGTGCTCACCAGGTGCCCGCGGCCTTCATCAAGGAAGGGCAGGTTCTCAAGGGGCTTCCCGGAACCCTGATGCTGCTCTCCGACGCGGGCTACGAGCCCGTGGAGGCCCTCCGCTGGCTGTTCACCGCGGACGACACACTGCCCGGAACACCGGTCCAGGCGCTCATCGAGAACCGTGGCACAGAGGTCCGGCGACGGGCTCAGGCTCTGGCCTTCTAGCGGTAAGGAAGGACCTGACTCTCATCGTGCCGAAGCGCTTGCCATCGGATCACGCCGTCTCGTTGCGGGCCCGGCTCGACCGGGCCCGCCTCTATCTGTGCACCGACGCCCGGGAACGGCAGGGCGACCTGCCGGAGTTCCTCGACGCGGTGCTCGGGGGCGGCGTCGACATCGTCCAACTGCGGCAGAAGGGGCTGGAGGCCCGCCAGGAGATCGAGTACTTGGCGGCCTTCCGCGATGCCTGCGATCGGCACGGCGCCCTGCTCGCCGTCAACGACCGGGCCGACATCGCGAGGTCGGCCGGCTCCGACATCCTTCATCTGGGGCAAGACGACCTGCCGGTGCCGTTCGCCCGCGAGATCGTGGGACAGGACGTCCTCGTCGGCCGGTCCACCCACACTCCGGAGCAGGCGGCGTCCGCCGCCACGGAACCGGGGGTCGACTACTTCTGCGCCGGGCCGGTCTGGCCGACGCCGACCAAGCCGGGCCGCTCGGCGCCCGGTACGCGGCTGCTGGAGCACGTCGCGGGCCGGCGCACCGACCGGCCGTGGTTCGCCATCGGGGGCATCGACCTCGATCGCCTGGACGAGGTGCTGTCCACGGGCGCCGACCGGATCGTCGTGGTGCGGGCGATCACTGAGGCCGACGACCCGGGCGCGGCCGCCGCCGGCCTCTCACGCCGGCTTCGGGAACACGCGGCCACCCTGACCAGCGCGCCCGCCGATACCGCACAATGGACGCCATGACCGTCTCACCTGACGACGACCGGCCGGTCGAGCTCTCCGATGAGGATCTGGAGATCCTCCCGGACCAGACGCGCGACGATACCGACGAGGGCTGGGGCGCTTGGCGCGGTTCCGCGGAGGATGACGACCGCCTCCTGGAGGACCGTCCGCCGCACTGGTAGCCGTCACGCGTCCGCCGTCCCCGTCGTGGTCGGTCCCCGGTCCGAGCCTCGGCGCCGTTCGCGGTGGCCCGTAAGGGCGGTCAGCCTGCGGGCAGCACCACGCCGAGGACGAACCCGGCCGCGATGACCAGGGCGAGGGCGATCATCATCCGCCAGCGGTAGGCGGGGATGCGTTTGGGCTTGGGCTTGGGGGCGGGCCGGGCGTTGGCGCGCAGCGAACGCAGTATCTGCGGAGCGGTCGGCCGCGCCGCCGGGTTCTTGTCGAGGCACCGCTCGACCAGGTCGCGGAGCGGTCCCTTCAGTTCGCCCAGATCGGGCGCCCGTTCGGCCACCCGGCGCATGACGGCGGCGTTGGACCCGGAGCCGAACGGCGGCCGGCCGGTGGCGGCGAACACCATGGTCGCGCCCCAGGCGAAGACGTCGGCGGGCGGGCCGACGGGCTCGTCCTCTATCTGCTCGGGCGAC
This sequence comes from Actinomadura sp. HBU206391, assembly GCF_014323665.1. Taxonomy (GTDB): domain Bacteria; phylum Actinomycetota; class Actinomycetes; order Streptosporangiales; family Streptosporangiaceae; genus Actinomadura_C. The sequence continues at coordinate 6,615 of NZ_JABVEB010000118.1, read as the reverse complement.
ATGTACGCCGGCGTGCCGACCGGAGAGGTGGTCATTGGCGTCACGCTGTCCAGTGCACGCGCGATGCCGAAGTCGATGACCTTGGCGCCGTCCGGGCCGAGCAGGACGTTGCCGGGCTTGAAGTCGCGGTGCACGATGCCCGCCCGGTGAATGGCCGCGAGGGCGGCCGCCGTACGCATGGCCAGCCGACGCAGCCGGCCGCTCGTCAGCGGACCGTCGTCGTCGACGACCTGCTGGAGCGAGGGGCCCTCGACGAACTCGCTGACGATGTACGGGCGGTCGCCGGTCACTTCGGCGTCGAGCACCCGGGCGGTGTGAGGGGCGGCGACCCGCCGGGCCGCGTCCGCCTCCTTCACGAACCGGGTCCTGGCCCGCTGGCTCGCCGTCATCCCGCCGCGCAGCAGCTTGACGGTGACCAGGCCGCCCTCGCCGGAACGAGCGAGATAGACCACGCCCTGCCCGCCCTCGCCCAGGCGTTTGATCAGTGCGTAGTCGCCCAGACGCTCAGGATCGTCCGGGCCGAGCCTGGTGTCGTCTGGCACTCGATGCTCCGGCGGTGCGGGGGATACGGGTGGGTGGTGCGAGAGGCTGGTGCAACGGGGTGGTGCGAAGGTGGCGCTGGGGCGTGCAGAGGGCTCGTGCTGCGGGGGTCGTGCAGCGGGTGGTGCAGGGGCGTCGTGCAGGGCAGTGGAACGTGTGGCGGAAGATGTCCCTATTTGTATCGCGCCGCCCCGGCCTACCTGGGCATAACTCGGCCTTTTGTCGCTTACGAGCGGGATCGTACTGTCGTGCGGTCTACGCCGACCCGACGCGAGCCGAAACCGGGTGGCGACAGGTGTGCCGGACGTGTGCCGCCGCTCCTTCGCCCGGTGAGCTCATCCGCGACGGGCGGTCGCGGCGACGGCCAGTTCGGCGAGTGCCACCTTGGCCTCGTCGGTCACCGGCGCGGAGTCCAGAGCGATGTGCGCGTCGGCCGCGTACTTGGCGATCATCGCCTCACAGGCGTCGAGCCCGCCGGTGTCCACGATGATCGACCGGAGTTCCTCGACGCCCGCGACGTCGAGCGCCGGATCGCCGAGGCGGACCCGGACGACGTCGGCCTGCGCGGGTGTGGCGCGTTCCAGGGCGAGGGCCACCAGCACCGTCCGCTTGCCCTCACGCAGATCGTCGCCGGCCGGCTTGCCGGTCTCGGCCGGATCGCCGAACACTCCGAGCACGTCGTCGCGGAGCTGGAACGCGATGCCGAGCGGAAGCCCGTAACGCGACAGAGCGCCGATCGTCTCCCCGTCCGCTCCGGCCATCGCCGCACCGAGGTGCACCGGCCGCTCCACCGAGTACTTCGCGCTCTTGAACTCCACCACCCGCAGCGCCCGGTCGACGGCGCCGTGGGCCGGAGTCCGGGCGCCCGCGGCACCCGCCGCGGCCGGGACGTGCCCGGGGACCCCCGCGCCGCGCGCCTGCTCCAGCAGGTCGAGGTACTGCCCGCACATCACCTCGGTGCGCATGAGGTCGTAGGTGGCGCGGCCTCGGCGCAGCGTCTCCTCCGGCAGTCCGCTGGTCTCGTACATCATGCTCGACCAGGCCAGTGACAGGTCGCCGAGCAGGATCGCCGCGCCCGCCCCGAACGACTCCGCCGAGCCGGGCCACGCGGCTCCCTCGTGCATGGCCTGGAACCGGCGGTGAACGGACGGCTGGCCGCGGCGGGTGTCGCTGGCGTCCATGACATCGTCATGGATGAGGGCACTGGCCTGCAGCAGCTCCAGCGAGGCGGCCGCCGCCATGATCGTCGGGTCGTTCCCCCCGCCCGCGCCCCGCCAGCCCCAGTAGCAGAACGACGGTCTGAGTCGCTTGCCCCCGGCCACCAGCGACTCCAGCGCCGACACCATGGGCGCCAGGTCGTCGTGGATGACCAGCAGCCCCGGACGCTGCCGGCTGATGAAGGCGAACAGGGCTTCGTCGATCTCCTTGCGGATGCGGCTGGAGCACATGGTCACGAGCGTATCCACCCGTACTGGGAGCAGATACCCGGGTCCGGCTGAGCTTCGGACCGGTACGGGTTGAGTACGCGGGCTCATGAACCGGCCCGCCCGTCGAGCGAGTCTTGCGGGCATGGGCAACGCTTCGCAACTGGCCGTCCGCACGCCGCCGAGCCGTGACCGCTATGTGGACTTCCTGAGGGTGTTCTCACTCGCGACGGTGATCCTCGGCCATTGGCTGATGGCCGTGCTCCTCGTCGGCGAGGACGGCGGGGTCACCGCCGGTAACGCACTCGCGATCATGCCTGACCTGCAGCCGCTCACCTGGCTGTTCCAGGTGATGCCGCTGTTCTTCTTCGTCGGCGGGTTCTCCCATGCGATCGCACTGCGCAAGAGCGGCGGCTCGGCGGAGTTCATCCGCGCACGGTCCGCGCGGCTGCTCATCCCCACCGTGGTCTTCGGCGCGGTATGGCTCGCGCTCGCCGTCCTCATCGAGGCGACCGGGCATGATCAGGGCGTGCTGCGGCTCGCGACCCGCGGTGTCGCCCAGCCCCTGTGGTTCATCGGCGTCTACCTGGCGATCGTGGCCATCGCGCCGGCGATGATGCGGCTGCACCGCGCGTACGGCGCGCTGGTGCCCGCCGTGCTCCTGACCGGGGTGGTCGCCGCGGATCTGACCCGGTTCGGCCTCGGCATCACCGAGGCCGGCCATCTCAACCTGCTGCTGGTGTGGGCGGCGGTGCACCAGCTCGGCTTCTTCTACGCGGACTCGCGGCTCGGCCGCGGCCCGGCGTGCGCACTGGCCGTCGGCGGACTGATCGCGGTGGCCGGGCTCACCGCCTTCGGCCCCTATCCGGTCTCCATGGTCGGCATGCCGGGGGAGCGGATCTCGAACATGTCGCCGCCCACCCTGGCGCTGACGGCGCACGCGGCCTGGCTGATCGGCCTGGCTCTGTTGCTGCGCGGCCCGCTCACCCGCCTGCTCGCGCGGCACCGGGTCTGGGTGGGCGTCATCGCCGCCAACGGGCTCGCCATGACGGCGTTCCTGTGGCACCTCACCGCACTGTTCCTCGCCTGTGCCGCACAGCTAGCCCTCGGGCTCGCGCAGCCGTCCGTGGGCAGCCTCACCTGGTGGCTGCTGCGCCCGGTCTGGCTCGGCCTCCTCGCGCTCGTCACCGCCGGGCTCATCGCGGTGTTCCGGCGAGCGGACCGGCCGCGCAGACTCGCGCCGGCGGCGCTCGGCACCGGGCGCTCGGCGGCCGGGGTCACGCTCTGCCTTCTCGGGGTGCTCGGGTTCTCGGCCGTGGGCTTCGGCGGCGCGCTCGCCGGCCGGACCGCCCACCTGATGGTGCTGCCGGTCACCCCCATCGGCTGCGCACTGCTGCTGGCCGCCGGAGGCCTCATGCTCGGCCTGGCCGAGACCTCGCCCGTCGCGGCGCTCAGGTCAGGGCGCGGGCGGCGGTCCGCCGGCCGCCGGGCGTGACGGCGTGCCGCGGGCCCGACCGGTCTGGTCGCGTGAACCGCCCGGCCGGGTCGCATGGGCCGCCCGCCCGGGTCAGGCGAACCGCGCGGCCGCGCCGAACGAACCCCGGCCGGCGGCTCTCACCCACCCCCGGGGCCGGGCCCGCACCGGTAACCTGTCGACCATGAGTCCCCTGCGCCCCGAACGTGTGCCCACCATCCGCGAGCTCCTCGCGGCCGGGGGGAAGTCGTTCTCGTTCGAGTTCTTCCCGCCGAAGACCGAGAAGGGCGTACGAGCGCTGTGGCGGGCGATTCGCGAGCTCGAGGCGCTACGGCCGACCTTCGTGTCGGTGACCTATGGCGCGGGCGGCGGCACTCGCGACAAGACCGTCGACATCGTGGAGCGGATCGCCACGGACACCACGCTCACCCCGGTGGCGCATTTCACCGCGGTCGACCACTCGCTACGGGAGCTCCGCCACCTGATCGGCCGGTTCGCCTCGGTGGGCGTGCGCAACATGCTCGCGCTGCGCGGTGACCCACCGGGTGATCCACTCGGCGATTGGGTCCAGCACCCCGAGGGGGTGGCCTATGCCGAGGACCTGGTGCACCTGATCCGCAACTCGGGGGACTTCTGCGTCGGCGTCGCGGCGTTCCCCTACAAGCACCCGCGCTCGCCCGACGTCGACAGCGACACCCGCTACTTCGTGCGCAAGTGCCGCGCCGGCGCCGACTACGCGATCACTCAGATGTTCTTCCGCGCCGAGGACTACTTCCGGCTGCGCGACCGGGTCGCGGCGCAGGGCTGTGAGACACCGATCATCCCGGGGATCATGCCGGTCACCCAGATGAGCACGATCGAGCGCTCCGAGCAGCTGTCCGGCGCGCCGTTCCCCGCCGAGCTCGCGGCCCGTTTCGAGGCCGTCGCCGACGACCCCGAGGCGGTACGGCTGCTCGGGATCGAGCACGCGGCGGGCTTGTGCGAGGAACTGCTCCAGCAGGGCGCTCCGGGCATCCACTTCATCACGTTCAACAAGTCGACCGCTACGCGAGAGGTCTACCGGCTGCTGGGCGCCGACGCGTACGCCCTCCCGCGGTTGACCGCCTGACCCACCGACCGGCCCGCCGACGGCCGCGCCTCCTGTGCGAGATCAGCGCGCCAGCGGCAGCGGCCCGCCCATGATCGCGTAGGTCTGGCCGCCGCCCGGGAACTCGAAGTCGCGTAGCAGGTCGGTCATGCCCACCGAGCAGTAGAGCCGCCTGGCCGGGGAACCCCGCCGGTCGAGCGTCGAGAGCACGACCGTACGCTCGGTGCGGCCCGCGCACAGTGCCGACAGAAGCCGGCGGCCCAGACCCTGCCCTTGGTAGAGCGGATGCACGTGCAGTTCGGCGACCTCGAAGGTGTCACCGAGCCAGCCGTCGGCGTGCTCCTTGCCGCCGGCGTCGATCAGCGCCTGATGGACGACGTCGTGCCACCACTGGCCCGAGACGCCGTGGAATCCGTAGGCGAATCCGGCGACGTTCCCCACGGGCGCGCGGCCGCTCACGGACGCCGGCAGCCGGAGGGGGATCGGGATCCGGCGCCGCTCGAGCACGAACGCCCGGAACGCGGGGTAGGCCGAATGCCGCTCCATGATCGTGTAGCGCCCGGACAACTGCTCGGCAGGGGGGTCCATCGCCGCGGTATAGACCTCCAGCAGTGAGCCGAGCCGTTTCAGGAACGCCCGTCGATCGACTTCACGCAGCTTCGGCTCTCTCACCGCCCCGAGCATAATCCTCGGGCCCCGGGCACGCCGCCGTGCGGTCAAGGACGCGCCGAAGCCGCGGTGCGCGACTCACGTGGCCACGGCCACGACGCGATCGGTGGCGGTCAGCGTGTTGTAGATGTCCCAGAGGATCCGGTCGGACGCCTGGCGGAGCGCCCGCTGGCCGGCGGTGAGCCGGCCGCCCCACTGGCGCGCCTCGGGGCCGAGCCACGCGTCGGTACCGTTCAGGGTCTTCACCGCCGGGTCGAGGGCGCGGCGAAGCCGGTCGATGCTGCCGTAGGCGTCCCGGTAGTCCTGGTACAGGCGTCCGTACGCGGGATTCGGTCGCTGTCCCGGGGCGAGTCTCGCGGCGGCGGCTCCCTCGAGCGGGGGCGGGACCGATGCCGGGGGCGGGGGAGCGGCCATGGATCGCGTCCCTTCCCTAGCCGGCCCGCCGGGGCGGAGAGACGTCCTCGCCGGCCGTCCGTGGAACGTCCCCGGTCCCGGCGGGGCCGTCCGGTGGCGGAGCGTCCTGCGGGCCGAGCCGCGCCAGTGCCTGGTCGGTCCTGCCACTGAGGTCGGCGGCATCGAGGATTCCTGCGACCTCGGCGCGGTGTCCGGTCCGGTCGGCGGCGGCCAACACCTCGCGCAGCCATCTCTCGGTCATGAAGAGATGGCGGTCGGCCGTGCCGAGGGACTCCTCGATCGCCTTGACCCGGTCGGCTCCGTCGTCGTCGTCCCGCCCCGCCACCGCGATCAACTCGGCGGTGCCGGCCGGCCCCAGCCGTGCGTAGAACGCCTCTGTGTAGTCGGGGTCGTCTGCGTCGGCCCCCAGGCGCAGCCACACGTCGGCCGGGACCGGCCCGTGCCCGCCGGCTGCGCGCTCGAACGCCGCCGCGTCGGCCCTGGCCGCCTTCGCGGCAGCCTGCCGGTCGGGATAGCTGCCGAGGTCCTCGCCGGCGCCCGACGGGGTCGTCCTGTGCCAGGGAGGGCCGCCTGTGCCGCCGTGCTCGGGGGCGCCGCCTGCCCCGGTGCCGTGGCCGGCGTCGTCGATCCTGTGACCGGGGCCGGTGCGGACGTGCGGCCGGGCGCCTGCGCCGTGCTTGCCTGCACCGTGCTCGTCTGCGCCGTGCCCGCGTGGGCCGTGCCCGCCGTGCCGACGCGGCGGAGACGCAGGTGGCTGGACCCCGCCGCCGCGATCCGGGTGGGTGATGGCGTAGTTGCGCCGCCGGGCGAGCATGCCGATCTGCTGGGCGGCCCACTGCTCGGCCTGCTGCGCCTGGCGGTAACCGCCCGTCGGCACGCCCGGGGGCGGCCGGTGCGCGTTCAGCCACCCCGTGATGGCCGCGCTCGCGGCCTGGACCTGCTTGATGAGCTCGCCGAGCGCGTCCGGGTCGATGCCGCGGAAGTTCGGGTCGCGCCGTGCCACGGCC
>NZ_JABVEB010000117.1 GCF_014323665.1 Actinomadura sp. HBU206391 | reverse complement strand
GACCATCCGGTTGGGCTCCGCCGACCACAGCAGATCCTCGCCGGCATAGCGCCGGTCCCAGGCGGCCGCGTCCATCATTCCTCCCACCGATGACTCCGACAGAATCCGACGTGGGAAGCGTTCCCACAGATCGCCGGCCCGGCCGCCCTGTTCAGGATCCGTCGGCGGGTGAACGTGGAGTTCAGGGAAGCGTGACGAACCTGCCGATGAACCCGCGGGCCGGGGCCGTGTCCAGACGGTAGTCGAAATTGGTCGCCGCGCAGGCGTCGTCGGCTCCGCTGATCGTCGTGGCGACCAAGAGGTCGGAGGCGGATCCGCCGAGGAAGTTCGGGCCGCCCGAGTCGCCGTAGCACGTTCCGCCCTCGCCGCTCGACGCGTCCGGTGTCAGCTCCAGCCACACCTTGCCGAGGGCCTTGAAGGAGATGGACGTCCGGTGACGTGTGTCGGTGTAGGTGAGCTGCGCTCCGTCGGTGCCGTCGGTCCCGTCGCCCGAGTTCACCGCGCCGAACCCGACAGGGGTGAACTCCGAGGTCTTCAGATCGCCGCCGGTGTTGAGCCGGTCGAGCATGCCCGCTGAGGGCAGCCTGGCGGGCCGGATGTTCGGGACGGCCCTGCTGAAGATGACGACGGCGATGTCATGGAGGTGCGACTCGGCGTCGTATCGGTCGTCGGCCACGTAGCGACCGGTGTAGACCTTGTCCCCGGGCTCGTAGTGGCTGGAGAAGGAGACGCGGGCGGTCTTCAGATCCGGTCCGCAGTGGGCGGCGGTGAGCAGGACGGTCGGCGAGATCAGCGTCCCGGTGCAGAACGCCCAGGTGCCGTCGTCGTTCGGCTGGTCGCTGAGGAGGGCCCCGACCTGGGGGTGGGCGCCGTGGTCGGCGTAGCCGTTGGTGATGGCCCAGGAGGGTGCGGCGACGCCCATGACCGCTGCGGCAAGAACCGTGATGAAAAGGACAAAACGCATGAACGGACTTTAAGCGCCCATGGGTTCAAATGGAACTTTTTTGGTAAAGATCTACTTACGGATTGTGAGGGCGCTCTCCCGACGTGACCCGGGGATCATGCTCGATTCCCTGCCGGCCCGGTGGGCGCCGTGCTCCTGCTCCCCAGGGGGAGGTCTTGGCCGCTCTACCTCCGGCGCAGTCCGTGGGTGATGCCGGCGGCGATCGTGGTGGCGAGGACCCAGCCCAAGGCGATGAGGCCGTAGGCGAGCCACTCCCAGCCGCCCGCCGGGACGTACGCCCTCCGCTGACCGAAGTCGATGATCGGCACCAGCAGGTCGGTGGTGTAGACGAACGGGTTGAAGGGCGGTGCCTTCCGGGAGTCGACCGGTACCGGCGGGTTCAGGTGGAACACGGTCGTGCCGGCGACGAGGAGCGCGGTGAGCCATCCGGCCGCCCGCCAGGGCCGGTAGCCGTAGCCGACCATCACGTCCTGCAGGTATCCCCAGGCCCTGGCCGGCCGCGGAAGAGTGGACCGGCGCCGCCGTTCTTTGGCCAGCAGCACCTCGCGGGCGTAGGCCTCGTGCCCGTGCCGCCGGTAGGTCTCGGCGAGCTGCTCGTACGGCTGCGGCCGGAAGCCCTGGGGCGCACGTCCGAGCCATTCGAGTCCGGTCCGGCTGTTCGCCGACGGCGCGATCGAGTTGTACGTGAGCCCGTCGAGGCGCAGCTCGGTGGGCGGCGCGTGCGGCGCGTGATGAATCAGGCCGATCTGGGCGTACCGCAGGTCGATGATCCCGCTGACCGGCTCGGCGAACAGCAGGATAAGTTCGCGGGCGGTGAGCCACCAGCAGCCCAGGCTGAGCGTGGAGCCGTCGGTGAGCCGGGCGTTGGAGAAGTCCAGCGGGCCGGTGACGTCCGCGCCGGAGAGCAGGATGTCGCCGCGCGCGGTGAAGTTCATCCGGCAGTACATGCCGTCCGCCGAGAGCCCGCTGGCGTGCAGTGCGATGCGGCCGGGATTGAGGAGGCGGGCGCCGTCCAAGACGAACGGGCCGCACAGGCGGGCGTTGAGCAGATGGATCTCGCCCTCGGCGACGAACCCGGCGCCGCAGCGCGTCTCGCCCTTGACCATGAGGCGGGCCGCTCGCAGAGCGTACGCCGTCGGCTGGACGAGATGGGCGCCGTCGAGCACGAGCCGGCCCTCGACCACCGCGCCGTCGAGGTCGATCTCCCCCTCCGAGACGAACCCGTTGTGGCACAGCAGATCGCCGCCCACCGTGATCCGCGGCGCCTCGAGCGCGCGCTCGCCGCCGTTGAGCAGCCTCGCCCCCTCGAGATCGAGCGTGTCCCCGATGCGGGCGCCGGGGAGCCGCATCTCACCGTGGGAGCGGAACCCGTCGCGGCACAGGATGTCGGCGTCCACCTTGAGCATGTCGGCCTCGAACGCCGGACGGGCCGGGTAGGGCGTGCCGTCGCCGAGCCGCGCGCCGTTCATGAACAGCGCGCCCGCGATGTGGGTGGCGATCAGACGTACGGACTTCTCGACGCGGGCGCCGTCGAACAGGAGATGGCCGTCGATGTGCGCCGTGGACGCGCGGAACCCGCCGAGCAGATGCGAGCCGGCCAGATCGATCTCCCGGGACTGCACGCCGTGCAGGTCGAGTTTGCTGTCGAAGTGGCAGTTCCGCAGGCTCAGCGCGTAGGCGACCGAGGCGAATCTGAGATCGAGGGTGCCGACGATTCGCGCGCCGCTCAGCCGTACGGCCGGCACGCCCGCGCGGGTCGAGATCTCCGATCTCACCAGGAGGGCGCGGATGACCTCGGCGCGCACGGTGCGCTCGGGCCCCCAGTGGGCGCCGTGCTCCGCGTCACCTGTGCCGAGGACGACACGTCTTCCCTTGGGGAACGCCTTCCAGAGCCTGCGCTCCGGCCTCGTCAGATCGTTCCACCGCAAATCGATCACCACCCCCGCCCGTCCATCAGCCGGCCGGCCGCCGGCGTTTCGGCGATGGCCGGTCCCGGACGGGACCGGCCCACAGACGGGCCGTGCTCGGATGGGAACGTCGTCGCACGAAGATCCGTCTCACCTCATATGGGAACGCGCGGATGGCACGGGTGGTTCGGGAGCGGAATTCTTTCGGCCGGTACGGCGGCGACCGGATGGGGGTACCTCGCCTGGGACTCGCTCCCCGGCGGGCCGGCGGGACCGCCGACCCCGGTGACGTTGGCGCTCGCCGGCGGGGTGGCGCCGCTGGCCGGACTGCTGATCGCGGTGGTCCGCGTGCGCCGTGCGGCGGCACCGGCCGCGGGCGGCGACCGGTTGATGAAGGACCGTCATGAGCATCGCCTGGCCTCGGCGGTCGCGCTCGCGCGCGGGTGGGCCTTCACGTCCGTGGTGATCCTGGGATCGCTCGCCGCCTATGCCTGGGTGCGGGTGTGGCGGGCGTTCGCCGGAGGACTCCCGGAACCAGCGGTGGCCGGTGTCGCCGTCGGGCTGACGGCGATGGTGGCCGGGCTCGTCCTGCTCGCGGTGGCGATGCCCGATGTGACGAGGAGGCCGTCGGCCCGCGGAGCGGCCGCCCTGGCCGGGGGCTTCGTCTCGGTGGCCTCGGTCGTGCTCGCCACGCTGGTCGCCGTCACGCTACTGCCCGTCGATGCCGTCACCGCGGCGAGATCCGGCGAATCGGCGCCCGTGCCCACCTCGGTCGGCAAGGTGGGCTGGCGGTGGCAGGCCCCGGACGGCGACCGGGTACGCGAGGTCGCCCGCGCGGGGGCCGGTGCCGTGGTGCGGATCGGCGACGGCGTAGTGGCACTGGACACCAGGTCCGGCCGGGAAAGGTGGCACTACCGTAGGCCCAGGGCGCAGACCGTCCAGCTCTTCGCCGCTCCCGACGGCAGCACGGTGATGGTCACCTTCCTGCCGGGCGGTTCGACGTCCGGCAAGAAGGTGCGGGCGGTGGTGCTGGACGCGCAGACGGGCGAGGTGCGTTCGGAGCATTCCCGGACCGGCGGAGCGGGAGGGCGGATCTGGCCGGTCGCGCTCAGCTCGCGTGGCCTCGTCGCCGAAGGCGAGCGAGGATTCGTCGGCCGGGACCTCGACACGATGGAGACGACGTGGAGGTACTCCGCGCCTGAGGGGTGCGCCGTGCCGCGACTGCGATCCCACGGGGCGTTGCGGGACGTGTTCGCCGTGGTGACCTACTGCGCGGAGGGCTTGGACGAGGACGGCCCGGACGAGAACACCCCGATGGAGCTGACGGTCGTCGCGGTCGGGCTCGATCCAAGGGACGGCTCCGAGGTCTGGCGGTACGAGCACAAGGCGACGACGGCGCCGTCCCGGGTCGAGGCGCGCGCGTCCACCGACGGCGGCGCTCTCTCGGTGGGCTGGACCGGTGCCGAGGGCGAAAGCGATGGGGTGGTGCTGGCTCAGGCGAACGGGCAGGTCATCGGGGACCACCGCGGCGGATTCGACCCTCGCTACGTGGTGACCGGCGCGTCGACGGGGCCCGCCGCCTTCAACGGCTTCGCGGCCGGCGGATTTCTCATCCCACCGGATCCGGGGGCCGAGCGCGTGGACTACCGCTGGCGGCCGTTCGGCGCGGGGGGCGAGCGAAAGGCGTCCCTGCCGAGGACGGAACGTGAGACACCGTCGAGGGCCGCTCTTCCGCTGGAGCGCGCGCTGCTCACCACGAGCACGTCGTACCGGATCGACGAAGCGGTGCCCATCACGGTGCTGGTCGCGCCCTGGGACACGGAGGGCACGGCGAAACCGGTGCGAATCACGGTGGAACCCGACCCCGTCCGGGGCGACGGCGACTCCCGGCCCGACTCGGTCCAGTTGCGGGCGGCACCGGGCGCGATCCTGGTCGTGGCCATCGAGACCCCGACGGTCACCGGACTGGTCTGAGCAGGCGGCCGACGATCACGAGCTCGACGGTGATCAGGACGGCGACCGCCTCGACGGTCGGCAGGCCGATCAGCACGAGCAACCGGACGGCGCCGGCCTGACCCGGATCGGCGCCGCCCAGCCGGTGTCGCCGGAGCGGCCGTCATCTCCGCTCAGGGGCGGCTGGTGAGGTAGCCGCCCATGGTCTTGAAGAACTCACCGGCGGCGAGCTCGGTGCCGTCGTCGGTGCGGACCCGTTCGATGAGCAGGCCCGGGTTGCGCCCGTGCCGCGCGTCGGCCCCGGCGACGATGACGACCCCGTCGCCCTCCTTGATGAAGATCCGGCCGGGCGTGCCGCCGTACCGGCCCTTCGAGGCGGACGCGGACAGGATGCGGACGCGCTCGCCCCGGTGGAACGTGAAGGCGTTGGGGTACGGGTCGGACTGAGCGCGGACCAGGTTGGCGATGTCGCGCGCCGGCCAGGTCCAGTCGATGCGGCTGTCCTCGATCGACCGCTTGTGGAAGAAGCTGGCCTTCGACCTGTCCTGCGGGGTCCAGTCGGCACGGCCCGAGGCGATCAGGTCGAGCCCGTCGACCGTGATCGGGCCGAACAGCTTGATCGTCTTGTGGAACAGGTCCGTCGCGGTGTCGGTCGGCCCGACCGGGACGGCCCGCTGCAGGACGACGTCACCGGCGTCGAGCTCGTCGGTCATGATGTGCGCGGTGACGCCGACCTCGCTCTCATCGTTGATGAGCGCCCAGATGAGCGGTGAGAACCCGGCGTAGGCGGGCAGCAGCGAGTCGTGGACGTTCAGGGTGCCGTGCGGCGGCAGGTCGAAGATGTGCGGCGGGATCCACGTGCGCCAGTTGGTCGCCACGATGATGTCCGGCTCGGCCGCCTTGAGCCGGTGGAGCAGTTCCTCGTCGCCCGGCCGGTTGCGCAGGATGACCGGGACGCCGTGCTTCTCGGCCAGGTCGGCCACGGAGTCGCTCCAGATCTTCTCGTAGGCGTGGTCGCTCTTCGGATGCGTGACGACCAGGGCGACCTCGTGTTCCGAGGCGAGCAGCGCCTGCAGCGTGCGATGCCCCCAGGTCTGGTAACCGAACATGACGACCCGCATGAAATCTCCTTCTCGCGTGGACATGACCTAGAGAAGTAAAGCAAGGCTAACCTAACCGGGCAATGCCCGAACGGTGCTCATGTCCGTCCGACGAGAGGCTCCCATGATACTCGACCTGAAGCTGGAAGGGGGCCGGGTCATCACGATGGACCCGGCCCGTCCCGTCGCCGGCACGATCGGAATCTGGCGGGGCCGGATCGCCGGGCTGGACGACGAGGTCGCGGGTCTGCGGGCGGCGCGGGTCGTCGACCTGGACGGCGCGACCGTACTGCCCGGCTTCATCGACGCCCACACTCACCTCGCCTGGGCGGGCATGGCCGCACGGACGGTCGACATCTCCGCGCACGAGCGCATCGAGCGGATTCTCGGCACGATCGGAGCCGCGGCCCGCCGGGCCGAGGGCGACGGCTGGCTGGAGGTCTCCGGCTACGACCACCGGCGGCTGGAGCGCCCGTTGACCGCCGCCGACCTCGACCAGGTCGCACCGGGGCGGCCGGTGTACGTACAGGACCTCTCCGGTCACGCGTGCGTGGTCAACGCTGCGGTGCTCGCCCTGCTGCCACAGGAGGCGCTGCGCACAGCGCCCGGCAGTGCCTGGCCGAGGGCGTGACCATGTGCGCTGAGGCCGGCGTCGGTGGCGGGCTCGTCGGGCACAGCCCCGTCGAGGTGGCGGTCTACCAGCGGATGGCAGAGGAGCGGCGGCTGCCGATCAGGATGCAGCTGATGGTCGCCTCCGAGTTCCTGCGGCCGGCCGGCGCGCACCCGGCGGACGGGACGCCCCGCTCGGTCGAGCTCGGCCTGCGCACCGGGCTCGGCGACGACCGCCTGTCGATCGGCGCGCTCAAGGTCTTCCTCGACGGCGGGATGATGGCGCGGACCGCCGCGCTGACGAGCCCGTACGAGCGGGTCGGCGGGACGGGGCAGCTGCAGGACGAGCCCGAGGCGCTCGCCGCGCTCATCGTCGACGGGCACCTCGCCGGCTGGCAGCTCGCCGTCCACGCGATCGGCGACCGAGCAGTCGACCTCGCCCTCGACGCCCTCGACGAGGCCCAGCGCAGGCGGCACCGGCCCGGCGCACGGCATCGCATCGAGCACTGCGGGCTCGTCCGCCCGGACCAGCTCGACCGGCTGGCCTCGGCCGGGGTCGTGCCGGTGATCCAGCCCGCGTTCCTGTGGGCCTACGGCGACGACTACTCCGAGGTGATGGGCGCGGGGCGGGCGCCGTGGATGTACCGGGGGCGTTCCTTCCTCGACCGGGGCATGACCGTGGCCGGCAGCTCCGACCGGCCGGTGGCCGCCGGTGCGCCGCTGCGCGCCGTCCAGTTCATGGCCGAGCGGCTCTCGTCCGGCGGCCGCGCCGTCGGCCCCGGCGAACGCGTCGCCGTCGACGAGGCGCTGGCGGCCTACACGCGGGGAGGCGCGTACGCCTGCCGCAGCGACGACGTGCTGGGCAGCGTGACGACGGGCAAGCTCGCCGATCTCGTCGTGCTCGGCGACGACCCGAGGAGGGTCGAGGTGTCGCGCATCGCGGACATCGAGGTGCTGGCGACGGTCGTCGGAGGCGACCCGGTGTACGACCGGGCGGGTCTGCGATGAGCGGGTCGGAACGTTCTTGACACGTTTCGACCCCGATGGTTGGGTGACGTTAGGCGCCTTGGTTAGGTGAGCCTTACCTAATTTTATTCGCGAGCTGCTTCAGCCCGACCTTTTCGAAAGGGCGCACATGTCCGTCTCGGAACCGCATGTCCATGACCTGGTCGGGATCGGCTTCGGCCCGTCGAACCTGGCCCTCGCGATCGCGCTGCGCGAGCACAACGCAGAGGCGGACGAGACCATCGACGCGGTGTTCTTCGAGAAGCAACCGGCCTTCGGCTGGCATCGCGGCATGCTCATCGAGGGCACGACCATGCAGGTGTCGTTCCTCAAGGACCTGGTGACCGTGCGGAACCCGGCGAGCGAGTTCGGCTTCCTGTCGTATCTGCAGGCCAAGGGCAGGCTGGTCGACTTCATCAACCACAAGACGATGTTCCCCTCCAGGGTCGAGTTCCACGACTACCTGGAGTGGGCGGCGAGCCGGTTCACCGACCAGGTGCGGTACGACTCCGAGGTGGTCTCGGTCAGCCCGGTCACCGTCGATGGAACGGCCGAGTACCTCGACGTCGTCGTCCGCCGAGGGGGCGGCGCCGCCCAGACGGGGCGGGCGGCGTCGAGCACCGAGCTGACGACGTGCCGCACCCGCAACCTCGTCATCGCGGCCGGGCTCGACCCGGTGCTGCCCGCGGGCGTGGTGGCCGGGGAGAAGGTGTGGCACAGCCACGAGCTGCTCACCCGGCTGCCCGAGCTGGCCGACCCCCGGCGCATCCTCGTGGTCGGGGCCGGGCAGAGCGCCGCCGAGGTCACCGAGCACCTGCACACCACCTTCCCGGCCACGGAGGTGTGCGCCGTCTTCACGAAGTACGGCTACACGCCCGCCGACGACAGTTCCTTCGCCAACCGCATCTTCGACCCCAAGGCGGTCGAGCACTACTACGCGGCCCCCGAGGAGGTGAAGCGGATGCTGCTGGCCTACCACGGCTCCACCAACTACTCGGTGGTCGACCTCGAGCTCATCGACGAGCTCTACCGCCGGGTCTACCAGGAGAAGGTGCGGGGCGCCGAGCGGTTGCGCATCCTCAACGCCTCGCGCGTCGTCGACCTCGACGCCCGCCCGGACGGCGTCCGCGCCACGGTCGAGTTCCTGCCCACCGGCGCGCGCGCCGGCCTCGACGCAGACCTTCTCGTCTACGCCACCGGCTACCGGCCCGGTGACCCGCTGGCCCTGCTGGGCGAGGTGGGGGAACGCTGCCGCACGCGTGCCGAGGGCGGCCTGCGCGTCGAGCGCGACTACCGGGTGGCGACCACCGACGACGTACGCTGTGGCATCTACCTGCAGGGCGCCACAGAGCACACCCACGGGCTGACTTCGACGCTGCTGTCCAACACCGCCGTACGAGCCGGTGAGATCGTCGGCTCCATCGCCGCGCGCTCGGCCGCCGCCCCGCCGCCGTACGCGTTGACCCGCTGAACGGCCTGACCCGCTGAACGCATTGACCCGCTGAACGCGAAGCGGCCCCGCCCCGGCGTCCTGCGACCGGGTGCGGGGCCGCCGCGGTTCAGTCCCCGGCCGTCAGGTCAGCGCGCCGCCTCGGCGGAACGCTCGGAGTGGTGGCGGCCCATCGGGATGACCAGCGGCGTGCCGCTGACCGGGTCGGTGACGACCTGGCAGCGCAGGTCGAAGACCTCCTCGACCAGATCGGCGTCGACGATCTCGGCGGGGTCGCCGGCCGCTACGACACGGCCCTCCTTCATCGCGATGACGTGGTCGGCGTAACGGCACGCCTGGTTCAGGTCGTGCAGGACCATCACGATCGTGCGGTGCTCGCGCCGGTTCAGGTCGACGACCAGGTCGAGGACGTCGATCTGGTGCGCGAGGTCGAGGAACGTCGTCGGCTCGTCGAGCAACAGCACCGGGGTGCTCTGGGCGACGGCCATGGCGATCCAGGCCCGCTGGCGCTGCCCGCCGGAGAGCTCGTCCACCGGGCGGCGCGCCTGGTCGAGCATCGCGGTCGCCTTCAGCGCCTCGGTCACGGCCTTCTCGTCGGACGACGACCACTGGCGCCACCACGACTGGTGCGGCGCCCGTCCCTGGCCGACCAGGTCGATGACGGTGAGCCCTTCGGGGGCGATCGGCGCCTGCGGCAGGATGCCCAGCTGCTGGGCGACCCGCCGGGTCGGCATGGAGTGGATCGAACGGCCGTCCAGGTGCACCGCGCCCGTACGCGGCGTGAGCAGCCGGGCCAGCGCCCGCAGGAGGGTGGACTTGCCGCACGCGTTCGCGCCCACGATGACGCTGATCCGGCCGGGCGGGATGGTCAGGTCGAGCCCGTCCACGACCACCCGGTCGCCATAGGCAAGGCGCAGCCGGTCGGCGCGCAGCTCGGGGGCGCTCGGCGCTCCCTGCGGCGATGCCGTGCCGTTCGGCGACTCCGATGTCACTTCAGCCTCCTGAGCCGGTGCGGTTGGCCCTGGCGAGCAGCCAGAGCAGGAACGGTGCGCCGAGCACGCCGGTGACCACGCCGACCGGCAGCTCCATGTCGGTGATGAGCCGTCGCCCGATCAGGTCGCTGACCAGTACGATCAGGGCGCCCGTGAGGGCCGAGGCGGTCAGCGGCGGCCACGCCGTACGGGCCAGGCGCAGGGCGATCTGCGGGGCGACGAGCGCCACGAAGGCGATCGGCCCGGCCGCCGCGGTGCCGAAGGCGACGAGCCCGACGCCGGTCAGCAGGAGCGCCAGCCGGGCGCGTTGTACGGGTATGCCGAGTCCGACCGCGACCTCGTCGCCCAGTTGCAGCGTGCGCGTCCAGCGGCTCAGCAGGAGCGCGGCCGGCAGGAGCACGGCCATGGTCAGCGCGAGCGGCCGCACATGACCCCAGTTGCGGTTGCCCAGGTCGCCGAAGAGCCAGCCCAGCGCCTGTTGCGCCTCGTACAGTCGCGCCCGCGCGATGAGGTACTCGGTCGTGCTGGTGAACAGCCAGGACACCCCGATGCCGACGAGGATGATGCGGTATCCGGTGGTACCGCGCTTCCAGGCCAGTACATAGATGAGGAGCGCGGTGATGAGCGCGCCCGACAGCCCGAGCGTCTGGGTGCCGATCCCGGTGCCGAAGCCGAGGACCAGGCCCGCGACGACGGCCGTCCCCGCCCCCGCGGTGATCCCGATCATGTCGGGACTGGCCAGCGGGTTGCGGGTCATGGTCTGGAACAACGCGCCCGAGACGCCGAAGGCGGCGCCGACCAGCAGCCCGGTCAGCGCCCTGGGCAGCCGCAGCTCCTGAATGATGAGCAGCGTGCCCCCGTCGCCCGATCCCCAGAGGGCGGGGACGACGTCCGAGAGCGCGAGGGGATAGTCGCCCGTGGCGATCCCGAAGCAGAAGACGGCGAACGTGGCTGCGGCGAGCAGCAGGCACACGACCAGCAACCGGGGACGCAGCAGCCCCGAGACGGGCGGGCGGGTGACGCGGACGGCGGTGCGGCCGGCCGTCCGGCTCAGCTCGACGCGGGGAATCAGGCCGGTCATGTGGTGAGCTCCGCGAGCCGGCGCCGGCGGACCAGCGCGATGAAGAAGGGCGCGCCGATGAAGGCGACGACGATGCCGACCTGAACCTCCTGGGGCCGGGCGATGAAGCGTCCGGCGATGTCGGCCATGAGCAGCAGGCACGGGGCGAGCAGCATGGAGAAGGGCAGCAGCCACCGCTGGTCGGGCCCGGTGATGATGCGGGCCGCGTGCGGGACCACCAGACCGACGAAGACGATCGGCCCCACGACCGCCACGGCCCCGCCGGTGAGCAATGTCACCGCCAGGAGTCCCTGGAGGCGGACCAGGCCGGGCCGGCGACCGAGCGAGGCGGCGACGTCGTCGCCGAGTGACAGATTGTTCAGCGCGGGGCCGCTGCCGAGAGCGAGGAGCGCTCCAACGAGCAGGAACGGCAGGACCTGCAGGATGACCGGCATGTCCCGGCCGGCGAGCGAGCCGGCGGACCAGAACCGGTAACGGTTGAGCGCCTCGGGCGAGATCAGGGCCAGCGCGCCGGTGAGCGAGCTCATCATGAAGGTGACGGCGACACCGGCCAGCGCGAGCTTGACCGGCGTCGTGCCGTGCCGGCCGAGACCGCCGAGGACGTACACGACGACGCTCGCGATGAGCGCTCCCGCGAAGGCGAACCAGATCGTGCCGTACAGCGAGGTGATCCCGAGCAACCCGATCGCCACGACGATGCCCAGCGCCGACCCCGCGCTCACTCCCATCAGGCCCGGATCCGCGAGCGGATTGCGGGTCAGCGCCTGCATGACCGCGCCCGCCAGCCCGAGCGCGGCGCCCGCGGCCAGCCCGAGCACGGTACGCGGCACGCGTACGCCCCACACGATCGCGTCGGCCTGCGTGTCGCTCGAGTGCAGGAGCGTTCCGACGACGTCCCCGAGCGGGATCTGGCGGCTGCCGACCGCGATCGATACCAGGCACATAAGCACGAGCGCACCGAGCGTCAGCACCAGCAGGATCGGGCGGCTCAACGCGCGCGTTCGCGTCGGCGCCGCCTCGGGGCGCTGGGTGAGCCCGCCGGTCGGCGGCTCCATGTCGAGCATCACGCCCCCAACTTGATCTTTAGGTTAGGCATACCTTACTCGCAGGTTCGTGACCCCGGCCAGCCTGGACCCGACCGGCCGATGGCCCGGTCTTGTCATTAGGGAAGCCTTACCTTAGTGTCGCGTTCGCCGGGTGGCGGCGACGGGCGCCCTCGGTCTGTAACCGAGCTGCGAAGGGATGCCGATGTCCACTGCTCCACCGCTCTCCGAGCGGGTCCGGCCGTCGATCCTCGTCCTGACGTTGGTGTTGGCGCTGTCGCTGGTGCTCGCCGCGTGCGGGGGCGGGGACGACGACGCGGCCCAGAAGAGCGAGCCGGCCAAGGCCCAGGGCGCCTTCCCCGTGCGCATCGACCACAAGTACGGCACGACCGAGATCAAGGCTCCCGCGAAGCGCGTCGTGACGCTCGGCCTCAGCGACCAGGACGCGGTGCTCGCGCTCGGCGTCAAGCCGGTCGGCGCCGTCGACTGGTTCAAGGAGCGTCCGTTCGGCAAGTGGGCGTGGACCCAGCAGCTCTGGGGAGCCTCCCCGCCGACCATCGTCGGGGAACGTGACAACTTCAACATCGAGAAGATCGCGGTCCTCAAGCCCGACCTCATCATCGCGCTCTACTCGGGGATGAAGAAGGCGCAGTACGACGCGCTGAGCAGGATCGCGCCGACGGTCGGGCAGCCGCTGAAGTACGACGACTACGCGGCGCCGTGGCAGGAGATGACCCGCATGACGGGCCGCGCCCTCGGCATGGAGGCCCGCGCGAACGAGCTGATCACCAAGATCGACCAGCGCTTCGCGCAGGTGCGCAAGGAGCACCCCGAGTTCGCCGGGAAGACGACGGCGGTCATCGACCCCTACGAGGCCGGGAAGTACGCGGTCTTCGCCCCCAATGACCCCAAGGTCGTGTTCATGACCTCCCTGGGCTTCAGCGTGCCCGACAAGGTGACCAAGGCGGTCGGCAAGGAGTACGCGGCCGAGATCGGCTCCGAGCGGCTGGACCTGGTGGACGTCGACCGGCTCGTGTTCCTCACCGGCGACCCGACGGCGCAGAAGCGGGTCGAGGGCGACAAGGTCTTCGGCACGCTCAAGGCGGCCAAGGAGAAGCGGGCGCTGTTCGTGCCGTACGAGGACCCGCCCGTCGGCGCCGCGCTGTCGTTCAACACCGTCCTGAGCGTGCCCTACGCCATCGATCAGATCATCCCTCTCCTCACCGTCCTGGCGAGCTGAAGGCGGCGGTCCCGGCGGCACCGCCGCCGGGACCGCGCTGAACGCGAGGGTCCGGGGCCGTGGGTGAACCATGCCCAAAAGGCGACGTGTGCTCGACAGGCACTGTGTCGGAAAGGCGAAGCGTGTCCGTTGACGAAGAGATGACCGGCGGGCGGCGGGCGCTCACCGACGAGGAACTCCACCGGATGCTCGTCGACTGGAACGACACCGAGTGTCGCGTGCCCCCGGCGACCCTTCCGGAGCTGTTCGAGGCGCAGGTGCGGCGCGACCCCGGCGCGGTGGCGCTGGTGTTCGAGGACACCGAGCTGTCGTACGCGGAGCTGAACGCGCGGGCCAACCGGCTGGCGCACGAGCTGATCCGCCGGGGCGTCGGACCGGAACGCGTGGTCGGGCTGGCGCTGCCGCGCTCGGTGGAGCTGATCGTCGCGGAGCTCGCCGTGCTCAAGGCCGGCGGGGCCTATCTGCCGATCGATCTCGACCTCCCGGCGGAGCGCATCGCCTTCATGCTGGACGACGCCGGTCCGGCCTGTCTGGTCACCACGGCCGCGCTGACCGAGTGCGTGCTCGACACCGCGACGCCGCTGCTGGTCCTCGACGAGCCGCGGACGGCCGCCGAGGTCGCCGGCCGATCCGACGCGGACCCGGCGGACGAAGACCGGCGGGGGCGGCTGAACGTGCTCAACGCCGCCTACGTCATCTACACGTCCGGCTCGACGGGGCGGCCCAAGGGCGTCGTGCTCTCGCACTCGGGCGTCGCCAAGCTGGTCGCGACCCAGACCGAGCGGTTCGGCGTCGGCCCGGCCAGCCGGGTCCTGCAGTTCGCCTCACCCGGCTTCGACGTCGCCTTCTGGGACCTGTGCCTCGGGCTGTTGTCCGGCGGGCGCCTGGTCATCGTCCCGTCCGAGCGGCGGGTGCCCGGCGCGCCCCTCGCCGACTATGCCCGTCAGCACGGCGTCGACTTCATGATCCTGCCGCCTGCGCTGCTGGCCGCGATGCCCGAGGACTGCGTGCTGCCCGAGCCCGCCACCCTGCTCGCCGGCACCGAGCGGGTGTCGCCCGAACTCGTCGCCCGCTGGGGGCGAGGCCGGCGGATGTTCAACGCCTACGGGCCCACCGAGGCGACGGTGAACTCCACGCTCGGTGAGTGCGAACCAGACACGCAGACCGGGCCGTCGGTGCCCATCGGGCGGCCCGACCCCGGCACTCGCGCCTACGTGCTCGACGCCGCCCTGCGGCCGGTGCCCGTCGGCACTGAGGGCGAGCTGTACCTCGGCGGGCTCGGGCTGGCGCGCGGCTACCTCGCCCGCCCGGGGCTGACCGCCGAGCGGTTCGTGGCCGATCCGTTCGGCCCGCCAGGTGAGCGGCTGTACCGTACGGGCGATCTCGTGCGGTGGCTGCCCGACGGGCGGCTGGAGTTCATCGGCCGATCCGACGACCAGGTCAAGCTCCGGGGCTATCGCATCGAGCCGGGCGAGATCGAGTCGGTGCTGGAGGCGCATTCCTCGGTCGCCCAGGCCGCGGTGGTGGCGCGCGAGGACCGGCCGGGTGAGAAGCGGCTCACGGCCTACGTCGTGCCGGCGGCGAGCCGGCGCTCGGGCACCGACCGGGACGAGCGCGAAGAGAGGGAACAGGTCGGTGCCTGGAAGGGCCTGCACGAGCTGCTTTACACGGCGGCGCGGTCGGAGGGCCTCGCCGAGAACTTCACCGGCTGGAACAGCACCTACGACGGCATGCCGATCCCGCTGGAGCAGATGCGGGACTGGCGTGACGCCGCCGTCGAGCGGATCACGGCGCTGCGGCCGCGCCGGGTGCTCGAGATCGGTGTGGGCAGCGGCCTGATCCTGTCGCGCGTCGCCCCCGGCTGCGACGCCTACTGGGGCACCGACGTGTCCGAGGAGGCGATCGAGACCCTGCGGCGTCAGGTGGCCGAGGTACCCGGGCTGACCGGCCGCGTCGAGCTGCGGGCACAGCCCGCGCACGTCTTCGACGGCCTGCCGGACGGGTTCTTCGACACGGTCGTCGTCAACTCCGTGGCGCAGTACTTCCCCAGTGCCGACTATCTCGCCGACGTGCTGCGCGAGGCGATGCGGCTGCTGGTCCCCGGCGGGTCGGTCTTCGTCGGCGACGTGCGGAACCTGCGGCTGCTGCGGTGCCTGCGCAGCGCGGTCGAGCTGCGCCGCCGCGATCTCACGGCGGCCGAGGGCGGGGGCGACCCCGCCGTACGGGCGGCGGTCGACCAGGCGGTGACCTGGGAGGGCGAGCTGCTCATCGACCCCGACTTCTTCGCGGCCCTGCGGCGCGCCGTCGCCGACATCGACGGCCTCGACCTGCGGGTCAAGCGCGGTCGTCACCACAACGAGCTGACCCGTTACCGCTACGACGTCGTCCTGCGCAAGCGTCCGGGCGCGGCGGGTGGGCAGGGCGGGCCGCATCTGGCGATGCCGGAACAGGTGCTGCGATGGGCCGAGGAGATCGGCGGGCCGACCGAGCTGGCCGCTTGGCTCACCGAGCGGCGTCCCGCCCGGGTGCGGTTGACCGAGGTGCCGAACGCGCGGCTCACCGAGGACCTCGAAGCCCTGCGGGCGCTGACCCCGGCCGGCCACGCGGACGGCCCGTACGGCGGCGTATCGAGGACCGCGGTCGACCCGGAGGACCTCCACGACCTCGGCGCCGAACTCGGCTACCGGGTGGCCGTGACCTGGTCGGCCCGGCCGGCCGAGGGCCGCCTCGACGTGGTGTTCACCGGCGCCGGCACTGGCACCGGCCACGGCATCGACCGGGCGACCGAGCACGCCACCGGTGGTGGCGCGGCCGAGCGCTCCGCGGCGGGCGACCCGAACGACGGCGCGTACGACGAGGTGTACCGGCCGGCCCGCGCGTCGCTGGACAGGACGCCACTGTCGTCGCTGGCCAACGTGCCCGCCGGGTTCCGCGACGTCGGCACGCTGATGAAGATCCTGCGGTCGTACGCGCTGGACCGGCTGCCCGAGTACATGGTGCCGTCGGCGTTCGTGCCGCTCGACAGCCTGCCGGTGACGACCAGCGGCAAGCTCGATCGCCGGGCGCTGCCGGCACCCGACCTGTCCGTGCTCACCACCGGCACCCGGCCGCGCGACGCGCGCGAGGAGCTCCTGTGCACGTTGTACGCCGAGGTCCTCGGCCTGCCACGGGTCGGGATCGAGGACGACTTCTTCGCACTGGGCGGCGACAGCATCGTCGCGATCCGGCTGCTGATCGGCGCGCGTGACGCGGGGCTGGCGCTCAGCCCCGCCGACGTCTTCCGGCACCGCACCGTCGCCGCGCTGGCCGCCATCGGCGACCGGCGCGACGCCGAAAGTGACGGCACGGACGGGGCCGAGGACGGCGACCCGCTGGAGCCCGGCGGCGAACTGCCGCTGTCGCCCCTCCAGGAGGGTTTCTTCTACCACGCGCTGGCCGACGAGTCGGGCGCCGAGGTCTACGTCGTCCACCAGACGGCCGAGCTGCGCGGGCCGGTCGACGCGACGGCCCTGCGCCGGGCCGCACAGGCCCTGCTCGACCGGCACGACGCCCTGCGGTCCGGGTTCCGTCAGCACCCGGACGGGCGCGTCGTGCAGTTCACCGCCGACGACGTCACATTGCCCTGGCGGGAGGCCGACCTGTCCGGCGGCGACGAGGCGGCCCGAGCCGAGCGCCTCGAGGCACTGACCGCCGGTGAGCGTGCCCGCCCCTTCGACCTGGAGCGGCCACCGCTGCTGCGCTGCGTCCTCATGCGGCACGCTCCGGACCGGCATGTCCTGCTGCTGGTGCTCCACCACATCCTGGCCGACGGCTGGTCGGTGCCGATCATGCTCAGGGAACTGCTCGCGCTCTACGCCCCGGACGGTCGGGCGCCGTCGCTGCCGCCGGTCACCCCCTACCGGGACTACCTCGGCCGGCTGGCGTCCCTCGACCGGGACGCCGCACGGCAGGCGTGGCGGGCCGCGCTGGCGGGGGTCGACGGGCCGACCCGGCTGGTGCCCCCCGGCTCAGAGGGCGGTGAGCGAGCCGCCCGCCCAGAGCGGATCCGGATCGACCTGCCCGAGGAGCTCACCGCGGCGCTGGTCGCCCGCGCCCGTGAGCGCGGGCTGACGCTGAACACCCTCGTGCAGGGGGCGTGGGGACTGCTGCTGGGCCGGCTCACCGGTCGCGGCGACGTGGTGTTCGGCACCACGGTCTCGGGTCGCGCCGCCGATGTCCCCGGCGTCGAGGCGATGGTGGGCCTGTTCATCAACACGCTGCCGATGCGGATGCGCTGGCGGCCGGACGAGCCGCTCGGCGCCGCACTGGAGAGGCTGCAGGCCGAGCAGGTCGAAGTGCTCGACCACCAGCACCTCGGGCTGGCGGAGATCCAGCGGCTCACCGGCCAGAGCGAGCTCTTCGACACTCTCGTCGTCTTCGAGAACTACGCCGCCGCCGGCGACCTGCGGGACCGCACGGGCGCGCTGCGGATCACCGGCCAGGAGTTCACCAGCAGCGGGCACTACCCGCTCGCCCTGATCGTGCTGCCCGGGCAGCGGCTGGGGCTCCGGTTCGAGCACGACGCGGGGCGGCTCGACCGCGCCGCCGTGGAGCGGATCGCCGATCGCCTGACCCTGATCCTCGCGGCGGTCGCCGCCGATCCGGACCGGCCGGTCGCGACCGTCGAGCTCCTGTCGGCCGGCGAGAGCCGGCGCGAGGCGGCCGCCCTCACGGGAGCGCAGCGGCGCGTTCCACCGGTCACGCTGACCGACGCCTTCGAGAGCCGGGCCGTCCGGTGCCCTGACGCGACGGCGCTCGTGTCCGGCGGCGAGCCGATGACCTACGCCGAACTCGACCGGCGTGCCGAGGCGCTCGCCGAGCGCCTGCGCCTGCGGGGAGCCGGTTCCGAGGTCGTCGTGGCGGTGGCCGTGCCCCGCTCGGCCGAACTGATCGTGGCGCTCCTCGGGGTGCTGAAGTCGGGTGCCGCCTATCTGCCGATCGACGTGGACTACCCCGCCGACCGGGTGGCGTTCATGCTCGCCGACTCGTCGGCGCGCATCGCCG
>NZ_JABVEB010000116.1 GCF_014323665.1 Actinomadura sp. HBU206391 | reverse complement strand
AGCCCGGCGGCGTCGAACGCGTCGGCGGCGAGCACGCTCGCCCCGCCGCTCGGCCCGACCACCAGCACCCCGGCGTCCCCGTGCACGGGGCGGCGGACGTGCAGGTCGAAGAAGTCGAGGACGCCGATGAGGTCGTCCTGGCTCGTGACGAGGCAGAGCCCGGTCTGTGCGGCGAGCGCCGCCCACACCCGATCGTCGCTCACCATGCCGCCAGTGTGGGAGGCCGCCGCCCGCCGGCCCTGCCCGCTCCGGCCGCCGATCAGCGCGACGACCGGCTTGGCCGTCTCGCGCAGCACCTCGAACAGGCCGCGCCCGTCGCGCGGGTCCTCGAGGTAGAGCCCTACCGTGCTGGTGCCAGGGTCGCCGGAGAGGTAGCGGAGCAGTTCGGCGGGGGTCACGTCGGCGCTGTTGCCCACCGTGGCGACCTTGGCGAAGGTCAGGCCACGCCGCTCGCCGACCTTGATGACCTCGCCGGCCATGCCGCCGCTCTGCGAGACGACCGAGACGCGGCCCGGCCGGCCCTGCTCACCGCCGATGAACGTCTGGCCGCCCGCCGGCGAGTAGACGCCCATGCAGTTCGGGCCGAGCAGCCGCACCCCCGCCTCGCGGGCGGCCGCGAGCAGCTCGCGCTCCAGCTCCGGATGGCCCATCTCGCCGAAGCCGCCGCTCATGACCTGGACGTACGGAATTCCCGCCGCCTGCCGCACGACCTGCGCGCAGTGTTTCGCGGGCACGGCCACCATCGCGTAGTCGACCTGCTCGGGCAGGTCGCCCATGGACGGAACGCAGGGGACCCCGTCGATCTCCCGGGCGGTGGGGTGCACGGCGACCAGCGTGCCGGTGAACGCGGCGGCCCGGTAGAAGCCGAGGAACATGTTCCCGAAGTTCGGCCCGCGGGTCGACGCGCCGACGACGGCGACGCCGCGCGGGGCGAACAACCGGTCGAAGTCGCCGCGCAGGGCCGTGGCGGGCCGGGGCCGACCGGCCTCCGCCGCCTCCTCACCGCGACCCGGCGGGGACTCGGCGCGGCCGATGAGGCGGGCGTCGACGGCCGTCGCCCCCGACGCGCCGCAGATGACGGGGTTGAGCTCGAACTCCTCCAGCTCGTCGCCCAGCGTTTCGACGATCCCGCCGACGCCCCCCACGGCCAGCAGCACCTTGACCAGGGCGTCGCGGTCGACGGGCGGACGCCCACGCGACGCTTCGAGCAGGGCCTTCCCGCGCAGCTCGCCGAGCATCGCGTGCGCGTCGGCCTCGGTGATCGGGCACAGCCGCAGTGCGGTGTCATCGAGCACCTCCGTCCAGATCCCGCCGAGCCCGGCGAGCAGCAGGGGCCCGAACGCCGGGTCGCGCACCGCCCCCACGATGACCTCGACGCCGGGCGCGGCCTGCTCCTCGACCAGGAAGCCGTCAGGGGTGACGCCGTGGCGCGCGAGGACGTCGAGGATCTCGCCGGCCGCGCCGGCGGCCGCCGCGCGGTCGGCGAGACCGAGCCGTACCGCCCCCGCGTCGCTCTTGTGCACGAGCCCGGGGCCGTACGCCTTGACCACCAGCGGCGGCGTCAGCCCCTCGGCCACCTCGCGTACGCCATGCGGGCCGGCCGCCGTCGCGCCCCGTGGCACCGCGACACCGAACCCGCTTACCCAGGCCTTCACCTCGTGTTCCGGACGCGACTCCATCCCCTCCATCCGCCTCCTGCGCTGCTCCGCGTGACCGTGAGCCGGCACCGCCGCCGGGACGAGGACTAGCCGAGGCGGTCGGCGTACTCGTCGCGGATCTGCCGGCGGAGCAGCTTGCCGGGGCCGCCCGAGGCATCCTGCGTGTGCGGCAGCTCGCCGGTGACGACGACGGCGTCGGGGGCCTGGTGCGCGGGCAGGGCCGCCGCCAAGGCGGCCCGCACGGCCTCGGCGTCCAGGTCGGCTCCGGCACGGGGCACCACGGCGACGAGGATGCGCTGGTCGACCGCGTTGCTGCCGTCCGGATGGGCCGGTACGCCGACCGCGCCCGCCTCGGCCACGCCCGCGACCTCGAGTGCCGCCTCCTCGAGCTGCGCGGGTTGCGTCCACTGGCCGCCCTTCAGGATCGAGTCCTCGCGGCGGCCCAGCACGGTGAGGAATCCCTCGGCGTCGATGACGCCGAGGTCGCCGCCCACGTACCAGCCGTCGCGGAGCGTCTCGGCGGTCTTGCCGGGCTCGCGGTCATAGCCGGTCATGACGTTGGGACCGGTCAGATTGATCTCACCGACCTCGCCCACCACGCGTCCGCCGTCCGGGCCGGTGACGCGCACGGCGCACGACATGCGGGCCCGCCCGACCGAGGAGATGTCCTGGCTGCCGTCGTGCTGGCGGCCGAAGCAGGTGTACGGCGCCTCGGTCTGCCCGTAGTAACTGTAGATCCCGGCCCCGGGCATGCGCTTCAGGATGCGTTCGCGCAGCGACGGCAGCAGCGGCTCGCCGCCGAGCACGATGGCCCGCAGCGAGGACAGGTCGGCGTCCTCGTGCTCGTCCGAACCCAGCAGCGCGGAGAAGAAGCTCGGGATCAGGCTGACGTGCGTGACCCTCTCGCGCGGGACGACCTTCAGGAAGTTGGACGGGCCCCAGTCCTGCTCCAGCACCAGCTTCATGCCGGCGTAGAAGGCCGGCCCGACGAGCGCGGGGAAGCCGATGCCCCAGATGATCGCGCCGGTGCCCATGACGGAGTCCTGGTCGCGGTCCACGTCCAGCCAGATCTGAGCGGTGGCCAGGCTCGAGAAGTGGGTGTGCATCACCGCCTTCGGCAGTCCCGTCGTGCCGGAGGTGTAGAACAGCGCGAGCAGGTCGTCGCCGTGCCCGCCGAGCGGTGGCGCGGTGCCGGGCGCCTCGGCGGCGAGGGCGTCGACGTCGACCGCGTCCTCGCCGCCGCCGCCGACCCTGAGCCACAGCTTCACGCCCGGCAGCCTCGGCCGGATCCGGCCGATGAGCTCCTCGACGGTCGCGTCGTAGACGAACGCGTCGCACTCGGAGTGCTCCACCACCTGCGCGAGGGTCTCCTCGGGCCAGTACGGGTTCAGCGCGGCGACGACCGAGCCGATCTTCATCTGGGCGAGATAGACCTCGGCGACGTGCAGGGTCTCGTTCATGAGCGACGCGACCCGCGTGCCCGGCGTGACCCCGGCCGCCAGCAGCGCGTGCGCGACCCGGTTCACCCGATGGTCCAGCTCGGCGTAGGTGAAGCTCTGCTCGCCGCAGTAGGTCAGCGCCACCTTGTCGGGCGTGCGCAGCGCGTTCGCGGTGAGGATGGCGTAGGCGTAGTTGCCGAAGGGGGAGCTGTCTCGCGCCACGGCACAGGTCCTTTCGGATGGGTGCGGGCCGACGTACGGGCTTTGGGCGGGCTTGGGGGCGGGCTTCGGGCGGCTCGAATGCGGGCTCAGGTGCGGGCTCAGGTACGGCTCGTCTGCGAGCCGTGGGTACCGGCTCAGGTGCGGGACGCGTACAGGACGAGGGGGTTGCCGGCCGGATCGCGCAGTACGGCGCGGATTTCGTGCGGTCCCTCCTCGGGCCCACGGACCAGGAGTGCGCCGGCCGCCGTGAGCCGGTCCACCATGGCGGTGACGTCGTCGACCTTGAACGACACCACCGGACCGGTGACGAGGCTCTCCTCGGGCCCGGCGATCGCGAAGGTCGTCCCCTGGCCGTCGAGAGCGGCGAACCGCTCGCCGTCCTGGAATCTCACCTCGAGACCGAGGACGTCGCGATAGAAGCGGACGGCCTCGCCGACGTCGTCGGCGGGGTACATGACATTGCCGATCCGGGTCACGCCGGGCCTCCTCATCCTTCGGGCGCGGGCACAGGGGCGAGCAGGGGTCTCCATCGCGGCACGGCGCCGAAGCCGGGCAGATCCTCGAAGCACACCCGCACCCGCGATCCGATCCGTACGTCCTCGGGCGGGCAGCCGACGACGTCGCCGAAGGCGCGGGCGCCCTCGTCGAGATCGATCCAGGCGAGCACGTACGGGACCTCGAAGCCGGGCAGGAACGTGCGGTGGACGACGCTGTAGGTGTGGACCCGGCCGTGCCCGGAGACCTCGTCGTACGGCAGGTCGGCGCCCCCGCAGTAGGGGCAGGCCGGTTCGGGGAAGTGCACGAACCGGCCGCAGCCGGCGCAGTGCTGGATGAGGAGTTCGCCCCGTCGGCAGGCGTCCCAGTAAGGGGCCGTCAACGGGGTCGGCGAGGGCAGCGGGCGCGCGTGGTCCATTGCGCGCCAAACTAGCGCACGCTTGGTTGACCGACAAGAGGCCGAAGCGGCCGGTGCCGCCGCGGGTCAGGTGGCGTCGCGCAGCGCCCTGCGGCAGAGCTGATCGGCCTGCCTGGTCGTCTCGGGCAGCCGGTAGCGCGGGCTCAGCGCCAGCACATGACGGCAGGCCGTGTCGAGGTCGATGCGGTGCCCGACCGACACGAACACCGGCTTGATCCGCGCCTGGGTGCGCAGCGCCCGGCCGACGATCTCGCCGCGGTCGACGAGCGGGCTCGCGTCACCGCGGTCGTCGCCGGGTGGATCGTAGGAGCCCAGCAGCCGGGTCTTGCCGACCCCGGCCGACGGCAGCCCGGTCAGCGCGCCGAGGTGGCAGGCGAGCCCGAACCGGCGTGGATGGGCGAGCCCGTGCCCGTCGCTGACCAGCAGATCCGGCACGAGCGTGAGCTTGCGCAGAGCCTCGACGAGGGCGGGCAGCTCCCGGAAGGCGAACAGCCCGGGTACGTAGTCGAACGCGGCCGTCCCGACCACCGTCGATTCCTCCACCACCTCGAGGGTCGCGGTGTCGAGCACCACGACCGCGGCGGCGAGCCGGTCGCCGTCCTCGTCATAGGCGACGTCCAGGCCCGCGGCGGTGCGGATGGTCTGCGGCCCCGGGCGGCCCAGGTCGAGCATCGGGCGCAGCCGGTCCTGGATGGCCTCCGCCTCTTGCGGGGTGTCCGGCCACGCGTGCAGTTCCCGTACGTCCACGAGATCATTGTCGCGCGAAGTGGGCCGCACCGGCCGACCGCCCGGCAAACCGGCCGACCGGCCATGGGCCGCGGCCCGGCCGCCGCTCCGACTACCCAAGCAAGTGCTAGGTAGCTATCGTGAGGGTCGTGGTGATCGATCTGGCCAGGCTGGCCGACCCGCGGCACACGGCGATGCTCGTCATGGAGATGCAACGCGGTGTCGTGGGCGACCTCAGCCGGTTCCCCGAGCTGGCCGAGGTCTGCGCCGAGAGAGACGTCGTCGCGCACGCCGCGCAGGTCGCGACCGCCGCCCGCGCCGCGGGCGTACCCATCGTGCAGTGCACGGCGGCGTTCCGCGCCGACCGGGCGGGCACCCACACCGACAACTGCCCGTTCATCCGGCGCCTGCTCCGCGACCCCGCCCACATGCTGGAGGGCACCGGTGCGGTCGAGGTGGTGCCGGAACTGTCCGCCCCCGGCGACCTGGAGTCGCGGCGCCATCACGGTTTCTCCCCGTTCACCGGGACCTCGCTCGACTCGACGCTGCGCGCGCTGGGGGTCCGTACGGTCGTCGCGACCGGTCTGTCCCTCAACCTCGGGATCCCCGGCCTGTGCCTCGAAGCGGTCAACCTCGGTTACCGCGTCGTCGTGGTGAGCGACGCGGTGGCCGGGGTGCCGGCCGACTACGGCGACGCCGTCATGACCCGGACCATCGGCCTGCTGGCCGCCCGCGCCACGGCGGGCGAGCTCGTCCGCGCGTGGAAGGACGGGGAGGGGGCGGCAGGGCCGTGGACGGTCTGACGCTCGACGGCCGCACCGCCCTGGTCACCGGAGCGGCGGGCGGCATCGGGCGCGCGATCTGTGTCGACCTCGCGGCCCTCGGGGCGCACGTCGTCGTGGCCGACGTGGACGAGAGCGGAGCCCGCGAGACGGCCGGTTCGCTGCCCGACGCGAGCGCGCTGCATGTGGACCTCGGTGATCCGGGCGACATCGCGGCCGCGGTCACGCGCCTGCGACCGGTCGACGTGCTCGTGCACAACGCCGGCGTGAGCATCGTCGATCCCTTCACCGAGAGCGACCCGGCCGACTGGGATCTGATGTGGAAGATCAATCTGCGTGCTCCGATGCAGCTCACCCAGGCGCTGCTACCGGGCATGGTCGACCGTGGCTGGGGCCGGCTGGTCTTCATCTCCTCGGACGGCGCCCGGGCGGGCTCGGGCGGTGAGGGCGCCTACGCGGCGACCAAGGCGGGGCTGTTCGGGCTGGCCAAGACCCTCGCCCGCGAGGCGGCCCGCAGCGGCGTGACCAGCAACGTCGTCTGCCCGGGGCCGACCGACACCCCGATGGTCCGTGCCGTCGCCGAGCGGCACCCGGGGCTGCTGGACGCCCTCGCCCGGCAGATCCCGCTCCGCCGGATCGGCCGTCCGGGCGACGTCGCGGGCCTCGTCGCGTTCCTGTGCAGCGAACGCGCCGGCTACATCACCGGCCAGACGCTGTCGGTCAGCGGCGGAATCACGATGCATTGAGGGCCGCGCCGTGACGCCGCAGCGCGCGAACCACGCGCCCACGCCCCGCGCAGGGCGGCGGGCGTCAGTTCAGGGCGGCGTAGACGGCCTTGACCAGGTTGTAGGCACGCAGGTCGCCGGAGAACTGCTGGCTGAGCAGGTTGGGGATGTAGGCCATGCCGATGCCGCGGTCGATGTCCGCGAGCCCGATCGAACCCCCGTAACCCGCGTGGCCGAACGCCGTGTCGGCCGCCTCGGGCGGGGTGAAGAAGGTCATGGCGGGACGCATGTAGCCGAGCCCGAAGGAGGTGTCGACGAGCATGACCCGGTCAGGGCCGTCGACCCGCCGCTCGATCCCCTTCCGCAGCGTGTCGTGCCCCACGAGCCGTCCGGCGAGCAGATCCCGGTAGAACCCGGCGAGGCCCTTCGACGTGGCGACCATGCCGGCCGCCGGCCAGCCGCCGCGCAGCACGACGGGGTTGTTGAAGCCCCGCTCGCCCGGCGCGGGACTGGCGAAGGCCCGGTTCAGCAGGCTGTCGTCGCTGAGGTAGGCGGCGGTGAGCCGGGCCAGCACGTCGGTGTCCCCGGGGGGCGCACCCGTGTCGGCGCCGCCGGCGGCCGGCTCCTTGGCCGCCGTCAGCTTCGCGGCACGCTCGATGACGTCGTCCGGCGCCCCGATCCACAGGTCGAGGTCACGGGCGAACTCCTGCCGCACGAACTCGCCGACGCTCCGGCCGGACAGCCGCCGTACGATCTCACCGGCGAGCCAGCCGTAGGTCACCGCGTGGTAGCCGTGGGCGGTGCCGGGCGTCCACTCCGGTGTCTGCCCGGCGAGTTCGGCCGCCATGGCGGCGGGGTCGGTCGCCTGCTCGGCCGTGATCGGCCGGTCGAACGCGGGCAGGCCGGCCTGGTGGGACAGCAGGTGCGCCGCCGTGGTGTTCTCCTTGCCTTGCGCCGCGAACTCCGGCCACCAGTCGGCGACCGGGCCGTCGACGTCGTAGGCGCCTCGCTCGGCCAGCAGCAGCGCGGCCGTCGCGGTCACCGCCTTGGTGCAGGAGAACGCGACGCAGGGGGTGTCCGGCAGCCACTCCCGGCCGGTGCGCCGGTCGGCGACACCGCCCCACAGATCCACCACGAGCCGGTCCCCGGCGTACACCGCCACCGCGGCGCCGACTTCGCGGCCGCCGGCGAAGCTCTCCTCGAAGACCTCGCGTACGCCGGTGAAGCCGGGATCGCAGTGACCTTGGACAGTGCTCATTCGCGGTCCTCTCACCGAAGGGGGTAACAGAATAATGTTCGGATCCGGGAACTGGGGTCGATGGGGGGACGGCGACGAACGCGGGGCGCTCAACCTCCTCACACCTGAGGCGGTGCTCGCCGCGGTCTCGTGCGTTCGCGACGGGCGGGTGCTCAGCCTGTCGCTGCCGATCCGCGGGTCCACCTCCTCGCCCGCCCCGACCACGGTGCCGCACCTGCGCGGGCGGCCGCTGCCGCAGCACTTCATGTCGGTGGACGGCGGCGACTACGCGGCCGGGGCGCGCGCGATCGGTGCCGGTCTCAAGATGGCCGACGACGCGCTCATCGTCACCCCGCACGGCACCACCACCCATATGGACGCGCTGTGCCACATGTGGGCGGGGGAGGAACTCTACAACGGGCATCCGGCGGGGCGGGTCCGCTCGTACGGCGCGGCGAGATGCGGCATCGACAAGGCCGGGCCGGTCGTCGCGCGCGGCGTTCTCTTCGACGTGGCGGCCGTGCGCGGCGTGCCACGCCTGGCCGCCGGCGACCGGATCGACGGCGCCGATCTGGCGGCCTGCGGAGTGGAGGTGCGGCCGGGCGACGTCGCGGTCGTGCGGACCGGCTGGCCGCTGACCTGGCACAGCGACGGCCCCGAGGCCTACTGGGCCGGCCAGCCGGGGCTGTCGGCCGACGGCGGCCGCTGGCTGGCCGAGCGCGACGTGGCCATGGTGGCGAGCGACAACGCGGCCATCGGTGCGCTCAACAGCGACCAGCTCGCCGACGAGGACCTCGCCGACGACCTTCATCTCATCCTCCTCTGGCGGCACGGGATCCACCTCGCCGAGATGCTCTGGCTCGAGGACCTCGCCGAGGCCCTCCGCGCCGACACGGGCTCGAGCGCGGCGGCCGACGGCACCGGCACCGGGCCCTCCGTGACGCCGCGAACCGACTTCCTGTTCGTGGCCGCGCCCCTCGCCATCGAAGGCGGCACGGCCAGCCCCATCAACCCGATGGCCGTGCTCTGACCACGTAGCGGCGAACGACCGATCAGCCGTGAGCCGAAGGCCGGCCGAGCCGGAGGAGAGCACGAACAACTGCATGATCACGGCGGGGTGGGGGTGGTGGCGCGCTGTTCCCCGTGATCATGCAGTTGTTCGTGTTTGGGATGTCTTGTGGGTGTGCACGCGATCATGTGGGTCAGGCGCCGGGGTAGGCGCCGCCGCCGTGCTGCTCGTCCAGGGCGTCGTAGTCGGGAAGGTGGCCCTTCTTCGGGATCGACTCGACGAACTCCACGTGCCGCGGCCGCTTGTACGAGGCGATCTGCGAGCGCACGTGCTCGACGATGTCGTCGGCGCCCACGTCCGCGCCGTCGTCGAGTCGCACGATGGCCTTCACGGTCTGGCCGAACCGGTCGTCCGGTACTCCGATCACGGCGGCGTCCGCGACGGAGGGGTGGGTCTTCAGCGCGCGCTCGACCTCGGCCGGATAGATGTTCTCGTTCGCCGACTTGATCATGCGGAGTCTGGGGCCGATGAAGGTGATCGTGCCGTCGTCCTCACGGCGGCCCAGGTCGCCGGTGTGGTGCCAGCCGCCGGCGCTCTTGGCCTCGCTCAGCTCCGGCCGGGCCCAGTAGCCGCTGAAGACGCTCTGCCCCCGGGCGCAGATCTCGCCGACCTCGCCGGCCGGCACCTCCGCGCCGTCCGCGTCCAGGATCCGCACGTGCGTCAGCGGGGACGGGCGGCCCGCCTGGCCCGCGCCGCCGAGGCCGAGCCCGAGGAAGGTCAGCATGCCGCCCACCTCGGTCTGCCCGTAGCCGCCCATCTTCGCCGCGCACCACGGGCTGTCGTCCACCGTGATCATCGCGTCCCACTCCGGGGAGTGCGAGACGAACCGCAGCGAGGACAGGTCGTAGGCGCCCTTCTGGTTGGCCTGCACGAGGCCGTCGATCATCGGGCCGAACAGGAACGCCTGGGTGCACCGCTCGGCCTCGATGAGCCGGCAGACCTCCTCGGCCTCGAAGGCCGGGGTGAAGACGTTCGTGCCACCGAGCTGCAAGGTGGCCAGGCAGAACATCATCGTTCCGACATGGAACAGCGGGCCGCAGTTCAGGAAGGTGAAGCCGCTCTCCATCTGCCGGATGTGCAGCAGCGACATCGAATGCGCGATGAGCGCGGCGTGGCTGAGCAGCGCCGCGTTCGGGCGCCCGTCGAAGGCGGCCGTGTAGAGCGCGAGCACGGGCGCGTCCGGCGGCACCTCGCCCGCCGGTTGCCCGGCGGGGGCGGCGGCGAGGTAGGACTCGTACTCCTCGCCGGCCGCGATCCAGCGGGCGTCCGGAGGGACCCCCTCGCCCTCGGCCACCTCTCGCGCCTTCCGTACGGCCTCGGAGTCCTCCCACACGACCACGTGGGGTGTGAGGTCGCCGAGCACGAAGGCGAGCTCGTCCGCGCTCTGCCGCCAGTTGGCCGGGCAGCAGATCGCGCCGAGCCGGGCGGCGGCGAGCAGGAGCTCCAGCA
Source organism: Actinomadura sp. HBU206391 (assembly GCF_014323665.1). Lineage (GTDB taxonomy): Bacteria > Actinomycetota > Actinomycetes > Streptosporangiales > Streptosporangiaceae > Actinomadura_C. The sequence goes on along the minus strand of NZ_JABVEB010000116.1, from coordinate 8,907 downwards.
CGCGGAAGGAGTTCTGGCCGAGCCACAGGACGCGGTCACCGGCCACCATGCCGTCCGCCGCCAGGGCGTTCGCCAGGCGGTTCACCCGCTCGTCGAGGTCCGGATACGTGAGCCGCACGTCGCCGTCGACGCACGCGATGCCGAGCGGCCGGCTTCGCCGGTGCTCGCCGAGGACGTCCCCGAGAGTGAGCCGATGAACCTCGCCCATGCCGTCGCGCCTCCTTGGTGAGATGAGCTAACGGAAAGCCGGGATGACCTCTGCCGCGAAGAACCTCAGGACCTCGCGCATCTCCTCGATGGGGATGGGCCGGGTGCTGCCGAAATCGCACATGAGGTTGTTGAAGCCCATCGCCTGGATCATCTTGATCTGTTCGATCACGCGGTCGGGGTCGCCGATGACCTCGAGCTGCTCCCAGCGGAAATCGGCACCGACCGTGCCGCCCTTCAGGTATTTGTCCTGCCAGTACTCGAAGCCCTTGGCGACCTCGCCGGTCTTCGAGTCGATGGGCGCGCTCTGGGTGTTGAAGATGCGCGACCGGTCGAACGATGCCTCGAACCTGGCCTGGTCCTCGCGGGCCTGCTCGACGGTCGGCGCCACGTACACCGACCGGCTGGCCACGAGCTCGACGCCGTCGGTGTCGACACCGTGCTCCCGAGCGGTCCGGTGCCAGGTCTCAGCCGCCTTGGCGATCTTCCGGAAGGGAGCGGCCGGATCGGCCAGGATCGGCAGCCCGCGGGCCGCGTACAGCTCCACGGTCTCGGGGCTGACCGCCGCCACGTGCAGGGGCGGATGCGGCCGCTGCAGCGGCTTGGGCATCAGGGTCAGCGGATGCCGGGTCTCGTGGAACCGGCCCTTGAACTCGAAGTCGTCGTTGGTCCAGAGCCCGATGATCATGTCGAGTGATTCGTTGAACCGGTCCCGGGCCTCGCTCAGGTCAAGCCCGAAGGACTCGAACTCGATGCTCTGGTAGCCGCGGCCGATCCCGAGCTCGAGCCTGCCGTCGGAGAGCAGGTCGACCATCGCGGCCTCTTCGGCCACATGGATGGGATTGTGCAGCGGAAGGACCACGATGCCGGTGCCGAGCCGGAGCCGCTGCGTGCGGGCCGCCAGGTTCGACAGCAGGTTGAAGACGTTCGGCACCGTGCCGTACGGGCGGAAGTGGTGCTCGGCGATCCAGGCGGCGTCGAACCCCAGCTCCTCCAGCAGCTCGACGACCTCGATCTGGTAGTCGTACACCTCTTTGGGCGACTGGCCGGCGAACTGGTGGAAGAGGTGGAAGCTCGAGAACTTCATCTGGTGATCGGCCACGGGGCTCCCATCTCAGCCTGGTGTCGGCCGGGTAGGCCCTGCCTTGCCGGGGATTCCAGGCCCATCATTGCGTACCAAGCGCTCGCTTGGGAAGCCTAACAGGCCACCGCTCCGAGAGCGGCGGCCTGTTGGGGGAGGGATACCGAGTTCAGCGGCGCGCCTCCCGCGGGCCCGGTCGTGAGCGGGACCAGGGCCCATGGGCGGCGCCTTCTTCGCCGGATGGCCGAATCCCCGGATCGGCGCGGTCAGTCGTCGTCATTCGACGTCAGCCGTCTCCGGCTCGGCGATCCTCGTCAGTCCTCGTCTTCGTCGTCATCGTGGTTCTTGCCGTTGTGGCCCTTGTCGTCGTCGTGGTCGGTCTCGTGCTGGAGCACCTTCCCGGTACGGCCGTCGATCTCGACGTCGTGCTCCGCGCCACCCGCGATCACGTCGATGTCCCACACGGGCACGCCGTGCTCGGTCTCGTGCTCGACCGACTCGACCCGGCCACCGGCGACCGTCCGCAGAGCGATCCGCTCCGCCTCCGCCCGACTGATCGCGGTCGGCGCCGCCGGTGCGGACGCCGACGGGGACTCCGATGGCGCTGACGGTGACGAGGACTCCGGCGGGCTCGCTGTCGCGGATGGGTCGTCGCTGGGCGCGCCCGACTCCACCTCGGGGCTCGCCGGCGAGGTCACCGCCGTACGTCCGGCCACGGGCGGCGTGCTCCCGCCGTCGAACGCCAGGGCGATGCCGCCGCCCAGAACGATCGCGGCGCCGGCGACACCGGCGATCACTGTTGTCCGTCGCATTGCCTGACCTCCTTCTTCCGGCCCCCACCTGAGGAGTCCGTGTTCAACAGGAGGTTCGCGCGAACGCGGATAGGGCCGCGCTACCGCGTCACTAAGGCGGCGTTAACGTCCGCCGAGGTCGAGCACCACCAGCGCTCCGCCGCCCGCGGACCGGTCGACCGACAGCGCCCCACCCGAGGATTCGGCGGCGCGCTTGACGATGTCGAGGCCGAGGCCGCTCGAACCGGCTCCGCTGGCCCCCCGCTCCAGGGGCCGGGAGGTGGCGAACCCCGGCCCCTCGTCGGCGACGGTGAGGCGCGCGCCGCCCTCTGGACGGGGCTCCAGTCGCACGGCGAACGCCGTGCCCTCGGGCGTGTGGGCGAAGACGTTGCCGAGCAGGGCGTCGACGCACGCCGTCAGGTCGTCTCGGTCCAGCGCGACCGGCAGGGGCGTCGCCGGTACGGGCGCGGTGAGGCGGCGATCCTGGTCCTCGGCGAGGACCGCCCAGAACCGCACTCGGTCGGCGACGACCTCGGCCGCGTCGCAACCGCCCGAGGCGTCCCTCGTCCGGGTCGGCCGGCGGGCGTCTTCGATGATCTGGGTCACCGCGCGTTCCAGGGCGTCGACCGACGCGCCCACCCGCGCGGCCTCCTCGGGGCTGCGGAGCGACTCGATGTCGAGGCGCAGCGCGGTGAGGGGGGTGCGCAGGCGGTGCGAGAGGTCGGCCGCGGCCTCGCGTTCCTGGGCGAGCAGTTCCCTGATCCGCCCGGCGAGGTGGTTGAGCGCGGCCGAGACCTCGCGCAGCTCGGTCGGGCCGGCCGGCTCCGCCCGCGCGTCGAGGTCCCCCGCGGCGAGCCGGTGTGACACCGCGGCGAGGTCGAGGGCCGGGTGTACGAGGGATCTCGCCATCCGCCGGGCCACCACGAGGCTCAGCCCCAAGAGGACGAGTCCGAGCGCCGCCAGGATCGCCCAGGCCCGCATGACGCCCCTGGTCAGCTCGCTGTCCGGCACGAACGTGCGGACGACCGCCGTACCCTCCGGCAGGCCCTGGACGGCCACGAGGATCTCGCGTCCGCCGGGCGCCTGCGCCGTGATGCTGTCACCTCGGGCGGCCAGGTCGACGGCGGGTGACCGTGGCGCCGGAGAGCCGATCACGTCGCCGCTCGGCAGGAACACGGTGACCGGCCACTCGCCGGTGCCGGCCCGTTCCAGCGCGGGCCCGAGGTCCCTCCTGTCGAGCGTGGTCACGAGCGCCGCCGCCGACTCGGCCTCCAGCGTCGCCGCGCCGGTCGCGCGATCGGCCGCCACCGTACGGACGAGCAGGGCGAGCGGTACGAGGAAGGCGAGCAGCACCAGCGACGTCGTGGCCGCCACCAGGAGGGTCAGGCGCCGCTTCATCGGGCCGGATCGACGAGTTTGACCCCGACACCGCGCACTGTGTGCAGGTAACGCGGGTCCTGCGCCGTCTCGCCGAGCTTGCGGCGCAGCCAGGACAGGTGCACGTCGACGGTCTTGTCGGCCCCGCCGTACGTCGTCCGCCACACCTCCGTGAGCAGTTCCCGCTTCGTGACGACCTCCCCCGGCCGCCGGGCCAGGTAGTGCAGAAGATCGAACTCCTTCGGGCTCAGGTCGAGCGGCACGCCGTCGAGCTCGGCCTCGCGCGCCCGCGCCTCCACCCGGAGCCCGCCCACCACGAGTACGGGGTCGTCCTCGTCCTGCCCGGCGCGGCGGAGCACCGCCCGGATGCGGGCGTCGAGCTGCGCTGCGCCGAACGGTTTGACCACGTAGTCGTCGGCGCCCGCGTCGAGCACCCGGATGATCTCCTGCTCGTCGTCACGGGCGGTCGCCACGATCACCGGAACACGGCTGACCGCGCGGATCATGCGCAGCACCTCGCGGCCGTCGAGGTCGGGCAGGCCGAGGTCGAGCACCACCACGTCCGGCCGGTCCTCGACGGCCCGCCGCAGTCCGCTCATCGCGGTGTTCGCCGACGACGTGGCGTGGCCCTGCTCGCTGAGCGCCCGCACGAGCGTCGTCCGGATCTTGGAGTCGTCCTCGATCAACAGCACCTGTGGCACAACTGCACCGTAACGCCGGACCGGCGGCGGGCGGTCCGCGCGGGCCTGCCGTTACCACCGCCTTAACCCTGTCTTAGGGATGTTCCGATGATGATGGGGGAATGAGGCGACGGCTTTGGCTGGGCATCGGGGGGTGGCTCGCGGCCGTCGTGGCCGCGACCGGGGTCGGCATCGCCGCGATCGGCGTCCTCGAGGACGGCATCACGGGCTCGCAAGCGGGGACGCTCGACCAGGACGCCGTCCAGCGCGCACTGAGCAGTCCGTTCGTACCTCCAGCCTCGCCGCCGTCGCCGACCTCCTCGGCCGGGCAGGGCACGCCCGCGCCCGGTGAGGTGACCCGGGTCCTGTCCACCGAGGGCGGCAAGGTGACCGCGACGTGCTCCGGAGGGCTGGTTCGGCTCGGGGGCTGGAGCCCGGCGCTGGGCTACGGGGCGGACGACGCCGAACGCGGGCCCGCGGCCGAGGCGTCCTTGACGTTCGAGTCCGACGACGCCGAGTACGAGGTCACCGTGAGGTGCGCGGCCGAGGGCCCGGTCGCCAGCACGCACAAGGACGACGGCCATGGCCGGCACGACGGTCATGGCCGGGACGGCGATTGACGGACCGGCCGGTCAGACGGGGGTGACGTCGCTGCACTTGGTGAAGGGGAGCCATGGCCGGTCGCCGCCCGGCCGCGGAGCGCCGGCGTAGAGCGGGTTCCCGGTCAGCGTCTGCTCTTCGTGTTCTTCGCTGTACTCGATGCCGAAGAGCTTGAACCCGGTGCTGAGCTTGTGGAGCCCCACACCGAGGCTCAGCACGAAGCCGGCCTTCCACCAGTCGATGTCGACGTCGTAGTCGAGGCTGCTGAGCTGTCCCTTGTCGTGCAGGAGCCGCTCCATGTCGGTGGGGTTCTCCGGCAGTGGCCCGGCGGCCGAGTGGGGGGACGGGATGCCCGCGTTGTGGATGGTGTCCAGGGCGCCGTCCCCGTCGCCCGAGTCCTTGCGCAGCCAGTCCTCGACGATCTTGCTGTCCCCAGGGTTGTCGAGCTTGAGGTCGGCCACCTCGGTGTGCACGGTCGACGTGGTCTTGCCGCCGCCGCCCTCGATACTCACGTTGAAGGGGCCGGCCTGCGCCGACGCCTTCAGGTCGACCCCGGGATTGCCGTTCATGGGCCGTTCGGCCGTGGTGATCCTCAGCCGGGTGGGCCGGTGCTCCCGCTTCTCCTTCTCCTCCTTGTCGTAGTCCGCGGCGTTGTACGTCACGAAGATCTGCTGCAGGTGGCTGCCCTCGCCCTGGTAGCCGGTCCCGATCCTGCCGTTGATCTCCAGGGTGTAGATGAAGGTGATCTCGCCGTTGCCGCGCAGGACGAGGATGTCCTTCATGAGGGTGCCCTGGAACCCCTTGGTCTGCAGGCTGCCCTTGCTCTTGCCGTCGCCGCCCTTCTGCAGTTTCTTGCCGAACTTCACGTCGCCGCTGAGCTCCGTCGTGGTCTTGCTGATGTCGTAGTCCGGCTCGCGGTCTGGCGGCAGTTCGGGCAGCTCGTCCTTGTTGTCGTGATGGCACAGCATGCCGAGCTCGGTCCCCCAGGCACGGGGCGGAGCGGCGTTGCACTTCGCCGCCCCCTCGAGGTATTTCACGAACTGCTGGGCGTCGGCGTAGTTGGCCTCGAGGTCCTTCTGGGGGTCACCGGTCTTGTGCCCGTCGAACAGCCATCGTCCGCCGCCGCCCCCGCCCTTGGTGAAGCCGCCGGTCAGCGAGGCGCTGCCGTTCCACGGAACGCGGGGGAAGTCCAGGCCGCCCTCCAGCCCGCCCTGGACCGTACCGGTGCTGTCGAGGGTCACCGTGCCGTCGGACCACTGCTGGATCTTCACTTCCGAGTTGGCGCTGATCTTGACGAAGAGTATGCGGACGACGGTCTTCTTCTTCGTGGTCTCGGAGTTGAGAACGCACTTGTCGGGCTGGAACTTCGCGTCGTCGACGTTCGGAGTGAGCGTCGGAGTCGCCGACGGGCCGGTAGGGCCCGGCGCCGGAGTCGCTCCGGGCGTCGCGTCCGTACAGGGCTTTTCCATGGCGAGTCGGCCGACGCGGCACACGGCGTTCCCGATGCCGGTCGTCACCGCCGAAGGGACCGACGTGGTGAAAAGGCTTAAGACGATGACGCCCACGAGGCCGACCACCGCGATGTACTCCACGGGCCCCGAGCCCGCATCCGGGCGTGCCTGACTCGCGCCATCCGTCCGCATGCCCCCCACGCTGCGCGTGCCGTGACAATGCGGGCGAGATCAGACCTGAACATTGCGTGAACAAGGTGATCGGGCCGGCGGTCGCCGGGGACGGGCCGGGTCGCCGCGATGAGGAAAGATCCGCTAACGTCACGGTCAGGTGTGGAGGAGGAACGCATGTTGCGTCATGTAGTGCTGTTCACCTGGACCGAGGGCACGACCGATGAGCAGTTGGAGACGCTCACCACTCGGTTGGCCGAACTGCCCGGTCTCATCCCCGAGATCAAGTCGTTCACCTTCGGGTCGGACGCCCGGATCAACGAGGGGAACCACGACTTCGGGATCGTGGCCGAGTTCGCCGACCAGGAGTCCTTCGTGGTCTACCGCGATCACCCCTCGCACCGCGCGGTGATCGCGGAGTGCATCGCGCCGATCCGCGACCAGCGCGCCGCGTTGCAGTTCGAGGTGGGCTGACCGCACCGCGACCGGCGGGCGGACCCGGCCCGGAGCGTCGGATAGGCCCGAGCAATCGCTTGTCCGATGCCCCGTGCCGGGGTTAACGTCGTGACGGTGCGCCAGGGTTTCTCGGAACGGGCCGCGATCGCCGGAATCGGGATGACCGCGCTGTCGCGCGCGTCCGGCCGGACCGAGCTGCAACTGGCGGTGGAGGCGTCTCGTGCGGCACTGGCCGACGCCGGCGCCGACGCGCCCGACGCGATCCTCAGCTATCACCTGGCCGACTCGGCGCCCGTGCTGTACGTGGCGCGTGAGCTCGGGCTGCGCAGTATCGGCTGGCACAACGAGCTGTACGGCGGCGGCACGCAGTGCGCGTCGATCCTGGCCGACGCCGCGATGCTGGTCGATACGGGACTCGCCCGCACGGTGCTCGTCTACCGGGCGCTCAACGGCCGATCGGGCCGCCGGATGAACGCGCTCGGGCTCCGGCTCGGGGAGGGCACCGAGGAGCAGTTCACCCGCCCGTACGGCCTGGCCGGCCCGGTGCAGCAGTTCGCGCTCGCAGGCCGCCGCTATCTCCACGACACGGGCCTGACCGAGGAGCACCTGTTCACCGTGGTCGCCCGGTCGCGGGCGCACGCGGCGCGCAATCCCCGCGCGCTGCGCCGGGATCCGGTCGGTCTGGACGACTACCTGGCGAGTCCCATCGTCGCGTCGCCGCTGCGCAGGGTGGACTGCTGCCAGGAGACCGACGGCGCGTGCGCCCTGGTGGTCACCTCGGCCCGGCAGGCCCCGAACGCCCCGCGGATCCACACGGTCGTACGGGGCGGCGACCCGGGTGCCTCCGCCATGGACAAGGCGGCCGACGTGACCCGGATCTTCTCCCACCACCTCGCGGGCCCGCTGTACGAGGCGGCGGGACTGAAACCCGCGGACATCGACGTGGCGCTGCTGTACGACGCCTACAGCTGGCTCGTGCCGCGGCAGCTCGAGGACTTCGGCCTGCTCACCCGGGCCGAGCTCGGCGACGGGCTCACCACCGCTCTCGACACCGTCAACCCGCACGGGGGGCTGCTGTCGGAGGGCTACGTGCACGGCCTCAACAACGTGGCCGAAGCGGTACGGCAGCTGCGCGGCGACGGCACGGACCAGGTCAGCGGCGCGGGCGTCGCGCTGTGCACCGGATTCGGCGGCGGCTACGGCAGCGCGGCCGTCCTCACCGCCCCCTAACGGCCACGGCGTTTCGCGTACGGTGACGACGTGGCGCTCCTACGACGCATCCGCGCGCTCTGTGCCGGGCTCGCCGTCCCGCGCGCCCGGCCGCGCATGAGCACGCTGCTGACCGACGTCGCCATCACGGTCGCGGTCGGCGTCGTCACCGCCATCATGATCCATGAAGCGGTGGAGCAGGGGTCCCGGCCCCCCGATGCCGAGGCGTACGCCCTGGGCGTGCTCATGGTGCTGCCGGTCGCCCTGCAGCGCCGCCGGCCGGTGGCCGCGATGCTCGCGTCGAGCGGCCTGTTGCTCGCCTACTACGCGGAGAACTTTCCCGGGATCGCGCCCACTCCGGTGCTGGCCGTCCCGCTCTACACGGCGGTGCTCTCGGGCCGGCTGGTCTGGTCGATCGGCGTCTGCCTGCCGTTCTTCGTCGGCGGTTACGTCATCGTCGTCGTGGAGGGCACCCCCGCGTTGAACGCGTTCGCCGAGTTCCTGCCGCACCTGGCCCTGGCCGCGGTCGTCATTCTGCTCGCCGAGGTCGTACGGAGCCGTCGTGCGCTCACCGAGGAGACCCGCGAGCGACTCCGGCTGGCCGAGGAGGACCGGGCGAAGGACGCGGCGCGCAAGATCGCGGAGGAGCGGGTGCGCATCGCGCGGGAGCTGCACGACACCGTGGCGCACAGCATGGCCACCATCACCGTCCAGGCGGCGAGCGCCTTGCACGTGCTCGACGACGGCCAGGCGCAGGTCCGTACGGCACTGGTCGCGATTCGCGGCACCAGCAAGCAGGCGCTCCGGGAGATCGGCGACGTGCTCGGGGTGCTCAGAGAGGGCGACGAGCCGGAGCCCGACCGCACGGCCGGACTCGACCGGCT
>NZ_JABVEB010000115.1 GCF_014323665.1 Actinomadura sp. HBU206391 | reverse complement strand
GCACGACGGCCGCGTCGACCTTCCCTTCCTTCAGCAACGCCTCCTGGTTGGGGAAGGGAGCGATCACGAAGTCCTTGTCCTCGTTGATCTGGAGGCCGTGGGGCTCGAGGGCGGCGCGGACGAGCAGGCTGATCTGGTTGCCCTTGGCGTTGGTGGCGATCTTCTTGCCGGCCAGGTCCTTGGGGCTCCGGATCGGGGAGTTCTTCGCAACGAGGATCGCGTTGAGGTTCTTCGTCATGGACGACGCCTCAGCGATGATCTTCGGCTTCAGTACGCCCTGGTCGGCGGCCTGGAGCCAGACCACGTGACCGCCCTGGGCGATATCGAGGCTGCCGCCCTTGAGCTTGGGCAGTGCGTCGGCGCCACCGGTCACGGTCGAGAGCTTGACGTTGAGGCCTTCTGCTTTGAAGTACCCCTTCGTGATGGCGATCTGGACCGCGGCGCCTTCCATGATGGGCATCACGGCGACGTTGAGGTCGGTCTTCTCCAGCCCGTTGGCGGACTTCTCGGAGTCACCACCACCGCAGGCAGCGGACAACGCGAGCGCGACGGTCAGGGCCCCTCCGAGCGACGCGCGGCGTAGACGAGCGAACTTCATGAACGCTCCTTCAAGAGGACGAAATGTGGGGAAGTGTGCCGCCAAGGGCGGCTGAACGTCGGCGACTCTAGCGCAGTGACCCTCCGTGACACCGCGCTTTGCGGGGATGTTTACGTACGTGAGACGCAAAGCGGTCATAGATGGACAAACCGGAAAAAAGGTGATAGTTACCCTAAGCGAGCAATAACCAATGTTCGGCTTGGTGTTTGGATTACTCTGTGCTCCAATGGCCGTCGCCCCAAAGGCGTCAGAGGCCGAGGGCGTTGAAAACGCGCTCCGGCACTTCCCGACGCCGGTCTATCCGTGAGAGGTGATGGAGGGAAGTGCGACCAGCAACGGAGCGGGACCACGCCCCAGGTTCAGAAGCTGAGTCCCTCCGGAACAGCAAGGACGCGCAGGCAGATCAGCGTTCCGGATCGAGCCGACTGAGGCTGCGGAACTGGCGCGTGCCGGTACGCCTCATCGCGCTCATCATGATTCCGGCCGTGGTGGCCGGAATACTCGCGGGACTGCGTGTGCGAGACGCCATGCGTGAGGCTCAAGTGTTCACGCGAATTGAACACTTGGCTACTCTCGGCGACGGCCTTGCCAATCTTGTGCAGGAGCTCGAGGACGAGCGGGACTCCACGGCTCAGAACCTGACGGCGTCACGACGCGAGCGTGAGAACACGCTCAGTAAGCAACACGCCGAAACCGACCGCGCCGTCGTCATCGTGCGCGGCCTGATCGGCAACATCGACAACTCCTATACGCCGCTATTGCGGGCCAAGGTGCGAGACCTGCGGTATCGCCTCGACTCGCTGGCCGGCCTTCGGAAACTCGCTGGTCAGCAGACCGCCTCGGCGAGCTCCGCCATTAACGTCTACTCCCAGCTCATCGGTGCGCTGCTGGACTTCGACGACCTGATCGCACAAGGAAGCCCCGACGCGGAAGTGGCCGAGAGCACCCGTGCCTTCGCCGCTCTCGCCCGGGCCAAGGACCTGGCCTCGCAAGAGCGCGCGATGGTCACCGTCGTGCTTCTCAACGGCCGGTTCGCGACGCCCGCCGAACGGGAACTGCTGCAGACGACCCGCTCTCAACAGGAGAGCCAGCTCACGGTGTTCCGCTCGACCGCCACCACCGAGCAGCGCCAGGCCTACGACGACACGGTCACCGGTCCCGAGATCGGGCAGGTCGAGCTACTGTTCCAGCAGGTCCTCATCGCATCCGACGCATCGCGGACGCTCGCGGTGAGCCCGCCGCTCAACGCGACGGACGCGCGGACGTGGAGCGTGGCGACGACCTCTCGCCTCCAGAACATGCGGAAGGTCGAGCAGCAGATCGGGTCCTCGCTGGTGAGCGACAGCCGCGGGCTCAAGGACGACGCGTGGCGCGCCGCCCTCTCGGACGCGGCCGTGCTGCTCGTCGGACTCCTGCTCGCCCTCTTCGCCACCGTCCTGGTCGCCCGGTCGCTGGTGCGGCCGCTGCGCCGCCTGCGTGACGGCGCGCTCGAAGTGGCCAGCAGCCGGCTGCCCGGGCTGGTCGAACGGCTGCGTGATCCGCAGGCCGCGGCATCGGGGATCGAGGTCGAACCGGTTCGGATCAATTCGACCGACGAGATCGGCGAGGTGGCCCGGGCCTTCGACGAGGTCCACCGTGAGGCGGTGCGGCTCGCGTCGAACGAGGCGATGCTGCGAGGCAACGTCAACGCGATGTTCGTCAACCTCTCCCGGCGCAGCCAGTCGCTCATCGAGCGGCAGCTCCGTCTGATCGACGACCTGGAGCAGGGCGAGCAGGACGACAAGCGGCTGGCCAGCCTGTTCCGGCTCGACCACCTCGCCACCCGCATGCGCCGCAACTGTGAGAACCTCCTCGTTCTCGGCGGCCAGGAGCAGGTAAGGCGCTGGAACCAGCCGGTGCCCCTGGTCGACATCGTGCGGGCCTCCCTCTCCGAGGTCGAGCAGTACGACCGGGTCGGAGTCCGGGTCCAGGGCGATGTGTCGGTCATCGGCCCGGTGGTCAACGACTTGATCCACCTCGTGGCCGAGCTCGTCGAGAACGCGACCGTCTTCTCGGCAGAGCACACCAAGGTAACGATTTCGGGACACATGCTCAGCGGCGGCGGCGCCATGCTGCAGATCACCGACAACGGTGTGGGCATGACGACCGAGGAGCTCGAGTCGGCGAACTGGCGGCTGGCCAATCCGCCCATCGTGGACGTTTCGGTGGCACGCCGCATGGGCCTGTTCGTCGTCGGCCGGCTGGCCGGCCGGCACGGCATCCGGGTCGAGCTCCGCGCCGCCCTGTCAGGTGGGATCACCGCGTTCGCGCTGCTGCCCCCCCGCGCGGTCGCCCCGGACGAGAACCAGCCCGTCCGCCGTCGCCAGCTCGACATGGTGCCGGAGACGCCCGCGATCAACTCCGCTCGTCCCCCGGCGGCCGCCCTGGCCTCGGGCGGGGCCGACCGCCACACGATCGGACGGCGCCGCTGGGACGACCAGCCTGCCGAGTTCGACGGCTTCCGGGACCCGTTCCAGCCACCGGTCCAGCCGGACTTCCAGGCTCCCGTCCACGCGGACTACCAGGCCGCTCCCGTTCACCCGGACTACAACCAGGCACCGGTTCACCAGGACTATCAGGCTCCGGTCCCGCCCGACGTGACCCGTACCGCACCGCAACCGGCCGTCGGCCGGCACCCCGGGGCGCAACCGGCCGTCGGCGGGCCAGGCCAGCAGTCGGGCTTCGGCGGGCCGGGTCAGCAGCCGGGGATCGGCCAGCACGGGCATCCGCGGGACATCGGCAGGCAGCCCGGTCCGCAGCAGGGCATCAGCCCCGACCGGGATCGCGCCCCGGCGCCGCCGGGCGAGGAGATGCCGTCCTGGGACGCGCCCGCCCCCGGTTTCTCCTGGGACGACGGGCCACCGCCGGCCGAGCTGCCGAAACGGCAGGAGCGCTCCCCCATCTTCGACGCCATGGAGTCGGAGTGGTTCCAGCGCCGCACGGCCCCGGTGGCGGGCAAGGCGCCGGCGGCGTGGAGTTCGCCGGCGGACGAAGGCTGGCAGGCCGCCGAGATCGTTCGGCAGCCCGCCTCCGGCGGGCGGACGTCGGCCGGCCTTCCCAAGCGGGTTCCCGGCAAGAACCGGGTCCCCGGGGCGGTTCACTCGACGCCCGCCGCGGCGGCTCCGGCCGCCGCTCCGGCGGCGGCTCCGCCGCAGACACCGCCTCAGTCGGCGGATACGATTCGAAACCGCTTTGCCAGCTTTCAACAGGGTGTGCACCGGGGCAGGGCGCAGGCCAACCCCGATGATTCGAGCAGGACAGGAGAAACGCCTTGAGGGATCCGAACCGGCAGGATTTGAGTTGGCTGGTGACGAACTTCGTAAGCAGGGTTCCGAAGGTTGCCCACGCGGTCGTCGTCTCCTCCGACGGTCTTCCGCTGGCGTTCTCCGACGGGTTCCCTGCAGAGCGGGCCGACCAGCTTTCGGCCATCGCCTCCGGCCTGACCAGTCTCACCCAGGGAGCAGCGCAGATCTTCGACGCGGGAGGTGTGAGTCAGACCGTCGTCGAGATGGAGCGTGGGTTGCTGTTCGTCATGGCGATCCGCAACGGCTCCGTCTTCGCGGTGCTCGCCGCGCCCGAGTGCGACCTGGGCCTGGTGGCCTACGAGATGACCCTGTTGGTGGAGCGGGTGGGTCGCGTGCTCACACCCGCGCTACGTACCGAATTGGGAGCGGGGCCGCCCCGCTGAGAGGCGGGACGACCGAGACCTTGACGGACGCTGACGAAAGGCACCGTGGTGGACCACGGCAGGCACTTCGGTGCTGGATTCGGTGGTATACCGGGCCGGCCCCAGGACCCGTCGCCGGGGGAGCCGTCCTCCGCCGAGACAGGCGATCCACGCTCGCTTGTACGCCCGTACGCCGTGACCGGTGGGCGCACGCGTCCCCGGTATGAGCTGGCGATCGAGGCGCTCGTCTCGGTCGCGCCGTATCCGCCGCGTGACATCACCACGCTCACACCCGAGTACAAGGCCATCATCGATCTCTGCCGCGCGTGGCGGTCGGTGGCCGAGATCTCTGCTTTGCTGCGGCTTCCGCTCGGAGTCGCCCGCATCCTCATCGCTGATATGGCGCACGAGGGGCTGCTCAGGCTGCACCAGTCGCGTGCCGCCGACGAACAGCCTGATCTGCGCTTGCTTGAAAGGGTTCTCAGTGGACTTCGCAAACTCTGATCCGATCGCCCGCGGGCCGAGCAATGCGATGACCTCAGTGAAGATCATCGTGGGTGGCGGCTTCGGCGTGGGCAAGACCACGTTCGTCGGTTCGGTATCGGAGATCATGCCGCTCACCACCGAGGCGGTCATGACCGCGGCCAGCGCGGGGATCGACGATCTCTCCGCCGTCCCGGACAAGACCACCACGACGGTCGCGATGGACTTCGGCCGGGCGACTCTCGACAGCGACTTGATCCTCTATCTGTTCGGCACACCCGGGCAGCACCGGTTCTGGTTCATGTGGGACGACCTGATCAAGGGTGCGATCGGCGCCGTGGTGCTGGTCGACACCCGGCGGCTGGCCGACTCCTTCGCCGCGGTGGACTACTTCGAAGAGTCCCAGGTGCCGTTCGTCGTGGGGGTCAACGGTTTCCACGGCGAGTTCCAGTACGGCACCGAGGACGTGCGCGAGGCGCTGTCGGTCAGCCCGCACGTGCCGATCGTGCAGTGCGACGCCCGTAACCGCGACTCCACCAAGTCGATCCTCATCACGCTGGTGCAGCACGCGATGTCGGTGCACACGCGGGGGACCCGCACCGGCTCGCCGCCCGGCGTGCCGTACACCACGCGCGGCTAGTCGCATCCGCGCGGCCGGCCGCGCCCGCCCTCCCATGACCGCCGGGCCACGCCGCTGCCCAGGGTGCCAGGCCTCCGGACAGGGGAAGGGCTGATCAGGTGAGCGCGCCGAGGCTGCCGGAACATCTCGAGCTCTTGCTGACCGACGAACCGGTGCTCGACGTCTACGCCCACGGTCCCTGGCGGGTGCCCGACGGTCTGTACGACGAGCTTCGGGAGCGCGCCAGGGCGTTCGGCGGTGACGAGCGGACATCGCGGTTCAGGCGTACGCTGACCAGCTTTTACCACGCCGAGACCACGGTGACCGGCGCGGAGCAGTGGTCGCTCCTCACCTTCCTGCTCGGCGCCTCGGCGATCCGCGCCGGCTCGCGGGGCGACGTCGACTACGAGCTGCTGTCCGGCTTCCTCGCCAAACCCGATCCCGCCGTGCGCGATCCGGCGGCGTGGTTCACCCAGGGCGGGCGTTACCGCCCGCCGGGGCTGTGGCTGGTCCAGTCGGCGGTCGCCGGGGCCCCGGAAGGCGACGCTCCGAAGCCCCGGACCACCGGATCCGAGGCCGCCGGCTCTGAGGCCGCCGGCTCTGAGGGCCCGGGGTCCGAGGCCGCCGCGACGGCCGAGGTCGCGGAGGACCGGCCCGGGACGGAGGATCGGGACAGGCGGGCGGTGATGTACGAGCTCGCTCGGGAGTGCCTCGACGTCTTCGCCGGGCTCGAGCCGCTCGAAGCGCGGCGCCAGGCCATGATCGGGCTGTTCGAACGCAGGGCCGCCGATCCGGAGCTGCGTGAGCAGGACCTCACAGCGCCGTACGGCGAGCTCGAACGGCTCTGGGCCGACGGCGTCACCGAGGACGAGCTCGCGGTGCTGCCGGAACTCGCCGGTCCCGTCGGCTATCTGCGGTGGGCCTGCTCGGGGTGGGTCGCCGCGCACGAACGGCTGCTCGAGTCCGCGCCGGGCGGCGACGGTCTCGACACCGCGTTCGCCAGGCTCCTGCTGCAGGCCGACCTCGCCTGCCCGCCGGCCGAGCTGGCCGTCGGGCTCGGCGCGGCACGTTACCAGGCCGTGCAGGAACGGCTGGGCGGGCTCAGGGAGACCCACTCGGTCGAGGCCTGGCAGAACGACGTGCGAGGCTGGCTGGCCAGGGGGCTGGTGGCCGGCGAGGCGGACGCGTGCCGGGCGTGGCTGGACATGGCGGTGCGCGTCACAGGCGCCGTGCAGGGCCTGCCCGACACGGTGACGAGCCCCAAGTGCCGGGTGCCCGTGCGCGCCTTCCAGACGGATCTGCGGCGTCTGTACACCTCCCGTACCGTCGCCAACCCGCTCGTCGCGAAGTTCGCGGCGACCGGCCGGTCGGCCGCGAGGCCGGCGGTCGGCGAGCCGGACACCGAGCCGGCCGATGACGACCCGGCGGGAGTGATCATCGGTCAGCCGGAGCTCGCGAAGGCCGTGCGCGAGGCCCTCTCCGCGAGATCGGCGGCGCAGCCGCACCCTGTGCGGCTGCTCGTCTCGGGACCGGAGGGCACCGGAAAGGGGACCGCGGTCGGCATTCTCGAGAGCGCCCTCACCGAGCGCGGCGCGATCCGCGAGACGCTGTGGATCTCCGACCAGGTCTTCCCCAACCTGCACGTCAGCGACGCCGTCCTCTGGCTGCAGGCGCGCGTGCGCGAGTGCGTCGACGGACGGCTGCTGCTGGTCGTCGACGACCTCGACAGGTTGCTCACCCACGACAGGTGCGGCGTCGCGGTGGTCGAGGAGCTGCGCCGGCTCATCGCCCGGTATCCCCGGCTCGACGTGGTGGCCCTGTGCCGTCCCGGCGGAGACGAGCGGCTCTTCGACGCCAACCCGGCACTGGTGCGCGGCCTGCGGGGCGTGCGCACGCGCGAGTTCGGTGAGGACGACTACGCCGAACTGTTCCGGCGGGCGGCCGGCCGGCGTGGCGCGGCGGTGGCCCGCGACGTCGCCAAGACCGCGGGCGTGCTGCTCACCCGTACGCCACCGCTGCTCAACCTGCGCAACGCACGGCTCGTCGAGCACCTCGCCGACCAGTGCGCGCAGACCGCGGCGGGCCGGGCGGAGCCGGTCGAGGTGACGGCGGCCGACCTGCCGCAGCGCCTCATCCCCGGCGGTCAGGCCGACACCGACCCGCTCGCCGAACTCGCCGCCTGCGCCGGCATCGCGCCGGTCAAGCGCGAGGTCGAGTTGCTCGTGGCCGAGGCCAAGGCGGCGCGGCTGCGCCGTGAGGCCGGCATGGCGGTGGCCGCGCGCCCTCGCCATCTGGTCTTCACCGGCAACCCCGGCACCGGTAAGACCAAGGTGGCCCGCATCCTGGGACGGATCTACGCCGAGCTGGGCGTGCTGTCCTCAGGTCACCTGGTCGAGGTGGACCGGGCCGATCTCGTGGGGGAGTACACCAGCGAGAGCGGCCCCAAGGTGCGCCGCGCGGTGGAGAGGGCGCTCGGCGGGGTGCTGTGCGTCGACGACGCGCACACGCTCGCCCCGGCCGATTCCCCGCGCAACCGTGAGGCGCTCGACGTGCTGATCGCCTCGGCGCAGGCCCATCCCGAAGACCTGGTCGTGGTGCTCTCCGGTCCGGACGCCGACATCAACGGGCTGCTGAAGGCCGACTCCGAGCTGGCCGCGTTCTTTCCCAAGGTGGTGCGCTTCCCCGACCTGGACGACGACGACCTCGTCGCCATCTTCGCGGTCAAGGCCGCCGACGCCGGATTCGCGCTGCACGACGGCGTCCTCGACCGGGTACGCGCCCTGGCGCACGCGGCGCCGCGCGACCGCGCCTTCGCCAACGCCAGGCTCATGACCAACCTGCTGGACCGGGCCGTGGCGATGCAGGCGCGACGGGTGCTGGCCGACGGCCTCATCGACGAGGACGAGTCGCTGGACGAGATCCTGGTGGCGGACATCCCGGGCACACTGACCGCGGCCGGCCACATCGAACTGCCCGGCGACCCGCTCGGCGAGATCGACCGGCTCATCGGGCTCGACGCGGTCAAACGCGAGGTGAGGCTGCTCGTCGCCGAGGCCAGAGCCGAGCAGCTCCGCCGCGACGCGGGCATCCCGATCGCCTCGCCCACGCGTCACATGGCCTTCACCGGCAACCCCGGCACGGCCAAGACGACCATCGCCAGGCTCATCGCCGCGGTCTACGCCAAGCTCGGCCTGCTGTCGTCCGGGCATCTGGTCGAGGTCTCCCGGGCCGACCTCGTCGCCGAGTACATCGGCCAGACCGCGCCGAAGGTCCGGGCCGCGGTCGAGCGCGCGCTCGGCGGAGTGCTCTTCATCGACGAGGCCTACGCGCTGACCTCCGGAGGGGCCTCGCGCGACTTCGGCCACGAGGCGGTCGCGGAGCTGCTCGGCCTCATGGAGGAGCGCCGCGGCGACCTGGTCGTCATCGTGGCGGGATACGAGGACGAGATGGAGCGCTTCCTCGACTCCAACCCGGGGCTGGCGTCGCGCATCCCGCAGGTGCTGCGGTTCCCCGACTACACCGACGACGAACTGGTCGCCATCTTCGAGGTGATGGCCGCCGAGGCGGGGTTCGCCCTGCACGACGGCGTGCTGGGCGTGGTGCGGCGCCTGCTGCGCCGCGCGCCACGCGGCACCTCGTTCGGCAACGCCCGGCTCATGCGCAATCTGCTCGACCGGGTCGTGGCCCTGCAGGCCCATCGGATCACGGGCGGTTCCGGCGACGGTACCGGAGCAGGTGACGAGGCCGACGGGACCGAGATCCGGCTGCTGCGCCCGGAGGACGTCTCCGCGATCGACCCTCCAGGGCAGGGCGACGACGTCCGGCTCGGGCAGTACCTCTGAACCGGCCCGTTGTCCGGCCGGCCGGACCGGCCCGCTGAGCGGGCTCTCTGCGGCGGCGTCGCCGAGCGAGGCCCCCGCGGGTCAGCTCGCATCGCCGTCGAACGCTCGGGCGACCGGCTCTTGGCCGTAGGCCGAGGCCTGAAGGCCGTAGAGCTCGGCGTAAAGACCGCCCAGGGCCATGAGCTGGTCGTGGTCGCCGTGCTCGATGACCCGGCCGTGGTCGAGTACGTAGATGCGGTCGGCGTGACGCACGCTGGCGAGCCGGTGCGTGATGAGCAGGACCGTACGACCGTCCGCGTGTGCCCGGATCCGCTCGAACAGGGCGTGCTCGGCACGGGCGTCGAGCGCGGCGGTGGGCTCGTCGCAGATGAGCAGGGGCGCGTCGCGGTAGAAGCCGCGCGCCACGGCGAGCCGCTGCCACTGCCCCCCGGACAGCTCCTCGCCGCCCTCGAAGCGCCGGTCGAGGAGGGTCTCATATCCTCGCGGCAGCTCGTCGACGACCTCGTCGGCGCCCGACGCCACGGCGGCCTTCAGCACGGCACTGTCACCGCCGCGCTCGAGGCCCATCGTGATGTTCTGCCGGGCCGTCATGGGCCAGTGCGTGTACTCCTGGGCGATGACCGCGATGCGCTCGCGCAGCGCCTCGGGTGCGACGCCGCGCAGTGAGACGTCGTCCCAGCGGACCTCACCGGCGTCGGGTTCGTAGAGACCGGCAAGGATCTTGGCCAGGGTGGTCTTGCCGGAACCGTTCTCGCCGACCAGGGCGACGATCTCGCCGCGCCGCACCTCGATGGACACCCCGTTCAGTGACGTGCTCTCCGCCTTGGGGTAGGTGAATCTGACGTCGTCGACGACGATCCGCTCGAAGTCGTCCGGTGGCTGCGCGGCCCCCTTGCCGGCGAGCGCCGGGATCCGCCGCTCGGCGTCGGCGCAGAAGCCGAGGTAGTCGCCGAAGTACAGGCCCTCCTCGTAGCATCGGTTGACCGCGTAGACCAGGTTGGCCAGGGAGCTCTGCCCGGTGCGGATGGCGAGCACGGCCGTACCGGCGACCGCGAGGGGGACGGCACCGGTCCACAGCATGACGCCCAGGGCGCCGTAGACCCCCGCGGTGGCGATCCCCTGCAGGACGTCACCGGCGACCCTGGCGACCGCCTGCCGCCTGGCCAGGTCGAGCTCGACGTCCCGCTGGTAGGTCGCGAGGACGTCGTACTCGCCGAGCAGGAACCCGCGCATCGTGAACGACCGCACCTCGGCGGCGTGCCGGCGGTCGGCCATGAGGTCCGACAGGATGTACTTGCGCCGGTGGCTGGACACCAGCGTCAGCATGGTGATGTAGCGCATGCGGGCGGCGCGCACCGACGCCCATCCCTCGGGCAGCGCGGTGAGCAGAAGCAGCGGCAGCAGCAGCGGATGCAGCACGCCCAGGGTGCCGGCCGCCGCGACCAGGCCGACCAGCCCGGTGAGCACGTCGACGGCGTTCCGCACCACGGTCGGCGCGGCGGCGAGGCCGCGCCCCTCGGCGCGCTTCAGGTCGTCGAGGAAGTTCGAGTCGTCCAGCGCGGCCAGCTCGACGGCGGTCGTCAGCTCGTACATCCGCGTCTCGACGATGCGGTCGATCTGCGGCTCGAGTCTCGCCTGCGCCCAGCCGGCCCCCGCCTGGAAGGCCGCACGCAGCGCGGTGGCGACTCCGACCAGCACAAGCGACGGCAGGGCCGCCCGTACCCGGTCGGGGGTGGGCCCGGCCGCGAAGAGCGCGGTCAGCACGCCGGTGGTGGCGAGCAGCCCGAACGCGGTGAAGACGCCCGCGGCCAGATTGAGTCCGATCGTCACCACCGTGTCGGGCCTGCTCGCCCGCCAGGCCAGCCGGACGGCCTGGGAGATGAGGGCGGGCAGCCGGCGCGCCACGACGCGCATGCGCGTCTCGGCGAGCTCGCCGGCGCGCGCGGTCCAGGTGGGCGCGGTTATCTCCGGGAGCTGCAGTACGACGGTCCGGGCGCGATCGCGCCTGCGGGTGGACCGTGCCAGACGACGAAGCCATGCCGGACCACGCAGGCGTACACCCATTCAGACCCCTTGGCTCGGCCACACCACTGAAAGCCACACCACCTCTTGAAAGACGAGTGTGCACCTTTCGGGGGACGTCTTCGGAGGGGAGATCACACAGTGTGGCGACAAGGAGAGATTTCACATCATGCAACGGAAGGACGCGCAGACCTCGCGGATTGTCTATGTTGGCGGGATGGACGACAGTTGGCCGGATCCCCGCACCGGGGTGAAGTCCCCGAACGCGTATCCCTACTTCGACGCGGAGCCGGACGACGGCTACGACGGGGACGTGCGGCGGCGTGGCCGTCGCCGGCGCTGGGGACGTGTGCTGCTCGCACTCCTGGTGGTGCTGGTCCTGCTCGCCATCGGCGGTTACTTCTACCTGGACTCGCGGCTCAAGCGCGAGAGCGCCCTGGACTACCCCGGCCGGCTCGCCGACACCCCGGGGACGAACTGGCTGGTGGTCGGCTCCGACAGCCGGGCCGGCCTGTCGCGGCAACAGCGCAAGGACTTCGCCACCGGCAAGGCCGCCGGCCGGCGCACCGACTCGATGATGCTGCTGCACACCGGCGCGGGCGGGACCACGCTGGTCAGCCTCCCGCGTGACTCCTACGTCCCGATCCCCGGCCACGGTTCCAACAAGCTCAACGCGGCGTTCGCGTTCGGCGGTCCCAAGCTGCTGGTCCGTACCGTCGAGCAGGCGACCGGCATCCGCATCGACCACTACGCCGAGATCGGCTTCGGCGGGTTCGTCGGCATGGTCGACGCGATCGGCGGCGTCGAGATGTGCATCAAGGAGCCGATGAGAGACCCCAAGGCCGGGCTCAACCTCAAGGCCGGGTGCCAGAATCTGACCGGCGGCCAGGCTCTCGGATACGTGCGGACCCGCGCGTCCGCCCGCGCCGACCTCGACCGGGTCGACCGGCAGCGGCAGTTCTTCGGCGCGCTCATCAAGAAGTCCTCCAGCCCGGGCGTGCTGCTCAACCCGTTCCGGAGCATCCCCCTCGCACTCAACGGCACCGGGAACTTCCTCGTCGACGACGGCGACCACCTGCTCGACCTCTCCCGCATGATGTGGTCGATGCGCGGTGTCAGCGGCGGCGACGGAGTGACCACCACGGTGCCGATCGGAGGCGCCGGATCGTCCCCCGCCGCGGGCGCGTACATCACCTGGGACCGCACGAAGGCGCTGCAGCTGTTCAACGCGCTCAAGAGCGACAAGGCCGTGCCGAAGAGCGTGATCACCAAGTGACCGCCGGACCCGTACCGTTAGGTCACTGTCCAGTGTGTGACTCTTTCTTTGCCGACCGAGGAGGCCGGATGTACTCGACACAGGGAATCACTGTGAGTGACTGGTCGAGTACGGAAGGCGCTGATGACAATGAAGAAGTGGGCGAAGTGGGGATCCATCGCCTTCATAGCGTGGTGGATCATCAGTCGGCCCGACAGCGCGGCGGGCGTCGTCCGCAGCGGGGCCGGCGGGCTCGGCAACGCGGCCGAGTCACTGTCGCAGTTCGTGAGTGCGATCCCCTGACGGTTGCGGATCGCCGGGCCCCGTGCCGACAAGGTGCGGGGCTCGTTTTCGTGGCCGCAATCACTCGCTGGACCAGACCGTCACATGAAACTCTCGTTACGGGCACATGCAGTTGGGCACAACTGAATAGGGTCAGTGTGTCACTGCGTCACAAAGAGGGACGGCGCCGATGCTGAGTTCGAAGAACATGAAGCTCGTGGCTATCGCTTTCGTGATCTTCTACCTGTTGAGTCAGCCGGCCAACGCCGCGAACGTGGTGAACAACGCGTTCTCGGCGCTCGGCGATGCGGGTGACTCGCTAGCCACGTTCGTGAACAGGCTTGGGTAGTGGTCACTTCGCCGTAGCGAACGTACGGAGGCGCGCAGGCCCGGTCCCCTAGGATCGGGCTCATGTCTGTCTTCGACGTTCGGATCGGAAGCCTGCAGGGCGGCTCCGCCGACCTGCCGCAGTACCGAGGTAGGGCCGTGCTGGTCGTCAACGTCGCCTCAAAGTGCGGCCTCACCCCCCAGTACGAGGGCCTGCAGCGGTTGCAGGAACGGTTCGCCGACCGGGGCTTCACCGTCCTCGGAGTTCCCTGTGACCAGTTCATGGGCCAGGAGCCGGGAACCCCCGACGAGATCGCCGAGTTCTGCTCCGCCACCTACGGCGTCACCTTCCCGCTGACGGAGAAGACCGACGTCAACGGGGAGGGGCGACACTCCCTCTATCATGCGTTGGTCGATACCCCGGACGGGGGCGGGCACACCGGGGACATCCGATGGAACTTCGAGAAGTTCTTCGTGGCTCCGGACGGCACGGTCACCGCACGGTTCGACCCACGTACCGACCCCGAGTCCGACGAGGTCGTGGCGGCCATCCACCAGGCGCTGCCCGTCCCGGGGTCGCGCGACTAGCCCTCGCGTTCCGAGGCCCCGCTGTGGCGTGAAACACACTCCGCGCATTTCGATTGCCCGTACTGGACGGGCGGTCTACTTTCCTCGGCAGGCGGAGGTGAGGCCGATGGCCGGCTGGAGAGCTACGGACATCCCGGACTTGCGCGGGCGTCGGGCGATCGTCACCGGCGCCAACAGCGGAATCGGCTACCACACCGCGCTGGAGCTGGCCCGGCACGGCGCCGAGGTGGTCCTGGCCTGCCGCAGCGCCGAACGTGGCGGCCAGGCGCTCGAACGCGTCCTGGGCGAGATCCCCGGCGCGGAGGTGTCGCTCGGCTCGCTCGACCTGTCGGACCTCGGATCCGTGCGCGACTTCGCCGGCGAGCACGCCGGTGACGGGCTCGACATCCTGGTGAACAACGCCGGTGTCATGGCGCTGCCACGGCAGACCACCGCCGACGGCTTCGAGATGCAGTTCGGCACCAACCACCTCGGGCACTTCGCGCTCACCGGGCTGCTGATGCCGGCTCTTCTCGCCCGCTCCGGCGCCAGGGTCGTCACCCTCACGAGCATGCTGGCCTGGAGCGGCCGGATCCGGTTCGACGACCTCCAGCGCGAGCGCGGTTACCAGCGGTGGGCCGCGTACAGCCAGGCCAAGCTGGCGAACCTGGTCTTCGCCAAGGAGCTCGACCGGCGGGTCACCGCGATCACCAGCGTGGCGGCGCACCCCGGCTACGCGTCCACCAACCTGCAGCAGCGGTCGGCGCGTATGGAGGGGAGCAGGTTGCGCGAGGGTTTCTTCGGGCTCGGCAATCTGCTGTTCAGCCAGTCGGCCGCCAAAGGCGCGCTGCCGACCCTCTACGGCGCGACCGCGCCCGACGTGCACGGGGGCGAGTGCTACGGCCCGCGCGGCCTCGGACAGCAGGCCGGCCTGCCCAAGCGGGTCCGTACGGTCGGCAGAGCCGCCGATCCGGAGCTCGGCGCCCGGCTGTGGGAGGTCTCGGAGAAGCTCACCGGCGTCACCTACGAGGTCGCCACCGACTGAGCCTCGGCCCATCCCGTAGGGCGTTCCGGCGAACCTCCTCAGAGTGAGTAGGGTCGGCTTATGTCCGACATCGAGAATCTCGACGCCCTCCCCGCCGGTGAGCTGCACGACCGGGCGGTCAAGCTCGCCGTGAGCCGGGGGGACGTCAAGTTCCTGTGGCGGTTGCTGCGCGACATCCCGGCCGCCGAGGCAGCCGCGGGCGACCCGCGCCGGGGACAGACCGACATCCTCCACGTCACCGCCCTGATCACCGACTTCTTCGGGTCGGGCGAAGGCGAGGTCGCCGAGGCGCTCCGGCCCGTCTACCTCGACTACCTCACGAGCACCGACGACTAGGGTCGTTCGCGCTCCCCGCCGCCACGGCGGCGCGGCGTCGCCGGGCCGCCGGCCGCACCTGGAACCGGGTCGGCGGCCATGCCGCCCCGCTCCGCAATGAACCGCGCGTTCGGCGGCCGACAACGCAACAAAGCTCCGCCCAGCCGCAAGGTCGGCGCATTGGGCGGAGCCCGGTCCGCTCCTAGGATTCAGAGCGAGGCCGATCGGCGGTGCGCACTCCCGCCGGTCCGGGCCGGACTCCCTCTTCACTACGTTTTCCCAGGAGCGTGCATGACCGTATCGCCGGCAATGGAGCCGACGGACTCCCTGGTCCCGGGCCGGCCGACCGCATCGGCACTGGAACCGCCGGTCGCGTCGGTGCTCGAACCGACGGCCGCGTCGGCGTCCGTCGAGCGGGTGGCCACCCGGCGGCACTACCTGATGTGCCGTCCCGAGCACTTCGCCGTCACCTATGCGATCAACCCGTGGATGCGGCCGGCACTGGGCGTGGACCGGGATCGGGCGATCGCGCAGTGGGAGGCGCTCCGTGCCGCTTACCTGTCCCTCGGCCACCAGGTCAGCCTGATCGACCCGGTCGAGGGCCTGCCGGACATGGTCTTCGCGGCCAACGGCGCGCTCGTGGTCGACGGCCGGGTGTACGGCTCGCGGTTCACCCATGCCCAGCGTCGCCTCGAGGGTCCGGCATACGCGGCGTGGTTCCGCCGCAACGGCTTCACCGAGGTACGCGAACCCGGCCACACCAGCGAGGGGGAGGGGGACTTCCTCACGCTCGACGACGTCATCCTGGCCGGCACTGGATTCCGTACGGAGGTCGTCGCCCACCGGGAGGCCGAGGAGTTCCTCGGCCGCCGGGTGCTGTCATTGCACCTCGTCGACCCGCGTTTCTACCATCTGGACACGGCGCTGTTCCCGCTGAACGGTGACAACGTGGCGTACTACCCCGGCGCGTTCGCACCGGACAGCCTGCGCGAGCTGGAGCGGACGTTCCCCGACGCGATCGTCGCCGATGAGGCCGACGCCGCGGTGCTCGGCCTCAACGCGGTCTCCGACGGCCGTAACGTCGTCGTGAACATGGAGGCCACGGGTCTGATCAGGGACCTGGAGCTGCGCGGCTACGCTCCGGTGCCGGTGGACCTGTCCGAACTGCGCAAGGCCGGCGGCGGCCCCAAGTGCTGCACTCTGGAGATCCGCGTCTGATCAGGTGAAACCACCCCATGGAGTCGGTCGTTCGCATACGGTCATCGAGACCTCGAAGTGAACGGCCGACCGCGGTGCGTAGTGGGCAACCTGTTGCTCACGTGCCACACTGAGAATGGATGGAGGTGGTGGAGGCGTGGCGATGGCAATGCCTGCCGAACCGATGTCTGATCACGATGGCTTCACCGTCGAGGACTGGCTCGCGCTGCCCGAGAGGGGACAGCGCGTCGAGTTGATCGACGGGAGTTTCGTAGTGAGTCCCCAGGCCGCGACGAACCACCAGCTGTGCACCGGACGGCTGAGAACGCTGCTCGCCGTATCGGCTCCCGAGGACCTGGAAGTGGTCGAGGCCGCCAACCTGATCTGTGCCGACGAAGGGGCGATCCCCGACCTGGTGGTAGCCGACGCGGACGTCATGGTGGCCGCGACCGTCGCCCTCGAGCCGCACCACGTGCGTCTCGTGGCCGAGGTGGTGAGCCCTGGCAACAAGAACCGCAAGCGTGACTACCAGGACAAGCCGCGCATGTACGCGGCGGCGGGCATCCCGGTCTTCCTGCGGGTGGAACTGACCGGTCCGGGAGCACCTCGCGTCCAGGTCTTCGAGCTGCGGGACGGTGACTACGCGCTTGCCACTGAGGCCGCCGCAGGGCAAGCGCTGCAGCTGACCGAGCCGTTCAAGGTCTCTTTCGACCCCGCCGAACTGGCCGGGCTGCGCAGGCGCGAAGCCTGACCACTTCCGGCCACGGCCGGCCCGATCGCGTACCGCCACCTGGCGTGACGCGCCAGACATCCTCAGCGCGTGACCGCCAGGGGTTCTCAGAGCGTGACGGGCCCGCGATCCGGATCCCAGTCGAGGGTGGCCGGCAGCGCTCCCTCCAGCGTGAGCAGCCAGCGTTTTATCTCGACCCCCGAACCACCGCTGTACCCGCCCAGGCCGTTCCCCGCGAGCACCCGGTGGCACGGAACCACCAGCGGGATCGGGTTCGAGCCCATGATCTGGCCGATGACCCGCGCCGGGACGCCGGTGCCGCTGCGCTCGCCCAGCCCGCCGTACGTCACCACCTCGCCGTACGGCACGGACTCGTGCAGCGTCGCCAGCACCTGGCGTTGCAGCCGCGAGGTCAGCCGCCAGTCGATCGGAACGGTGAATTCGCGCAGCCGCCCGGCGAAATAGGCGGCGACCTGTTCGAGCGCCGGTGCGGTACGTGCCGGATCGTCCTCCACGGGCAACCCGATCAGCTCGGTGAGCCGGGCCCGCTCCGCGGCGGAGTCGTCGAAGCCCACCGCGGCGAGGCCGATCCCGGTGACGGCGACCAGCATCCGGCCGACCGGTGTGTCGACTCCGCCGAAGGCGACGTCATCGCTCATCGTTCACCGGGCCCGGAAAGTGGATTGGCGGGGCGATCGTTCATATCGAGACCATGCTAGAGCCGGTCCCGGCCGTCACGGCCCACAGCGGCTCGCGGGTGCGTCTGGGGAGCCGCGCAGCCATCGGTCGGTGCGGGCGACGTCGGCCAGGGCGATCAGCCCGGCCGCGGCCGGCGGTCTCGGTGAGCAGCCCGCTGAGGAAGCGCGGGTGTTCCGCGGGCCCGGTGCCGGTCGTGCCGCCCGAGGTGGCCAGGCTCGAGCTCAGGCCCCCTGACCCTGCCGGCACATCACCAGCATCGCCGTGGCCGGCACGACCAGCCCGATCGCGGCGACCGCGAGCACACCGTAGGAGAACGCCGCCACGACGGCGCCTCCGGTGATGCCGCCGGCCGCCGCCGCGCCGTTCATCAGCAGGTCGGACAGGCCCTGCACGGACGCCCGCCGCTCCGCCGGTACCGACTCGCTCAGCAGGGCCGACCCGGCCACGAGCCCGCACGACCAGCCCACGCCGAGCAACACCAGTGCGCTGGCGAGCCGGGCGACGTCGTGCGGCCCGGACGTCGCCGCGAGGGCCGCGGCGGTGCCCAGCTGCGCCATGCCGAGCAGCAGCACCGGGATCCGACCGAAGCGGTCCGCCGCCCAGCCGACGAGGGGCGAGAGGGCGTACATCCCGGCGATGTGCAGGCTGATCACGACGCCGACCACGGTGAGGGCCGCGTGACCGTGGCTCAGATGCACAGGGGTCATCGACATCACCGAGACCATGACCGTGTGGCTGACCACGATCGCGGTGATCGCGGTGCGGGCGACGGGGAACCGGCGCAGCGTTCGCCAGGCACCGCCGGGCGACGACCTCCTCACCGGTCCGGTGCCGGGCCGGAGCGGATCCGGCCGCAGCACCGCGAAGATCACGATGGCGGCCGTACCGAAGGTCATCGCGGCCAGGAGATAGGGCCCGGCCTCCGGGGGCAGGCTTAGGCGTCGGCCCAGCAGGTCGGCGGGCCGGGCGAGGTTCGGCCCGGCGATCGCGCCGACCGTGGTGGCCCAGACGACGACCGAAAGATCGCGGGCAGACCGGCCCGGCGGGGCCAGGTCGGTCGCGGCGTAGCGGGCGGCGAGTCCGGCGGCCCCGCCGCCACCGAACAGCAGCAGCCCGAAGAGCAGCAGCGGCCACCACGCGAGTGCGGTCGCGAGCACCACGACGAGCGCGCCCGCCGCGCCGCAGCCATAGGCCGACGCCAGGGCGGGACGGCGTCCTCTGCGCGCGGCGGTCCTGGCGATCGGCACGGCGAGCAGGGCGGCGCCCAGCACCGAGCTGGTCTGCGCGAGACCGCCGATCGCGTCCGATCCCGACATCGAGGCGGCCAGCAGGGTCGTGACGGCGATGCTCATCCCGACCCCCAGGCCACCGAGCACCTGGGTGCAGGCCAGGATGGTCAGCACCCGCCGCTGCGCCGACAGCCGCCCGGAACCGATGGGGACCATGCCTTCGCCGGTGACGGTCATGCGCTCCTGTGCCTGGACGAGCCGATGTTCCATGATCTGCCAGGCTCATCGTAGGCGGACAGGTTGCCGGATCAGGTCCACCGTGCCGACGGCGCGGGCCGGACGCGTCCCCTGGTCTCTGTGGCCTTTTCCGATTCCGTACCCCTGTTCTTCGCGACAGGCGGGACGATC
>NZ_JABVEB010000114.1 GCF_014323665.1 Actinomadura sp. HBU206391 | reverse complement strand
CACCGAAAATGCAAAGCACGTCCGAACAACTCCGACCACACGCCCCGGGTGAACGACAAGCGTGGAAGTCCGGTCATGCTCGCAGATAGGCGAGCACGGCGAGTACCCGGCGGTGGTCATCAGCGGTCGGCGGCAGGCTCAGCTTCGTGAAGATGTTGTTGATGTGTTTGGCCACGGCCGCTTGTGAAATGTCCAGCCGCCGGGCCACGGCCGCGTTCGACCGGCCTTCTGCCATCAGTGCGAGGACTTCCCGCTCGCGTGCGGTCAGCCGCTCGAGCGGTGCCTGCGCCCGGCGCCGGCTCAGCAGCTGACGGATCACGTCGGGGTCGATGATCGTGCCGCCACCCGCGACCCGCTCGAGCGCGTCGACGAACTCGGTCACGTCGCCTACCCGGTTCTTGAGGAGGTAGCCCACGCCGGCGCCGGTTTCGACCAGCTCGGTGGCGTAGGTCTGCTCGACGTATTGGGACAGCACCAGTACCGGCAGGCCGGCGTGGCGGCGGCGTAGCTCCAACGCGGCGCGCAGGCCCTCATCGCGGAAGCCGGGTGGCATCCGGACGTCGGTCACCACCACGTCGGGGACCTGTTCGGCGACCGTGGCGAGCAGACCGGCGCCGTCGCCGGCGGCGCGCACGTTGTGGCCGAACCGAGTCAGGATCTGGCTGAGACCTTCGCGCAGCAGTGCGGAGTCTTCGGCGATCACGATCCGCATGGCAGCTCCACCCTCAGTGCGGTCGGCCCGCCCGGCGGGCTGGTCAGCATGATCCTGCCGCCTAGCACCGAGACCCGGTCGGCCAGTCCGACCAGGCCGGTACCCCGGGCCGCGTCGGCGCCGCCGACCCCGTTGTCCCGTACCTCGATCACCAGGTCGTCGCGGCTACGTTCGACGGTCACCCAGGTCTGGGTGGCGCGGCTGTGCTTGACGACGTTGGTGAGCGCTTCGGCGATGACGAACCAGGCCGCGGCCTCCACCGGCTCCGGCGGCCGGTCGGTCAGGCGGACCGCCACGTCGACCGGTACGGCGCAGCGCTCGGTGAGACCCTGCGGCTGGCCGGCGCGACCCGCCGACAGATCCTGCGGCTCGTCGCCCACCAAGCGACCATTGTCAGCGCGGTCGGCGCGGCGATCGGCGCTCTGGTCACCGGGGCCACCCTGATCATGGTGCGGGCCGCGCTGAACGGCTCGTCAGACTCGGTGCCGATCCAGGTGCCGTGGTTGGTGCTCCTCATCGTGATCACTGCGTGCGCAGTGATCACGTTCACCGCGAGCGTGGCACCAGCGGCGCTCGCATTGCGTCGGGCGGCGGAGGGCTGAGGCGATGGCGGGCCGCCTGTGCGGCGCCATGACTCGTCCACGTCCTCAGGCTGTCAGCGCGTCATATGCACGCTCCCGCGTCGTGGCCGGTCGGCGCGCACCACCACCAGCTCCTGGTATCGGTGTCCGGGCCGGGCCAATCCGCGTTCTTCGAGCAGCGCCGCTCTGGCCAGCATGACCGGCCCGAAGGGCTCTGCGCGCCGAGCCACCACTGACGCCGTCATACCCACGGACTGCAGTGCTCCGAGAGTGGTCCTCACATCGCACAGGGCCGATTGGACCATCAGCAGCGTGCCACCGGAGGCCAGCATGGTCGGCGCCGACGCGCAGATGCGATCCAACACCGCCCGGCCACGGGTGCCCGCGTCCCACGCGCGCGCCGGGCCGTGCCGGGGCAGCCGGTCGCTCTCGCTCGGCACGTAAGGGGGATTGGCGAGGATGACGTCGAAGGTCTCACCGGCGACGGGGGAGAAGAGGTCACCACGCAACGGCCTGACCCGGATTCCGCGTACGCGCGCGTTCACCCAGGTGGCGAGCACGGCCCGTAGGGAGATGTCGACGGCCGTGACATCCCTCGCCCCGGCCAGGGCGGCCGCCACGGCGAGCGCCCCAGTCCCGGAGCAGAGATCCAGCACTCTCGCCCCCGGAGCCACGGCCGCCCGGCGCAGCTCCCTCGCCAGCAGCTCCGTATCGCCCTGAGGTGCATACACGCCCAAGGGCCTCAACATCAACACAAGGTCCGATGCCCCCGAACCGCTGCGCGTTGAGCCTCGGCGTTCGTTCAGGCCTGCTCCTCACCGGGCTCACGCAGGGCGGGCACGGGGTGCGGCCCGTCGGTCTCCATGCGGTAGTCCCTGCCGAACCGGGCTCGGTGGTCGTCGATGACGTGCTCGCTCGGTGGCTTCTCCTTACCGTTCACCATCTCCTGCATCCGCTGGAACCGCTCGTGCGCCTCCCGGACGTAGCCGGTGCCCAGAGTGGTGATGTCGATCTGGGTGGCCAGTAGCTCACGTAGGTATGGCTTGTTGGGCTCGAAGGTCACCGGTTCGGGCAGCTCTGCCGGAAGGAAGCTTTCCGGATCCCGGCCCTCCTGGGTGCGCATCAGGTCGCAGGCGATCCGCAGATGCTCCAGCTCCATGTTGAGGTGCAGTTCCCAGATCTGCTTGATCCGCGGGTTGCTCTCGGTCTGCATGAAGGAGTAGTAGAGGTAGCACTCGTTGTACTCGTGCAGGACGAGTCGTTCCAGCCAGGTCTCGCCGGGGTCGAGCAGCGACCCGTAGTGGGTGACGTGCTCCTCCTCCACCAGGCCGATCTCTTGGTAGAGCTGTCGGGCGATCGGTGTCATGTACTGCGGCCCGACGTTCATGTAGAAGTTCATGGTCTGCTGTTCGGCTGCGGTGATGGTCAGCGCGTGCAGCCGGGAGCGCGGGTCGACGGTGCTCCGATCGTAGGGTTCACGGACGTTGTCGACCGGATGCCGGTGGTGCATCATCGTGGGCCGGCCCGGCATGACCTCGGTGAGTTGGTCGACGAGTTTCTCCGCCTGCCGGTGCTCGATCATTTCGTACAGGTTGGCGTACCGGTAGAGGTGGTCGAAGTCCTCGAGGACACCGAACTCGTACGCCTGCTTGAGGTACGGATCGGGCTCCATCCGCGCCAGCCAGGCGGTCAAATCGACCGCGACCTGTTCGTAGGAGATGGTGGTCTCGAGCACCGATGCCTGACCCGGCAGCAGCCAGTTCACCACCTTCTGCTGCTGGTGCTCGATGTAGCGGATCTCGGCTAAGCGCTGTTTGAGCTCGATGTCCGGGGTATTGCGGTGGAACTGGTGGCCGAAAAAGATCGACTCCACCTCAATGCCGTTCAACGCGATGATCCGGCATTTGGTGTAGGGATCCTCCATATCCGGGTCCACCGGCGAGACGTTGAGCTCCTGCCAGTCGCGTATCTGTCGTTCGAGCGGGATCCCGTGCTGCTCCAGCGGATTGAAGGACACGATCGACACGCCTTTCATCAGAAGTATGCGCGATCACGCCGTACCCAGGTGAGGTGATCATCGAGCCTCGACATGGTGGCGGCGGGTGGACTCTTTGCCGCACGTTCACCTGGCCATCGGAGTCGGCAGGGGTCCTCGGGTAGGAAGCCGGCATGACACACCGTCACGGGGGGAACCATGAATGCCCGATCCACCGAGATGTCGGCCACCGATGACGTCATAGACCTGCTGCTGCGACAGCACGCACAGATCAGGGATCTCTTCCTGCTCGTCACCACCTCTACCGGCACCGAGCGGAGGGAGGCCTTCGATCGGCTCGTCCGGCTGCTGGCCGTACACGAGACCGCCGAGGAGCAGATCGTGCACCCGATGTCGAGGCGCAGCCTGGCGGGCGGCGACGGCGTCGTGCTGGACCGGCTGCACGAGGAGGAGATGTCCAAGGCGCTGCTCTCCGAACTCGACCGCATGCCGACGGACGATCCGCGGTTCGTCCCGCTGCTGAACCATCTCCGCGTCGACGTGCTGACCCATGCGCGTGCGGAGGAACGCCTGGAGTTCGGCCGGCTGCACGAGGATCTCGGCGATGCCGAACGCAAGGGTCTCGCGGTGGCGCTGCGGGCGGCCGAAGCGATCGCGCCCACCCATCCCCACCCGGGCGTGGAGGGTGCGATCGAGAACCTTCTCCTGGGACCGGCACTGGCACTGGCCGACCGCCTCCGAGACCTCATCAAAGAGGCGATGCGGGAATCCCCGTCCGAAGGCTGACTTCATTCACGTCGATCACTTTCCGTTAGCGCCGTGTCTTCAGCGGGTAGAGCCGATGTACGGCTGAATGAGAGAACCGTTGAGCGGAATACTGCTCGTTGGAGGCTTTATGCCAAGGAGTTGCTCGCTGAACTGGAAGATATGGACACCGCGGATCCGAATTTCATGGAGAAGCTGGATAAACTACGTATCGCGGTGCTCACGCACGCTCGATTCGAAGAACGGTATGAGTTCGAGCGCCTGCGGGACCAGCTCAGCGACGCTCAAAACAATGTCTTGGCGGCTGCCGTACGTGCTGCCCAGGCCGTCGCACCCACCCATCCACACCCTGGAACCGAAAGTGCCAAAAAGAATATCGCCCTCGGACCGATGGTGGCGATCGTCGATCGAACGCGCGATCTGATCAGAAAAGCGATGAATATCATGTCGGCGCATGTACGAACTGACGAGAGCGGGGCTCGATCGTAAAGCCGCGCAGGCACCTGCGGATGAGGTGCCGCCCGCCGCGAAATCCTTGATCGTCAGGCCTGCGCGGTTCGACGCCCAGCACCGCAAAGGCGCCGAGCACGACACCCGCGAAGACGAGGCCGCCGACACCGCTGGCACACAGGACGGCCGGTGACGCGGCGTGCTGATCTACAGCGGGCCGTACGTCGCGAAGAGCCGCAGGCCCCCGCCCCATTAGTTGACCGCGCGTGAGATGACGAGGGCGACGGCGACGATGGAGCCGTACTCGCAGGGCCGGTCAGGTCAGCCGTCACGATCCCCACGGATCTTGCAGCGATGACTGGTGTCGCACAGCGGATAGCGGTGGCTGCGCCGGCAGGTGCACAGCGCCACCAGAAAGCGATCCGACACCACTGTCGTGCCGTCGGGCATCTCGATCTCTACGGGGCCCTGGACCATGATCGGACCGTCCGGTGCCACCACCACCCGGCGGCGGTCGCCGCGGTTGAAGGAGCCATAACGGATGATCGCTGTGGCGTTGCCGATGAACGTCACTGAATGCTCGGCCATGGGTCCTCCTCCGATATGCGATTCGGTCTAGGGGATCGAGCGGCTGCCGTGTGAGGGTCCGGCGCGGTCAGGAGAGTGGATGCAGGAGCGACGTCCGGCCGGAGCGCCAGCACGCCAGCAGATGACGGCCCAGCCGGTCCTCCAGCAGTTCAGTGGTCTGTACACCGAACACCACGTCGGTGGCCAGGTCGGGCTCTCGGGCGAGCAGGTCGCCGATCACGTCGTGGCGCAGGACCTGCTCGTGAACGGCATCGGCCTCCACGTGCTCGGTGAAGAACAGCGTGCACCGCGGATCGGCCTCGAGCCGTTCGAGCGCCCGGGCCATGCGCGCGGCGCTGGGGGCGGTGGTGATCTCGGCCGCCGCGAAATGCCCGACCATGGCGCCACGGAGCGCTCGGTGCAGGCCGCACAGCGACATGAGGTTCACGGTGGCGAGCATCTCGGCGGGCACCGCGTCGAGATAGAAACCGTACGAAGATTCCAGACCGGCCCCCTCCAGTAGATCGGCGAAGAGCCGCGAATGCATCCGAGCCGCTCGGCCACCGCCGAACTCGTCGAACTCCACCGCTACCAGGGACGCCTTGGCCTGACCCTGGAGCCGCGGGATGACCCAGGCGTGCGGGTCGGCCTCTTTCAGGTGGTAGATCGAGCGATGGGCCATGTACTCGCGCATCTGCCACCACTCGCCCGCGTCCCGCAGATGGTGCGAGACCCCGTCGGCGTCCACGCGTTCCACCAGCAGTTCATCCAGTACGGACTCGACGTCGGCGCCGCCGGGCACCTCGGCGCGCAGCCCCGCGAGGAAACCCTGTTCGAGCGCACCGCGCAGCCTCAGCAGTTGGGGTTCCCACTCCCACGCCGGGTCCACCTCGGCGAAGCCCCGGTAGTGCAGCTCGTAACAGATGTAGAGCGCGAGCTGGAGATCCTCTCCGAACGGATCCGCCGAGACGTCGCGGAGCAGCACCCTCGGCGGAGGTACCTTCGCCAGCGCGGTCACCACCGCTTCGGAGATCGGCCCGCGCGGCAGGGGCAGTCGTGGCGGCGCCGCGACCGGCGTGCTCATGAGATCTGGGCGAAAATCCATGGTTGCCCCCAATACCCCGTCAGAGCTGCCCCATGCCTGGTATTTCCTCCGGAAGAACCTGATCGCCCACCGCGACGGTCTGGTCGATCAGCATGTCGACCACCCCCTCCGGTCCGCTCGCCGCCGCCTGGCGTTGCCGCTCGGCCCCTGTGCCCTGCCGGACGATCCGGTTCACCAGTGCTCGTACGGTCTTGAGATCCGCGGTCTCCTCCAACGCAGGACCTACCCACTCCACCAGCCGCCACAGCGCCCGCGTCGCCGGAAGCCGGTGCCAGCTCGCCGGATCCACGCCCGGCCCGTTCAGTCCGTACCGGGCCGCCGACCACACCGCGGTGGCGCACACCTGATCGTCCAGTACCGGGGCCTCCCGGCCTGCCGCCAGCTCGGACAGCGCCCTGCCCACCAGGCCGCGCACCAGGGCCGCCTGCAAGATCGCTTCATCGACCGTCGCGGCCGCGTCCGCCGCTCGCACCTCGACGGTCGGCAGCCGCGGCGACGGCCGGGCCAGCCAGAACGTCATCGCGGTGTCCATGAGGACGCCGCACTCGACCAGTCTCTCCAGTTGCCCGTCGTGGGCGGCGGCCGAGGCGAACCACGGCGGTATTCCTGATCCAGGGAATCGGGCCTGTTCGAGCATCCGCCAGCTCGCGTAACCGGTGTCGGACCCCCGCTCGAACGGTGAATTGGCCGACAGGGCCAGCAGGGTCGGCAGCCAGGGCCGCAGGTGGTTGACCACCGCCACCGCGGTGTCGCGGTCGGCCACCCCGACGTGCACGTGACAGCCGCACGCCTCATAAGTGGTCACCATCCCCGCGTACGCCTCCGCGATCATGGCGAACCGCTCGCCCGCGGTGAGCGGAACCGGTGGCTCCGACAGTACGGAGTGACCCGACGACACAAGCCGCGCGCCCTCCCGGCCGGCGGCGTCCGCGAGGCCCAGCCGGCCCGCCACCACCTGACGGCGCAACTCCGCCAGATCCGTGCAGACCCCGGTCGCGGCCTCGACCTGCGTGGCGAGCAACTCCTGATGCAACGCCGCCCCATCGGAGGTGACGCGGGCCTGCTCCAGCACCTCGGCGGCCTTCGCGACGGTACGTCGCGACACCGGATCGACCAGGAGGAACTCCTCCTCGACCCCCATCGTTCGCCCGTCGCCCGGCCATATCGCCGCTCGCACCACCACGCCTCTTCTCTCGGGTCGGTCTCTGCTGGGTTTCACAAGTCGATGACGATGAGGGCTGTGGTGGTCACTGTTGGCACGTGCCCCGATCGGTGGTTCTTAGTCCTGCCGACCTCTGTGCGTGACGCTCTGACCCACCTCTTCGCCGACGCCCATCGGCTCATGCCCGAGGTCTCCGCCGCGGTCGGGTACCGGCACCCTCTTCCCGCGCGGCACCAGCGCAAACGCCCGCCGCCTCACCTGACACCCGGTGTGGCGTCATTCGTTCGAGCTGATGACGGCCGGGGTGTTTCACCGCTGTGGGGTGGGGAGGGGAGACAGCACCGGCCGTACTGGTCGACCGAATCGACCGAATCGATCGGGCCGAACCATGCAAAGGAGGATCAGAGTGAACAAGCGATCCGAGCCGGCGGATGACATGGATGTGGTGGATCTGCTGATCCATCAGCACAACGAGATCCGCGAGCTCTTCACAGAAGTCAAGCGGTCCAAGGGCGAGGCGCGTGCTGAGGCGTTCGGGAGGCTGAGACGGCTGCTGGCGGTGCACGAGACCGCTGAAGAGGAGATCGTCCACCCCAACGCCCGGCGCATGGCCGAGGACGGCGACCTGATCATCGATCGGCGGCTCGCCGAAGAGAACCTGTCGAAGCGGATGCTCAGCGAGCTCGAGCACATGGGCGCGGACTCGCCGGAGTTCCCCAAGCGACTACAGGACCTGCGGCAGGCCGTCCTCGATCACGCCGAGAACGAGGAACGTGAGGAGTTCCCGGCGATCCGGGAACACGCCAGTGAACAGCAACTGCGCGTCATGGCAACGGCGGTGAAGGCCGCCGAGGCGCTGGCGCCGACCCATCCGCACCCCGGAGTTGAGTCCACCGGTGCGAATCTGCTCATCGGGCCGTACGCGGCGATGATGGACCGTACCCGCGATGCCGTGCGCAAAGTGATGAAGCGCTCCTGACGGCACCATGACCCCCTGATCGGCGCCCACCTCGTGGCGGTTCAGGGGGTCGTCCGTGGGCGGGGAAACATACGGTGAATCCGACGGCCGAGACCGTCGATGGGGCGCGGTACCGGCTGATTCGGCTCGGTGCTCTTCTTCCGCGCCTTTGCAGCAGCCGGCGCCCCGCCACGGCGGGATCGGTCGTCAGCCGGCGGTCATCCCGCCGTCGATCGCGAGCGCGGCTCCGGTGGTGAACCTGGCTTCGTCGCTCAGCAGGAACGCCACGAACGCCGCGATCTCGTCCGGCTGGGCGATCCGCCCGAGCGGGTGCATCGCTGCGGCCGCGCGCAGGGACTCCTCCGGTGTCGGGCCCAGGTTGGCCCGCGTCAGCGGGGTGTCGACGCCGCCGGTGATCAAGGCGTTGATCCGTATGCCGGTTGCGGCCGTGTCGAGTGCCGCCGAGCGGGTGAGCCCGATCACGCCGTGCTTTGCGGCGCTGTAGGAGGCCATGCCCGCTTGCCCGGTGACGCCGAGGACGGAGGCGTTGTTCACGATCGCGCCGCCGCCGCTCGTCCGCAGCGCGGGGATCTGATGCTTCAGGCCGAAGAAGACACTGCTGAGGTTGAGCGCCAGGTCGGCGTGCCAGGCATCGCCGTCGATCTCGGTCACCGGGCCGATCGCGGTGGCGGCGCCGACGTTGTTGAACGCGCCGTCGAGCCGGCCGTACTGCTCGACCGCCTGCCGGACCAGTCCCGCTGCCTCGGCCTCCACCGTCACATCGGCGGGTACGAAGGTGGCCTCGCCTCCGGCGGCGCGGATACCGGCCACCATCGCGTCGCCGGCCTCCTTGCCGCGTGCGGCCAGGACGACCTTCGCGCCCTCGGCCGCGATCCGCTCGGCGGCGGCACGGCCCATGCCGGAGGTGGCGCCGGTGATCAGGATGACTTTCTCTGCGAAACGTGCGGACACGACTACTCCTTCGTCAACGAGGGCTGTTCTCAGTGAGGGTTGGTGATGTCAGAAGGTGAGCACGAGCCGGCCGCGCAGACCGCCGGCCTCGAGCCGCCGGTGCGCGTCGGCCGCCTCGGCGGCGGGGAGGGCCGTCGCGACGCGCGGGATGAGCACGCCCGACTCGGCGAGCCGGCGGATCTGGTGCAGCTTGTCGGTCCGCCCCGCGTAGCCGGGGACGAACGTCGTCCGCACCGTGATCCCGCCGCTGTCGTCGAGCTCGTGGCCGCCGGGTTCACCGCCACTGCGGAACCGGGCGTACGTGCCACCGTCACGTACGGCGTCGAGCAGGCGCGGCCCGACCAGCGCCACGTCGGCGAGGGCGTCCACGCCATCCGGATACCGGGCCCGGATACGTTCGGCGACATCGGATCCCCTGGCCACGACGTCGGCCGCGCCGGACAGGCGGACCAGGGCCTCGTCGGCGGGCGCGGCATCGGCGACCACGGTAAGCCCCGCGTGCCTGCCCAACTGGACCAAATAGCCGCCGAGGGTCCCGGCGGCCCCGATCACAGCGAGGACCGAGCCAGGGGCGAGCGCTAGACGATCAAGCGTCAACTGCGCGGTGAGCCCGTTCATCGGCAACGTCGCCGCGGCCACGTGATCGGTGCCTGCCGGTGCGTGGACGACCCAGCCGGCCGGCAGCACCACGTACTCAGCGTAGCCACCTCCGGCCGGGCCGAGCGGCATCACTATCGCCATCACCGGCTCACCCAGGGACAGCTCGGTCTCCGTCCCCGGGCCGATCTCGTCGATCACGCCGGCGATGTCCATTCCGGGTATGTACGGGACCGGCACGCCGGCGAGCGCCCGCGCGTGCACGCCGGAACGCAGCAGCGTGTCCGCCGGATTCACCGCGGCCGCGCGCACCCGCACCCGGACCTCACCGGGCCTGGCATGCGGTTCCGGCAGGTCGACAACGCGCAGCACGTCGGGACTCCCGAACTCATACAAACCGACCGCTCGCAAAGTCGCAGCTCCCAGATGGTTCTCGATGTATACCAGGTCTGTTATCCGTACCATTCCATCGATGCGGCGGATGCGACAAGAGGGCACTTCGCGATGACCAGGTATCACCGGGAGAACCGCTCCAGAGCGAAACCGGGTACCTCTCGTATACTGCGGACCATGGCACATCCGCTCACGGAGGTGGACGACGCCGACCTGTGCGAGGACGGCCGCCGCGCCCTGATCCGCGACGTGCTCGAACGGATCGGTGACAAGTGGTCGGTGGTGGTCATCTGCCAGCTGGGCGACACCACCCGACGGTTCAACGAGCTGCGCCGGATGAGCGAGCCCATCACCCAACGCATGCTCAGCGCGACACTGCAGGGGCTGGAGCGGGACGGCCTGGTGACGCGTACCGTCCACGACACCAAACCCCTGCGAGTCGACTACGCGCTGACCCCGCGCGGGTTCAGCCTGCTCGAGGTCGTCCGCACACTGGCCGGATGGGCGGAGGACAACGCCGTCGGCATCCTGGACTCCAGGACGGCCTTCGACGCCCGCTGACCCGGGGGACCGGCGTGGTCGGCCAGGCTGGCCGACGGGCATGAAGATGACCTGCTGGAGTTCGCCAACCTCAGTCAAAGATCAGCGGACTGGATCCGCTATGTCCCTTGTCGGGCCTTCACCCGCATGGCCCGGAGCGCTGTGGCGAACAGGGAGCCTGGTGCTTCGGCCGCGACCTGGTATGCGTCGGCGGCGGTGTCGACGTCGGTGAGTCGCGGCAAGGTCGCCACGGTCAGTCCCGCCTCGGACAGTCGGTGCAGTTGCGCGGCTCCGGTATGGGCCGTCGACATGGGTACGCCGAGCAGCAGATCTGGCTCGGGGCGGCGCAGCCCGAGCAGCCAGAAGCCGCCGTCGGCGGCCGGGCCGAAGACCGCGTCGTGGTCGCTCAGCGCGGTGAGGGCGGTCCAGAGGAGGGCAGGGGCTACTTGGGGGGTGTCCATGCCGATGAGCACGGTCGGCACCGGGTGAAGCCGGTGCGCGTCGGTGAAGGCCGCTGCCAGCCGTTGGTCCAGTCCGCCCCCGCGTTGCGGGATCACCGTGAACCCGTCGAGGGGCCAGTCGCCGAGATGCCCGTCCAGGACGAGGACCCGGTGACGTACAGGGGTGGCGGTGACGGCGCGCAGTGTGTCCTGCAGGGCGGCGGCCGCCAGCTGTGCGCATTGGCCGGGGGTGAACGGCGGGCACAACCGGGTCTTGACCCGGCCGGGCCTCGGCTCCTTGGCGATGACCAGGATCTGGGTCATGCGGGTTCCCGGATCTCGGCCATCACCCGGCGCATGTCACTGACGGCCCGCAGCGTCCCGCGCATGGTCCCCGTGACCTTTGATCGGCCGGTCCGGTGCAGGTAGTCCACGTCGACCTCGGTGATCCGCCAACCGGCCGCCGCGGCCCGCAAGACCATCTCCAAGGGGTAGCCGAACCTTCGGTCCTGTAGGTCCAGGCCGATGAGGGATGCACGCCGGCAGGCGCGCATCGGGCCCAGGTCGTGCAACTGGGCACCGGTGCGCCGGCGTAGCCGCCGGGCGAGTACGGCGTTGCCGAGCTTGGCGTGCAGCGGCCATGCTCCGGCTTGCGGTACGCGGCGGGCGAGCACCAGATCGCTGTCGCCCGACAGGACCGGCGCGGCTATTTCGGGCAGGCGCAGCGGGTCGAGTGAGGCGTCGGCGTCCATGAAGGCGACGATGTCGGAGGTCGCGGCCAGCAGTCCGGCGTGGCAGGCGGCGCCGAATCCACGGTGCGGTTCGACGACCACCCGTGCCCCGAGCCGAGTGGCGATATTCACCGAGTCGTCGGTCGACCCGTTGTCCACCACGATGGGCCGGTAGCCGTCCGGCATGCGCCCGAGCACCCAGGGAAGAGCGGCCTCCTCGTCCAGGCAGGGCAGCACCACGTCGATCTTCATGTGCCCGATGCTAAGACGGCGGACGTCGAGGAACCCTTACGAAGTGATGACGCCGCTCAGGAGAATCGCCAGTTCAGGCCTATCGTTCGGAGGGTGATTGGAAGATCGGATCTACGGGTTGGCGGGAGCCGGGGGTCCGGCCGGATGAGTATCGCGGCGATCGGGAAGGCCGACCGGTGGGAGCAGGTCACGCTCCTCGCCTGGGGGCTGCTGATCGCCGGATGTTTCGGGCTGGGAGCTGTGCTGCACGGGCTCGGCGTGCTCACCATCGACCATCTGCCGCCGCTACACGGCCATTTCCGGGTGCCTAGTGCAATGCTTTTGCATCTCTTGCCGGCCGTGATCTTCGGGATCGTCGCGGTGTGGGT
The DNA here is from genome assembly GCF_014323665.1 of Actinomadura sp. HBU206391. Taxonomy (GTDB): domain Bacteria; phylum Actinomycetota; class Actinomycetes; order Streptosporangiales; family Streptosporangiaceae; genus Actinomadura_C. Next base: position 6,946 of record NZ_JABVEB010000114.1, on the reverse strand, counting down.
GCTTCCGGGGCTGGTCGCGCGGTCCGGGTTCGGGCGGGCGTCGCTCGTCGCCTACGGTTTCGCGGTCGTCTGGACCGTGCTTCTGGCGGTTTCGGCCGATGGGCTGGCGGCGCCGTTCACCCACCGGGAGGAGTACTTGGCGGTGCTGCCCACGGTGGGTCAGCACCCGCTGAGCTGGCTGGCGACCTTTACCGAACGGCTGCCGGAGTATCCGACACATGTACGCGGGCATCCGCCGCTGCCGGTGCTGGTGGTGTGGGCGCTCGCTGAGATGGGGCTGCCCGGGCCGCTATGGGCGGCGGTCGCGGTGGTCCTCACTGGTTGCTCGGCCACAGTGGCGATCGGCCTTACCGTGCGACGCCTGGCGGGTGAGGACGCCGCCCGGCGGGCACTGCCCTACCTCGCTCTCACCCCTGCCTCGGTCTGGATCGCCACCACCATGGACGCGTTCTTCGCAGGTGTCGCGGCATGGGGCGTCGCGCTCTTGGTCCTCGGCCGCGGTCGAGCGTCCACGGTCTGGTCCGCTGTCGCGGCCGGAGTCCTGCTGGGCGCGCTGCCGTACCTCAGTTACGGCCTGGTTTCCTTCCTGCTGATCCCCGTGGTCGTCGCCGTGCTGGTCCGGCTGCCGCGCGCGGCGGTCCTCGGGGCGGTGGCCGGCATCGTCGCGGTGACGGCGGCGTTCGTCGCGGGGGGCTTCTCCTGGCCCGCCGGGGTGGCGGCGACCCATGCCGAGTGGGCGGCAGGAGCGGGATCCACCCGGCCCTACTTGTACTTCCTGATCGCCAACCTGGCCGTACTCTGCCTGATCACCGGACCGGCCACCGCCGTGGGGCTGGTGCGGGCGGCGCGCGAACGGGCGTTCGGGCGCGGTGACGCCGCGGTGGCCGCGGCGGCCCTGGTGGCGGTGCTCGCCTTGGACGTCAGCGGTGTGACCAGGGGCGAGGTAGAGCGGATCTGGGTCCCCTTTGCCCTGTGGATCGGCGTCACCGCGGCGTTCGCCCCCGGCCGCCGCATGCTCGCGGCGCAGGTGGTCACGGGCCTGTTGCTGCAGGGTCTGGTCGCCTCGCCCTGGTGACCTCGGTCAGCGCAGCGGTGCGCCGGCGAACTCCTTCATCCCCTCGGCGAAGCCGATCACCGCCCGGAACCCGAGTTCGGCGGTGGCCCGGTCGGGGCAGGCCACGATGTGCCGTACGTCGCCGAGCCGGTACTCGCCGGTGACGACAGCTTGAGGGCCGCCCCGCTCCGCCGCCAGCGCCGCGGCCATCTCGCCGACCGTGTGCGGTTCACCGCTGGCGACGTTGTACGCCTTCACGGTCGCGGGCGCGCCGCCGGTCAGGGCTGCCACGTTCGCTCGGGCGACATCGCGGACGTGCACGAAGTCGCGCCGTTGCCCGCCGTCCTCGAAGACCCTGGGTGCGCGACCGGACTCCAGCGCGGATCGGAATATCGCCGCCACTCCGGAGTACGGCGTGTCCCTGGGCATCCTCGGCCCGTACACGTTGTGGTAGCGCAGTGCGACCGCCGTTCCACCCGTCTCCCGCGCCCAGTTCGCGGCCAAGTTCTCTTGGGCGAGCTTGGTGGTGGCATAGGCGTTGCGCGGGTCGGGCGGAGCATCCTCACCGATCGTGGCGGGCGCCACCGGACGTTCGCACCGGGGGCAACGGGGATCGAACACGCCCCGATCCAGGTCGGCGGTGGTGCGCGCTCCGGGCCGTACCCGGCCGTGCTCGGGGCAGTCGTAGCCGCCCTCGCCGTAGACGACCATTGAGGAGGCCAGTACCAGCCGTCCGACATCGTGCCGCGCCATCGCCGCCAGCAGTACGGCGGTGCCGTAAGCGTTGACGGAGACGTAGTCGGGCATGTCCGAGATGTTGAGGCCGAGCCCGACCTTGGCCGCCTGGTGGACCACGGCCTCCACCCCAGGTAGCAGCCGGTCCAGTCCGGCCGCGTCACGCACGTCGTCCCCGGTCAGCAGGTCAAGCCCCGTCACCTCGTGCCCCGCGTCGGCAAGGACCTCGGCGACGTGACCACCGATGAACCCGGCCGCACCGGTCAGCAGTATCTTCACCCGGCCGAGAGTAGGCCGTGCCGGGGCCATCATGGCCGGGCGGAGTGCTGCCGTTCGCCGACCGTAAGGATTTCCGGTTCGCCGGGTCGCGCACGGCGGCCGGTGGCTCTCGAGATCGTCCGAGCACCGCGCGCACGCGCGAATGCGCGCGGCGCGGCCCGGGTGGTGCCGCCCGGATCCGGCGTCCGGCAGTTGCCCGAGAACGAATTCACCTCCATACCTCGGACGACGCCACGTATGACGCTCATTGCGCTCGGATCCACGCCGCACCTTGCCATTTCGACAATTGGCCGGCGGTCGGGTCCCGATGTCTGCGCTCGCGCCTTGCGGACGACCGAAGGCGCAGGCCGGTGCTGCTTCCCTCTGGATCGATCTGCCCGGCTCGAATGTCATGTCACAGATCTGTAAGGGTCGGCGATCGGCGACCGCCAGTAGCGTGCCAGTGTGATTCTCATTCCTCCAGTCGACATGAACGATGTTCCGAGAGATTCGCGCACCGCTCGCCGCGGCTCGAACTTCGGAGTCGTAAAGGGGCCGAATGGCCTTCACGCCCTTGCGCGGCCGTCTTCGGCGACAGTGCCGGGCGAGCGCGGGGAAGCCGCGTGATCGGTGCGTTCTACGAGGACTCTCTGAAAGGAGGAACAGTGGACGTCGAGTATGCCGACGGCCGGGTGACGCCCCTCGCCGCCGATCGCTGGCTCCGTCCGATCGAGGGCGACGAATCCCTGCTGGCCCGATGCGACGGCCCGACACTCGACGTCGGTTCGGGTCCTGGGCGGCTGACCGTGGCCCTCGCCCGCAGGGGCGTGCCCGTCCTGGGCATCGACGTCACGCCACTGGCGGTACGGCTGACGCGGCAGGCCGGTGGCCTCGCCCTGTGCAGAAGCGTCTTCGACCCCTTGCCCCGCACCGGCGAATGGTCCGAGGCATTGCTGGCCGACGGGAACATCGGCATCGGTGGCGACCCGGTCGCCCTGCTGCGCCGGCTCCGCGAGCTGGTGCGCGCCGGCGGTGTGGTCATCGCCGAGCTGGGCCCGCCCGGTTCAACGAGCAGGGTGGAGCGGGTAAGGCTGCGCCGGAACGAACACGTGGCGGGCTGGTTCGCGTGGGCGACGGTCTCCGCCGACGACGTCGGTACGCTCGCCCGGCGATGCGGGTTTCCCGCCGTCTATCACTGGAACGAAGCGGGACGATGGTTCGCCGCTCTGTCATGACCAGGCGCGTCGCGGCGGGCGCCGAGTTCCTGCGAAGCGTCACGGGGCGCTTCAGCAGCCGCCTGCATTCGGAGCGGGTGGCCGCCCAGCTCGGCCTGTGGCTCGGGATCAGCTTCACGCTCGCCTTCGCCACCGGGCTGATCAGCCACTTCATGCAGCACCCGCCCGCCTGGCTGCTGTGGCCGTCCCGGCCGGTCAACCTCTACAGGATCACGCAGGGACTGCACGTCATCGGTGGACTCGCCACGATTCCGCTGCTCCTGGCCAAGCTGTGGACCGTCTACCCCAAACTGTGGCAGCGGCCGCTCTTCCGGTCGCCATCGCACGCCGTCGAACGCGCGCTCGTGCTCGTCCTCGTCGGCGCTTCGCTGTTCCAGCTCGTCACCGGCCTGCTGAACATCTCCTACGCCTACCTGTGGCCGTTCTCCTTCCCCGCGGCGCATTACTGGACCTCGTACCTCCTCTACGGCGCCCTGATCATCCATGTCGTCAACGAGTGGGCGAAGATCCGCGGGCGGATATGGATGCGCGAGGAGGCCGAACCGCCGGCCGCCGCCGCGGCGCGGCGGCGCTTCCTCGGCACGGTGGTCACCGCGTCCGGGCTCACCGCCCTCCTCACGGTCGGAGAGACCTACGCCCCGCTCTCCCGCCTGGCGGTGCTGGCGCCGCGCAACCCGCACATCGGTCCGCAGGGCGTCCCGGTGAACAAGACGGCGGCCGCGGCGGGACTGACCGCGACCCTGCGCGATCCGGGCTACCGGCTCACCGTGACGGGCGCGGTGCACACGGACTTGTCCCTGACCTACACCGACCTCCAGCGGCTGCCGCAGCACACCGTGCGACTGCCGATCTCCTGTGTAGAGGGCTGGAGCGTCGTGGCCGACTGGACGGGGATACGCCTGCGCGACCTCATGTCCCGGGCGGGGGCCGCCTCCGATGCCGTTCTCACGGTCGAGTCGCTGCAGATGGGCGGCGGGTACAGGACCAGCGAGGTGCGGTGGCCGCACTGGAGGGACCCGCTCACCGTGCTGGCCCTCCAGATCAACGGCTCGCCGCTCGCCCCAGACCATGGTTATCCCCTCCGGCTGATCGCGCCCAACCGGCCGGGGGTGCTGCAGACCAAATGGGTGACAAGGGTGATCGTGTCGTGAACAGCCCGATCAACGTCTCCGCGGGCGTGGTGCGGCGATCCCTGGCCTACGGCGCTGGTGGCGGACTGATCCTCGTGGGGACCTGCGGCCTGCTCGTCGATGCCGATCGGACGGACCCGCTCGGCTGGGCCCTGTGGGTCGGCGGGCTCATCGTGGTGCACGACGCGTTCCTCGTGCCGCTGGTCCTGCTGGCCGGCGCGGCCACCGGGAGGCTGCGCAAGCCCTACCGGTCTCCCCTTCGCATCGCGCTGACGACGGCGGCCCTGCTCTGCCTCGTGGCCCTGCCCGCAGTCGCCGGAATCGGCCGGAGAGCCGACAACCCTTCATTGCTGCCCTTGGACTACGGGCGCAACCTGCTCATCGTGCTCGGCGCGATCTCGCTCGCCGCCACCACGGCCGTGGTGGTCCTCCACCTTCGGAGCGGGCGATCGCGCACGTGACTTCCCTCACGTCCACCGCCTGGCTTGAGTAGATCGACCGCCAAAGAGATGATCTCGTTATGGATTACGTCGTAGCCCTGCTCGGACAGAACGAGATCTTCGGAGAGCTCATCCGCGACGCTGACCCGTCCACGCCGGTGCCGACCTGTCCAGGGTGGACGATTCAGCAGCTGTTCCGGCACGTCGGGAGGGGTCACCGCTGGGCGGCTCAGATCGTCCGTGACCGGGTCGAGGACTACCTCGACCCGCGCACGGTGCGCGACGGCAAGCCACCGAGCGATCCTGACGGCGCCATCGAATGGCTACACGGCGGCGCTCGGACCCTCGTCGACGCGGTGGCGGACGTCGGCGCGGACACTCTGGTCTGGACGTTCCTCGGTCCGCGGCCGGCGGCCTGGTGGGTGCGGCGGCGGCTGCACGAGGCGACGGTGCACAGGGCGGACGCCGCACTGGCTCTGGGAATGCGGTACGAACTGGCGGCCCCGCTGGCTGCGGACGGCATCACGGAATGGCTCGACAGGCTCGCCGCCGAACGGCGGAACGGGCACTCAGCCCCGCTCGATTCCGGGGTCACCCTGCACCTGCACGCCACCGACGACCTCGACTCGCCGGGCGAATGGATGATCCAAGCCGACCAAGACGGCATCTCATGGGGGCACGGGCACGGCAAGGCGACCACAGCGGTCCGCGGGCGCGCGGTGGACCTGCTGCTGGCACTGCTTCGCCGACGCTCGGCCGCCGACGCCGGCGTGCAGATACTCGGCGCTCAAGAGGTCTGGACGACCTGGCTGAACCGCACTCCGCTCTGAACGGGCCGATGGAGATCGCCTTGGACATGGCTCTCGACCACGTGAAGACGTACCTGACCGAATGACGGTCCTGGATCGCCGAACCAGTGTGCATGCCGCGTTGATACGGCGGACGGTCACACGGGTCGCCTCATACGACTGATTCAGCCTCTCGCGGCAAGCAGTCCGGACCATACGGTCCTTTCTTCGGGCGCTGGCACCGTTGAGGGCCGACCGCGCGAGAAGGCGGAGGAGCCCTATGGGGCAGCATGCTCCTACAGATCATGGAGCGCGCGGATGCTCGGTGCCCCTCGGCCGGCGTTCAAGGGGCAGCGGGCGCATTTCTGCGGAGGGTAGTTGGGGGTGCGCTGGTGCCGAGGCCCAGGGCGCTGAGGAGCAGGAGCCCGGTGCCGCCGAGGATTGAGACGGCCAGGTGGCTGCTCAGCCGGCGGGTGCGGGATACGGCGGTGGCGAGCACGGGTTCGGCTCGACCGGTGGTCTCTTCACTGCGTGGTCGCTGGACGGCGGTGATCGCGTAGATCGAGGTACCTCATCTTGGTGATCTTGGTCCGCTGTGGCCGCGCTCGTCCCCTCATCATCGGTTGATCGCCGAAGGTGGAACAGTTGGCGTCCTGCCAGCACTGATGCGGTGTACGTGGTTGTCTGAGACATGCGCTGGCGTACCACTGTCGATAGATTCGGTTGAACTGCGGGAGGTGTGTTGTGCACTCGTCGGCTTCGCACGCGCGCCAGGAGGCGCAGTATGTACTCAAAGCGCTGCCGTACACGGCTATGGCTGCGGTGGGCCTCGTGGACCTTCTCGCGGGGCCGAGTCTGGGGTTCCTGCCGCTGCTGACCCTGGGGCCGAGCTTCGCGTCGGTGTTCGGGAGTGTGCGCAGAACAGCTTTTGTGGGTCTTTTGGCCCTGGCCATCTGCTTGCCGCTAGCCAGCTACAACGAGCTCTTGTTCACCAGGCAGAACAACCTCACGATCGTCACCATCATCGGCGTCACCGCAGCGAGCGTGCTCGCCAGCCGTCTGCGTATCCAGCGCGAGCGGGAATTGGCCAATGTGCGTTTGGTCGCTGAGACCGCACAACGCGTCCTCCTGCGCCCGGTTCCCCGACGGGCCGGCGATCTTCGTATCGCGTTGTCCTACACGTCGGCGGCTGCGGAGGCACAGATCGGCGGTGATCTCTATGAAGTCGTCACCACACCCCATGGGGTCCGGCTGCTCATCGGTGACGTCCAGGGAAAGGGGCTCGACGCAGTCGAGACCGCGGCCT
>NZ_JABVEB010000113.1 GCF_014323665.1 Actinomadura sp. HBU206391 | reverse complement strand
CCGCACCGCGTCCCGTGGTCATCTCCGGCTGAGCCGCCCACATACAGCACGGTCCGCGCCTCGGACTTCACCACGGCGTTTCAGGCCAGGCGGCTGGGCATCGCGTCAGCGCTGCTGCTTCAACGCTGCTGCTTCAATTGGGCGGCGAAGGCGCGGAAGGCGGCGCGGCCGAAGACCAGCGCGGGGCCGCCGGGGTTCTTGGAATCCCGGACGGCGATGACGCCCGGAAGGCCCGCGATCTCCACACAGTCGCCACCGTTGTCGGTGCTGCGGGTCGCCTTGCGCCACGTGGCGCGGCTCAGGTCCATCTCTCTTCCACCGTTCTGCGGATCAACTCTTGCGAGTGCCGTACGGAGAGAGCACTCGCCCGAAGGGAGGCCAGCGACTCGGAGAGCTTGGCCATTTCGTCCCGGCCGCTCATGGTCAGACCGCGCACGGCCGTTTCCACATACGCTACCTCGCTGCGGTCCTCCATCGTCGCGAGTATGAACGAGCCCGAGAGCCCGTCATGGACCTCGGAGGGGACGTGTCGGCGTCACGGACGAGGGCGAGCGCTGATGGTGGTTGGTCGGCACCTTCAGCGGTACGCGGTGGCGCCGTGGTGGCGGTCAGCGCCCTGGGTCCTCTCGGCGCTGTGCGTGCTGTGGACGTACCAGCGGATGTTCACGGGCCCACGCCGGTGCTCGGTATAGAGCCAGCGGAAGCGGTCCTCGGCGCTGGCGTGGTAGTTCATAACTCCTCCACGTCCGGCACCGGTGAGATCGTTGCACCGGCCGACAGCAGTCTCTCCGCCAATGTGCGACAGCGCCTCCCGAGCTCCAGAGGGTCGAGTACCTCGAAGTCGTGCCCCAGCAGGAGCACGTGCATGAGCACGAAGTCGAGGCTGGCGGCGCCACTGAGCACCTCGCAGAGCTCGCTCCCTCGCCGTCGTACTACGGCCGCCGACGCCGGAATCTGCGCGCGCACCGTGTCGGCCGACGCGTGCACGAGGAAGCGCGCCTGGTGCGGGTAGACCCGACTCGTCACCCCCTCCTGCACGTACGTCGCCGCGTCAGGCGCCGCGCGCGGGCGGAAGCGCCAGGTCCGTGCAGAAACATCGGTCATCCGGTCGACGCGGAAGCTGCGCCAGTCGTCGCGATCGAGGTCGTAGGCGAGGAGGTACCAGCGCCGGTCGGAGGCGACCAGGCGGTAGGGCTCGACCCGCCGCCGTCGCACCTCGCTCCCGGACGGGTAGTCGAAGCCGGCCTCGACTTCGTCGCGGCAGGCTCTGGCCAATGTCATGAGCACCTCGGGGTCGACCGGCGTGCGGCCTCCGCCGAAGGACTCCACCGAGCCGGAGAGCGCGCGCACCTCGTGCCGCAGCCGGGTGGGCAGCACCCGGTCGAGCTTGGTCAGCGCCCGGAGTGCGGCGTCGCCGGCGCCGGCGACCGCGCCACCCGCGCCGGCGAGCAGTGAGACCACGGTGGCGATCGCCTCCTCGTCGTCGAGAAGCAGCGGCGGCAGGTCCTGCCCCGGGCCGAGTTGGTAGCCGCCGCCGACACCTTGGCTGGCATGCACCGGATAGCCGAGCGTGCGCAGCCGCTCGACATCACGCCGTACTGTGCGCGGCGTGACCCCGAGCCGTTCGGCGAGCTCGGGGCCGGTCCAGACCTGGCGCTGCTGCAGCAGCCCGAGCAGGGTGAGCACCCGCTCCGTCGTACCCCGCTCGTCACCGCTCGCCACGTCCATGTCGCCCACCCTGCCAGAGATAGCGGACCGATCCTGTCCGCTAGAGGTGTGAGGGTGGCTCCATGGATGCAGACGAACTCGACTGGAACCGGACGCTGCGCGAGCAGTGGGAGTTCCACTGGAACCATCAGCTCCGAGCCCGGCTCGACGGCCTCACCGACGACGAGTACTTCTGGTCGCCGGTGCCGGAGGCCTGGAGCGTGCGGCCGCGCGGCAGCTCGACGGCGCCCGTGCAGCTCGGTGCCGGGGACTTCACGATGGACTACGCCTTCCCCGTGCCGGTCCCCGCGGCCTTCACCACGATCGCCTGGCGACTCGGTCACGTCATCGTCGGCGTGCTCGCCGCGCGCAACGCGGCTCACTTCGGCGCGCCGGCGGCATCGCAAGAGACCTGGGAGTACGCCGGCAGCGCGGCCACCGCGCTCGACCAGCTCGAGGCCCAGCTCGATGTCTGGCTGGCCGGGGTGCCCGGCCTCGGCGACGCCGGGCTCCGGGACCCGATCGGCGCGAAGGAGCCCTTCCCCGAGGCGCCGATGGCCGATCTGGTGCTGCATATCCACCGCGAGTTGATCCACCACCTGTCCGAGGTCTGCCTGCTGCGCGACCTCTACCTGCATACGAAACACGCTACGAACGGAGCAACCCGATGAGCCGCCACCTCCAGGTCACCTTCGACGCCCACGACCCGCGGGCGCTGTCGTTCTTCTGGCGAGACGTACTCGGCTACGTCCACCCCGGTCCGCCCGGAGTCGACCTGCCCGAGGACGCCGACCCGCTGGCCGCGTGGGACGACTTCCTCGCGCGGGTCGGCGTACCGGAGGAGCAGCGCAACACGAGATCGGCCATCGAGGACCCGGACGGGCACGGTCCACGGCTGTTCTTCCAGCAGGTGCCGGAGGACAAGGTCGCCAAGAACCGCGTCCACCTCGACGTCCGTGCGGCTCCCGGACTGCAGGGAGAGGAGCGGATGGCGGCGCTGGAGGTCGAGTGCGACCGGCTCGTCGCGCTGGGAGCAACGCGGGTACGTCGCTTCGAGCCCGCTCCCCCGATGAATGCCGGCTTCATCGTGATGACCGACCCCGAGGGCAACGAGTTCTGCCTGGACTGACGCAGCTCAGCTGTAGTCGCGGAAGCCGCGGCCGGTCTTGCGGCCGAGGTGGCCGGCGGTGACGAGGTGCTTCAGCGGTCGCATGAGGTGACACGAGATTCGGCACCCACACCCTGCGTGGTGTGCGGGCCCTGAGTCCCCGCACCGTGACCTCTACCCTGCTGGGAACCCTCCGAGAGGACGCCCGTTCACGCGGCGAGTTCGTCGCCCTCACCAGTTCATGAAAGGCGGCAGAGACCATGGAGATCTGGATCAATCCCGAGTGCTCCAAGTGCCGTTCCGCGCTCTCGATCCTCGACGACGCGACCGCCGAGTACACGGTGCGCCGGTACCTGGACGATCCGCCGACCGGCGATGAGATCCGCGAAGTGCTGGCCAGGCTGGCCCTCGAACCGTGGGACATCACCCGGACCGGAGAGGCCAGGGCCGCCGAACTCGGCCTGGCCGACTGGCCCCGCGACGCTGACAACCGTGACCGCTGGATCGGGGCGCTGGCGGAGAACCCGATCCTGATCCAGCGGCCGATCATCACGGTCAAGGACGGCCCTGCCGTGGTCGGCCGGACCGAGCAGGCTGTACGGTCGCTGCTCGACCAGTGAGCCGGTCAGCACGTTCTCGAGGTGGCCCACGAATCGGCGCGCAGCCACCGGGGGATGGTTTGCGATCGTGCCGTCCCGGCGTCCGGCACCCGGGAGTTGGCCGCCCTCGCGGCGACGGCAGGCAAACCCCAGCCAGGGTAAGCGCTTGTCGATACCTCAGTGACCGACGTCGTGGTCGCCGGCCTCGATGAGCCGGCTCTCATAGGCGAAGATCACGATCTGGGTGCGGTCGCGCAGGCCGAGTTTGGCGAGGATGCCCGACACGTGCGACTTGACGGTTGCGGGGCCGATGAAGAGTTCCTTGGCGATCTCCGAGTTGCTGGCTCCCCGCGCGATGGCGGCCATCACCTCGCGCTCCCGGTCGGTGAGGCGGTCCAGGCGGCGTGAGACGGCGGCGTTGACGGTGAGACGCTCGGTGAACTGGCCGATGAGGCGCCGGGTGATCGACGGGGCCAGTAGCGCCCCGCCGTCGGCCACGGTGCGGACGGCGTTGGCGAGCTGGTCGGTGGGGATGTCCTTGAGCACGAAGCCGCTCGCACCGGCGCGCAATGCCTTGAAGACGTACTCGTCGGGGTCGAACGTGGTAAGCATCAGCACCCGGACGTTCCAGTCGGATTCGGCGAGGATCCTGGAGGTCGCCTCCAGGCCGTCCATGTCGGGCATCCGGATGTCCATGAGGATCACGTCGGGGCGATGCCTGCGTGCCACCTCGATCGCCTCGAGCCCGGTCCCGGCCTCGGCGACGACCTCGATGTCCTCCTGGACCCGCAGGATCATGGCGAAGCCTCCCCGGACCAGCGCCTGGTCGTCGACCACGGCGACACGGATGCTCACGCGGCTCCCTCCTCGCCTGGCGGCTCGTCGGTGCGTGAACGAACCCGCTGTGTTGAGTTGTTCGCTGCACTCCTCGCCTGGCGGCTCGTCGTTTCGCTCAAACCGGCTCGCCTCCGGTGGGCAGGTGGGCGACGACTCGGAACCCGCCGCCCGGGCGCGGCCGAGCGTCGAGGGTGCCGCCCAACAGTAGTGCCCGCTCCCGCATCCCGATGATGCCGTGACCTCTTGTGCCGCCCGGGCCGGCACCCGATCCGGGCATGGCGGTGGCGGCGCCGTGACCGTCGTCGAGCACGTCGATGACGATCCCGCTCCTGTCGGTGCCGAGCCGCACCTCGGTGTGGGCACCGGGCCCGGCGTGCTTGAGCACGTTGGTGAGTGCCTCCTGGACGATGCGGTACGCGAACAGGTCCACGCGGGCCGGAAGCTCGGCCGACGCCCCGTCCGTCGCCAGCGACACTTCTACGCCGGCCCCGCGGATCTGCTCGACGAGCCGGGGGAGATCCGCGAGGCCGGGCTGGGGGCCCAGTCCGTCAAGGTCGGTCTCCGGTCGGAGGACCCCGAGCAGGTGGCGTAGCTCGTCGAGCGCCTGGCGTCCGGCCTCCTCCACCGCTCCCATCGCCCGCAGGGCGCCGGCGGGGTCCTCGGAGGCCACGGCCTTGGCCGCGCCCGCCTGCACTGTCATGAGGCTCACCCGGTGGGCGACCACGTCGTGCAGTTCGCGCGCGATGCGGGTCCGTTCCTCGGCCACGATCCGGCGGGCCTCGGCGGCCTGTTCCCGCAGCGACTGGGCGGTGCGCTCCCCGCGCAGCCGGAGGCGGCGCCCGACGTACCACGTGCCGAACATGGCGACGCTGCCGTAGACGACGGCGTCCTGCCACGGGGCCGGATCGGTGAGGCCCTCGATGTTGACCACCAGGATGGCCGCGGCGACTCCCATCCAGGCCCATCGATCTTCGGTGGAGTACCGGCCCGCGCTGTACAGGGCAACGAGTGTCACCACCCCGGTGAGGTCCTTGTCGACGAGGCCGCCGAGCGTCACGGCCCAGGCGGTCACCGCCACGCCCACCACGACCAGCGGTGCGCGCCGGCGCCAGTACAGCGCCGCGCCGGCCACGGCGAACACCGGCAGGGCGCCGATCGGGACGTCGCCGATGGGACGGATGGCCAGCGCATCGCCGGGTGCGTCCATCACGAACACCGTCGCGAGGAAGACCGCGAGCGCGAGAACGGCGTCCGCGGCGCGTGGCCAGCGCACGAAGGGGCCCCGAAACAGACTCGGGGCGTGCCCGAGAGGCGTTCGGGAAGGCGGCGTCATGCGGTTCACCATCGCTCCACGGTGAGACATCAGGTGGCCCGTCGCGGCTCGTCAGCGGGCACGGCCCCACCGTAAGCCAGGCCGTACGTGTGGTCATCCGCCTGCAGGCGGATGCGGGCTCCGCCGTCCGGCGGGAACAGCCCGCGCCGACGGCTGCACACAACCCGCCTCGCGACGGAAGGCCTACCCGTCCGCGGGCGGGCGACCGCGCCGGTCCCGGCGCGCACGGTTGAGCACGGCGCCGCTGCCGGCGCACCCGTCGCCTGAACCGGAGCACCGAAGGAGCACCGTCATGCATCGCATCATCCGTCGTATCGGCGCCGCCAGTGCGCACAGACCATGGGTCACGATCGGGACGTGGGCGGTCGCCGTCCTCATCGTCATGGGGTCGGCGGGCACTGCCGGTGGCACGTTCGCCGACGACTTCGTCGCCCCCGGCAGCCAGAGTGAGCAGGCGATGGAGTTGCTCGAGGAGCGCTTCCCCGAAGCGGCCGGCGGCAGCGCCATGGCGGTGTTCGCCGCGCCGGAAGGGCAGCGGCTCGAGCGACACCGGCCCGCCATCGACGCCGCGGTGGCCCGGATCGGCGACGTGGAGCACGTGACCACGGTGGCCGCTCCGTTCACCGCCGGCACGGTGTCGCCCGACGGGCGCATCGGCTTCGCCGAGATCGCATTCGACATGCCGTCGACGGAGCTCGGCCCGGAGTCGCTCGCCGCGATCATCGACGCGATGGAGCCCGTACGGGACACCGGCGTCGTGGCGGAGCTCGGCGGCGACGCGGCGTTCATCAACGCCGAGCCAGTGAGCTCGGGTACCGAGGCGGTCGGCGTGCTGGCCGCGCTGGTCGTGCTGCTTGTCGCGTTCGGGACGATCATCGCCGCACTGGTCCCGGTCGCGCTCGCCCTGGTGACGGTCGCCATCGGCCTGGGCGGCATCACGCTGCTGGCCAGCGCGATGGACGTCTCCGGTGCCGCGCCGACCATCGGTGCGATGATCGGGCTGGGGGTCGGGATCGACTACGCCCTGTTCATCATGGCCCGCTGCCGCGAGAACCGGGCCGCCGGTCAGGACAACCCCACCGCGCTGTCGAACGCCATGGGATCGGCGGGCTCCGCCGTCCTGTTCGCCGGCGGCGTCGTCGTCGTGGCGATGGCCGCCCTATCGCTGACCGGTCTGGGCTTCCTGATCTCGGTCGGCCTCAGCGCCTCGCTGGTCGTGCTCTTCGCCGTGGCCACCGCTCTCACGCTGCTGCCGGCACTGTTGGCGCTGCTCGGCGACCGCATCGACGCTTGGCGGCTCGTCGGCCGTCGGCGGCCCGTCAAGCAGGCCGAGGACACGGCCTGGTGGCGCTTCGCCCACCGTGTCTCCGGTCGGCCGTGGCCGTACCTGATCGTCGCGTCGGCGGTGCTGTTCGTGCTGGCCGCCCCGGCGCTGTCGATGGAGACGGGCTTCCCGGACGCCGGTGACGACTCGACGAGCACCACGCACCGTCGCGCCTACGACCTGCTGGCGGAGGGCTTCGGCCCGGGCTTCAACGCTCCGCTGCTGCTCGTCGCCGACCTGCGCGGCCCGGGCGTGGACGCCCAGGACCTCCCAGCGCTGTCAGCGCGCATCGCCGCCGACCCCGGCATCGCCATGGTCGGCGAGCCGCGTACCTCCCCCGCCGGGGACACGATCGTGGTGCCCACGATCCCCACCACCGCACCCACGGACGCCGCGACGTCCGAGACCCTCGCCCGCGTCCGCGAACTCGTCCCCGCCAATGTCTCCGTATCGGGCCTGACCGCCATGACCGATGACCTCACCGAGCAGCTCGGCGACACCCTGCCGATCTTCATCGCCGCGATCCTGGCCGCGTCGTTCCTGCTGCTGATGGTCGTGTTCCGCTCCATCGCGGTGCCGCTGAAGGCCGCGGTGATGAACCTGCTGTCGATCGGCGGCGCGTACGGCGTCGTGGTCGCCGTGTTCCAATGGGGCTGGCTCAAGGACCTGTTCAACCTGGAAGAGCCGATCCCGATCGCATCCCCGCTGCCCACGATCTTCTTCGCGGTCCTCTTCGGCCTGTCCATGGACTACGAGGTGTTCCTGCTCTCGCGCATCCGCGAGAACTACGACGCCACGGGCGACACCACCGAGTCGGTGGCCCGCGGCATCGCCGGCACGGGCCGCGTGATCACCTCCGCCGCGCTGATCATGACAGTGGTGTTCCTCGGCTTCATCGCCAACCCGTCACCGCTCGTCAAGATGCTGGGCCTGGGGCTGTCGACGGCGATCGTGCTCGACGCGACGATCGTCCGGATGGTGCTGGTGCCCGCGGCCATGGCCTTGTTGGGCCGGGCGAACTGGTGGCTGCCCCGCTGGCTCGATCTCCGGCTGCCCCACGTGGGCCTGGAGGGCGCTGACGACGTCTCCCGGCGGTCCGAGCAGGTGCCCGCCGGCGCGTCCGGGCGCGGCTGATGCCACGGTCCCCACGCCTTGGGAGCGGTGGTCGCGGTTTGCCGCGACGGAGGCCCGGACCTGCTCATCGACGACATCCGGACCTTCTGCCGCCCCTTGCACTGACACCGGGCGCCGCGCCGACCCTGGTGGCCGGCGCGGCACAGGGCGGGGACGAGACCGGCGGCTGACAGCGATCTGTGGGCGTTCTGCGAGGCCGCGGCGGCAGCCTGCGCCCATGAATCATCCGTTCCAGGCCGAGGGCCTGGTCAAACGCTACGGCCGGACCACCGCCCTCGCCGGCGTCGAGATGACCGTGCAAACCGGTGAGGTGCACGGCTTCCTCGGCCCCAACGGCGCCGGCAAGACCACGACGATCAGGATCCTGCTGGGCCTGGTGCGCGCGGACGCGGGCACCGCCCGGCTGCTCGGCGGCGACCCGTGGCGCGACGCCGCTGAGCTGCACCGGCGGCTGGCCTACGTCCCCGGAGACGTCAGCCTGTGGCCGGCGCTCAGCGGCGGAGAGGTCATCGACCTGCTCGGCCGGCTGCGCGGCGGCCTGGACCCGCGCCGCCGCGAGCGGCTGCTGGAGCGGTTCGAACTCGATCCGCGCACCAAGGTTCGGGCCTACTCCAAGGGCAACCGGCAGAAGGTCGCGCTCGTGGCGGCGCTCGCCTCGGACGTGGAACTGCTCGTGTTCGACGAGCCGACTTCGGGCCTCGACCCGCTGATGGCCGAGGTGTTCATGGAATGCGTGGCCGAGGAGCGCCGGGCCGGGCGTACCGTGCTGCTCGCGAGCCACATCCTCGCCGAGGCGGAACGGCTCTGCGACCGGATCAGCATCATCCGCGCCGGCCGGATCGTCGAGGCCGGAACCCTGGCGGAGCTGCGCCATCTGACCCGGACCGTTGTGGACGCCACCCTGGAACGGCCGCCGGCCGACCCGGCCGCCCTGTCCGCCGCGGACGACGTGCGGATCGAGGGCACTCGCGTGCACTGCCGGGTCGACGCCGACCGGCTCGGCGCGCTGCTCCGCGAGCTGGCCGATCATGGGGTGCGCGACCTGGTCAGCCGGCCGCCGACACTCGAGGAGCTGTTCCTGCGGCACTACCGAACCGACCGGGAGCCCGCCCCGCGCGAGGAGAGCACGCGATGAGGGCACTGAGGGCGCTGCCGACGCCGATGGCCTTCGCGGGGGCGGGTGTGCTCGCCCGGGCTGGGGTGCGGCGGGATCGGATCCGGCTCGGCGGGTGGGTCGTGCTCACGGCCGGTCTCGTGGCGGCGACCGCGTCGTCCGTCACGAGCCTGTACGCCGATCCGGCGGACCGGCGGGACTACGCCGCGACCGCGGGCACGAACTCGGCCATCGGCGGTCCCGGGGCCGGCACCGACACCCTCGGCGGGATCACGGTCCACGAGATCGGCACCATCACACTGATCCTGGCCGCGGTGGCCGCCATCCTGCTGACCGTGCGGCACACCCGCGCCGAGGAGCAGACCGGACGCGCGGAGCTCGTCGGCGCGGCCGCGACGAGCCGACATGCCCGGCTGGCGGCGGCACTGGCCGTGGTGGGCGGAACGCAGCTCGCGATCGGCGCGCTCTCCGCAGTGAGCCTGATCGGGTTCGGCCTGCCGGCGGGCGGCTCGCTCGCCTTCGGGCTCGCCGTCGCCGGCACCGGCTGGGTCTTCGCGGGCGTCGCCGCGGTGACGGCGCAGATCTTTGAGCACGCCAGGACCGCCGCCGGGGTCGCGCTGGCGGGGTTCGGAGTCGCGTTCGTCCTGCGTGCCGTGGGGGACGTGAACGGCGGCACCGCCGTGGGGCGGCTGTCGCTGTTGTCGCCGATCGGCTGGGCGCAGCGCGTGCGCGCCTACGCCGGTGAACGCTGGTGGGTGATCGGGCTGCTGGTCGTGACCGGCGCCGTCCTCGCCGGTGTCGCGGTGGCGTTGAGCGCTCGCCGTGACGTGGGCGCAGGAGTGATCCAGGCGCGACCCGGCCGCGCCAGGGCGACGCCGCGGCTGTCCGGGCCCTGGGCGCTGGCGTGGCGGCTGCAACGGGGCGGCCTGATCGGCTGGACCGCCGGGGTGGCACTCGTCGCGGCCGTTCTCGGTGCGAGCGCGCATGACATCGGCACCACGGCCGGGAACAACGAGAACGCCGCGGACGTGATCACTCGGCTGGGCGGAGCGGGCGACCTGACCGACAGCTTCCTCTCCTGGGTCCTGCGGGTGGCCGGTATGGCGGCCGCGCTGTTCGCGGTCGCAGCGGTGCTGCGAGTGCGGTCGGAGGAGACCGGGCTGCGCGCCGAGCCCGTGCTGGCGGCGGCGGTGCGACGGGTGCGCTGGGCGGCCGGTCATCTGGTCGTGGCGGCCACCGGAACGGTGTCGATCATCGCGGTGTCGGGACTGGTCGTCGGCCTGGTGCACGGGCTGCGGACCGACGACCTGGCGGACCAGCTGCCGCGAATGCTGGCCGGCTCGCTCGCGCAGATACCGGCGGCCCTGGCCGTGGCGGCGGTCGCGGTGGCGCTGGTCGGGCTGCTGCCCCGGCTCGCTCTCGGCGCCTGGGCGTTCGCGGCGGCGGCTGTGCTGCTCGGCCAGGTCGGTGCGGCCCTGGGGCTGGACCAGTGGGCGCTGGACGTCTCGCCGTTCACGCATGTGCCGAGGCTGCCGGGCGGGGCCTTGACGACGACCCCGCTGGTCTGGCTCACGGCCGTCGCGGCGGCGCTCACCGCCGCCGGCCTGGCCGGGCTGCGACGACGCGACATCACGGGGTAACGCGCAGCTGGGCCTTGATGAGGGCGAGCGCGTCGTCGCGGCCCATGCCGAGCCCGCGGGCGTACGCGGCCTCGTGGGCGTGCTCGCCCAGTCGCTCACGCAGCTCCCGCAGCAGCCCGGCGACATCGGGCGCGAACGTGTCGGGCGCGCCGCGCAGCGCGTGCGCCGCGCCCAGCACCTCCGCCGCCGTACCGGCGGCACCGTGGCAGAGGGTCAGCCGGGCCGCGCCGACACCGACGAGAGCGGCGATCGGCATGTCCGGCGGTTCCACGGCGAGGCCGAACGCCTGGGTCAGATGCCGCCGCGCCGCCTCGAGATCACCCGTGGCGGCCGCCAGCTTGCCCTGTCCGGCACCGAGCATGGCGCGAGCGTGCGGCAACAGCGATGGCGCCCGGCCGAGCTCCGCGGCCGCGTCGTACTGCCGGGCGGCGTCCTCCAGATCACCGGCGTAACGCGCCAGGTCTCCGAGGGTGATCCTCAGCAGAAGGAGGCGGTCGGCGGGCGGCGGGCGCACCCCCGGCTCGACCATCGCACGGAGCTCCGTGCGGGCCCGGGCGATGTCGCCCAGCCGGGCGCGGGCCTCGGCCAGCAGCACCCGCTGCTGTACGGCGCCCTCATCCGGGTCCAGCTCGCGCAGCAACCGGATCGACTCCTCCAGCGTCTCGATCGCCGCTGCGAAGTCTCCGAGCACGCTGTGCGTGAACCCGAGGTAGGTCAGCGAATGGCCGAGCCCCCAGCGCTCCCCGGCCGACCGGAACGCGGTGACCGCGGTCGCGAGGTCCCCGTGCATCCCGGCGAGATCTCCCCGGTTGGCGTCGAGCAGCGCCCGGATCAGCCACAGCATCGCCCGGGTCCACGGATCGGGATGTGCCAGCCGTGCCTCGATCGCCGCCGCACCGGCGGCCAGATCGTCGGTGCACAGCGCGATGGCGGGTTCGAGGAGCACGGAGACGGGATGAGCCGGGTCGTCGTCCGTCCCGTCGAGCCGGGTCCGCAGCCACTCGACGGTGGCGCGGGCGTCCGCGTGCCCGCCGGACAGCACGGTGTTGATCAGATAGAAGACGGCGGCGTTGACGGTGGCCCGCCTCGGCACCGGCCCGGGGACCTCCAGGGCGAGCCGCAACCGGCTCGCGGTCTCGCCGTGCTCGCCGCTGATTGTCCAGAGCGGCCCGAGCGCGGCCGCGAACCGCACGGCGGTCTCGGCGTCACCGGAATCACAGGCCAGGTGCAGCACCGCGGGCAGGTTTCCGCGTTCGGCGACGAGCCGGGCCACCCACGGCAGTTGGTCAGGGCCGCGGAGGTGCGGTTCGGCCCGTTCGACCAGATCGAGGAAGTGGTCGCGGTAGGCCGCGCGTACATCGGCCGTCTCCTCCGCGTCGTCCAGCCGCTCCAGGGCGTACTCCCGCAGCGTCTCCAGCATTCGGTAGCGCGGCACCGAGCCCGGCACCGACTGCAGCAGCGACTTGTCCGCGAGCGCGGAGAGCAGGTTGAGCGCGGTGGTCGAATCGGGGGGCAGGCCGCCCACTCGGGCGGCCGACTCGGGCGTGATCGTGCCGGGGAACACCGCGAGCCGCCGCGCGAGCCGGCGTTCCTCGTCGTCGAGCAGCCGCCAGCTCCAGTCGACCACGGCGTGCAACGTCCGGTGCCGCGGCAGTGCCGTACGAGAGCCGGTGAACAGCTCGAACCGATCGGCGAGCCGACGCGCGATCTCCTCGACCGGCAGGGTGCGCGTCCTGGCGGCGGCCAGCTCGATCGCGAGGGGCAGGCCGTCCAGCCGGTGGCAGATCTCGGCGACCGGCCGTACGTTGTGCTCGGTGACCGTGAAGTCGGGCCGAACGGCGGCCGCGCGGTCGGCGAACAGCCGTACCGACGTGGCGCCCACGGCTGCGGCGGGGCCGAGATCCGGGGCGGGCAGGTCGAGCGGGGGCACCGGGCACAGTGCCTCGCCGGTGATGCCGAGCGGCTCACGGCCGGTGGCGATGACGCGCAACCGCGGACAGCGGCCGAGCAGATCCTCGACCAGCCGAGCGGCGGCGTCGACGAGATGCTCGCAGTTGTCCAGGACGAGGAGCGTCTCGGCACCCGACAGCGCCTCGGCCAGCCGGCTCGTCACGTCCCGGGGCACGGTCGGCGCGTCGAGCCGGCCGCCCTCGCGCAGCTTGAGCGCGTGGACGACTGCGCGTGGCACGTCTGCGGGATCGGTCAGGGCCGCCAGTTCCACCAGCCAGACCCCGCCGGGCATCTCACCGGCGAGCGCAGCGGCCACGGTCGTGGCGAGCCGCGTCTTACCGGCGCCGCCCGGGCCGACGAGTGTGACCAGCCGGCCCTCCGCGAGCTGCTTGGCGATGCGGGTCTGCTCCTCGGCGCGACCGATGAAGCTGGTCAGCGGAGCCCGCAGGTTGCCGGGCGGGCGGCCGTCGTCGGACGGCCGGTTTCGCGCCGCCCGCGTCACGTCCTCGCCGCGGAGCACGGCAAGGTGCAACTCCCGCAGCTCCGGGCCGGGATCGGTGCCGAGTTCCTCGGCCAGCAGGCGGCGGAACGCCTCGTACGCGGTCAGCGCTTCGGCCCGCCGGCCGGCCGCATGCAGGGCCTTGACGAGCAGATGGCGCGGCCGTTCCCGCAGCGGGCTCAGCGCCGCAAGCTCCTCCAACTCGGCCACCAGGGCGGACGGGTCGGCCCCGGTCTCCAGGTCGGCCGCCACGCGATCCTCGGCCGCGGTGAGCCGCAGCTCGGTCAACCGCGCCGCGGCGGCCGCGGCGAAAGGGCTCCGTCCCGCCTCGCCCAGCGGCTCGCCCCGCCACAAACCGGCCGCCTCCCGCAACCGCAGCGCGGCCCCCTCGAAGTCGCCTTCCTGGAGCGCGCGTCGGCCCTGTCCGGTGAGCCGCTCGAACCGCAGCGAGTCCACCGAGTCAGCGGGCAGGTCCAGCCGATAACCCGCAGCCGCCGCCAATAGGACGGGCCCGTCCACGCCGTCCGGCAGCGCCCGGCGCAACCGGGACACCAGCGACTGCAGCGCGTGCGCCTCGTTAGCCGGGCCGCCCTCCGGCCACAGCGCCCGCGCCAACGACTCCACCGTGACCACGCGGCCCGCGTCCATGGCCAGCCGGATGAGCAACGTGCGGACCCGGGCACCCCCGATCTCGACGATCTCGCCATTGGCCACCACCTCGAGCGGCCCCAGGATGCCTACGCGCATACCGCCCACTCTGCCATCCGACTCGGCGGGATCGGCCCTAGGCCGTGTTCCATAGGTCCGCCGCCGGCGGGGACACTGGCCTCGACCTGGTGGATCGCGTGCCCAAAGTGCAGTCAACGCTGAACTACGTGGCCGGGATCGCCGGCCGGCATCGCAAGAAGGTCGGCTCGGTCTGGCGGCTGCTGAACCCGGGACGTCAGGCTCTGCTGGTGCTGGTCCATCTGCGTAAGGGCGAGACGTTCGCGTGTGTGCCGGGAAGTCGCATGGTCAGTGCCGCGAGACCCTCAGCGGAAACGTGCCTTTCCCGACGTTGCTGAGCGTGGTGGTGTTCGCCGTCAGGTACTGGTCCAGGTACGGCGAGCGGTCACCCTGGGTCGGCGCGTCGAACCGTGGGTCCTGCACGCCCAAGGCCAGTCGCGCGTCGGAAACCTTGATCGTTTGGCCCGAGGGTACGTCCCGCCAGCCGGTTGAGTTGATGGTCCCGATCTGCACCCCCAGCCGGTGCCCTCGCTCGAAGGTCCAGTCTGTCGCCTTCAGGTCGATCGAGGTCGATCGGCTGCCGTTCAGCAGTGCGGCGTTCTCGTCGAACATCGTCGCCGTGCCGTCCGAAGCGACGTCCCAGAGCCGTACCCACACGTTGCCCCGACCGGCGGTCTTCAGCGTGATCTGCGGCGTGCCCGTAACCCGCACCTGCTTGGCGGCGGGCGTGGACCAGGTCCAGAGGCTGTCGCCGGGTGCGTCGGCGCGGTGCGGTCCCGTCTGGGCATGCGACAGCGGGCCGGCCAGCGGTCCGTCCTCGATGTCCCAGCCCTTGGCCTGCGGCGCCGTCTTCGGCAGGGGGGCATTGTGCGCGGCGCCGCCGTCGTCGACGTACCGCCCGGACGACAGCCGCACCCGGTACGAGGTGTTGGTCTTCGGCCAGGTCGCCTGCGCCCGCCAGTGGGCGAGACTGTCCTCGATGGCGAAGGCCGGGTCGGTCACTGACGGCTTGGCGCCACGGAGGTACTGGTCGTAGAACCGCATCACCTCGTCGAACCAGCCCGCCCGTCCCATCTTGAGCCGACCCTCGCCGTTGGTCTCGTTGCCGCGCACATGTTCCCACTGGCCGAGCCAGCCGCGCTCCGGGCCCTTGTGGTTGTCGAGATACTGCTCCATGTCCTCGGGCTTGGTGTTGTCCTCGATGAAGCCCGACGTGACGAACAGGGGCGTCTGGGTCCCAGCGGCGCGGGTGGCGAAATCGCGGGCACGCCAGTAGGGCGACCTCGGGTCGGGGTCCTGGGTGTCGGTGAGGTTGTCACTCAGGCACTCGGGGTGGCTCGCCTCATACTCCGCGTTCGCCTTGTAGCGGTCGCTGTCATCACTCAGCGGCGGCATCGTCGCGATCGAGCCATATCCCCGCGGGGTGCTGGTCACGTTGGACCGCGGCACCCCATTGCTGAACAGGTAGTTGTACCTGTTCCACGTCGGTTCCTGGGAAACGATCGCCCGCAGAGGCTTGAGCTTGAGGACATTGGCCGCCAACCCGGTGTTGGCGTCGTACGACTTGCCGTACATGCCCACTTTGCCGGTCGACCAGGGTCGGCTGGCCGACCACTCGACGGCCGCCTTTATATCGGCCTGCTCCCCCGGGCCGAGAAAGTCCAGGCATCCGGTGCTCCCGCCGAAGCCGCGCAGGTCGACCATCACGAAGGTGTAGCCGCGCGCCATCAGGTGTGCACCGTCGATGAAGTCCTGGAAGCGCGCCGACGGCCCAACCCGGTCCCACCCCTCGGGATCAGTCTGCCCCGCGTGCGCGAAGTAGGGGCCCACAGAAAGGATCACCGGCGTCTTCGCATCGGCCGGTAGGTGTGCCGGGCGTAGCACGTCGGCGTGCAGCTCGACATCGCTGCCGTCAGAGGACGGGAAGTATGCCTCCGTCCACGCCGCGCCCTCGGGAACCCGTGGGTTCTGCTCATGGGTGATCGGGGCGTCAGATGCCGCAGACACCGGTGCGGCCTGTGCCGACGCGGGCAAAAAACCGCCGGCGGCGAGGGTGGTGATGGTGGCCAGTGCACCGGCCGCCGCGACGGCCGATGCCTTCCTGCGAAAGCTCATACAAGCTCCACTGAAATCAGCTCCAGGCGAGAGCCGCCCGGGTTGCTTAGCGAGAGTAAGTTTTTTCTCCGGAGTTGTCGATCTTCGCTCGCCTCGGATTCAGCCGCTCTCGAACGCGCCGCAATTGCCGTCTCCGTCATCGCGGTCGAAACTGCGGGGCCCATCAGCAGCAATGACGCCGCGTGTTCGCGGCATGGCTGTTCTTCGTGCCTTCGGCCTGCACCGAGCGATGCAGACGACACGTCCAGAGGGCCTCACCTGATGCGCCGGCTGTTCAGCCCTCGCGCGTAACCGGCGGAGGTGCATTGTTCGGATCTGCGCTATTCCCGATACGGGTGTTCGCTCAGGCCCACGTGTCGCCAGCGGGTAGTGCAGGTGCCGCGCGCAGATGGCGGCGCCGGCGGGCGGCCAGGCCATCGTTTCGGCGGGCGGCTACGCGGTGCGGGCTCGGATGCTGGCCAGCCAGATCGGCCTGTCGTTAAGGACGGGCCGTAGTACGGCGGCACGCCCGCACCACGCGCGAGATGTCGGGGCCTGGATACCCGCACCCCGGTCGTCACTCAGCGGGTGGTGACGGCCACGCTCGCCTGGACACCTGGCGCTCACCCCGGTTTCGGCACGCCCGACGGCGGCAGGCCGGCCCCGGTCGTGTGCGGTGCCTCCTCGGTGGCGTCGCGTCGGCCCAGGTTGTGGAAGAGGCGGCCGGGCCACCAGAACCAGCGGCCGAGGTCGAGCGCCAGGGCGGGCACCAGGACGGTACGGACCAGGAAGGTGTCCAGCAGGATGCCGATACCGATGAGGACACCCATCTGAACCATGGGCACCAGGGGCATTCCGACGAAGATGGCGAAGGTGGCGGCGAGCACGATGCCCGCGGAGGTGATGACGCCTCCGGTGCTGGTCAGGCCCTCAAGTACGCCGTTGGTGTGGCCGATGCGGCCGGTCTCCTCCCGAACGCGGTGCATCAGGAAGATGTTGTAGTCGATTCCGAGGGCGACGAGGAAGACGAAGCCGAGCAGGGGGATGGACCAGTCGATTCCGGCGAACCCGAAGACGTGCTCGAAGAGCAGGTTCGAGGCGCCGAGCGCGGCGAAGTACGAGACGACGACGGTGGCGAGCAGCAGCAGTGGGCCGATCAGGGCGCGCAGTAGCCAGATCAGGACGAGCAGGACGACGGCGAGGACGGCCGGGATGACGGTCGTCAGGTCGCGGTCGGTCGCCCGCTCGGTGTCGAGGGTCTGGGCGGTGGTGCCGCCGACGAGCGCGCCGGCGCCCTCGACCTTGTGCACGGCTTCGCGCAGCTCATCGATGGTGTCCTTGGCCGACTGGCTGTCTGGGACGTCCTTCAGCACCACGGACAGTGCGGCCAGTTCGCCGTCGGTCGTGCGATCGCCGTCCTCGACCCGGGCGACACCGTTCACGGTGGAGGCGGCGGCCTTGACCTCCGCCGTCCTGTCCGCGCTGGTGACGATCGTCGCCGGGTCGGACGCACCGGAGGGGTAGTGCGCGGAGATCCTCTCCTGGGCGACCACCGACTCGGGCTTGTCCTGGAACATCTCGGACTGCTGCAGGCCGAGGCTGATGCCGGCTCCACTGAGCGCTAGAGCTCCCGTGAAGGCCAGGGACATCGTCCAGGACCAGCGGGGCCGGCGGGCGACTGCGGCACCGATGCGTGACCAGACGGTGTCGGCCTTGCGGGCAGGTGTGCCGTTGCGCGGGACGAAGGGCCAGAACACCCAGCGGCCCGCGATGACCAGCAGCGCCGGCAGGACGCTGGTCATCGCGAAGAGGCCGCAGAGCACGCCGACCGCGCCGACCAGGCCGATGGAGCGGGAGGAGTCGAGGTCGGCGAGGGCGAGGCAGGCCAGGCCCACGGCGATGGTGCCGGCGGAGGCGAGGATCGCCGGTCCCGAGCGGCGCAGCGCGATCCGCATGGCCTCGTGCCGGTTCTGGTGGCGGTGTAGTTCTTCGCGGTATCGGGCGATGAGCAGCAGGGCGTAGTCGGTGCCGACGCCGAAGACCAGCACCATCAGGATGCCCGAACTCTGCGGATTGACGGGAAGCTCCGCGTATCTGGCGAGCAGATAGGTGCCCACCTGGGTCAGGACAGCGGCGAAGCCGACCGCCAGCAGCGGGAGCAGCCACAGGAACGGGCTGCGGTAGGTGATCAGCAGCAGGGCGGCCACCACCAGGCCGGTGGCGATCATCAGAGTGGAGTCGAGCGAGTCGAAGACGGCGACCTGGTCGGTGAGCGACCCGGCGGGACCTCCGACGGCGACGTCCACGTCGGGCGGCACGTCGGCGCCGGCGATCCGGCGGATGTCGTCGATGGTGTCGGTGACGTCGCCGACCTCGGTGGACAGTGGGACGACGGTCATCAGAGCCCTGCCGTCCTCGGACCGGATGGGCGGCGATACCTGCTCGCCCTCGGCCGCGAACCGCGCGAGGGCGGCCCGGTCGGCGGTGGCCGTGGCGTCCGCGCCCCGGCCGGTGTAGACGAGCACGGCGGGCATGATCTCGTCCGTACGGAACTTCTCCAACTCCGTGTTGACCTGGGCGGATTCGGCCCCGCCCGGCAGGAAGGCGTTGGCGCTGGTGTCCTCGACGTCGCCGAGCCTGCCCGCGAGCGGGCCGAGCACGACGAGGAGGATCAGCCATGCGAGGAGTACGAGCCATTTGGTGCGGCGACCGCCGGGGGCGCTCGCCGCTCGCCTGAGCAGCGCGTTCATGAGTAGTCTCCTGAGTGTGGAGTGCGGCCGGTCCCCGACCGGCGCAGGGGCGTACGAGGCCCGCGCCACGGCGCTGCAGGTGTGACGACCTGCCGTGGCGTACGGGTTGATGCCTGCTGTGTTTCTCCATCGGTACGGCCGGGAGTTGGCGCTCCCGGCCGTACGGCCCTGTGCGTGGTGCTACTCGATGGAGCGCATCATCTTCTCCATCGAGACGATCGAGGCGCGAGCCTGCGTCAGTTCCTCCAGCGTGCGCCGGTGCAGCT
This sequence comes from Actinomadura sp. HBU206391, assembly GCF_014323665.1. Taxonomy (GTDB): domain Bacteria; phylum Actinomycetota; class Actinomycetes; order Streptosporangiales; family Streptosporangiaceae; genus Actinomadura_C. The sequence goes on along the minus strand of NZ_JABVEB010000113.1, from coordinate 565 downwards.
CGACGTTGTCCTCCAGTAGCTCGGCGTACTTGGCGGCGAGCCGCCTGTACTGCTCCTCGCGGGCCGCCAGCATGCGGGCACGCCACGTTGCGGCGACCTGCCAGACGACCACGATGAGGAGCAGGAAGACACCACCGGCGCCGACCACCCCCGCCCAGTCCTCTCCAGTCATTTCGCCGTTCCCTTCACGGTCGTTTTCCCTTCCTCGCTGATCGTCCGAGCCGCGGCCGCGACGACGTCAGGGGTCAGTACATGCATGAACGGCGTTACCTCGAAGAACTTCATGGCCTTGCCGTCCTCCGACAGCTCCAGCGAACCGGTCACCAGTCCGGCCGCTTCCAGCCGTTGCAGATGCATGTGGAGCAACGGGCGGCCGATCCCCAGCTCCCGCGCAAGCCGACTGACGTAATTGCGTCCGCCCTCGGCGAGCGCGGCGACGATCCGCAGCCGATGCGGATTGCCGAGCGCCGCGAGAACCTTCAACAGCTCGTCCCCGGTCGGCGGCACCGGGACCTGGCCCATCGCACCCCCTTCGTACTGACCTGCAGCCATGGTGACAGCTACC
>NZ_JABVEB010000112.1 GCF_014323665.1 Actinomadura sp. HBU206391 | reverse complement strand
AGGGGTCCTCGACGCCGAGCCGTTCTCCGCTCACCACGCGCAGCCCGCGTGCCTCACGCTCGGCCCGGCGCCAGTGGTCGACGAGCTTGTGACGCGCGACGCCGATGAGCCAGGCCGTGTTGAGGTGAACAGGAGTGTGCACGCGGCATGCCTGCACGGCGGCCAGGAACGTCTCGGCCGTCAGGTCCTCGGCCAAGGGCCGCTGTCCGCACCGGGACAGCAGGTACCCGTAGACCTCGGGAAGCGCGGCGTCGTACAACTCCAGCAGCGCGAACCCCGGGTCGGGTCGTGCGTCCGCCGGCGGGCTCATACCTCTTCATCGTTTCAGGGGCCACGACTCCGACGGGCTCTCACCGACTGTTTCGCGACGGGCCTGGCAGGACGGCCCATGGCCACTCATGACGACCGGCCGGCCGCGGGGCGCGGGTCCACGTCGTAGGCGGAATCAGCGCAGGCGGTCGAGCAGGCCCGGCAGGTCGGCGAAGGAGTCGACGACGTGGTCGGGGCTACCGGAGGCGTTGCGATGCGTCTCTGGCAAATACTTTCCGGTCTTGACCAGCACGCCGGTGATCCCGCAGCGCTGCGCCGCGAGCACGTCGGTCTCGATGTCGTCGCCGACCATCAGCGCGTGGCCGGGGTCGGCGCCGAGGCCGGCGAGGGCGGTGCCGAAGAAGGCCGCCGCGGGCTTGCCCACGATCTCGGCCTTCGTGCCGGACGCCTTCTCCAGCCCTTCGAGGAAGGCGCCGGTGTCCAGCCGCAGCCCATCGCCTGTGCGCCAGTAGAGACTGCGGTGCATGGCGACGAGGCGGGCGCCTCGGAGCAGGTGGCCGAAGGCGTCGTTCAGCGCCTCGTAGCCGAACTCGGGTCCCGCGCCGCCGAGCACGACCACGTCGGGGCGGTCGTCCACCAGCCGTACGCCCGGCAGGTCGTCCCGTACGTCACCGCTGTTGAGCAGCAGGCAGCGCGCGCCAGGGTGGTGTTCGGCGAGATAGGCCGCGGTGATGGCGGGAGCCGTCACGATGTCGTCCACATCGACCGGGAAGCCCGCCTCACGAAGTGTCGCCGCGAGCGAGGCGCGGGTCCGCGAGGTCGTGTTGGTGAGCAGTGCCAGCGCCTGTCCCTGGTCGCGCAGCCGGGTGAGCGCCTCGACCGCCCCGGGCAGCGGTCGCCACGACACCGTCAGCACGCCGTCGATGTCGATCAGGACCGCGCGGATCTCACCCATGAGCACGACCGTAGCGGCCGAGACGGATCGCCCCAAAACCCGTCGGCGGTCGCCGTCCTCCGGCGTGATCATGCAGTTGTGCGCGGCAGTTGTGCGCTGCAGCCGTTCCCCGGGTGTTGTCGCCCATCGCCCATCCCTGCCGATTCGCCACCTCTGGGTTCTCGCACGCGAACAACTGCATGATCACGGCGGGGAGTTTTCTGGCGTGATCATGCACTTAGTCGCCGCGGCCGTCCGCCGCATCCTTGCTGGGCCGCATGTCCTCGGCTCGTGCGCATGTCCTCGGCTCGTGCGCTCGCCGTGCGTGGGCGCGCCCATGGTCCGTGGCGTTCCACTGTCCAGAATCGTGGCCGCAGAAGGTGTCCACCTCAATCTGCTGGACAGCTCAGGGTGAAGGCACAAGCCTGGACGTGCGCCCAGCGGCAGGGCGGACGTGCGACATCAGTGAGGAAGGGCAGAAGCATGCGAACGCGCTATATCGGTCCGGTCGAGGTCAGCGCGATCGGCCTCGGGGGCATGCCCATGTCGATCGAGGGACGGCCCGATGAGGCGCGGTCGATCGCCACCATCCACGCGGCCCTCGATGCGGGTGTGACCTTCATCGACACCGCGGACGCCTATCACCTGTACGCCGATGACATCGGACACAACGAATCCCTCATCGCCAAGGCGCTGCGCACCCACGGCGGCGGTTCCGACGTGCTGGTCGCCACCAAGGGCGGTCACCTGCGCCCCGGCGACGGAAGCTGGACGGTGGACGGCTCTCCCGAGCATCTCAGGCGGGCATGTGAGGCGTCGCTGACCAGGCTGGGCGTGGAGGCGATCGGCCTGTACCAGTTCCACCGCCCGGACCCCAAGGTGCCGTACGCCGACTCCATCGGGGCCATCTGCGATCTTCTCGACGAGGGCAAGATCAGGATGGCCGGCATCTCCAACGCCGACCAGGAACAGATCCGGCTGGCCAACGAGGTGCTCGACGGGCGGCTGGTGTCCGTACAGAACCAGTTCTCGCCCGCGTTCCGGTCGAGCGAGCCCGAGCTCGAACTCTGCCATGACCTCGGCATCGCGTTCCTGCCCTGGGGCCCGCTCGGCGGCAGTGGCCGCGCCGCGAAACTGGGCTCGCGTCACGCGCCGTTCGCCCAGATCGCCGAGGCGCACGGGGTGAGCCCGCAGCGGGTCTGCCTGGCGTGGATGTCGGCCAAGTCGTCGTTCGTGATCCCGATTCCCGGCTGCAGCCGGCCCGAGAGCATCCAGGACTCCGCTGCCGCCGCGGAACTGGTCCTCGACGACGCGGAGATCGCCCTGCTCGACGCCGCCTGACGCGACCTCGATCGCCGGCGCCGCGCGGCACCCTGGGGAGGTGCCGCGGGCCTCTGTCACCTGCTGCCGATATAGTTAGTTAGGCTCATGAAAGTTGTTTGAACGGCGGTACGAGAGGCAAGCCCCTGATGACAGTTCCCGACGCCGCGCTGGGACGCACGGCCCGGACCATGACGAAGGGCCTGCCCGGCCCGCACTACAAGTGGATCGCCCTGTCCAACACCACGCTCGGCGTGCTGATGGCCACGATCAACTCCTCGATCGTGCTCATCGCGCTGCCGAACATCTTCGACGGGATCGGGCTCAACCCGCTGGAGCCGGGCAACACCAGCTATCTGCTGTGGATGATGATGGGATTCCTCGTCGTCACCGCGGTGCTCGTGGTGACCTTCGGCCGGATGGGCGACATGTTCGGCCGGATCCGCATGTACAACCTCGGCTTCGCGGTCTTCACGGTCTGTTCGATCCTGTTGTCGGTCACCTGGATGCACGGCAGTTCGGCCGCCCTGTGGCTGATCGGGTGGCGCATCGTCCAGGGCATCGGCGGCGCCCTGCTGTTCGCGAACTCCGCCGCGATCCTCACCGACGCCTTCCCGGCCGACCAGCGCGGCATGGCGCTCGGCATCAACGCGATCGCCGCCATCTCGGGCTCGTTCATCGGCCTGATCCTCGGCGGCGTGCTCGGACCGCAGAACTGGCACTTCGTCTTCCTGGTCTCGGTTCCGTTCGGCCTGTTCGGCACCATCTGGGCCTATCTCAAGCTGCACGACTCCGGGATTCGCCAGCAGGCCAAGATGGACTGGTGGGGCAACGTGACGTTCGCGGCCGGCCTCATCTCGATCCTCGTCGGCATCACCTATGGCCTCCAGCCGTACGGCGGCCACACCATGGGCTGGACCAGCCCATGGGTGCTGACCGCCCTCATCGGCGGCCTCGTGGTGCTCGGTATCTTCCTCGTCATCGAGCACAGGATCGCCCAGCCGATGTTCCAGCTGTCGCTGTTCCGGCTGCGCGCCTTCAGCGCGGGCAACATCGCCAACCTGCTCACCGCGCTCGGCCGCGGCGGGCTGCAGTTCATGCTGATCATCTGGCTGCAGGGGATCTGGCTGCCGCAGCACGGCTACCGGTTCGAGGACACTCCGCTGTGGGCGGGCATCTACATGATCCCGCTCACCGTCGGCTTCCTCGTGACGGCGCCGCTGTCCGGTTTCCTGTCGGACCGGATCGGGCCGCGCTGGTTCACCGTCGGAGGCGCGCTCATCACCGCGCTCAGCTTCGCCCTGCTGCTCCTGCTGCCGGTGGACTTCTCCTATCCATGGTTCGCCGTGCTGCTCGCCGTCAACGGCTTCGGCTCCGGCATGTTCGCCTCGCCGAACCGGGCCGAGATCATGAACTCCATCCCGCCGAGCCAGCGCGGCGTCGGCGCCGGGATGAACGCGACCTTCATGAACGCGTCCATGGTGCTGTCCATCGGCATCTTCTTCAGCCTGATGGTGGTCGGCCTGTCGCACAGCCTGCCGACGGCGATGGAGACCGGGCTGGTCGCCCAGGGCGTACCCGACCAGGCGGCGCAGCAGATCTCGCAGCTGCCGCCGATCGCGGTGCTGTTCTCGGCCTTCCTCGGCTACAACCCGATGCAGCAGTTGCTCGGGCCCACGCTGAATGCCCTGCCGCCGGGCCACGCCGCGTACCTGACCGGGCGCAGCTTCTTCCCGCACCTCATCACGCAGCCGTTCCACGACGGCTTGACCATCGCGTTCTGGTTCGCCATCGTGGCCTGCGTGGTCGCCGCCGTCGCCTCGCTGCTGACCGGAAAGCCCAGGCCGGCGGCGGAGCAGGAGGGCCGCGGCTCCGAACTGGCGGGGGTCAGCGGACAGGACGGCGCGGGAGTCAGCGAACTCGCCGTACCCGCGATGGTGCAGGCTCACGGCGGCCACGCAGACGACCGGCCGCCCGTCGGCGACGGGGATCGCCGGTCAGGCGCACCGGGGGACGAGGACGGATGACCGAGGACGCGGCCGTACCGACCGGGCCGGGCCCGGCCGGCACGGAGCCGCCCAGCACGGAGCCGCCCAGCGCGGAGCCGACCGGTACGGCCGCGCCCGGTGCCGCCGAGATCGCCGGGCGGTTGCGCCTCGTCCTCGCGGACCTGAACCGCAGGCTCCGCGCCCAGGACCGGCCGACCGACCTCACACCGAGCAGGCTGTCGGCACTGGCCATCATCGTGGCGAACGGACCGATGAAGATCGGCGAGCTGGCCGCCCAGATGACGGTGAGCGCTCCGACCGTGTCGCAGCTCATCGACGTGCTTCAGGACCAGGGCCTCATCATCCGCGATCAGGACGCCCGCGACCGGCGGGTCAGCCGGGTCAGAGCCAGCCCCACCGGGCTGGCCGTGCTGGAGGACCTGAGAAAGCGTGCGACCGGCCTCCTCGCCGAACGGATCGGCCGGTTGCCGGCGGACCAGCGGACCGCGTTGGCCGACGCCCTGCCGGCTCTCGAAGCGCTGGCCGGGTTCGACCGTCAGGCCCCGCCCCAAGACCGCTGACCCTGTGGACCGCCGCGCTCCAGGAACGACAACTGGTAGCACTCGCGGGCTCGAGCACTGTCCCGCAAATGGTGATCATGCGAGGATCCATGAGTGCCGGATCCCGATATCTCGTTCCCGCCGGCAGAGGCCCCGCCGGCACCGCTGATCGGCATTGGATGGTGACCGGGAGGAGGCAGGCCGCGACGGCCGCGTTGGCTGCGTTGCTGGATCGCTCATTGGTGCAGATCGCGGCAGCGGCGGCGGATGCCCGGAACTTCGACCGGAAGACCGTCCACGAGGTGTCGGACGTGTGGGACAACAACACCTTCCCGCTGTTTCGCGTCGCGACCGCCCGTACGGAGTTGTGATCGGTCTCGGTACGCACGGGACCCTCCACGCGAACACGGCCACCGTCTACCCTCACGACACGTATTGGCACCTGTCCGCTGCCGGCCGAACCGCCGATGCCCAGACTCCGCCCCGCCGTGACCAACGCCGACGCTCATATGCTGAGCGACGACCTGAACAACTCGGCGGTGCCGTACTGGTCGCCGCGACGATCCTGCGCGCGGCGATGTGGGAGATCCGCTCGGTTCGCTACTCGAGCCTGGCCGGCCGAGTCCCGGTACCGGCCCTCTGCCGGGCATTCGACGGCGCCGGTGAGGCCGTACTGGCCGCGGCCGGACACTACCGGGCGAGCCGTCGTGAGCACGCTTTCCGCCGGTTGGTCCAGCACTGGATCCGTAACGCCGACCGCGCTCTGACACCCTGGTTCACGCACCGACTGCGCGACATCGCTGACAGGCCACAGACCTCCGACAGCACCCGGGCATGGGTAAGTGCACTCACCCCCGCGGCGACCGAACTCTCACAACCCGACCGGAAGCCGGGTCACAGGCCGCCTGCGCAGGCCGAACTCCGGCTGGCCTCCTACAGTGCCGCGCACACCCGGTACGGCACAGTTCGAGAGCCCTCAAGCGTCGTCAACCTGGCTCTGCCACCGCGCCCGCGAGACGCCGCGGACGGGCCCTGGCGCCTGTACGCGATCGAGATCAAGAACACCAGCCGATTCCGCCTGACCACCGCCGCCTTCAACGGCCCGAGCCGTCCCTTGGCGGTGGGCGATCCGGAAACGGCACGCTCCCTCAGCTTGCACGACAACGCCCTTAGCGTGTCCGCTGAGGCTTGAAGGGCCAGCATCGGCTGAGGCTCGCTGACGAAACGAACTCAGATGACCAGGCCGACAATGCTCGAGCAATCCCGCGCACACTCGGATGGCATGGCGGTGACCGGTCAGACTCCTCGTTCCTCTGTCACACTGATCTTCTTGTCGGTAAGGAGGTCGTGGCATGGGGCGCGTCTTTCGCGGCCGGTTCGCCCTGTCGATGTTTCTTCTTTCGGTTTTCGGGCCGCTGCTGCTCGGCGCGTTGACGATTTCCGTGTTCGGGCGGAGCTGGATCGCGGGCGTGATCGGCGTTGGGTTCACCTGGTCGACGGGTCCGCTGACCGACATTGTCGGGACCAGGCTCAATTCCCGCCGCGTGCCCCACGGCCGTGAATGGCACAATGCCAGCCGTGCGCTCGGTGGCCGCCTTCCCGTGCAGAACCTGTATTCCGCCCCCTTGGCCATCGCATTCGTCTTCTCGATCTACGCCGGTGCTCTCCTGCACACGGAGCGGGGGACGCCGGCGTACGTTCTGCCGCTCGTGGTGGGCCTGGCCTCGCTCGCTTACATCCTCGCGAGTTTCTGGTGGCGCCGTCGTACATGCGTCTCGGCGAGTGCTTCCTCGCCAGAGCGCGGTGCGCCACTGCACATCGATGACGTAGTGGAGCTGAGTCAACCGGAGGCCACAGCCGGCACCACGAAGAGAATCGTCTTCACAACCCGGGCACTGTGCACTGGTTGCGGCGGGCGCGGCCGGATCGGCGCAGAACGCTGCCGGGAGTGCTCCGGAGACGGGCTGGGAGGCCGCACCCAGGATTCGGTGACGATTCGGATTCCGCCCGGAACCCGTGGCGGCACCATCGTTCGGGTGGCCCACCGGGGAATTCCGGGAGTCGGGTCAAGACGCGCGGGAGATCTGCGGCTGAAGGTGCGGCTGACGGGCCGGACGCGAGAGGTGCCGAGCGACCGGTCGGCCCGCGTACCGGCGACGCCCCGTGGGGGAACCATCACGTCGCAACATGTTCAGGTCACCGTCGACCGCACCGGATTCACCGTCAAGAGAGGACGGAAGACCCCCACCGGGACCGTCTGGGAGGACCATCTCGACCTGCTCTGGTCGACGGTGGAGAGCATCGTGTTCGAGACCGACCGGTACGATCCGGTGATCGCGCTTTATGCGTGCACGACCACCGGCAGGCGGCATCACGTGATGGATTCCGTGCATCTCAACCGGATGGAATGGTCCCGATTGGCCGACATGATCGCCGAGTCGACGGGCCGGAAACTGACTCTCGATCTGCTGGGTCGTGACGATCCGCGGTCCCTGCCTCCCGACGCGTAACGGGTAGGAGCCGCCGGCGAACCCCGCGGCGGTCCGTCATCGACCAGGTCGGCCGGGGACGCCCGCGGCGGCCAACAGGGGCGCGAGGCCGTCGACGGTCAGCGCGAACGTCCCTCGCCCGGCTTCCTCGCCCACCGTCAGAACGCCCACCACCTCGCCGAGTGCGTTCAGCAGCGGGCCGCCACTGCACCGGGGCGTGACCTGCAGCCCGGTCCGGTACAGATGGAGACGTTGTTCGGGGAAAGACTCGAATCCGTTGACGACGCCGTCGCACAGGGCCCGTGGGCCGGCTCCCACGTCCGCGGGTTCGGCGGCCCAGACGACGTCGCCGACCCGTACCAGCGTGCCGTGCCCCAGCCGTAGCGGGGTTTCCGCCGTCGGCTCACTCAACTGCAGCAACGCCAGGTCCATGTGCGGGGAGTCCGGAAGCTGGATGTTCCGTACCGACGCCGGGCCGGACTGCAGGACGACCTGAACCCGCCGGGGACCGACGACGGCGCGTTCGCCGCCGGCCGGGTCGGTAAGCCAGTGCCGGTTCGTGACCACGAGCCGGTCCGAGATCAGGAATCCGCTGCCCACGACGGCATCGGCACCGGCGCCGGGCGTCACCGTGACGCTCACGAACGCCGGCCTCGCGCGGGCGAGGAACGCCTCTGGCCCGTTCTGATCGAGTACGACGACCCGTAGCCGGTCCGCCTCGGCGAGCAGCGCCTCGCGGTAGCCGTCGGCGTCGCCCACTTCGGCCAGGCAGTGCAGTCGCCGGTCGATGTCCGCGGTGTGCTCCAGGGGGTGAGCCGATTTCCGCAGCGTCTCCAGAGCGCTCCTGTAGGCGCCCGTGTCGTGCAGGTTCCTGAAGCGGCGCAGCGGATCGGTGTCGGTGGCGGCCAGCTTTTCCAGTACGGCGTTCCACCGTGTCACCCGCGCCAGGTGCGGTGCCAGCCGGTCCAGGCGCTCGCGTATCCGCCGTTCCAGGTGCCGCGTCTCGTCGAAATCGTCTTCCGCGTCCGGCTGTCGCAGGTGCTCTCGCGCCTTCGCCGCCAGATCGCGTAGCGGGTCTGCGGCGAGCGTCAGTTCGGTCTCCGCCTCGCCGGAATCGTTGAAGATCTCCAACAGCACACGCTGGGTCGCCTCGTCCGGTGGCGTCGCCGGCGGGCGGTGGGCGGCGAGCCGGCTCCGGAACTCCTGCCACCGCGACTCGGGGTCGACGCGACTGGCTTCGTCGGCGAGCTCGGCCAGCCGCCGGCGTACTGCCTCGATCTCGATCTGCCGCTCATGCCGCCGGGTCATCGCGTCGAGCTCCCTGGGTGACAGCAGAGTGGTGTCGGAGACCCGGATCGAGTTGGAGTTCCCCGTCTTCTTGTCCCGTGCCGTCACCTCGAGCACACAGCTCGGGTCGATGGCGAACCTCACCTCGATCTCGGGCGTGCCTTTCGGAGCCGGCGGGATGTCGACGAGCCGGAACTGCCCGACCTTCGCCTGGGGAGAGAGGCTTCCGTTGAAGATCTCGATCTTTACCGTGGTCTGATTGTCCTCCGTGGTGGTGTAGGTCGCCGTCGCCTCGGTGGGGATGGTGGTGTTGGCCGCGATGAGCTCGGAGAAATGCGGGCGGCGGGCCTCGTCGTCGTCGACGACCCTGATGCCCATCGGCAGCGGAGTCACGTCGAGCAGCAGCGTGTCCTTGAGCTTCCCGTCGAGTACCGCGGCCTGAAGAGCCGCGCCGCACGCGACGGCCGAACGCGGCTCCTGTATCACCGTCCTTTTCAGGCCGAAGGCGTCCTCGACCAGCGTGCGGACCAGCGGCGAAAGCATCGGGCCGCCGACCAGCACGAGACGATCGGCTTTGTGTTTCAGCGCCGCCACGAACGCCGCACACGTGTCGCGCAGGATGCTCAGCGGCTGCTCCAGGAAGCGGGCCAGCTCGGCCCGGCTCAGCTCCAGCGTCACGTCGCGGCCGTCCACGAAATGGAGCAGCGAATAGGCGGCCTGTTCCTGGGCCGACAGAGTGATCTTCAGGTATTCGGCGGCCACGTCGAGCCGTCGGCGCGCCAGGCCGGTCGGCGGCACGGTGATGCCCTCGCTCTCCAGGCGCGCCGCCAGCGCCCGGCCGATGACGCCGTCGAAGTCACTTCCGCCGTAGTGGTTGTCACCCAGGACCTGCCGTACCTCATAGACGGCGTCGCCGACCTCGAGGTAGCTCACATCCAGGGTCCCGGCGCCGAGGTCGACGACGGCCACACCGCCGCTGAGGCCGCGTTCCCGGCCGGCCGCCATGCAGGCGGCGGTCGGCTCGTGGATCAGCCGTACCGGCTCTACGCCGGCGATCTCGCAGGCGTCCCGGGTGGCGTGTTTCTGGTTGTTGCGGAAGTACGCGGGAATGGTCAGGATCGCGCGGGAGCGCTGCAGTCGCAGGTCGTGATTGTCCCCGAGCCACGTCAGCCATTCGTCCCTGACCTCGCCCAGCTCCGCCCTTGCCAACTCGGCGACTCGCTCCCGCACGCGTTCGGCCAGCAGGTCCTCCACAAGGCCACGGGCATGGCGGATCAGGCGTGCGGCCACCTCCTCCGGGCGGTACGTCCGGTCGCGGACGCGGAAGACCGCCTTGGTGCCCATCTTGCGCTTGGCCGAGCCGATGTGGCCGAGCAGCCGGTTCGCGAAGATCTCCTCACCCGCGAGCCCGACCAGTTCGTTGCCCTCCTCGTCGAGGCTGAGCGTCGACGCGAACTGCTGGTGTCCTTTCCAGGGGCACAGCACGGGACGGCCGAGCTCGGTGTCGTAGACGGCGGCCGCGCTGGTGGTGGTTCCGAGGTCGAGCCCCCAGATGCCGGCGAAGCGCCGGTCGATGTCGGCGCGGGCCCGTTGCACCCACCGAGAGGCCCGCTCCTCGAACGGCCGTCGCCCCCTGGCGTCCACTACGTCAAGCGCGGCGGCGACCAGAGATTCCAGGACCGGTGGCAGGACGGCCTCGTTCCGGAGCCGGCGCAGTTCCTCGACGATCCGGGTGCTGCGCCCGGTACGGTCGAGCGCGCGGAGGCAGTGGTGAGCCAGTTCCTCCAGGTCGCCGGTACGGCGTAGGCATTCGGCCAGCCGCGGGTCCTCGATCGCGTCGTCGCCCAGCCATCGGGACAGGCAATGCGCCGCGGCCGCGAAGTCACCCGCGCGCATGAACAGGGCCGTGGCCGCGTCCGGCCGCCCCGCCTCCTGGTGCAGCCGGGCCGCCCCCACCAGGTCACCGCCGGCCTCCCGCGCGTCCGCGCGGGCTGCGCGGCCCTCGCGCGTGTCCTCGTCCTTCAACACCCGGTCCGCGTCGCCGAAGAGTTCCGCACGCCGGTACAGGCGGTGGGCCCGGTAGACGTCTCCCGCCTCCTCGGCATGGCGTGCCGCCTGTGCCGTCTCCCCGGCATCCTCCTCGAACCGGCTCCATTCCCCGAAGGCGGCCGGGAGATCGCCATCGCCGGCTCTCCGCGTCAACTCACCGAAGTGGCGTCGTCCGGCCGCCAGAACAGCGGCCCGCAACCCGCTCAGCTCCTCGCGGCGGTCGGTCACAGCCTCCGTGCCATGCGCGGCCCGGTCCAAGTGGCCGATGAGTTCCTGGACCTGCAGTGCCGCGGCCGTGAAGTCACGGCTCTCCACCCGTCCATCGAGTTCCTGCCGGCACAGTCCGGCCAACCGGGCGAGGTCATCCGGCCGGTCGGCGGGGCAGGCGGCCAGAGCCTCGGAGAACCGGCCGAGCCTCTCAAGGCACTCGCTCGCCCGATCCGCGCGGCCGGCGTCCTCGAAGCGGGGCAGGGCCATGGCGTACTGCCCGGACGCGAAGAACAGTTCACCGAGATGCCCGGCGAGCGTTCGTACGGCCGCCTCATCGCCCAGCGCCGCGGCCAGCTGAAGCCCGGCCTCGGCGTCGGCCGGACGCGGCGAGGCCGCGCAGCACTCCAGTGCCTTCGTACGCCGGTCGGGCGTATCGGCCAGCCGTACGGCCTCGACACCGTGCCCGAGAAAGCGGCGAACCTCGAACAGGTCCGGCAGCAGCGCCTCGGGCAACTGCGCGAAATAGGCCGACCACAGATGGGCGTCCCGGTCGAGCGACGTACGGGCCACGTGACCGCGCAGCGCTCGCTCCAGCGTGCCCGGCTCCAGCAGGCCCAGATCCTGCCAACGCTGCAGATGAACGACGAGCCGATCCGCGTCACCGTCGGCGCCGAGCCGCTCCGCCAGCCCGTCCCGAGCCTGGGCCTGGAGGTCGTCAAGCCGCAATCGCGTAGCGAGCTCGAACACGACGGTCAGTGTGCTCCGATCGTCCCGGAGGACCAGATCCCGCAGTCTGCGCCGGTCCTCCGGCTCGAACGCCGGGCCGTACAGCTCATTCGGGATGCGGGTGTCATATGCCTCGAACAACCCGAGCGCCAGGGACGGGCGGGCCTCGAGCGCCAGCCCCAGCGCTCGTACGTATGCGCTGACGCCCTTCCGGGTGATGGACGGACCGCCGAGCGACTTCTCGGCGCGTTCGACCGCGCGTCGCACACGGCGTGGCGCCCCGTCGAGCGACTCACCCAGAGCAGACATCTCGGGCCTCCCCAGCGCTCTGCAGCGTCCCGGATGCGAGTGTAGAAGCGGAACAGTGCATAAGCATGTAAAACGGGGCGAGTATCAGGCCGGTCGAACTCGCTCGGTGCGCCGTTCGATGAGGTCGGCCAGGAACTCCTGGGTCTCTCGGTCGACGGCATAGATGACCGTGCCGGCCATGCCACGGGTGAGCAGGACCTTGTAGATGTTGCGGATGTGCCGCTCTATCTGGAGATCGGAGACGCTGCGCTTGGTGAGCTCGGGGTCTTTGTTGCGGTCGCGTACGGTAACCAACCGGCCATTGCGGGCCACGAGGTCGGGGCCGAGAATGACGCCGGACCAGTCGTACTCGAAACCCTGGGCCGTGTAGACGCAGCCGACCTGTTCGAAGCCGCCCTCGGAGGTCGCCCACAGCGCGCTCGCGGGAGCAGTTCCGACCGCGCGGTCGGACTTGACGTTCCAGGGGCGTGCCCAGCCGTCGATTCGTACATCCGGCACGAGGGTGTCGTCGGCACGGGGATTGCTCCAAGGCCAGCAGTATCCGGCGGAGATCCGGGCGGAGTATCCCTCCCGCATCTTGCCGCGCAGGACCGCCTCCATCTCGGCCGGCGACTCGGCGAGGGAGACCTCGAAGTGGTCGTCGCCGCTCCACGGCTCCGGATCATCGTCGGTGTCGATGCCGAGCAGCTTCAGCACCCAGTCCTCGTACTTGCGGCTGCCGCCGCATCGCCACTGACCCTCCAGCGGGACGTGGTGGACTCGGAAGCCGAGGGTTTCGGCATGGCTCTTGATGGCCTCGAGGGTGCCGGTCTCGCCCGGCTTCACCACCTGGTGCTCGTCAAGGAGGAAGACGGGGACGCGGGCCGCGGCGATGAGCTCGTCGACCTGCGGCCTCCCCGTGCGTTGTGCCGCACGCGTGTAGCGGTTCGCCGAGGTCTGCCGGATCCGGTGCGCTTCATCACAGATCAGAACGTCGAGTTCGTTCTTCTCGGCGTCCATGAAGCTGTTGAAGTACTTGAACAGGTTCTGAACGCGCCGGTTGCCCTTTCCGACGTGCCGTCGCATCGTCTGGGTGAACGAGCGTGAGCCTGTCGCGTGGAGGACTGTGTTGCCCCGGCGGTTCAGCTCGCCCAGCAACGAGAGCGCGATGACGCTCTTGCCGCTGCCCGGACCGCCCGTCACGATCACGATTCGCTTCCTGTCCTCCTCGTGGGCCTTGCGCACGGCGTGCAGCACCATCTCGTACGCCACGCGCTGCTCGTCCAGCAGGATGAACTGCTCGCGATCTTTGATCTCCGCTGCTGCGAGGCGCATCAACTGCTTCGACGGACGTACGGCGCTGTCGAGAAGGCGGTCGGCGGCCCCCGCACCGGGCTCAGCGGCGAACTGTGAACGCAGGTAGTCCAGGAACGCTCCCCGCCGGGTCTTGGTGAAGAGCCGCGTGCGTTCGCTCTGCACCAGGTCGAAGAGATCGTGGACGTCCGGGTCCGCCGCGTTGTGGAGGTAGGCGACGCCGCGCACAGTGTCAGGGTCGCCGTGCAGTGCCCCGATGAAGTCGACGATGGTGTCGCAGTAGTCCTTGACCTGGAGAAGCGGGTGCTCGACCTCACGGCGGTAGCCGGGCACCAGGACCAGGTTCTCGTTGTCCTCGAAGAGCTCTGCCTGGCTCCACTGCTTCAGTTCGACGACGACGTAGCGGTCGTTTCCCATGCGGTCGACCCCGGCGAGGACGACATCCGCTCGCTTGCTGGTGCGGGGGAGCTGGTACTCGATCAGCATCTCGACCTTGCCCAGGTCGGCCTCGACGAGATCACGAGCGAGGATCGGCAGGCTGCGCCGCCAGGACTTCTTCTCCGCCTCGCCGGTCGAGCGCCCTGTCATCACCCGCAGGTGGTCGTTCAGTCTGCCGACGAGCTGTCGCTCCAAGGGTGATACGAGCAGTCCTTCAGCGGACACCCGAAACGCCGTCACCGACCAACCCCCAGGCAGCACGAGAACTCGTGCGGGTGGGGGCGTGTCCGCGATCAGCTCATCGGCGGAAGCCCGTCGGGCCGCATTGACTTTGCGCTAGGCAGGTTACAAGTGATCGCTGACAGAGTCAGGCGATCGGTGGGGCCTTGCGGGAGGAGCCGCGGTAGGTCTCGACGTCATAGCGCCGCTCGCCCTCATCCAGCTTCGCGTGCGCGGCCGCAACGAGGTCCACCCCGAGCACATCGGCGAGTCTGGTGAGGTAAATGGTGACATCGGCCAGTTCGGATCTGACCCGGGTGGCCGCGTCCTGGTCGTCCATGACCTCATTCGCCTGCTCTGGGGTGAGCCACTGCAGCTCTGCGAGCAGCTCGCCCACCTCCCCGGCCAGCGCCATGGCCAAGTTCTTCGACGTATGGAACTGCTCCCAGTCCCGTACGGCCGCGAACTGCCGCAGCCGCGCGGCCAACTCCCCGAGGTCGGTCATGTCGTTCAGCCTAGGCGCTGTCGCCACGCTGGCGACGGCCACCGGTGGGCCGTTCGCGACTGTGGGGATGGAGCAGTTCGACGTCCTTCGGATGATGCGTAAGTGCGTCATCCACAACGGAGCCGTGTCCAGGCCGAACTGGCCAAGAACCTCTTGACCTGGAGTCGAGCGGCGGCGCGGGGTTGGCACAAGCTCGCGCAACGCTCGCCAGGCCATCTGCAGATCGGTGACGTCGTCGAGCTCGGGCATGGTGAGCTGCTCGTGGCTCTCGCGGTCACCAAGTCCCTGACCAAGGAGGCGAACGAGATGCTTCAGCCCGCGCTGCCACGTGATCTGTGGGCGGATCTCGCCGTCTACGACCTGATCGATCACGGGCCGGGCGTGCCTGTGGACATCACCAGCAGGCTGCGCAAGCTCCGAGGCTACGCACGGCATTTCTCCACGCCGCTGAGCCTGACCGACGAAGAACTGGCCCGCGCATTGGGCCGGCGTGGTTTCGACGCGTATTGAACGGCCACGGAAACGCCGATGGGCCCACCGTTCATGGCGAACCCATCGGTCTTGGAAAAAGAGGGGCTCTGGCTGTTGAGTTACAGCACCCGTGGGTGCTGCCAGGGCTTCAACCTGGATCCCCCTGCTTCTCGTGGAGCTTCTGGTTGTGAACCAGCAGGGCCACGCCCGGCTCCTCGAAAGCACGGTAACACGCGTGCCTTGCGGAGGCTTCCGGACTCAGGACGAGACAAAGCGGTGGGGCTTTCGCAACGCGAGGGCGGCCCCGTCCAGACCCGCGAGTCGGGCGGACAGCCGGATTCCGGACGATCCCGAGGGCATACCGGAGACGATTGATTACGACGCAAACAACCGGCTCTTGCACGTCGGCGATGGGGTCATCGGACCGGTACCCCGTGGTCTGGGCCTACAACGTCTGCGGGTCCTTCTCGACTGACGCCATAGCCCCCGTGCCTTGATTTGATCAATACCTGGTGGCTCTCTCCCGGGGGCATGCATAATCCCTGATGTGAAGGCGTATGTTGGGGTGACCGATGGTGACTGGTATCGTTTTCTCTCGGCGCGTCCCAGCCTGAACGAGGTCAACTTCTGGCGTCCTTCTAGCGCGCGAGAATTCAAGGTTCTCACGCCGGGTGAACCGTTCTTCTTCAAGTCGCACTACCCACACAACCGCGTGGTCGGTGGTGGCTTCTACAGCGGGTTCGCGCAGCTCCGCGTCTCTGAGGCCTGGGAGTTCTTCGGCGAGGCGAACGGCGTGGACAGTCTCCCGCGGATGCGTGCCCGAATCGGGCACTACCGCCGCGCGCCGATGGTCGCGGGAGAGGGCCCCGTTATCGGCTGCGTCTTCGTCCGGGACACGTGCTTCTTTCCGGTTGGTGAGGAGGCCGACCCGCCACCGGACTTCGCGTCGAACATCGTCCAGGGAAAGGGCTACGACCTCGCCGTTCACACGCAGGCCGGCTATTTCGAGGAACTCGTCTTCCGACTGCTCGGTCACAGCGTAGAGATCGATTTCTCGCAGCCCTGGCACCGCGGGGGGCCTGTCTACGGGGACCCCCGGCTGACGCCTCGGCGGCTCGGACAGCACGCCTTCCAAGCAGTGGTGCTGCGTGCGTACGACCGGCGCTGCGCCATCACTGGTAACAAGATCCGACCTGTCCTGCAGGCAGCACACATCCGTCCGCTCCCGTCCGGCGGCGAGCACCGACTCGACAACGGCCTGCTGCTGCGCTCCGACGTCCACACCCTCTTCGATCGCGGATACCTCGGTGTCGATCCGAATCACAGGCTCCTCGTGAGCCCGCGGCTGCGGGAGGAGTTCGGTAACGGCGACCAGTTCTATGCCCGCGCGGGCCGACAGATCGCTCTACCTGAGCGACGACCGGACCGGCCTAACCGTGAGTTCCTCGAGTGGCACCTTGACGAGGTCTACAAGGCATCCTGATGGCATAGGTCAGCGCCGTGTCAGCGTTCAATGGCGCCCGCGCGACCGCAAGATCACGATCTACTGCGCTCGGCCAATGCGGTGATGAAGCTCGTCCACTCGGATCGGGTGAACTGAAGGACGGGGCCTGTCTCGCCGGCCTTGGAGTCGCGGACGCCGATCGTGCCGTCATTGGCGGACGATACTTCGACACAGGTGCTGTTGGGCTCGCTGCGGCTTGACTTACGCCAGTGGGTGTACTTCGTGCTCATGGACGCGCCCCTGCCTGGTTCTCGGCGATCTTGTCTGCTGTCTCGGCGAGCAGCGCGAGGCTTTTGATGGGGGAGAGCGCGGCGTGCCGAAGATGGTCATATCTTCGCGTATATCGTGCTACATCGTCCGACTCGGTATGAACGAGATCGGTGTTCACGGTGTTCACCAGGGCCATCGGTGGGTCGGCGAGGTCACGGAAGGTGAAGAGGGTAAATCCTGCTGCGGGCAGCAATGTTCCCTCGATACGGGTGTCCATCGGGAGAACCAGGACGCGGACCCTAGGGTGGGCTTCGACGGTCGCGACGAGATGACGCAGTTGGACGCGAAGCACCTGTGGCGGGACGCCCAAACGCCGAATGACGACCTCGTCGAGGATGACCTCGTAATGGGGTCCGTGAGGATCAAGGACTGCGCGCTGGCGATGTAACCGAGCCTCTATGGCTCGCTCGGGGACATAGTCCAACTGGCCCTCGGCTCTTGTCAGCTCAACCAGTGCCCAGGTGAACTCGGGTGTCTGGAGGATGCCGGGCATGGCGGTCGGGTTGTACTCGCGGATGGTAGAGGCGCCGGATTCCACGTCCGCATAGAG
The DNA here is from genome assembly GCF_014323665.1 of Actinomadura sp. HBU206391. Lineage (GTDB taxonomy): Bacteria > Actinomycetota > Actinomycetes > Streptosporangiales > Streptosporangiaceae > Actinomadura_C. The sequence continues at coordinate 2,391 of NZ_JABVEB010000112.1, read as the reverse complement.
CCGCTGGCGGGCGCCCATTGCGTCGCCGTAGGAGTCCCACCAGCCGCGTTCGGCGGCGTCGCGGGCGATCCGTACGACCTCGTTCCACTTCTCGCCGGTGACGTCGAGGATGTCGAGGATCTTCATGACCTCGGCGAGGTCGGGGCGTATGTGGGCGTTCTCAAGCCGGCTGACCTTCGTCCGGGAGTGGTAGATGAGCTGCGACAGTGCCTCAGCGGTCATGCCCTTCGCCTCACGAAGGGCGCGCAGTTCCTCGGCCAGTCGGCGACGGCGGACGAAGGGGCTGGTCACCGTGGTCCTCCGGATGGCCGGCCGTGCCGAGAGGCACGGATCGAACATGTCTTTGACTACGGTGCGTATTGAACAAGCAGCTTTCCGGGGTCGCTGTGAGAACCGGGGGAGTGGCCGGATACGGCCATCCCGCCGCCTCGTCTTCGCCGCTCGACCGGCCGGCGGCTCATGAGAACACCTCAATCCAGCCTGACAGCCTCCAGCCTGACGGCCTCCTTGAGGAAGACGACGCCGTCGATCGTGTCGAGCTGGGCTGGGTCCAGCGGGAAATAGGCGAAGTCGTGGGAGATGCGCGGTGCCGGCTTCGTGACGGCCTCGGCCAGGCGGCGGGCGTCGATGAGAGAGTGGTCCCACGGGAGCGTGGACAGGATGCCCTCGACGGTGTCCGGGGGCGGGGTGTCGTCGCCGACCGCGCCGAGGGCGGAGAGCAGGAAAGCGTACCGGTCGCCCAAGTACGCTTTGGCGATCGCCCCCGCGCTCCACCACTCCAGCAGCTGGTCGCCGAGCCGCATGAAGCTCTGGTTCCGCTGCAGGTGGAGGTTGTGGGCGAAGACCAGGGCCGGGCCTTGCTCGGCGACGGCACGCAGGTTGGCGGCCATCATCGCGTCCCGCAGGGCCGACAGCCGCGTCATCCGCGCTGTGGACGTGTCGGCCATCCAGGAGTGGTAGCGGAGCAGGCCGACAGCGGTGCGCCCGTACAGTGCCGCCCGCTCCCTGTCCTCCGCGCTCAGCCGCGGCGCCTGAGTGCCGAGCAGCGCCACCAGGTCGTCGGTGAGCAGCCGCAGCCGCTGGGCGTCGGCGGACCGGCCGATTGACTTGGACGGGTCCATGACCGTGGCCTCGTTCGTCCACCGGTCGTCCGGGCCGAGCAGCGTGTCGAGGGTTTCCATGGTGCACGGGAGCGGGCCGTCGAGGAGGGCGTAGAGGGCGGTGAGCGCCTGGCGCGGGCTCTCGGCCCAATACTCCAGCGGGCCGTCGAAGCCGAAGAACCGGAGCTTCTCGTCATGCTCCTCGTTGTACGCGCGCATGCAGCGCACGAGCTCGCGGTTGGCCGGGGACGTGCCGAAGCGGTGGCTGAAGCCCCGTTCCATGACGTCATCGAGCGTGCCCACGCCCGTCGTGATGTAGTCGTCCACCACGAGGCCCCTGAGGCAGTCGCTCTCGATGGCGACCGACCGGTAGCCCTCGTGCTCGACCAGATGCCAGAAGATCTCGTTGCGCAGCTCGCCCAGCTCCCCCACGAAGTGCCTGGCTTCGCCCAGGCCGAGCAGCAGGGGCTTGGCGGGAAGCGACCGGAGGAACGCCGAGACGCCCACGCCGTCGAGTGGCCGGGCCACGTCCTTGATGTCCATGCCTTCTACGGTATCGTTGAACTTATGGTGTAAACTTTTCCGCGAAAATGCCTGCTCTCATCGCGACTGACCTTCAATCGGTGATGCATCTATGAGGCCAATCGACCTGGCGCGCGAGCACGGTCTGTCCATCCCGTAATCAGGAACTTCCCACCAGCTCAGGCGGGGCGGTCATCGGCGCCGGCCGGCAGTACGGCCGGCCCATCACCGGCCACGTGGGAGAGGTCAGCGCGTTGGCCTTCTCGGCGGATGGCGGGAGCCTCTACAGCAGCGGACGCGACCAGACCGTCCGGGCCCACGTCATCGACGCGCGAAGGGATATGGCCGGGCTCTGTTCCATGGTGGGCTCACTGACCGAGTGGAATGTAGGCAGTACGTCAGAGGGTGCCTCAGGATGACCTGCCCGTAGGACTCGGGAAGGAGCGTCGCGAGGTCTGAGTCGAACGGAAGGGAGCCGCGCCGTGCGGCGACGCCCCAGGGCTCAATGAGGCGAGCGTTGCGCGCCGCCCGTGGCGGCCACCGTGGCGCTACAGCCCAGTTCGCCGGGCTGGAGGTAGACGCGCGGCGGACGCCACACCTCGGCCCGGTCACCGACGAACCGTGCCATGACGCAGTCGTACCGGTTCGCCGACACCGTGACGCCGACCCGGCCGCCGAACGTGACCACGTCATGGCTCACGCCCGGGCCCCGCACGGCCCGCGTCACCACGGCCCGCACCGCGCCGGGGTCACGGCGGTCCTGCGAGGG
>NZ_JABVEB010000111.1 GCF_014323665.1 Actinomadura sp. HBU206391 | reverse complement strand
CGGCCGGTGGCCAATAGATGAGGTCGCTCACCGCCGGGTAGGTCACATTGACCTCGAGGAGCAGCAGGAAATAGCCCATATCCGGATCGGCGGCCTGAATCCTGCGCACGATCTCGACGAGCTCGTCGCGGGTGATGTCGGGCACGCGCGGATACGCCGGGCGGCTCGCCTCCGTGGCGAAGTCCTCGAGACTGCGCGCCCTCCAGTAGTCGGCGAACGCGGACGCGTCGTAGGCGTGCCCGGTCGTCTCGTTGAACGCGGCGATCGCCGCCTCGGCCGCTTCGCGGTCGTCGAGCAGTCGCGAGATCCTCTCGATCTCATGACTCACCTCCGCGAGGCGCCGCGGCGAGACGGGTGGGGGCAGCAGTTCCGGGCGTAGCTCCATGCCCGCATCCTGCCAACGGGAAGCCGGCCCCGAACCGACCGCCGGGATCATGCAGTTGTTCGCGTCAACTACCTAGGGTGGGGCCTTGCGGTGCGAACAACTGCATGATCACGGTTGGGAGGGGCTCCCCTCGGGTGTTCGGTCAGGTCACCACTGGACGGCGACGTACTGCGTCTCCAGGTAGTCGAGCATGCCCTCGTGGCCGCCCTCGCGGCCGATGCCGCTCTGCTTGACCCCGCCGAACGGCGCCGCGGGGTCGCTGACCAGACCACGGTTGAGGCCGACCATGCCGGACTCGAACCTCTCGCTCACCCGAAGCCCACGGGCCAGGTCGCCGGTGTAGACGTAGGCGACCAGTCCGAACTCGGTCGCGTTGGCGAGCCGGATCGCCTCGTCCTCGTCGTCGAACGTGACGATCGGCGCCACCGGGCCGAAGATCTCCTCCTGCAGGATCGGCGCGTCGGGGGAGACGTCCACCAGCACAGTGGGGTCGTAGTAGAAGCCCGGCCGATCCGGCCGGACGCCGCCGACGACCGCCCTCGCGCCCTCGTCGACGCAGGCGCGTACGAGACCGTCGACCTTGTCGACCGCGTCCTGGTTCACCAGCGGGCCGACCTGGGTGGACTCTTCGGTGCCGGGGCCGACGGTCAGTGCCGACATCCGCTCGGCCAGCCGCCTGCCGAACTCCTCGGCGATCGACGACTCGACGTAGAACCTGTTGGCGGCCGTGCACGCCTCTCCGGCGTTGCGCATCTTGGCGACCATCGCGCCCTCGATCGCCGCGTCGAGGTCGGCGTCGGCGAACACGAGGAACGGGGCGTTTCCGCCGAGCTCCATCGAGGTGTTGATGACCTGGTCGGCCGCCTCGCGCAGCAGCACCCGGCCCACCTCGGTCGACCCGGTGAAGGAGAGCTTGCGGACCCGCGGGTCGTGCAGCATCGCCGACACGACCGCGCCGGAGCGCCGGGCGGGCAGCACGTTGACCACACCCGGGGGCACTCCGGCCGCCTCCAGGATCCGGGCCATCGCGAGCGCGGTGAGCGGCGTGTCGCTCGCCGGCTTCAGGATCACCGTGCAGCCCGCCGCCAGGGCCGGGCCGATCTTCCGCGTGGCCATCGCCGCCGGGAAGTTCCACGGCGTCACGAGCACGCAGATGCCGACCGGCCGGTGCAGCACCACGATGCGGTTGGCGCCCGAGGGCGCGGTGGTCACCGCGCCGATGCTCCGGACGGCCTCCTCGGAGTACCACCGGAAGAACTCCGCCGCGTAGGCGACCTCGCCACGCGCGTCGGCAAGCGCCTTGCCGTTCTCCAGCGAGATCAGCCGGGCGAGGTCCTCGCCCTGCTCGGTCATCAGCTCGAACGCCTTGCGCAGGATCTCGGCACGCTCCCGCGGAGCGGTGGCCGCCCACGACCCGGCCGCCCGCTCCGCGGCGTCGACGGCGGCGATCGCGTCATCGACGGTGCCGTCGGCGACCGAGGTGATGACCTCTCCTGTCGCGGGGTCCTGTACGTCGAAGCGGCCACCGTCGCCGGCGGGGACCGCCTTGCCGCCGATATAGAGGTCGGTGAGCAGGTCGCTCACGTGGTCCGGGCTTGTGTCTCCCATGGAAGGCCTTTCGATACAGGGCTCAGTACGGGTTGGCGACGACCAGATCCTGGGCGGGGAACAGGGTGAGGATGCGGCATCCGTCCGGGGTGACGACGACCTCCTCCTCGATCCGGGCCGCCGAGAAGCCGTCGCTCGCCGGGCAGTACGTCTCCAGCGCGAACACCATCCCGGGCTGGAGTTCGATGGGTTCCCGCATGCTGTTGAGTCGCGAGATGATCGGCCGTTCGTGCAGGCCCAGCCCCAGGCCGTGGCCGAACTGCAGGCCGAACGCGGCCATCTCGTTCTCGAATCCGAACTCGGTCGCCTCGGGCCACACGGCGGCCACCTGGTCGGTGCCGACCCCGGGCTTGATCATGCTGATCGACGCGTCCATCCACTCCCGCGCCTTGGTGTAGGCGTCCCGCTGGCTCGCCGTCGCGCTGCCCACGCTGAACGTCCGGTAGTAGCAGGTCCGGTAGCCGTTGAAGGAGTGGATGATGTCGAAGAACGCCTGGTCGCCGGGGCGGATCAGCCGGTCGGAGAAGTTGTGCGGATGCGGGTTGCACCGCTCACCGCTCACCGCGTTGATCGCCTCGACCTGGTCGGAACCCATCTCGTAGAGCCGCTTGTTGGCCAGCGCCACGATCTCGTTCTCGCGGATCCCGGGCTTGAGAACCTCGACGATGTCCTGGTAGACACCGTCGACCATCGCAGCGGCCTGGGTGAGCAGCATGATCTCGTCGGAGGACTTGATCTGCCGCGCGTCGAGCATCAGCTGCTGCGAATCGACCACCGTCAGGCCCTGGCGCTGCATCTCGAACAGGAACGGCGGCTCGACGATGTCGACCCCGACCGGGGCGTCGGCCACGCCGGCGTCCTCGAGCAGGCCCTTGATCTGACGGACGGCGTCCTCCATCAGCCCGGCCGTCGGCGCGATCGCGCCGCGCATGCCCAGCATGCCGGCGTGACAGTTCGCCGGATCGAGCCACGGGCTGTACAGACGGTGGTGCCGCGCCGCGGACCCGAAGTCCCACAGCATCGGCTCGCCGCCCCGGGTGAGCAGGGCGTACCTCGTCATCTTGTCGCCGAGGGCCCCGCCGATCCAGGTCTGCGTGGTGTACCGGATGTTGTAGAAGTCGAAGAGCAGGAAGGCGCCGCACTCGCTGGCCTCCAGCGACGCGCGTGCCCGGCTCAGCCGGTAGTCCCGGAGCCGGCCGAAGTCGACCCGCTGCTCGTAGTCGACCGCCATGTGCCCGGGGGCGGGCAGCGGAGCCGCGGACGTCATGAGCTGTCCTCCTCGTGGGCCGCGCCGAGGCCGTCGTCGACCGCGACGTTCTCGGGTTTGAGCTCCAGCCCCGAGGCGGCGGCCTGGAGGTCGAGCAGGATCGAGAAGTCCTCGTCGACCCGGCCGGTCCCGACGCTGGCCTGCACGAGCTGCGCGGTGAGCGCCGCGAGCGGCAGGGGTACGTCGAGCTGCCGGGCGGCGGCGAGGCCGAGGTCGAAGTCCTTGCGCAGCAGGATCGGCGTGAACGTCGGGGTGTAGTCGAGGTTCACGAACGCGGGGGACTTGTAGCGGGTGAACGCCGAGCCCATGACGCTGTTGTTGAGGAACTCGAGGAACGCGTGCCGCGAGACGCCGCCCTTCTCGACCAGCACGGTGATCTCGGCCATCGTCTGGGTGACCACGCCCAGCATCAGGTTGTGCGCGATCTTGACGAGCCGGGCCGTGTCGCCCTCGCCCACATAGGTGGCCGACTTGCCGATGTGCTCCAGCAGGTGCGCCACAGTGTCGTAGGCCCGCTGCGGTCCGGAGACCACGAGGCTGAGCTCACCGGCCCTGACGACCTTGCCGTTCCCGCTGACCGGTGCGGCGAGGAAGTCGACGCCCCTCGCCTCGCACGCCTCCCGCATCGCGGCCGACGTCTCCGTCGAGACCGTGGAGCAGTCGACGACGATTCCGGGGACGTGCTCGCCGTCGGTGAGCAGCCCGCCCTCTCCCAGCAGCACATGTTCGAGATCGGCCGACGCGGAGACCATCGTGAACACGACGTCCCGGTCGCGCAGGTCGGCGATGGCGCCGCACACCGAGGCGCCGTGCTCCTTGAGGGGCTCCGCCTTGGCGATGGTGCGGTTCCAGGCGGTGAGGTCCACGCCGGCCTTGGCGAGCCGCCCCGCCATGGCGACGCCCATACGGCCGGTCCCGATCCAGCCGACCCGCTGGTCGGAAGGATCTGCGGTCGATTGAGTCATCTAGCCCTGCCCCTCTGCAATCGTTTGTCGTTCAGCGTATGAAATGCTGTTGTGCCGTATCAAGGCGCTGCTCACGGCCATGCCGCCGCGCCGGCTTCACGGCCGTCAGCGAAGCCGTTCGGCGACCCAGTCGGCGGTGTAGGGACGGTGCCAGGGCGCGAGGTTGGCGCAGCCATGGTTGCCGTCCTCGAGCATCAGCAGTTCGACGTCGCCGCCGGCCTCGTCCTCGAGGCGCTTCGCGTGCTGCCACGGGATGAGCCGGTCCTTGCGCCCGAACACGATCAGAAGCGGTGCACTGATCGCCTCGGCCGATCCCTCCATGCTCAGCGTCGAGGCGATGCGGTGAGCCTCGTCATCCGACCTCGCTCCCGATCTGACCTGGAACGTGTGTCTGGTGAGCTGGGGGAGGATGTCCCAGCAGTCGCCGAAGTTGTACGGCCCGGCCAGGGCGACGCAGGCCTTGACCCGGTCGCCGACCGCGGCCGCGACCCGGGGGGCGTAGTAGCCGCCGAGGCTGACGCCCCACACCGCGAGCCTGGACTCGTCGATGTCCGGCTCGGCGCCGAGCGCGTCGAGCATGGCCTTTCCGGGAAGGGACCAGTCCCCTCGGATGGGCAGGTCGTACTCGGCCTCGCCCTGCCCCGGGCCGTCCACGCTGAAGGTGGCGAGCCCGCGGTCGAGGAACGTGTCCTCGACCGACCTCTGTTCCTCCTTGGCGGAGTCCAGCCCGGACAACAGCAGGACCGCGGGATGCGGGCCCGGTCCGGAGGGCAGCCGCAGCACGCCGACGAGCTTGGAGCCCTCGAAGTCGATCTCGACCCGCCGGCCCGGAGGCGACAGGTGCGGCAGAGCGTCCATGAGGCACGTCAGCGCCCGCACGTGCGCCCGCTGCATCTGGTCCAGATCCTCGACGAAGACGAACTTCGCGAAGTGGTAGTAGACGGCGGCACGGGACAGGTGCTGGCCGGCCGAGACGAACCGCCTGCCCGCCAGGGCGTCGCGCCCGAGCGCCTCGTGCTCGGACGCCACCGATGACCAGGCGGCACACCAGTCGGTCCAGTCATCGAGCCCCCCGGTGATCCGTTCGAAGTCGGAGACGGTCACGCCGTTCGTGGTGAAACGGGGCGCCCAGTGCGCGATGGCCGAGGAGACTCGCTCGTCCATGTGGATCAACTGCCTTTCCTGCTCGTTCTGCGAAGCCGCTCGTGTGCCGACCTGCTCGTTCTGTGGACCTGCTGCGTTGTGCAAACGAGTGCGAACCGGCCGCCGGGCGGTCGCTCAGACACTGGTGGTCTCGGTTCCCGTGCCCTTCGAGGACGCGTCCGTGGAAGGTGACGACGCCCTCGTGCCACCGAGATAGAGCGCCGCGATCTCCGGATCGTCCTTGATCGCGGCGGCCGTGCCGGTGAGCCGTACCTTGCCGCCCTCCATCACCACGCCGTGCGTCGCCAGGCCGAGGCCGAGCCGGACGTTCTGCTCGACCAGCAGGACCGTCGTGCCGTCCCGGTGGAGAGAGTGGATGACGTCGGCGACGCCGGCGAGGCTGCGCGGGTCGAGGCCCAGCGACGGCTCGTCGAGCAGGATCAGCTTGGGATCGAGCATGAGGCACCGTGCGATCTCGACCATCCGCCGCTGGCCGCCGCTGAGGTTGCCCGCGTGGTCGCGTGCGCGGTTGGCAACGAGAGGGACCCGTTCCTTGACCATGTCGAGGCGCTCCCGCAGAAGCGCGCGGTTCTTGCGGATCAGGTAGCCGCCCATCAGGACGTTCTCGTGCACCGACATGGCGGGGAAGAGGGCGTGCGACTGCGGCACCTGGGTGATGCCCCTGCGCAGGATCTCGTCCGGCGGCTGATCGCTGATCGCGTCGCCGTTCATGGTGATCTCACCGTCGCTCGGCCTGATCAGCCCGCTGATGACACGGAGCACGGTGGACTTGCCGGCGCCGTTGGGGCCGACGATGCACGTGATCGTCTGCTTGGGGCACTCCAGGTCGACGCCTTGGAGCACGCTCCCGCCGCCGTAGCCCGCGACGACCGCCTTCAGCGACAGCACGTCACCTCACCGCCTCTCCTGTTGCCGCCTCCGGTGAGTGGTCGGCGGGGGGATCCGCTGCCGCCGGCCGCCAGTCGTCGCCGAGATAGGCGTCGAGGACCAGGGGATCCTCCCTGATCCGGGCGGGAGGTCCCTCGGCGATCGGCGCGCCGTGGGAGAACACGACGACGGGGTCGCACAGTTCGAGCACGAGCGGGATGTTGTGCTCGACGATGAGGAAGGTCACGCCACTGGCGTTCAACTCACGGATCACCTCGGTGAGCCGCCCGAGCAGGCTGGGGTTCACCCCACCGGCGGGCTCGTCCAGCAGGATGAGCTTGGGTTGGAGCATCAGCACCTGGGCGAGCTCGACCAGTTTCTGCTGTCCGTACGACAGCGACCCCGCGGGCTGGCCGGCCATGCGGCCGAGACCGACGATGTCGAGCAGGTCCCGCGCCCGTTCCGCCTCGTGGCCGTGCACGGCGCCCGCGAACATCGTCCGCCAGCGCGAGTCGGGCAGGGGCGCGACCACGTTCTCCTGCACCGTCATGTCCTTGAACAGCCGGGTGACCTGGTAGGTGCGTCCGAGTCCCAGGTGCCCTCGTTTCCAGGGACTCATCGCGTCGACCCGCTTGCCGTCGAACCAGATCTCGCCGGAGTCGGCGGTCATCCCACCGGTGATCAGGTTGAACAGCGTCGTCTTGCCCGAACCGTTCGGCCCGATCAGCGCCGTGATCGTTCCCGGGCGGACCGTCAGGTCGGCGCCGTCCACCGCCGTCAGGCCACCGAATCTCTTCGACACCCCGCGTACGTCGAGCAGGGGCTTGTCGTCGCCCGCGCCCGCCTTGGCCTCGTCTCGCACACCCGCTGAGACGACCTCGGGGCGCACCCGCTCGCGCGTCGTCATCGGCCCGCGGCTCAACGCGCCCGCCTGATCGGTGTACTCCACCTCCTCGGGGTGACGCCTGCGCCACCATGCCTCGACGGTCGGCAGGATGCCCTTCGGCAGGAACAGGACCACGAGCATCAGCGCGGCCCCGAAGAGCAGCACGCGTGACTGCGTGCCCCCGCCGTAGACCGTGGCCGCCTCACTGACCAGGTTGACGATGAAGGCGCCGAGGACCGGGCCGTACAACGTGCCCCGGCCGCCGGTCAGGGTGGCGAGCACGATGGTCACGCTGCCGAGGATCGCGAACGAACCCACCGGGTTGATGTACGTCAGGTAGTAGGCGTAGACGCCGCCGGCCACACCGATGGGGAACGCGCTCGCGGCGTACGCCACGATCTTGAAACGCGTGGTGTTGACGCCGATCGAGGCGGCCTTGCCCTCGTCCTCGCGGATCGCGACCAGGCCGGCGCCGAACTTGGTGCGCCTCAGCCACGCGCTGAACAGGACCGTCAGCACGAGCAGGCACAGGAACACGTAGTAGAACGGCATGTTCTGGAAATCGCGACTCCAGAAGGGCAGTTCGAGAGTGATCCCGTCCGATCCCTGGGTGAGGCCCTTGAAGTTGATCGCGAGGATCTGCGCGGCCAGCAGCATCGCGATGGTGATGATCACGAATGCGTGGCCACGGGTCCGGAGCACCACCGAGCCGATCAGCAGCGCGACGAGCAGCGCGACCACTCCGCCGAGCGGCGCGACCCACAGCGGGTTGATCCCCCACCGCAGGGCGAGGATGCCTGCGGTGTAGGAGCCGATGCCCAGGAACATGCTGTGACCGAGTGAGGTGTAGCCGCCGTACCCGGAGATGATGTTCCAACTCGACGCCTGGATCGCCAGCAGGAATCCCACCAGCAGGACTCCCTGCGGGTACGGCTCCCACGGGTTGACGGCCGGGTAAAGCAGCAGCGCGACCATACATATCCCGGCGATGAGATGCGCGCGGGGAAGCGCTCGCAGCCGGGTCATGTCGCGTCCTCGCGGAGCTTGGCGCCGAACAGGCCCTGGGGACGGATCAGCAGCACGACCATGATCACGACGTAGAAGACCAGGGTCGACCAGCTCAGTGAGCCGTACGTCGCGGTCAGCGTCTCGGCCAGGCCGAGGACGCCCGCTCCGATCAGGGCGCCTGGCAGGCTGCCCATCCCGCCGAGGACCACGATCCCGAGCAGCCTCGAGATCCAGTCGTAGTGGGAGGCCGGGAAGAAGGGGTAGAGCACCGACAGGATAGATCCGCCGACGCCGGTCGTGGCGCTGCCGATCGCGAACGCCAGCGCCGCCGTACTGGTGGCGCCGACTCCGACGAGGGCGGCGCCCGACGGGTTCTGCGTCGCGGCGCGGATCGCCCGGCCGGTCCATGTCCGGGTCAGCACGAAGTACAGCGCGCTGAGCACGATCATCGCGGCGAGGAAGCCGAACACCTGCGCCTTCGGCAGCGAGATCGAACCGACTCGGAAGGACTCCTCGAAGTAGGACGGCGTGGCCGACTTGAACTTGTTGCCGGCGGTGATGTTCAGGACGCCTTCGATGACCATCGCGAAGCCGAACGTCAACAGGATCGACATCGACGCGGACGATCCGCTCACACGTGAGACCAGCAGGCGGAAGATCACCCAGCCGAACACGAACATGAGCGGTGTGGTGATCACCGACGCGAGAATCGGATCGATCCCGGTCTCGCGCCACAGCCACCAGGTGACCATGGCCATCAAGATCAGGAACGCACCCTGCGCGACGTTGATGATGTTCATGACCCCGAAGATGAGGGTCAGGCCCGAGGCCATCAGCGCGTAGACCCCGCCGATCAGCAGGCCCAGCGTGATCGCCTGTATCAGTTGTGTCATTCCTGGAACTCCTCGTCGGCTCCACACCTGGAGGGGGCACGGGGCCCGGCGGACGAGGCCGCCGCCGGGCGGGCCATGAAGCGCTTCACGTGCTGACGGCTACTTCCATGCGGGCTTGGGATGGACGATGCTCTTCGAGGTCGCGGCCTCGGCCGGAGCGACCACCTGGGCCTTGCCGGACTGCCACTGGGCGAGCAGGAACTTGCCGTTCGGCTCACCGCTCGCCTTCCAGCTCAGCGGGCCGAGGATCGTCTGCACCGTATTGGCGTGCAGCCAATCGCGGATCTTGTCCTGGTTGATGGCGCCGACCTTCTCGACCGCCGCCTGCAGGACCTGCGCGGCGGCGAATGCGTCGGCGGCGTCCTCGGCGGGGTCGGCGTTGTAGGCCTTCTTGTAGGCGGCGACGAACTCGGCGTTGAGCGGGGTGGTCGCGTCCTGGTGCCAGCTGACCGTGTAGAAGACGCCCTCGGTGTTGGCCTTGCCCACACCGTCGCTGTACTGGCCCGCGTTGCTCGGAGCGGAGGTCTGGAAGAGGGTCTTGGGCGAGTAGTTCAGCTGCTTGAGCGACCGGACCAGCCCGACGCCGTCCTCGAACACCGCGCCCTGCGCGATGAGGTCGGGCTTCTTGCTGGCCAGCGTGCCGGCGATGGTCTGGAAGTTCGTCGTGTCGGCGGGGTAGAGCGAGCTGTAGACCGTCCGGACGCCGAGAGCCTCGAGCTCCTTCTGCATCGTCTGGATCACGGGCTTGGTGAAGGGGTCGTCCTGGGTGGGGTAGGCCGCCGTCTTCGGCCGCTCGGCCTCGGGCAGCGTCTTGACCCAGTCGACGAAGACGTCCGCCTGGTGCGGCGCGCTGGCCGGCTGGGCGAAGAAGAGGTACTTGAAGTTACGCGTGAACATGTTGGTCGCGCCGCCGGCCGGCTCGACGAAGACCATGCCGTTCTTCTCGGCCACCGCCGAGGCGGCGTAATTCAGCAGGGACGAGAACGTCCCGAGCAACAGGTCGACCTTGTCCTGCGTGATCAGCTTCGTGTAGTCGGACACGACTGTGTCCTGGCTGCTCGCGTCGTCGGTGAGCTTGAGCTGGACCTGCCGGCCCAGAATTCCGCCCTTGGCGTTGACCATGTCGCGCCACACCTCGTAGCCGCGCTTAGCCTCGCCGCCCGGCTGTGCGAAGTCTCCGGTCAAGGGAAGGGACGCGCCGATGACGATCGGTTTCTTGGTGTCGCTTTCCGAAGACTCCGACGGTCGCTGACCGCAGGCCGTCAGCGCCAGAGCGGCAATGACGGCCACCGCTACGGCCAACCTGCCTGGACCTCGCCGAGATCTGCCGCGGACCTTGGGGTGGTGGCAAGGAGATGAGGCGGTCATGAGCCCTCCTCTGTGAGCTTTGTGACGCCTGGACGTATTGACCGCAAACGATTGCGGTGTGCAGCAGCATGGGGTTTAGTCTTTTTACTGTCAATAGCTCGACCGGGTTCGTCAGCGCGTTCCTGCAAACGAGTGCAAGCCGCCGCGACCGGTTCGGTCCGGCCGGTGCGAGGAAGGGGAACTGCGGATCGTGACACGCCAACTCGTGGTCGGTGCCTTCAGCCCATCCGTGCTGCTGCGCGTCGGCCGGCGTCTCGGCCTGCTCGATCAACGAGGTCTGAGCGTGCTGGAGAAGGCCGTCCCGTCCTCGCCGGCGCAGTGCAGAGCGCTGCTCGACGGCGATCTCGACGCGACGCTCACCAGCCCCGACAACGTGGTCGCCTACCGCTTCGTCGCCGACAACCCGCTCGGCGAGACCGCCGACGTGAAGATCGTCGCGGCGATAGACCGGGGGCTCGGGCTCGGCGTCTATGGGCGACCCGGGATCACCTCGGCCGCCGACCTCAAGGGCGCGGACATCGGTGTCGACGTGCCCGGCTCCGGATTCGCCTTCGGGCTCTACGCGTTGCTGGAGACTCTCGGCCTCGACCGCGGCGACTACCGCGTGGTCACCCTCGGTTCCACGCCCCGCCGCCTCGATGCGTTGCTGGCCGGCGGTTGTGACGCGACGATGCTGAACGCGGGCAACGAGCTGAGGGCCGAGGAGGCCGGCGCGGTGCGGCTCGCGGGGCTCACCGACGTGTGCCATCCCTACCTCGGCACGGTCCTGAGCACGGTCGGCGACCGAAAGAGGGCGCTCGTCGAGGCGCTCGCCGACGCCCTCCGCGACACCGCCCGCGAGATCTCGGGCGGCACCGTCGACCACATCGTGGTCGAGGAGGCGTCCGCGGCGCTGAAGCTTCCGGACGCCCTGGCCGCACGCTACCTGGAACGGTTGAAGGACCCCGCGGAAGGGCTCGTCGTCGACGGCATCGCCGACCTTCAGGCGATGGAGACGGTCGTCGGACTGCGACGGAGGTACATGCCGGCACTGGTCGACGGAACCGACGTGCTCGCGACCGCGCTCGACCCTTCGCGGGGACTCATCGACCCGTACGTGACGACCCGCCGATGACCGAAAGCTCTTCGCGGGCACCGCGACAGCTGCAAGTGGTCGCGTTCGCCAGCACGCTCGACCGGTTCGCGATGCCGCCGATGCTGATCGCGATGGCGCGCGATCTCGGTGCACCGCTGTCAATGATCATCAACGCGGCCGGTGCCTACTTCCTGGCGTACGGGCTCATGCAGCCGGTGTGGGGGATGGTCTCGGACCGCATCGGCCTGGTGCGGACCATGCGGGTGGCGCTGTCGCTCGCCGCGGTGAGCACGACCGTGGCGGCGTTCGCGCAGAGCCCGCTGGCCCTCGGCGTGACCCGGGGCCTGACCGGTGCGTGTTTCGCCGCGGCGGTGCCGGCGAGCCTGATCTATATCGGTGACACGGTGTCGTCCGAACGGCGGCAGCCGGAGGTGACCAGGCTCATGGCCGGCGTCGCGCTGGGAACGGGGTTCGCCTCTGCCGGCGCGGGCGCGCTGGCCGAGTTCACCAGCTGGCGCTTCGCGTTCGTGCTGACCGGCCTCATCGCTCTCTGTCTCGTCGTCTCACTCGGCAGGCTTCCCCGGCCGCCGATCGTGCGCGAACACAGCAGCCTGCTCGCGCCGCTGGCCGCGGTCGCCCGTTCGGGGCCGACCCGGCTGGTCCTCGCCCTGGCGTTCCTCGAGGGCATGGTGCTGCTCGGAGTGCTGACCGTACTGCCCACCGCCGTCGAGGCGTCCGGGGCCAGCGCGTCCGTCGCGGGAGCCGTGACCGCCCTGTACGGTGTCGCCGTGTTCGGGTTCGCCCGCTTGGTAGGGGCGTTGGCGCACCGCACGCGTGCCTCACGACTCATCGCGCTCGGTGCGGCCGCGGCCGCGGCCGGATGCGGACTGGTCACCCTGTCCCGTTCCCCCGCAGTGGCGCTCGCGGCGGCCTGCTTCCTCGGTCTGGCCTGGGTTTCGATGCACTCGTCGTTGCAGACATGGGCGACGGAAGTGCTGCCGTCCGCTCGTGCCACGGTCGTATCGGGGTTCGCCGGGGCGTTGTTCCTCGGAAGCGCCGTGGCCGCTCAGCTTGCCGGAGGACTCGCGCAGGCTCACCGGTACGCTCAGATCTTCGCCTGGGCCACGGCGCTCGCGATCGTGCTCGGACTGTTCGCGACCTTGGGGCGTACGCGATGGATCGGACCGGAAGGAGAGCCGGGCCCATGAGCGTCGAACGTCCTTCCGAGCCGCGACGGGATGCCCCGGAGGGCAGGCAGCCGCAGCAGCCCGCCACGCTTCGTGACGTCGCCGAGGTCGCCGGAGTGCACGCCACCACCGCGTCACGAGCGCTGAATCCGAAGGCGCAGCAACTCGTCAACGCCGAGACGGTGCGACGCGTGATGCGGGCCGCCGAGGAGCTGGGGTACCAGCCGAACCCCATCGCACGCAGTCTCAAGACCTCGAAGTCGAGCACGGTTGGCCTGGTCATCCCAGACCTCACCAACCCCCTGTTCCCTCCGATCGTCCGCGGGATCGAGAACGTCCTCGAGTCGGCCGGCTACAGCGCCCTGATCGTCAACACCGACAACGACCCGCAGCGTGAGCGAGCATTGATCGAATCGCTGAGGTCACGTCAGGTCGAGGGCCTCATCATCGCCACCGCGCTGCTGGACCATCCCCTGCTCCAGCGGTTGCAGGAGCAGGACGTCAAGATCGTTCTCATCAACCGCCGCATCGAGAACCTGCGGATGCCCTTCGTCGTCGGCGACGACGCCACGGGCATCGCTCTCGCCGTGAAGCACCTGGTCGACCTGGGCCACACCCGGATCGCCCACATCGCGGGCCCCCAGACCACCTCTACGGGTGTCGTGCGATCGCGCGCCTTCCGGCACGCCATCCGCGATTACGGGGTGGTGGACGACCCCGCCCTCATCGTCGAATGCGCGCACTGGAGCGAAGGCGACGGCGCCAGTTCGATGCGTGAACTGCTCGACCGTGGGACGGGATGCACGGCCGTCGTCGCGGGCAACGACCTGATCGCGCTGGGCTGCTACGACGTGTTCGCGGAACGGGGCATCTCATGCCCACAGGACATCAGCGTCGTCGGCTTCAACGACATGCCGTTCCTCGACAAGCTCCGCCCGCCCCTGACGACCGTGGGCGTACCGCACCACGAGCTCGGGGCCGAGGCGGCCCGCATGCTGCTCGACTGCATCGAGGAACCGCAGCGGCACCCGCGTTCGCTGTTGCTGTCGGTCTCGCTGGTCCTCCGTGACTCCACGGCGGCTCCGCGCGCCTGAGCCTCGATGAGCTCCCCTTCCCTCTCGGAAACGGGACCCGCGCCACCGGGCGGCCCGGTGGCGCGGGAATATTCCTTTGCGCGCCGAACCGATGCCTGCCTAGGCTCACCCGCGTGCGGCGTACCATTGTCATCGGCGACATCCACGGCTGCTTCGACGAATTGCTCGAACTGCTGGAGAAAGTCGACCTCCGCGCCGACGACCTGCTGGTCAGCGTCGGCGATCTGGTCGATCGCGGTCCGGCGCCCGGTGACGTGGTCGGGCTTTTCCGCGAGCGGCCGAACTCGGTCGTGGTCATGGGCAACCACGAACGCAAGCACGTGCGCGGGATCTTCTCCTACGCGCAAGAGATCACGCGCCTGCAACTGGGCGAAAGCTACGCCGAGACGGTCGACTGGATGCGGACACTGCCGTACTACTTCGAGAACGAGCATGTGCGCGTCGTCCACGCCGCGATGTTGCCCGGGATCGCGCTGGCCGACCAGAAAGAGGAGATCCTCTGCGGCTCGACCAGCGGCGAACGAGAGCTCACCGCGCTGTTCCCTGACGGCTACTGGCACGGTCACTACACCGACGCCAAGCCGGTCGTGTTCGGCCATCACGTGACCGGGCGTGAGCCGATGATCCGCGACGGCAGGATCTTCGGCCTTGACACCGGGGCCTGCCATGGCTGGAACCTGACCGCGTTGTGCGTCCCGGGATTCACGATCCACTCGGTCGAGGCGCAGGCGGACCACTGGTCGATCGCCAAGCGCCAGTGGCAGTTGCCCGTCCTGAAGACCAAACCCTGGCGTGACTTCACCTGGCCGGAGCTGGCTCAGGAGATCGCGCGGTTCTCCTCGTCATCGGACGCCGCAGCACGCGGCTGGCTGGAGGCGCTCGAAGAGTGGGCCGCGGACCTGCGGTCGCTTTTCCCTGCCCTGGTCGCCGCGGCGCATCGCGTCGCCGACGAGCTCACCACCGACCAGCTGCGACGGCATCCCGCCGCGAAGTTCCTGTTCCAAGCCCGTAACGGCCGGCTCGACCAGACCAGCCTGGCCAGGCAGTGCTCGACGCCCCGCAGGACCATCGACCTGGCGGCCGCGTTGGGGCTGATCGTGCCCGAACCGCCCGGCTGAGTCTCCCGTGCGTCGCCGCGCCCGTAGCGGCCTCCGACCGCGCCGGGCTACCGGCCGTCCTGGGGCAGCCGGGCGGCCCGGGTCTGCAGGTAGTGCTGTTCGGGGAGGCTGGTGGTCAGGCGGGCCGCCGTCCGGACTCGACATCCCGCCGGTCAGCCCTGAGGGTGCCTGCCGTACTTCTGGAACAGCCCGCGGACCTCGTCGAGGGGGAGCGCCGCGATGGTCCTCCCGTTGCCCGTCGTCGTGGTCGCCATGAAGAGCGAGTTGTAGACGGCCTCCTCCGTCGCCTCGAGCGCCGCCTGGAAGAGCGGCGACATCGCGTCGTTGGGCAGCAGGGTGAAGGGGCGTGGGGCCGTCTCGCCGTGCCGTTGCCGCAGCCCGGTCGCGGTGGAGAAGGCGATGGCGAAGTCGCCGCTGCCGTTCGAGTACGCCGACCCCGTCCGGGCCAGTCCGAAGTTGGCCCTCGCCGCCAGCCGCTCCAGGTTGCGCTCGCCGAGGGGTGCGTCGGTGGCGATGACCATCATGCAGGAGCCGTCCGCCGACGAACCGCCGTCCGGCGTGGCCGCGGCGGTGGTGGGGGCCCTGAGCTCCTCGCCGACCGGCACCCCTTCGACCATCAGCGTGCCGCCGTAGTTGGTCTGGACCAGGACCCCGACGGTGTAGCCGCTCGGAAGCACGCGTGAGGAGGTGCCGATGCCGCCCTTCCAGCCGAAGCAGATCGTCCCGGTGCCCGCACCGACCGCTCCTTCGGCCACCCGTCCCTGGGTGGCGTTCTCGATCGCCTTCTCGACGTCCCGGGTGCTGACATGGCGGCCCCGGATGTCGTTCAGGGTCCCGTCGTTGGTCTCTCCGACCAGTGCGTTGACCGAGCGGACGTCTTCGTTACCCGGCTGCTCGAGAGTCCAGCCCACGACGGCGTCCACGGCACGTCCCACGCTCAGCGTGTTGGTGAGCACGATGGGCGTCTCGATGGTCCCCAGCTCCTGCACCTGGGTGGAACCGGCCAGTTTTCCGAACGCATTGCCCACGAACACTGCGCCGGGCACCTTCTCCTGGAACAGATTTCCGGCGTGCGGCAGGATCGCGGTCACCCCGGTGCGCACGTTCTTGCCGCGGTTCAGCGTCACGTGGCCGACCCGCACCTCGGCGACGTCCGTGATGGCGTTCTGCTTCCCGGTGCCGAAGTTACCGGGAGTGACTCCGAATTCTCTTGCGCGCATGCGCCCTCCGCTCGCACCCGACGGGGTGGCCGGTGCGGCGGCGGATGCGGTGGCCGCGAATGCCGGCCCGGCCAAGGAAGCCCCTGTTAGCACCGTTCCCGCATACAGCGCGTCGCGTCGTGAGATTTCCATTCTCTGCCCACCTTCGGTCACAGCAAGATCCAATGCCAAACGATCATCGCCGGATCGGCTACCGCAGGGAAGGGGCGGCGGGCGTTCCGCTGAATCGAATGGGCGGCGTTAGGGTCGTGGCATGGCGGCGGATGCGGGGTCGGTGCGGGTCGATGTGTGGATCTGGTGCGTACGGCT
The DNA here is from genome assembly GCF_014323665.1 of Actinomadura sp. HBU206391. Classification (GTDB taxonomy): domain Bacteria; phylum Actinomycetota; class Actinomycetes; order Streptosporangiales; family Streptosporangiaceae; genus Actinomadura_C. The sequence goes on along the minus strand of NZ_JABVEB010000111.1, from coordinate 3,450 downwards.
GGTGAAGACCCGTTCGATGGCCACGGCCGCCTGCCGCGGCGGCCATGTCCGGGTGAACGACGAACGCGTCAAGCCGGCCTCGGTGGTGCGACCCGGTGACGAGGTGCGGTTGCGCCATGGCGGGCGCGAGCGGATCGTCATCGTGCGGCAGATCGTGCGGAAACGGGTCGGCGCGCCCGAGGCGGCGGAGTGCTTCACCGACAACAGCCCACCGCCGCCGCCGCGCGAGGCCCTGATTCCGATCGGACGGCGTGATCGCGGCGCGGGCCGTCCGACCAAACGCGACCGGCGCGAACTGGAACGCCTTCGCGCGAGCCAGGCCGATCCGGACGCCGGCTGAGGGAAGGGCTCACCTACCTGCCGCGATCTCGCAGGTGAGCGGTCGCGCCGTTGGCGGACGCCGGCGTCGACCAGGTGCTGTTCGATCTGCCCACGCTTCCCCACGAGGAGACCTGCCGGACGCTGGACGAACTGGCGGCCGTCGCGCGGTCGTTCGCACGATGACGATTTCCGACACTCCCAGAAGCCTGGACGGGCCTTTGCGGTGGGTCGCATGTCGCGCACATGAGCGGGTGTGAGAACACGCAAATTTGCCATATGACTGGGGACTTTTCGGTACATAACGCCACTTGTTAACCGGTTTACCCACAAATATGCTCAGGCCGACCTAGCTCGGGTCATGCGGCAACGCTTGCTCTCGAAAGAGGAAGGCCCCCCGCCATGCTGCACCGCACAGCCGCGCGCACCTTGATCGGTGCCTGGAACTCCAGCGTCCAGAACGTCCGTCTGGTCAAGGTCTCCTCGGGCGGGCGCGCCGAGATCCGAATCGTCGCCGATGACGGCTGGCCGCGGGCCACGCTCGGGCCGGTCCGCCCCGGCGGCCGGGTCACCGTGTGGTTCGGCCGGCAGGCCGTGAACGACGGGTACGACACCACCCGGATCGCCGCGCACGAACTCGGTCACAGCCTCGGCCTGCCGGACCGCAAGCCCGGCCCCTGTTCGTCGCTGATGTCCGGCTCGACCGGCGGAGTCGCGTGCAGTAACGCCACGCCCAACGCGGCCGAGCGGTCCGCTGTTAACGCGAACTATGCAGGAGCCGCGGTCTCGGTCCAGGATTCCTCCAGCGGCGGGATCGTCGTGGACGCTCCCTGACGACCCCGGTTCTGCCGTCTGCGGCGCGCTTCCCGCCCGCACTCCGCATCGTGGATCACTGGGCCCGTCCTCCTCGCGCTCTCGCGATCGCGGGGATGACGGGCCCGCCGTGTCCGGCGGCGAAGCCGCAGGCCGGCCGTCTTCGCACTCTGAAGCGACGTCCTACCGCCGATCATCTACTCGAAGTGGGACGGGTCTCCGGCGCCCCTGCGCAGGATCTCGGGTTCGTCCTGCGAGAAGTCGATGACCGTCGTCGGCACGTCGCCGCACTCGCCAGAGTCGATCACGGCGTCCACCACGTGGTCGAGCGTCTCCTTGATCTCCCAGCCCTGGGTCATGGGTTCGGACTCGCCGGGCATCAGCAAGGTGCTCGACAGCAGCGGTTCGCCCAGTTCGGTGAGCAACGCCTGCACGACGGCGTGATCAGGGATCCGGACGCCGACCGTCTTCTTCTTGGGATGCAGCAGTCGCCGTGGCACCTCTTTCGTCGCCGGCAGGATGAAGGTGTAACTGCCGGGAGTCACCGCCTTGATCGAGCGGAACAACGCGTTGCCGACCTGCACGAACTGGCCGAGTTGAGCGAAGTCCCTGCACACCAGGGTGAAATGGTGGCCGCTGTCGAGGCGGCGGAGTTCTCTGATCCGGTCGATGCCCTCCTTGTTGCCGAGCCGGCATCCGAGTGCGAAGCACGAGTCCGTCGGGTACGCGATCAGCCCGTCCGAGCGGATGAGATCGACCACCTGACGGATCGCCCGGGGCTGCGGGTTGTCCGGATGCACGTCGAAGTACTTTGCCATGCATGGGAGCTTAGAAGCCCAGGCCCCGGCGCCGGACCCGCGAGCTGAGCGATCTTCATCCCGTGCACCATCACCCGCGCTGTGGGATAGGGGATCGACCTGCTGAATCAGCGGTCGATTCGGGGGTATTCCGACCGAATACGGTCCGTGTCGGCCGACGGGGGAGCAGTCGCCCGGCGAGGGCAGGCCGCTTGATGCACCGGGGGGCAGGATGACCGATTGGGCAGCCCAGGAGACCCCGTCCGCGTCCGCGACGGGTACGGTCACGCTCGTGGAGGGTACGTCCTTCTGCGTCTGTGCACGGTCGGGGGACATTGAGCACGGCGGGATCCACGGCATCTTCTTCCGGGACACTCGCCTGGTATCGCGATGGGAACTGCGGGTCGACGGCGAGCCGCTCGAGCCGTTGACCGTGATGCCCGCCGATCCGTTCTCGGCGACATTCCTGGGCCGGGGACGGCCCCGGCCCGGCAAAGCCGAGAGCAGCCTCCTCGTCACGCGTGCCCGTTACGTCGGGGCCGGCATGCGCGAGGACATCACGGTTCACAACCTGTCGCACGAGCCGACCGGGCTGAACCTCGAACTCCGCGTCGATTCGGATCTCTGTGACCTGTTCGACGTGAAGGCCGGCCGCATCCGCGCACGTGGTGATCTTTCGATCACCGTGGAGGTCGACAGTCTGGAGATCGCGGTGTGCCTGCCCGGCCGGCAGCGGGGGGTGCGGATCAGCGCCAACCGGGCCTTGGCCGGGCAGGGAGGGCTCTCCTTCCTCATCGCCGTTCCCGCCCGTGGCACATGGCGAACGACCGTGCTGGTGCAGCCGGTGATCGACGGCGAGGAGGTGCCGCCGCGCTTTCCTCCACACTGCCCGACCGCCCATGCCGACCCGGTGCGCCGTCTGCAGATCTGGGAACAGGAGGCACCGGTGGTGTGGACCCAGCACTCTGGCCTGGCGAAGGCGCTGGAGCGGAGCCGGGCGGATCTCGGCTCACTACGGATCTTCGACGAAGCACATCCCGATCGGCCGCCCTCGGTCGCGGCGGGTGCGCCCTGGTTCATGACGATCTTCGGGCGAGACTCCCTGATCTCTTCGTTGATGACGCTGCCCCTGGACACCTCGCTGGCGCTGGGCACGCTCTGGACCCTGGCGGACCTTCAGGGCGAGCGGATCGACTCCCTCAACGAGGAGGAGCCAGGCAAGATCATGCATGAGCTCCGAAGCGGCGTCGACTCCGGCGTCTTGCACGGCACCCCACGCGGTGCCGCCTACTACGGATCGGTCGACGCCACGCCGCTGTTCGTCATCGTGCTCGGCGAACTGCGTCGCTGGGGTCTGCACGAAGAGCAGGTGAAGAGGCTGCTGCCGCACGCCGACCGGGCGATGGAATGGATCGAGCAATATGGCGATCTCGACGGCGACGGCTTCGTGGAGTACCAGCGCAAGACCGATCGTGGCCTGATCAACCAGGGGTGGAAGGACTCCTACGACGGCATCAACTTC
>NZ_JABVEB010000110.1 GCF_014323665.1 Actinomadura sp. HBU206391 | reverse complement strand
ACCGCGGCCGGCTGGCCGAGCGAGTGCCACGCCTACATCGCGCGGACGGCGCCGCGCGCCGACGGCCCGCAGCGCCTCACCCGGGACTCGGAGTGCGACATGCTGCCGCAGTGGTCACGCGACCGCACTCGCATCGCATTCACCCGCCGCGTGGGGAACGGCCACCAAGTGTGGGTCATGCGGGCCGACGGTTCCGAGGCCGCGCTCGTCACCGACCGCATCACCGGCGGGCGGGTGGCCTGGGCGCCCGACGGCCGGCGGCTCGCCTTCGTCGGGAAGGTCGGGGACGACCCGGAGATCTTCATGATCGACGTGACCGGATCGGGGCTCCAGCGGCTCACCACGTCGGCGGCGGTGGAGGACGATCCGGCGTGGTCGGCGGACGGTCGGAGCCTGGCGTTCTGGAGCAAGCGCGACGGCACGCAGCAGATCTACCTCCTCGATCCGGCCGACCCGAGCGCGCCGTGGACCAAACTGACGTCGGTGCAGGGCACCGCGGCCGACCCGGTCTTCTCCCCGGACGGCGGCCGCATCGCCTACACGCGGCGCGGGTCCGATCGGCAGGGTGACATCTGGGTCATGAACGCCGACGGATCGGGTGCGCGGCGGGTGACCGCCGACGCCGTGTACGAGATGGATCCCACCTGGTCGCCCGACGGCAAGTGGATCGCCTACGCGCGCGGGCCGGTCGAAGAGCCGCGCGTGTGGGCGATACGGGCCGACGGGACCCTCGCCCGGGCCGTCACCGCCGGTGCCCGGGCCGAGGGCCATCCGTCCTGGTCGTGATGGTGCGGGGCCGCCCCTATCCGGTATCGGAGGCGGGCGTGCCCTGCTGGGCGTAGGCGCGCAGCCCGGCCGCGTCGAGGATGGTGATCTTGCGCCGTTCGGTCCGTACGAGGCCGTGCGCCCGCCACACCTTGAGCGCGCGAGCCACCGTCTCGCGGGAGGCGTCGACCCAGCTGGCCAGCTCCTCCTGCGACAGCGGCGGCCTGATCTCGAGAGTGCCGTCGCCGGCTCGGCCGTCCTCCCGCTGCGACAGTTCCGACAGTTCGATCAGCAGCAGGGCGAGGCGCTGCGCGCCGGTCGAGGAGGCCTGTGCGCGCACCCTGCGGTCGGCGTCGTCGAGCCGGTGCACGACCGTCTCGCTGACCATGCGCCACGTCCGAGGGAACTCGTCGAGGAACGCGGTGAACCGGCCGGCCGGGATGACCAGGGTGCGCAGCGGGCTCATCGCGGCGACGGTGGCCGACCGCTGCCGGTCGCCGAGCACGGCGCCCTCGCACACCAGGTCGCCCGGTCCGCGCACCGCGAGCATCACCTCGTGCCCGTTCTCGGTCGCGGACGTCACCTTCACCCAGCCGTGCTCGATGATCACGACGTAGTCGGACCGGTCGCCCTGGTTGCACAGCGGCATGTTGGTGGAGTACGTCCGCGGCCGGGCGGCCGTGCGCAGCGCGGAGCGCTCGGCGTCGTCCAGCGCGTTCCAGAAACCGCTCGCCTGCGGAGCGGCCGAGGGGCGCGACCTCGGCGCGGTGCGCTGCCGCATCGGGATCACGGTGTGCACCGGTGCGTCCGCCGTGCTGCGCGGACGCGGCGCCGCGGCCGGTCCGCCGTCGTGATTGCGGTCGCGGGCCGTCATGAGGCCGGCTCCTGCGTGTGGGCTGCCACGCCTTCACCTCCCAGAGGCTGTCATGGGGTCTCGCTTCTTAGAGTGCGTGTAAGCCTTGCAAGGTTTGGCCGTTCGGCCAAGTGAACCGGAGAAGTTCGCCGCCGGTTCACGCCGCGCCGACGGCGCGACGGCCGGCGACGCGCCTGAGCGGACGCGGCCGGCGTCATCCTCCGGGCACGCCGCAGGGGCGGGCGGCCGGTGCCGCCCGCCCCTGCGGGCCGTGCTCTTCGATTCCGTACTACTCCTGCTGGATCACGCCTCCTAGCCGTTCGGGAACAGCGAGCCGTAGTCGGCCAGTGCCATGGCGATGTCCGCCTGTGCCCAGAACCGGTGGATGACGAAGGTCGGCGCGGCTCCGCCGTCGAGGTAGCTCTGGACCTTCGGCCACTCCGGGTCGTCACGGAGGAACGAGCGGATGCCGATGAACGTCGAGCCGGGCTGGATGGTGTCGCCGTTCGGCATCGTGCCCGAGTAGCCGGACGGGATGTAGAGACCCTGCTGGTTCGAGGAGCTCCAGACGTCGTCGAACCGGTTGTAGTCGGCGCGGGTCTCGGTGACCGTGATGCCCTTCGACTCCTTGAGCAGGAGCATCCGGTCGAGCAGGCCCTTGGCGGTGTTCTTGGCCTGCGTGCCGAGCGTGCTGCCGCCCTCCTTGGCGGCGTAGTAGATCAGCGTGCGGGCGTAGGCCGCCGCGACGCCGACGTCGTTGGTGCGGTTGCGGATGGTGACGTGCAATCCGGGGTTGGCGCCCGGAGTGCCGGTGGCGCTGCTGAAGCTGGCCGCCGGGGCGCCGCTCCAGTCCATCTCGTTCGGGATCTGGAACGAGCTGCCCGTGCCGAGGGTGGTGTTGGTCGTGGCCCAGTTCACCCACTTGTCCAGCACGGCCTTGGCCTGGGTGTTGCCGGTCACGTAGTACAGCTCGGCCAGCCGGTGCATTCCCCACGCCTGGAAGCCGAACCACTGGTTCGACGGCGGGTCATGGTAGACCGGCGCCACGTCATAGGCCATGCCGAAGAACGTCGGCGTCCCGGACGGCGGCGCGCCGTACGCGCCGCCGTAGCTGTTGGTCGCGCCGCCGGCGATGGCGCCCTCGGCCGACTGCAGCCAGGTGTAGAACTGCACCTGGCGGGTGAGGCTCTGCTGCCAGTCGGCCGGCGCGGTCGACGACCGCGGCCGTAGCGCCGCCGGCCCGGCCGGTGAGAGCGCCCACGCCGCGAGCGGGTTCTGGTAGCCGCCGTGGTTGTGGCTGGAGCCGATCCGCCACGACCACGCGTCGCTCATGTCCCCGCCCCAGGCGAAGTACCAGTTGAGCAGGTAGGCCGAGCTGCTCTTGCCGCTGCCCGCCGCGCAGGACGGCGAGGTGCAGCCTGGGTTCTTGAAGTACTTGTCGTAGAAGGCGTATCGCAGGTAGTCGCCCATCTTGGCGGCCTTGGTCACCGTGGCCGAGATCTGCGACTGGTTGCCCTGCTCGGTCGCCCAGGTCAGCGCCCAGTAGGCGGCCTGCACCGCGCGGGCGTCGGCGTCGGGCGCGGCCGTGTAGCGCCACTGGTTGGCGGTCGAGCCCTGGATGAACAGCGGCGGGTAGCCGCCGCCGCCCGACTGGCCGAACCGGCCGGTGTCACAGGAGGGGTGCGGCACGGTCTCCCAGACCGACTCCTGCGGGCCGCGCTGGTAGGTGTTGATGTAGGTCACCCGCTGGGTGTTGTCGCCGCACTCGGCGCCGGTGCGGTTCCTGCCGAAGCCGTAGACGTCGTCGACGTCCAGCAGCCAGTGCATGGAGTACATGTTGCGGTTGCCGTACGCCTGCTGCAGCTCGCTCGCGAGCGGGTCCTGGCCGGCGACGACGCTCGTGGACAGCGGGACCGGATACTGGCTCGGCTGCCCGAACTCTGGTGCGTAGTCGGCCGGGTCACCGGGGTTGTAGCTGGCCTGGCCGCCCGGCTGACCGGCCGCGGTCGGGATGATGTACTGCTCCATCACGTTCCACGCCTGGTTGAACGGCGCCCAGTTCTCGCTGACCCGGCCGTACTGCGCCTCGAGCCACAGCCAGAAGCCGAATGCCTCGGACGTCGTCTCGTGCCCGTGGTCGGGCGCCTCGACCAGCAGCGTCTCGATCGAGTGGTAGGGGACCCCCTCCGCGGAGAAGTAGCCGTTGCCCGGCGCTTTGATCTTGTTGTACTGCGTGGTGAACTCGTCGATGTAGGAGCTGACCGGAGGCGCGTCGTTGTCGGCCTCGGTCGCCGTGACCGGCACCGACGGGTAGCCCGTGGCGCTCACCGTCACCGTGGCCTGCCCGGCCGTCTGGTCGGCGTCCTCGGCCGCGGCGAGCGTGACCGTCTGCGCGGTGTTCCAGTTGGTGGTGGTGAACGTACGGGACGCGCCGGCGGACACGGTGATGTCGGTGTCACCGGCGGTCCGCGCCGATGCCACCGTCACGTTCGCCGACGGGGCCGCGGACAGCCTGACGGTGTAGTTCGCGGTGTCGCCCTCGGGGACGCTCACGGACGCGGGACTGACCACGAGCGTCGGCCCGGAGTTCACGACGATCGCGACCTGCGCGGTGCCCGTCGCCCCCTGGTCGTCGGTCGCCCTCACCTGCAGCGTGTAGTTCCCTGCGGGCAGGGCGGTGTGGGTGAAGCTGTACGGCGCCGTCGTGTCCGAGCCGACCAGCAGGCCGTCGCGGAAGAACTCCACCGTGCTGACGCTGCCCGGTGCGGCGTCGCTCGCCGTCGCGTTCACGGTCACGTTGCTGCCGACCGGGAACTGCTGTCCGGCGGTCGGGCTGGAGATCGAGACCGTCGGCGGGGTGTTGGCGGCCGCGCCGTTGCAGGCGACGTTGTTGACCGAGAAGGCGGTCGGGTCGGTGTTCGTGCCGCTGTAGGAGAAGTTGGCGCTCGTCGTCGCGCTCGCGCCCGTGGCGAGGTTTCCGTTGTAGGGCGCGTTCGTCACGGTGACGTTCTGGCCGGACTGCGACCAGGAGCCGTTCCAGCCGTTCTGCAGCCGCTGGTTCCCGGCGTAGGCGTAGCGCAGGGTCCAGCCGGTGAGGGGGTCACCGAGGTTGTTGATGGTGATGTTGGCGGTGAAGCCCGAGCCCCAGTCGTTCTTCGCGTAGTTGACCTGGCACTGAACGGCGGCGTGGGCACTGCCCGCCGACACGACGAGGCTGCTCAGGGTCAGGAGCACACCGGCTCCGAACGCCGTCAGCCTCCGCCATCTGTGGCGTCTTCTCATCTGGGATCCTCCTGATGGATCGATCGGATCTGCACCGAGGCCGACGGGACCGGCTCGGCTTGGCTCGGGTCACACGCAGAGCACAGAGGCGCCCGTGGCGGGCACCTGTTCCGACGCGACTCAGGCCGAATCGCGGATGATCAATTTGGTCTTTAGGATGATCTTGTTGTCCGGCGAGGGTTTGCCGGCGATCCGTCTGAGCAGCTCAGCGGCCATCCGCGCGCCCATGTCCTCGATGGGCTGGCGCACGGTGGTCAGCCGCGGGCGCACCTGCTGCGCCAGCGGCGCGTCGTCGAACCCGATGACCGCCACATCCTCGGGGACGCGCCGGCCGGCCCTGCGCAGCGCCCGCAGCGCCCCGACCGCCATGAGGTCGGAGGCGACGAGGACGGCGTCGAGATCGGGCCTGCGATCGAGCAGATGGTTCATCGCGTGCTCGCCGGACGCCTGCCGGAAGTCGCCATAGGCGACGAGCCCGTTCGCCAGCAGCCCGGCCTCGCCCATGCCCGCCCGGAAGCCCTCGAGCCGGTCGATTCCGACGCTCATGTCGGGCGGACCGGCGATGGTGCCGATCACACGGCGTCCTGACCGGGCGAGGTACTCCACCGCCGCACGTGAGCCGCCGCGGTTGTCGGCGTCGACATAGGGCAGCGGCGTGCCCGAGGCGGGCCGGCCGGCGAGCACCACGGGAATCCCGGTGGTCGCGTGCAGCAGGGCGAAGGGGTGGTTGCTGTGCATGCCGATCTGCAGCACGCCCGCCGCGTCGCCGCCGCGGACGTAGTCGGCCACGGCACGCCACTCCTCGGCCCGGCCCACCATGAGCACGACGAGCTGAGGGCCGCCGTCGAGTTCCCGTCGCACCCCCCAGAGCAAGCGTGCGAAGAACGGGTCGGTGAAGATCCGCTCACTGTCCTCACAGATCACCGCGGCGATCGACCGGCGGCGGCGGCCGGGCGGGGTGGACGCGGCGGGGCGGCGCACGTAGCCGAGTCTTCGCACGGCCTCCTCGACCTGTGTCCGTGCGCCATGGCTCACCCGGGCCGAGCCATTGATCACGCGGGACGCCGTCGCGGGGGACACACCGGCGAGCTTGGCCACGTGTGCGAGCGTGGGAACGGCTTCTTGGTCGACAACTGGTTCCTGGACGGTCACGCCGATCACTCCCTTCGGGCCGAGACGGTCCAACGCGGGGTGTGGGAGCGCTCCCAAGGATTAGGTGACGACGGCGCAGTGTCAAGAGATCGTGACGGGCGTGTTAATGCCGCGTTTCGAATCCCGCCCGCCCGCCCGCCGTCGCGTCCCTAGTGAGAGGCCGCTTCGGCCGTTGGCGGCCACCGGTCCGGCCCGCCCGCCGCGAGATCGGGCCAGGCGAAGAAGCGTGAAAACTCATGAAAGAACATTCTCGTGATCACATCCGGTGGGTTATGATCAGGGCCGCAGGAGCGTGGGAGCGCTCCCACATTGCCATCGGTGCGGCGATATCGGGCCGGCCCGGCGACGTTCGCCGGAGCGGGCGGTCGGCGAAGGCCATCCCGCGTGGCAAAAGGCCGCCCTCCGGCCATTATGCGGAAAATCAAAAGACCCTTTCATGGTCGTTTTGTTCGCCGGTAGGCAATGGCGGCCGAACAATGCGCGGCGGAATGCCGCCGTCCGGGTGCCCGGCCGACCGCGGATGAAAGATTTCATGTCCGCACGCCCTTCGGCCGGCCGTCGGTCTGCCTGCACACTTGCTCTGACATGCGGTGACGCGTTGCTCCCGGCCCGGCCCGCGCCCGGCGGGGAATTCGCGGACTCGCGCGCCATTCCCTGCTGAAGCGGGTCGTGTTACGGTCCGTCCGCTGGACCGGGAGTGCGGATTCCGTCATCTCCGGACAGTGATCGATGGCGGCGGGCCCCGGCCGCGGAATGCCTTTCTGAGCGTCTCAGCAGAGCGCCGCGGCAGCCGGAAGGGTGCAGCCGTCACCCGACAGGAAGGGAAGCATCTTGAGGAAGCGACGGAGAAGAGCGCTCGCGATCACTATCGCCATTCTGCCCGTATTGTTCGCGTCCGTGCTCATGGCGGCTCCGGCGTCGGCGCATGGCGCGATGATGGTGCCCGGCAGCCGCACGTTCCTGTGCTGGAAAGACGGCCTCAGCCCGCAGGGCAACATTGTTCCGCAGAATCCCGCGTGCGCGGCCGCCGTCGCCACGAGCGGGGACAACTCGCTGTACAACTGGTTCAGCGTGTTGCGCTCCGATGGTGCCGGCCGCACCCGCGGTTTCGTCTCCGACGGGCAATTGTGCAGCGGCGGTAATCCGAACTTCACCGGATTCAATGTGGCCCGGGCCGACTTCCCGGTGACCCATCTGACCTCCGGTGCCCGGTTGAACTTCAAGTACAACAAGTGGGCCGCGCACCCGGGCTGGTTCTACCTGTACATCACCAAGGACTCCTGGAGCCCGACCCGGCCGCTCGCCTGGAACGACCTCGAGGAGCAGCCGTTCCTGGTCGCCGATCACCCCGCCGACACGGGCGCCGTGGGCTCGGTCGACGGCAACTACTACTGGTCGGGCAACCTGCCGTCCGGCAAGAGCGGCCGGCACATCATCTACTCGGTCTGGCAGCGCTCGGACAGCAACGAGACCTTCTACGGCTGCTCCGACGTGGTCTTCGACGGGGGCAACGGGGAGGTCACCGGGGTCGGTCAGGGTGGCGGCGGTGGCGGTGGCGGTGGCGAGACGCCGCCGCCGGCGACGGGCGCCTGCACCGCGACCTACAGCACGACCGGATCCTGGTCCGGCGGATTCCAGGCCGAGGTCCGGGTGACCAACACCGGCACGTCCGCGCTCAACGGCTGGACGGTGTCGTGGCCGCTCGCGACCGGGCAGAGCATCACCAGCCTGTGGAACGGGACGTACACGCCCGGCGGATCGGTCGCGACGGTGCGGAACGCCGGCTGGAACCGCACGGTCGCCACCAGTGCCTCGACCACCTTCGGGTTCACCGGGAACGGCGGCGGCAGCACGCCGGCTCCCACCTGCACGAGTCCCTGACCCGGGGATCCGGGCTCCGGGACCTGCGGGCTCCGGAGCCGGGTGGCGGCACCGGCACGCACCACGTGCCGGTGCCGCCATCGCGTCGTCTCCGGCTCTGCCGGCGTCAGGACGCGGCGGTGTCCGGTTCGAGCCGACCGGTACGGCGCGGCATGAGCAGCAGGACGGCGAGGCCGACGACCGCCACCGCGACGACCGCGAGGAACACGTGGTGGGCCGCGTCGTAGAGCGCGGTCCGGACGAACGCCGCCACGGCGGAGCGCTCTGGCGTGCCGTGTCCCGCCGACACGAGGCTCGTGGCGTCGACGCCGTCCGGCAGCCGCCCCGCGAGTTCCTTCGGCGGATGGGCGAACCGGTCCGAGAGCGTGGCGTTGGCGATCGCGCCGAAGACGGCCACGCCGACCGCGCTGCCGAGGGACCGGCTGAACATGTTCGCCCCCGTGACCAGGCCCCGCCGGTCCCATCCGACGGCCGACTGGACCGCCACGAGCACCGGGCTCGCGGTCAGGCCGAGCCCGACGCCGACCACGAAGCACGCGCCGGCGAGCTCCCAGACGTGCGCGTGCTCGTCGAGCAGGGCGCACAGCACCGTACCGGCGATCGAGACCGTACTGCCGATGAGCGCGGTGGAGCGGAACCCGATGCGCAGGTAGAGCCGGCCCGCCTGGCTCGCCGCGATCGGCCAGCCCATGCTGATGGCGGCAAGCGCGAACCCGGCCACCACCGCGCCGGTGCCGAGAACCCCCTCCGCGTACGTCGGCACGTAGGAGCTGAGGCCCATGAGCAGCGCGCCCACGCAGAGCGCCGAGAGCGAGGCCCCGTTGAGGGAGCGGTGACGGAACATCCACAGCGGCAGGATGGGCTCGGCCGCCCGGCGCTCCACCGCGACGAACGCGACGAGCATGACGAAGCTCGCCGCGAAGATGAGCACGCTGCGGACCGACCCCCATTCCCACGCGATCCCGCCTTCGAGCAGGCCCAGGATGGCGAGAGAACAGCCGGCGGTGAGCAGCATGGCGCCGGTGTAGTCGATGCGGTGCGAACGCCGCGTGACCCGCTCCTTGAACTGGCGGGCCAGCGTCCACGCGGCGACCGCGCCCAGCGGTAGGTTGACGAAGAAGATCCAGCGCCAGGACAGGTACTGCGAGAAGACGCCGCCGAGGGCCGGCCCGATCACCGAGGCGATTCCCCAGACGCTCGCGATGTAGCCCTGCACCCGCGCGCGCTCCTCGACCGTGTAGAGGTCGCCGACCATGGTCATGGCCATGGGCTGTACGGCGCCCGCGCCGATGCCCTGCAGCGCGCGGAACACGATGAGCGCCGGCATGCTCCAGGCGATCCCGCACAGCACCGAGCCCAGCAGGAACACCGCGATGCCGAAGAACATCACCGGTCTGCGGCCGATGACGTCGGCGAACTTGCCGTACAGCGGCACGGTGACCGCCTGCGTGAGCAGGTAGATGGAGAACAGCCACGGGAACTGGGAGAAGCCGCCGACGTCACTGACGATGGACGGCACCGCGGTCGCGATGATCGTGCTGTCGAGGGCGACCAGGCCGGTGCAGAGCATCAGGGCCGCGAGCACCGGGCCGCGCTCCGAGCGGAAGCCGACGCCGTCGGAGGCCGCGGGGGGTTTCGTCGTCGTCACGTACGGGCTCTCCTCGGGGTCTGCGCTGAACCGCGGAGGGCGATCCCACGGCTCGACGGCACGACCGCCCCCGGTCCATAACCCCTGATCGGGCTTGTCCATTCCGGGGCGAACCGCGACAGGCCCGGGCGCGTCACACAGATCATGGAACATTGGCGCGCGCGGTGGCCGGTGCGGGTGCGTGGCTTGGCGTTGCCGGGAGCCGTCGCGCTGCTGCTGCTCGGATACCTGGCCGTGGTGCCGTCGGCGTGGATGTACGCCTCTACGGCCGGCCACAGGTTCCCGGCCGAGCGGGTGCCCGCGGCGCCGGTGGCGCTGGTGTTCGGCGCCGGCCTGTTCGGGGACAGGCCCTCGCCGTTCCTGGCCGGCCGGCTCGACGTCGCGGCCCGGCTCTACCGGCTGGGCAAGGTGCGGGCGATCCTCGTCACCGGTGACAACGGCACCAGGTCCTACGACGAGCCCACGGCGATGCGCGACTACCTGACCGGTCATGGGGTTCCGGCGGCCAAGGTCGTCCTCGACTACGCCGGCTTCGACACCTGGGACTCCTGTGTACGGGCGCGCCGGGTCTTCGGCGTCCACCGGGCGGTCGTCGTCACGCAGCGGTTCCACCTGCCGAGGGCGGTGGCGACGTGCCGGGCGGCCGGGATCGACGCGTCGGGCGTCGGCCACGACTCGTCCTCGATGGCGGCCGTGACCACGAAGGCCGGATACGCCCGCGAGCTGGCCGCTTCGGCCAAGGCGCTGTTCGATCTGGCCCGCCGGCCCCGGCCCCGCTTCCTCGGGCCGGCCGAGCCCGGTGTGCGCCGGGCGGTCGATGGCTGAGGGCGGTCGCGGCGGCTCTCACGGTCGCCGTCCCGGTCGCTCTCCCGGTGATGGTCGCCGGCCACCGCCCTTGGTCGCAGTCACGCCCGCTCGCGACAGTGACGGCTCCGTGACAGTACGGTGGGATACCGGATGTGTTCGGGTCGCGACAGAACGTGGAGAATCCGATGGCAGCCGTCTCCTTGGAACCGGGCGACCCGCGCAAATTAGGCGGATTCCGGCTGATCGGCCGCCTGGGCGAGGGCGGCCAGGGCGTGGTGTACCTCGGGCATGCGCCCGGCGGCGAGCGCGTCGCCGTCAAGGTGCTGAAGGCCGACGCCGATCCGGCGGCCCGCGGCCGGCTCGCCCGGGAACTGGCGGCGTGCGAGCGCGTGGCCCCCTTCTGCACCGCCCGGGTGATCCACTCCAGTACCGAGGAGACCCGCCCGTACGTGGTGAGCGAGTACGTCGATGGGCCGTCCCTGCAGGAACGGGTCGAACGTGAGGGGCCCCTGCGCGGGGGAGAGCTGGACCGGCTCGTGGTGGGCACCGCCACCGCGCTGACCGCCATCCACGGCGCGGGCGTGCTGCACCGCGATCTGAAACCGGCCAACGTGCTGCTCGGGCCCGACGGCCCGCGCGTCGTCGACTTCGGCATCGCGCGGCCGATCGAGTCGGGGACGATCACCACGAACCTCGTGGGCACGCCGGCCTACCTCGCCCCGGAGCAGCTGAACGGGGAGCCGCCGTCGCCGGCCACCGACGTGTTCGCGTGGGCCTCGACCATGGTGTTCGCCGCGACGGGCCGGCCGACCTTCGGCGACGACACCATCGCCGCCGTGCTGAACCGGATCGCGCACGCCGTGCCGGATCTGACCGGGGTGCCGCCACGGCTGCGCGGGCTGCTCGCCGCCTGCCTGGCCAAGAACCCCGCCGAGCGGCCGCGGGCGCGCGCGTTGCTGATGCGGCTCGTCGATCCGTCCGCAGCGGTGGGCGCCGAAGAGCGCCCGGACGTCGACCTCACCCTCACCGTGGCCGCGAACCGGGCGCTGGCCGGCCGGGACGTCGCGGAGTGGACCTCGGTCCTGCCGCTCCGCGACCGGGTGCGGATGAGAGGGCGGACGCTCGCCATGGTCGGCGCCGGAGCCGCCGCGCTGCTGCTCCTGGCCGGGGCCGGGTACCTGAGCCTCGCCCGAGGTGGCGGTGCGGCGCCGGCCGGCGGCTGGTCCGCGACCCCGGAGGTGTCCGGGCCGCCGGCCACACCGTCGCCGGAAGGCCCGCCCGAGGGGACCATCCCGGAGGCGTTCGGCGGGGCGTGGCGGGGCCACGCCAGCGAACGTGACGGTGAGGTGGAGACGAGGGGCGTACCAGTCGTGATCATGATGCGGCCGGGGGACCGCGGCGGCCATCTGGAGTTGCCCGAGGACCAGTGCCAGGGGGAGCTCGACCTGGTGAACTCGGGCGGTGAGGAGCTGACCTTCCGGCTCGGCTTCCGCTCGGGTGACTGCCTCGACGGCACGGTGACGCTCGCCCGGCGCGGTGAGCACGAGCTGGGATACCGCTGGCAGGAGCGGGGCGGGCGCGGCACGGCCGAGGCGACGCTGCACCGGGCGGGCTGACCCCGGCCCGTGGTTCATCGCCGCACGCGCCGCACGGTGGATGGTCGGCGGCCTGGATCCGGTCGGGCGCCCCGCCGAGCGTCGAGCCGCCTCAGCCGCGGATCCCGTACACCCGGTCCACACTCAGACGCAGCACCAGCCGCCGCTCGGCGGCCATGACGGCCCGGTACTCGTCCCAGTCGGGATGCTCGCCCTGGATAGCGCGGTAGAGATCGACCAGCTCGTCCACCGTGGGGTCGCCTGGATGGGTCGCCACCGGTGACAACTCCGCGCCGCCCTCGGCCACCACGTACGGCCAGAACTTCTCGGTGGTGACGTGGAGGCTCGCGCGCGGGTCTCGGCGCAGGTTCCGGGTCTTGGCCCGGTCGTCGGTGACGGACACCCGGATCAGTCGTGCGGGCTCGTCGTAGGCGTAGACGACGTTCGACAGTTGCGGGCGGCCATCGCTTTTCAGGGTGGCCAGCACGCCCTGGTGCCGACGTGCGAGCAGTTCGAAGAGCGCGTGATCGGTCATGGCCGCGGCAACGTGCTTTGCCGGTGAACTATTCCGCGGCGAGCCGGTCGGGCGGCGCGCCGAGGGCGAGGGAGACGTCACGCGCGGTATTGGTCACCTCGGGGCCGAGGACGCCGTTGTCGGGATCGATCTCGAAGGCCAGACCGGACATGGAGACTCCGCCCATCACCGCGCCCGTGTGGTCGAAGACCGGGGCCCCCACGCAGCGGATGCCCGTCTCGTTCTCCTCGTCGTCGATGGCGTAGCCGCGCCGGCGCACCTCGCCGAGATGGCGCAGCAGCGCCCGCGGATCGGTGATCGTACGCTGGGTGCGCGGTTGCATCCCGGTCCGGCCGATGATGCCGATGATCTCTTCGTCGGTCAGCTGGGCGAGGATGGACTTGCCGATCGAGGTGGAATGCAGCTCCAGGCTCATCCCGACCCGCGAGCCCATCTGGTACGGCCGGCGCCCGTCGAGCTTCTGGACGTAGACCGCCTCGTCACCGTTGCGGACGGCGAAGTGCACCGCGAAGCCGGTGCGGTCGCGCAGGCCGTGCAGCGCGCCGTCGGCCTGCTGAGCCGGGTCGAAGCGGTTCATCACTTTGCCGGCCAGGGTCAGGATGCGCGGGCCGGGCAGGTAGCCGCTGGCGCCGTCGGCTCGGGCGAACCCCCACTCGACGAGGGACTGCAGGATGCGGTGGACGGTCGACTTGGGCAGCCCGGTGGCGCTCGCGATGTCGGTCACCCGGCTGTGCTGGGCCAAGGCCTCCAGCACCGTGAGCGCTTTGTCGATCGAACCACCGCCGCTGCGCGGGCCCACGTCCAAGAGCCTATCCGATTCAATTAAGCAAAAAATCGTTCTACGATACAGAACGCCCTGCCCGACTGGCTTGCCGATCAGGCCGAAGTCGTGGCCTGATCCGGGACGCCGTACACGGTTGGATACGGTCACACCATGCGACTCGGCGTACTTGATATCGGCTCGAACACGGTGCATCTCCTGGTCGTTGACGCGCACCGTGGCGCGCGGCCGGTCCCCGCCTACTCACACAAGGCCCAGCTGAAGCTCACCGCCAATCTCGTGGAGGGCAATCGGCTGTCGGATGAGGTCGCAGACCGCCTGCGGGCGTTCGTGGGGGAGGCACTGCAGGTCGCCGAGGACAAGGGCGTCGAGGACCTGATGGCCTTCGCCACGTCGGCGGTGCGCGACGCGGTCAACGGCGACGAGATCCTCGCGGGGATCCGGGACGAGACCGGGGTCGGCATCGACGTGCTGTCCGGCGAGGCCGAGTCACGGCTGACCTTCCTCGCCGTACGCCGCTGGTTCGGCTGGTCGTCCGGCCGGTTGCTGGTGCTCGACATCGGCGGCGGCTCGCTCGAGATCGCATCAGGGGTCGACGAGGAGCCGGACGCGGCGATCTCACTGCCGCTCGGCGCCGGGCGGCTCACCCATGAGTGGTTCAAGGAGGATCCGCCGCCCGCCGGTGAGGTGCGGCGACTGCGCAAACATGTGCGCGCCGAGATCGCCCGTACGGTCGGCGACGTGCTGAGAAACGGCCAGCCCGATCACGCGGTGGCCACGTCCAAGACGTTCAGGCAGCTCGCCCGGATCGCCGGTGCCGCGCCGTCCAGCGAGGGAATCCGGGTCCGGCGGGTGCTTAAGCACAACGACGTGACCGACTGGGCCGAGCGGCTGGCGCAGATGTCCTTGGCCGATCGAGCCGAACTGCCCGGGGTCTCCGAGGGGAGGGCGCCCCAGCTGCCGGCCGGAGCCATCGTCGCGGACGCGACCATGGACCTGTTCGGGCTTCCGCAGCTGGAGCTCTGCCCCTGGGCCCTGCGCGAGGGAGTGATCCTGCGCCGTCTCGACGGGATGTCCGCGGAGCGGCGGAGCGGCTAGACCGCCGGGGGCCGCCGGTCTCGCGGTCGCGGTGCCGGCGGTGGTCACGGTGTGCCGGCGGCCGGCCGGGCCGCCTGCATGGGGACGGTCGCGATGTCCACACCCGGCAGTGGATCGTGCTGCCGCGCGCCGGACTGTTCGGAACGTCTCCGCAACGGTCGGGTGGTGAGCAGCCCGACCGGCACCGGGGCCCAGTAGGTGATGGCGCGGAACAACAGGACGGCCTGTACCGCGTGACCCGCGGCGATGTCCGCCGACGCCAGCGTGGCGACCAGAGCCGCCTCGGTCGAGCCCAGCCCCGAGGGGGTGGGCACCACCGAGGCCGCGGCCGCGCCCAGCAGATAGGCGATGAGCAGGGTCTGAGCCTGCCGGGGGCTTGCAGCGCCGGGGACTGCGAGCACGCTGACGGTGAACGCCGTCCCCATGACCAGCGTGGTCGCGGCCGAGGCGAGCAGCAGGGCGAGCAGGTCGCGTGGCCGGCGCGCGAGGTCGGCGATCCCGGCGAGTGCGGAGGCGGGAGAGCCGGATCGCCGCGACCGGCACCACCACACGAGCGCCCCGGCCACGCCGAGGACGAGGCCGGCCCGCACCGGGAGCGGCAGCCGGCCGGCGAGGCCGGCGACATGTGCCCCCGTGGCCGACAGCAGGTCGATGCCGCCACCGCCGGTCCAGTGGCCGGCGAGGACGACGACCAGGAACAGGAGCAGATCCGCGACGGCGCCGACGACCTGTACGGCCGCGACCGCGGCGATCGCTTCGCCGGCCGTCAGGCCCCGGCAGACCAGGAAGCGGACGTTGACCGCGGCGGCACCGAGCCCCGCGGGGGTCAGCCGGTTGGCCGCGGCGGCCGAGAACTGCGTCATGAGGGTCTCGCGCAGCGGCAGCCGACGCCGCGCGGCGGCCTGCATGCAGCGGGCGGCGAAGACATAGTGCAGTGCCGCCAGGCCGACGAGCACCGGCAGGAAGCCCCAATGGAGCCTGCCGAAGGGGATTGCCTCCACACCTCGGACTGTCGTCGTGCGGCCTGACGGGCCTGCGCTCGTTGAACGGCCATCGGATGCCGTCGAGGCGAACAGTCAGTGCCGCTCGTCGGCGGCAGGCCCTGATCCACCCTGACGGCGACGGGTGATCGCCGGCCGGCGGTGCCCGCTTGACGTTGTCCGATGGCCTGGTGCGATGGTGGAGAGTACGTCGTCGCACGTCCATGCCGAGGGGGGATCTGGATGTCGTATGGCCGATGTCGCGACCTCCGGATCGGGGTGCTCGGGTCCTACGGAGGCCTGAACCTGGGTGATGAGGCGATCCTCACCTGTGTGCTCGACGCGCTGCGGCGGATACGTCCGACGGCGGAGCCGGTCGTCTTCAGCCGGCGGCCCGAGCACACGCGTGATCATTTCGGTACGGCGGCGGTGGCCTACACCGGGGTCTCCCAGGATCAGCTCATCGCGGCCGAGACCGGGCTGGACCTGCTCGTACTCGGGGGCGGCGGGGTGCTGCACGACGGCCAGGCGGTCGGGATCATGCGGCCGGTACGGCTGGCCCACCGGATGGGCATTCCGACCTTCGGCTATGCGATCGGCGCCGGGCCGCTGACCGATCACGAGGACGTCGACCTGGTGCGGGAGGTCGTCGAACAGATGACCGACCTGACGGTACGGGACCACGAATCGATACTCGTTCTGGAAAAGGCCGGGATCACCCGGCAGATCCCGGTGACCGCCGACGCCGCCGTGTTGCTGGAACCGGAGGAGTTCACCGACGAGATGCTCATGCGGGAGGGGATCGACCTCCAGACCCGGCTGGTCGGCATGTCGGTACGCGAACCGGGCCGTGCCGCCGACCACATCGACGTCGACAGCTACCACGGCCTGCTCGCCGAGGTCGCCGACTTCATGGCGTGCCGGCTCGAGGCTCAGGTCGTGTTCGTCCCGATGGAGCGAGGCGACATCGCGCACGCCCACGCGGTCCTGTCGGCGATGAGCGCGCCCGAGGCGGCGCGGATCCTCAACCGGAGCTACCGCCCCGCCCAGATCGCCGGGCTCATGCGGCACCTGGACCTGGCGGTGGGCATGCGGCTGCATTTCCTGATCTTCGCCGCGTGCGCCGGCGTGCCGGTCCTTCCGCTGCCGTACGCGGGCAAGGTCTTCGACTTCGCGCAGGCGGTCGGCGCGCCGGCGCTGACCGGGATCGCGCGGAGGGAGGCCGGACCGCTCCTCGCGGAACTGGACCGCCTGTGGGACGAACGGAGCGCGTGCACCGATCACCTGCGCGGGCGTCTGGAGGTCATGCGCGAGCGCGCACGGCAGAACCAGGAGCGGTGCCGGACGCTCATCGACGGTCTCGACCCGCATGCGCCGAGGTGATCCGAGGGGAGGAGGCGATGGTCGCCGAACCGATGCCGGCGGACCCGTTCGTCCACAACGCACGTGCGCACGGCCTGGCCGGTGACGGAACGACCAACGACCAGGCACCCTGGTCGCCAACCACCAGGCCGGCTATGACGTCTCGGCATCGGGAACGTCCGCGGTCGCCGGACAGGGCGGGATCGTGACCGGCCGTGTCGGCGATCAGGGCTGAGGCGCCGCGCTGAGATCGGGATCGGGGTCGGAGCCGTTGGGGGGCGCCCACATCGTGAGGTCGCGGAGACGTTCGGCGGGCAGGACGCGCAGGCGACCGGCGACGGCGGCCGGATCGCCCACCAGCGCCTCGGCGTCGAAGCCGCGGGTCTCCGCGAGCGTGAGCACTCCGCACAGCAGTGCGTCGGGGACACGCGCGGCGACCATCGGGCCGATCTGCGCGAATCCGGCCGGCAGCTCGCCGAGCGTCCGCAGGAGGCCCTGGAACGCGGTCTCGCCGCCCGTGGCCGCAGGTGAACGTGCCCCGGCCAGCAGCGCCAGGAAGTCCCGTTCGAGCTCCCGGGGGTCCTTGCCGGCCAGGTAGTACCTCGCATGCCACGGCTCGGCAGCACTCGGCAGCCGGAACCGGACCCACAGGCCGGTGTCCCTGGCACACCGCTCGTAGGCCCGGATCAGCGGATCCTGCGACCCGGGGGCCGCTCGGCACAGCACACCGCGGACCGTGGCCGAGTCGGCGTCGAGTTCCACGGGCGCCGCGCCGAGTGTCCGGGTGACCGCCTCGTCGAGCCGGCCGACGTTGTGCCTGAGAAGCTCACCGACCACCTGCTCCAGGGACTCGACCGCCCCGTTGACGCGCGCGTAGAGCCTGCGCTCGGACGTGCGGGCCTCCTCCAGTCCGCCGAGCCGCTCCCGGAGCCGCGTGGTCTCGGCGGTGAGCCTGGCCAGTTCGGCGGCCGTCTCGGCGGCGGCCGTCTCGGCGGCGCCGAGCGAGGCCGAGCCCACGGGCGTGGTGCCGGGTGAGGCCGTGCCGGGCTGCGCGGTGTGGGGCGGATCGGCGTCCGCCGCCGTGGTGCCGGGTGTGGCGCTGCCGGGCTGGGCCGCGTGGGGCGGATCGGCGTCCGGCTGCGCGGTGCCCGGTGTGCCCGGCTGCGCGGTACCGGTGGCCAGGCGCCGATCCGATGGCGGCGCCGTGCCGCCGCCACCGGCGGTCATCGACCTGATGCGCTGATCGTGGAGCCGCGCGATGGCCTCGAGCTTCTCCAGACGCGCCGCCACCTGACGAGCGCCGCGGGCCATGTAGAGCTCCGCGCCGGCGATCGCCAGACACGCCAGAATCAATATCACGGTCATGGTCGCTCCTCATGACCTGGACCGTCCCCCGAGGTGATGGCACAGCCCGCGTCGTGCCAGGACGATAAGCCACTTGGCCGCCGTCTGTCATGGGGGGCCGGACGGCGTCGTTGCTGTTCGCCCGGGTTGTGGCGGATTCTCACCGTCACCTTCCTCTCATCGTGGGGGCGCCCACGGGGGCGAGGCGCAGGGCGAGCGTGGGGCACATGGAGACGGCCCGTCTGGCGTCGCGCTCGCTCCACGGCGGCATCGCGGTCTGGAGGAGCACGGGGTAGCCGTCGCGGTCGAGGCGGACGAGCTCCGGTGCCAGGTGTGCGCAGAGACCGTGTCCGTCGCACCGGGTCCAGTCGATCGTCAGCCTGGTGTCACCGCGGGGGCCCGACAGGGGGATGCGGCCGTGCACGGGCAGCCCGCATCCACCGCGGGTCTGGTGGGCGGTGATGTCGTGGTCGAAGACGTCGAGGGCGGACAGGACGAACCGGGCGGTGCCGTCGGGGTGGGAGCAGGCGCCGCGGCCTCGGCCGATGTCGGCCGCCGCGCGGACGCCGAGCCGGGTGCCGGTTCCGTCGGCGAGGGCGGTGAGGGCCCGGACGGTCTCGGGGAGCCCGAGCCGGCAGGGCCCGCACTGGCCGGCCGACTCTGCGGCGAGGTAGGCGGTCACCCGGATCACCTCCCCGAGGGGGCAGGTGCCCGGTGGCAGCGGCAGCACGACGCCGGCTCCGAGGGTGCCGCCCGCGGCGGCCATCCCGGCCCGAGAGACCGGCGCGTGGGCGGCGGCGGCCGGAAGCCAGCCGCCGTGGCAGCCGCCCACCAGGACGCCCTGTCCGGCTGAGACCCCCGAGCGTTCGAGCACGGTGCCGAGGGGGGTTCCGATGGGCGCCTCGACGACGGTGCCGCCGGCGACGGTGAGCAGGATGGTGCCCGGCTCGTCCCGGGTGCCGACGCGGGCGTACCCGTCCGCGCCGAGGGAGACCAGCAACGCCAGCTGGGCGAAGGTCTCGGCGTTGGACAGCAGGGTGGGGCGGCCGGCCACACCGGAGTCGCCGGTGCGGACGTCTCTGCCCGGTGGCACGGGCACGTCGCCGTTGATGGCGCGGACGACCGCGCCGCTCTCACCGGAGATGAAGCGGCCGGCCAGCTCGACCACGCGCACGGGCAGGTCGCGCTCGGCGGCCGCCGCGTGGATCGACTGCCGCGCGGGGTCGCCGCCGGTGACTGCGACGACCAGGTCACGGCTGTCGAGAGCGCGCGCCGCGATCACCGCGCCGTCCAGCACGAGATGGGGCGCCCGCATCAGCAGTACCTGGTCCTTGGCGCTGCCCGGCTCACCCTCGGCGCCGTTGACCACCACGGTGATCTCGGCGCCGTCGGCCAGGTGCCGCCCGACCACCCGGAGCTTGCGGGCGAACGGGAACCCTGCGCCGCCCCGGCCCCGCAGGTCCACCCGCTCCGCCATCGCGGTCAGCTTGCCGAGTCGTGGCACGTGCAACCGGCCGTGCGCTGCCCGATGGCGATCCAGATCGAGCCGGCCGAACCGGTCGAATCCACGCGTCAGCCTGGGAATGCCGACGTGCGTCACCGCCGGGCCCGTCATCGCTGTGGCCTCACCCGCAGCTCGAGCGCCCGCCGCGTGTCGGGTCCTCGCCCGCCGGGCCCCCGGCCGTCCGGTTCTCGCCGGACCGGTTCGCGTCCGCCCGTTTCCCGCCGGTCCGGTTCGCGCCGGTCAGGCCGGGGACGGGACCGCGCGCTCCGCTCTCCGGCGCCGCGTGAGCGCATGATCACAAGTCCTCTGGTCAGCAGGGCCAGGGCCGCGCCGG
>NZ_JABVEB010000011.1 GCF_014323665.1 Actinomadura sp. HBU206391 | reverse complement strand
ACCACCGCCACGGCCCGAGCGCTCCTCACCCAACGTAACCGGCGCGCAAGCCACCAAGCACGACGCCGGAAACCTCAGCAACCCGACCGATCACGGCGACGAAGGGCCCCGGATGGCAGCTAAGGCAACGCCGATCAAGCAAGCTAACCCACTCCTGACCATCGGCGAGGTACTCGCCGAACTCCGCGTAGCCCGCAGCACCTTCGACACCTGGCGCATGCTGGGCACCGCCCCGGCGTGCATCAAGCTGCCGAACGGGCAACTCCGCATCTCCCGCAGCGTCTTGGACGTGTGGCTGAACGCACACGTCGAAGCGGCGGAGGTCGCCTGACATGGCCTTCTCTCACGACGTACGCATCTACAGCCTCGCCAAGCGCAAGAACCGCAACCGTGGGCACGGTGTCCGCTGGAACGTCGCCGGCAAGCAGTTCTCCAAGTGGTTCACCCAACACGCCCTCGCCGACAACCACCGATCGAAGCTCATGCAGGCCGCCCGCAAGGGCGAAGGCTTCGACACCGAAACCGGCCTACCCGAATCGACCATGCGCGAGCAGCGATCAGTGACCTGGTTCGATCTCGCCTGTCGCTTCGTGGACCTGAAGTGGCCCCACGCCGCAGCCAAGAGCCGAACCGCCATGGCCGACGCCCTTGCGACCGTGACCCCCGCTATGGTCACCACCACGACAGGAAAGCCTGACGCCACGGTCCTTCGCGCCGCGCTGTACGGCTGGGCCTTCCACAGAGTGCGCCGCGAGTCGACCCAGCTCCGTGGCGAGGAAGCCGCAGCGCTCCGATGGGTGCGTGACAACTCCCTCAAGATCGTCACACTCGATGAAAAGGAACGCCGATCCGAACTCATCCGGCGAGCACTCGACACAATCGCTCTCAAGATGGACGGCAAGCCGGCCGCAGCAACGACCGTGGCCCGCAAGCGAGCCGTGTTCTACAGCGTCCTCAACTACGCCGTCGAACTGGACGTCCTGCCCGCCAACCCCATCAACAAAGTCACCTGGTCAGCGCCAGAGGTCGCCGAGGAGATCGATCGGAGCGTTGTCGCGCGTCCCAGGCAGGTACAGGCTCTCCTCACGGCGATCGACACTGAGCGCCCAGAGCTGACCGCATTCTTCGGCTGCCTCTACTACGCCTACATGCGCCCCGGAGAAGCAAAGTCGCTACGCCGACGGGACTGCGTCGACCTTCCAGACACCGGATGGGGCCATCTCCTGCTGACAGGCAACGCCCCCCGCGTCGGATCCGAATGGAGCGACACCGGATCCAGCCACGAGGAACGCCAGTTGAAGCACCGCGCCCGAAAGATCACACGCCCCGTCCCAATCCCCCCGGAACTCGTCCAGCTCCTACGGAAGCATCTGAGCCGCTTTGGGACCACGCCAGACGGCCACCTGTTCCGAGGCGAGCGCGGTGGCCCGCTCTCCGAGAGCGTCTACGGGCGAGCATGGCAGAAAGCACGCCACAAGACTTTCAGCGCATCACAAGCAGCCTCACCACTCGCAGCACGGCCATACGACCTCCGGCACAGCGGCGTAACGCTCGGACTCAACGCCGGCGTCCCTGCCCCCGAAGTAGCTCGCCGCGCCGGCCACAGCGTCGAGGTCCTCCTACGTGTCTACGCCGGATGCGTCGACGGCCACGAGCAGATCTGGAACAGCCGCATCGATGATGCTATTCAAGATGATGTCCCCAAGGAAGTCAGAGGCTCCCGTACAGCTCCTAAGCCCACCCCGCACTGAGTCCCAGACGCCCGACGATGATCACATCTGACCACGATTTAACGAGCCTAAACGAGATTGGCCCCGACCTATTCTTAGGTCGGGGACCAATCTACGCAGCATTACATCTTTTAGGATTTCACAAGTGTTAGTGGTGCCCGCACCAGATGAGCTTCTCTGCGCTGCCCTTGGATAACTACAGGCGTGAGACCGAACACGGATTCAGTGAGAATCGCTTCGGGAATGTCCAGCTGATCGGCGATCTGCGGGAGAGTAAGCCCCTTAGCGCGTAGCACACGGAAAACCTTTTCCAGGAGTTGCGAGGTTTCCCTCGTCGTTAGACCTCCGGGTTCGGCGGACTTGTAGCCGCGTTTGCCGAGCTCAATACAAGCCTGCCGATAGTTCCAGTCGGTGAGCATTTCAAGGTCGTGCAGTTGGTAGGTGAGGGCAAGCGCGGATACCTTCCAGATCCGCTTACCACGGATAATCTGATCAACGAAGGGCGACTGCGGCATGTGAGCAGAAACGCTGTCGGGCGGCATTAGGAAGTGCCGGGCGAAGGTGTTGGCTTCATCTTCAGCTTGCGGACGGTCGACAGGCCTTTCCTCGCAGTGCAGGACCAAGTGGCCGAGCTCGTGCGCCGCGTCAAAGCGGCTCCGTTCAGGCGTCTTGCCGGTACTCAAGAAGACGAACGGAGTCGAACCTCGATAGAAGGAGAAGGCGTCCACGTCCTGGAAGCTCGGCCCTAGCGAGAACACCCGGACGCCGCGAGCCTCCAACAAGTGGATCATATTGGAGATGGGTGCCTGCCCCAAGCTCCAACGAGCACGGACCATAGCCGCCGCCGTTGCCGGGTCGGGCCTGTCTAGAGTCGGTAGGTCCGGGCTGGGAAGGCGAAGCTGTGCAGTGATCCAGTCATGGAACTCCACGACTAGCTCAGCGGTACCCAGCGCCATATTGCGCTGGTGCGCGCGCATCTTGGATCTAGCGCGGAACGACACTGATTCCGCTGGAATCGGGTCAGTATCCGCACCATGGAAGAAGCCCACGGGGAAGCCCAACGCGTGAGCGAGGCGCTTAATGACGTCGGTAGATGGCTCCTGCCGGCTCTTTTCGTAGTTGGACAAGCTTTGCGCGCTGACGCCCACCAGTGCGGACAACTCCACGTGTGTAAGGCCGTTACGTCGGCGCGCAAGAACGATGCGGGATGGGTTAACCATGATTCCCTCTTGGTGATACAGGCGGGGGGGAATCGGAGTTGTTACCGCTCCTCGACCTGAACGTTGAACTCCTCAGGACCGTCGTCAGTACCCTCGATGTAATCGATCACCCCCTCGAACTCCAGTGGGGGGAGGAAGATCCGAGGCTTCCACGTCGACGGGTACCCTTTCCCGTCAAGCATGACTGCGCGTGAGAGCTCGTTACGCACGATCACCGTACCGTCCTTGCTAAACCGGTACGTCAGCAGGAACCACGTCTCCAGCCGGGCCAATTCCTCGTCACTGAGCTTCGTTTCGGCCGGGTCGGTTGGCAGATCGAACAGTCCGAGCTGCAACTGGTTCTGCTGAACCAGAAGCTTTTTGATTTCGCCAACGGGCCGACGGGTCTTGGGCTGGCGGGTGGGGATGCCTGTCCCGGCGTCTCCCTGCGCTACGCCGATGCCTACCGTCTTGTCGGGGTTGATCACCAACGGCAGGCCGTTGACGTCGTACCGCCTCCAGCCCAGGTCCTTGCGCAGCACCTGCCGTAGCGTCCGCACCCGGAGGAAGTAGTCCCTTGTACCCGGGGCGTTGGCCGGATCATCCCTCGTCGAGGTCCGCCGGTCAGCTTCACCCGCCCTAATCGCATCGTGAAGATGCTTCACCTGTAGACCAGGATCCAGCATCCGAAGCAATACCTGCGGATCTTCCCCCGGCAGCTCTTGGGGCCTTGCTTCCACGTGACCTCCTCGATCTTGCCTCTTATAGAAATGCTCCCACACTTGAGGTCGAGAATCTATAAGTACGGCCATGAGCTAGTTCGCGTGTCGTCCCCACGTTGGCGCTGCACCGAGATCCTTACGGACTACGTCACACCACATGCCAGCTCTCCAGCAAGTGGATCAGAACCGCAGTCAACCGACTCGAACCGATGCGCCGTAGTACCGAACATCAACTCGTCGCATCCACACTCGAAGGTGGCGCCCGCCCGTTCCATAGTGGTTCCACAGACATCCGGCAATCGCAGGGAACGACCGGGAGTAGTCGAGCGCAAACAAGATCGGCCCCTGGCGCGTTTCCGCTGCTCAGGGGCCGTTCTCACAGGTGTGGCGGGTGTTGGGTTCGAACCAACGTAGGCTGAGCCGACGGTTTTACAGACCGTTCCCTTTGGCCGCTCGGGCAACCCGCCGTGGCGTCGCTTGCGTGACGGCACTGGAAAGGATAGCGGACGTGAGCGGTGGTGGTGACATCCGATGGGACGTACCGCCCACCCCTCGGCGATCGAGATCTTTTCGCGACATTCCAAGATCCACTAACCTCGCCCGGGAACACTGAGGCGGGGTCTGGGCGCCTTCCTGACGCGCCGCCGAGGTCCGGCTGGCTAGGGTGGTCGGGTACTGCGCCGGCTACGTGATCGGCCGTGCCGCCACGCGGACGCCCCGCCGAGGGCCGGGCAGCCGTTCCAAGCAGCGAGAAGGGTTTGTGCGTTGGCTGATTCGTCATTCGACATCGTCTCCAAGATCGACCACCAGGAGGTCGACAACGCCCTGAA
This sequence comes from Actinomadura sp. HBU206391, assembly GCF_014323665.1. Classification (GTDB taxonomy): domain Bacteria; phylum Actinomycetota; class Actinomycetes; order Streptosporangiales; family Streptosporangiaceae; genus Actinomadura_C. The sequence continues at coordinate 86,111 of NZ_JABVEB010000011.1, read as the reverse complement.
CCAGACGGCCAAGGAGGTCGGCCACCGGTTCGACTTCAAGGGAGTCGGGGCGAGCATCGCCTGGTCCGGGGAGAGCATCGAGATCAAGGCGAACAGCGAGGAGCGCGCGGGCGCCGTCCTCGACGTGTTCAAGGAGAAGCTGATCAAGCGCGGGGTGTCGCTCAAGGTCCTCGACGCGGGCGAGCCCAAGCTCTCCGGCAAGGAGTACCGCCTGGGGATCGCCCTGAAGGAGGGCATCTCCCAGGACGACGCCAAGAAGATCGGCAAGATGATCCGGGATGAGGGCCCCAAGGGGGTACGCGCCCAGATCCAGGGCGACGAACTGCGGGTCAGTTCGAAGAAGAAGGACGACCTGCAGCAGGTCATGGCGCTGCTCAAGGGCAAAGACCTCGACGTCGCCCTGCAGTTCACCAACTATCGCTGACCGGTCCCACCCCGATCACCGTTCTCGGCTCCAGCCCGGCCATCTCACCGGATTCACCTACGGGCTGTCGCTGGCCGGGCGTCCCGACTGGATCTCGAGCAGCCCCGAGCTGTGCATCAGCGTCCGATCCACCGACATCGCCTGGGCAACGGTGGCGGCCGGCTGGACCGCCGAGAGACTGCGCGGCGACTTCCCGTTCCACTATGGGAACACGGTGAAGTTCGGCCCACAGGTGGCGCAGGAATCGGCGATGACGTCCTTCCTCGTCTTCGCGCCGTCCGTCCTCGACCGGGAGAACTTCACCGGCATAGACGTCAGCGCGCCCGGGCACGAGGGGCACAACATCATCCACATCGCCGGCCTGTACCCCGTCCACGACTCCGAACGGGAGTACATCGACGAGCACGGTCTCACCGAGGAATTCTGGAAACAGGGCTGGGATCTCTTCGACGTCACCCGCGCGCCCACCGTGTGACCTCGACGCCGAGGCATGTGAGTCGTCCGGCCGTTCACTACGGCCCGAGTTGTTCCTCCAGTTTGGCCTGCATGATGAGCTCTTCGCGGAGTTGCTCGAAGGTCTCGCACACGAGCGTGCGGGCTAACCCCCGGTATATCTCCTCGCAGGTCAGCTGCCTGAAACGGGTGGCGCACCAGCTGCCCTGACTTCCGTCGCGGCGCCGGGCCCGCCAGACCGCCCAGCCCGTGAACTCCCGCCATTCCGTTCCGCCGACCGACTCGTGTTCAGGGTCGATCCCGTCTGTAGCAAGATGGGCGAAGTGACCGGACGAAGCTTCACCCATGGCGCGATCTCCCTGAATGTAGACCTTTAGGGGGTCTAAAGTTCGCTGTGAGGTGAGCATACGGACACTCCCCGTTGAGGCGCAATAGGGGGGCTAAAGCTGGACCTCGTCAGGAAGGACCCCGTGGATCTGAGAACGCTGCGCGACCTTTCCGCCATCGCCGACCCCATCGAGCGCGCGCGGGCGCTCAGCCGCGCGATGACCGAGCAGCAGGGCCTGACCGAAGAGGCCGCACGGATGCGCCGCGGCGCGATCGCCGAGGCCCGTGAGGCCGGCCACACGCTCGATGAGATCGCCAAGGCCCTCGGCGTCTCCCCCGGCAGGGTGTCCCAGATGCGCAAGGGACCCACCGCCAGGGCGCCGGAGCCTCCGGCCACGAAGGGCGCGCGGGTCATCGTTCAGCGGGCCCTGCCCACCGACCCCGCCACGCGGGCCTCGGTCTCGCTCTTCCTCGTGGAGGCCGAGCGCCAGGGCGTGAGCCCCGGCCGCAAGATGTTGTACGTCGGCCCGGAGCCGGCCAGCGAGCACGTGGCGGCGTGCCTGCGCGTCCAGCCCGGGGACGAGATCATCGCGCGCCGGAAGATGATGACGGCCAACGACGTGCCCGTCCGCATCGCGACGTCGTACTTTCGCGCCGATCTGTTCTCCGGCACCCGCATCGCCGAACCCGAGTTCGTGAAGCCTTCGCTGCAGGCGGCGATCGTCGCGCTCGGCTACGCCTTCGGGCACGCGGAAGAGACGCTGACCTCCCGCCCCGCCACACGTTTCGAGGCCGAGACGCTGGAGCTGGAGCCGGGTGAATGGGTGGTGCAGGTGCTACGCGCGTCCTACTCCACGGAGGGGACCCCGATCCACATCCTGGAGACCATCTGCGCCTCGACCCGGCATATCTTCACCATCGGCCAGGTCGGCGGGATGGACGAGTTCTGACCCGCTGACACCCGAGGCCGCGGCTAGCTGCGGTAGCCGGCCATTCGCTCCAGGCGGGCCACGCGCTCCTCCGTCGAGGGGTGGGTGGAGAAGAGCCGTACGATGCCCTGCCCGCGGAACGGGTTGACGATCATCAGCGAGCTGACCGGGGCCAGCTCGGCGTCAGGGGGCAGCGGCCTCGCGCGCGCCCCGGCATCGATCTTGCGCAGCGCGCTCGCCAGCGCGAGCGGGTCACCGGTGAGCTGGGCGCCGGAGGCGTCCGCCTGGAACTCCCGGGTCCGGCTGATCGCCATCTGGATGATCATGGCAGCGATCGGTCCCAGGAACAGCATGAGCAGCATGCCCAAGATGCCGGGGCCCTCGTCGTCCTCGGACCTGCCGAACGGCAGGAAGATCGCCAGGTGGGAGAGATAGGTGATCACCGTGGCGATGCCCGCGGCGACCGAGGCGATGAGCACGTCGCGGTTGTAGACGTGCGAGAGCTCGTGGCCGAGCACCGCGCGCAGTTCCCGCGGGTCGAGCATCTCCAGGATTCCCCGGGTGCAGCAGACCGCCGCCTTGCGCGGGTTGCGGCCGGTCGCGAACGCGTTGGGCTGCATCGTCTCGGAGACGTACAGCCGGGGCATCGGCTGCCGGGCCGACGTGGACAGTTCCCGCACCACCTGGAAGAGGACCGGCGTCTCGACCTCGCTGACCGGGTGGGCGCGCATGGAGCGCAGCGCCAGCCGGTCGCTGAAGAAGTAGGCGGTGCCGTTGACGACGAGCGCGATCACGAGGGCGATGGTGAGACCTGCGCCCCTGCCCAGTCCCCAGCCCACGAGGAGCATGAGGGCGGAGAGCGCGCCGATCAGCATCGCCGTCTTGACGCCGTTCAATCGCACCGCGGTTGCCTCCCTGACCAGACCATCTCGGGCCTGCGCCCACCAGAGCCGTCACTATGAACAACGGCATGACCTGGTGGCACGTTCCCCGTCAGGTGATCGCGGACACCGTCTGTACGACGATTTGGGGTGCCACGGACAACACCACGGCGCCCGCGGCGGCCGCGCCGATGGCCAGGCCGACGGCCCAGCCCGTACGCAGCGCCGGGCCCTCGGTCTCGGGCGCGGCGAACAGCCGTACGGCCCAGGCCAGGTAGTAGTAAAGGCCGATCACCGTGTTGATCGCCATCACGACGGCCAGCCAGACGACGTCCCCGGCCACGGTGGCCCGGAAGACGACGATCTTGGCGAAGAGGCCCATGACGCCCGGCGGCAGGCCGGCGAGACAGATCAGGAAGAAGGCCAGCGCAGCGGCGGTGGCGGGGTTGGCGCGGGCCAGGCCCCGGTAGTCCGTCAGGAGGTTGCGCGCGTGCCTGCGCGCCACCGCCGCGACGACCGCGAACGCGCCGATGTTCATGACCGCGTACAGCGCGACGTACGCCGCGGTCGCCGCCACCGCGTCGGGCAGCCGCCTGGAGCCGACGGCCAGCGGCGCGAGCATGTAGCCCGACTGCGCCACCGACGACCATGCCAGCAGCCGTACGGCGTGGCGCTGCCGCAGCGCGACGAAGTTGCCGACGGTCATGGTCACCGCGGCCATGACGGCGATCAGCGGTCCCCAGACGTATCCGTACGACGGGAAGCCGATCGCGACGGTGATGACCAGGCCGGCGAAGCCCCCGGCCTTGGAGACCACCGACAGCAGCGCCGCCACCGGCAGCGGCGAGCCCTGGTAGACGTCGGGCGCCCAGAAGTGGAACGGCACCGCGGCGACCTTGAACGCGAACCCGGCGATCACCATGACGACGCCGACCGCCGCGACCGGCTTGAGGTCGGCCGGCGTACGGGCGAGCGCGACGGCGACCCGGTCCAGGTGCATCGCGCCGGTGACGCCGTAGACCAGGCTGATGCCGAAGAGCATCACCGCGGCCGAGATCACCGAGATGAGGAAGAGCTTCAGCGCCGCCTCACTGGCGGCGCCGTCGTAGCGGCGCAGCGCGACGAGTGCGAAGACCGGGAGCGTCAGCGTCTCGAGGGCCACGATCAGCAGCACGAGGTCACGGGCGGCGACCAGCGTGAGCGCCCCGACGAGCGAGCACAGCAGCAGGAAGTAGTACTCGCCTGCGGGCAGTTTCGAGGCGGTGATCTCGTCGAACGACAACAGTACGACGATCACCGCGGCGCCGAGCACGATGACCTGGAAGAGCAGGGCGAAGTCGTCGGCGACGTAGGAGCAGGACGGCGGCCCGTCGCCGCGCAGCCCGGACGGCAGGCAGAACGTCGCCCGCTGCCGTCCGAACGCGAGCGCGATCACCGCGACGAGGCCGGCGAGCAGCGCGCCCGCGCAGCCCAGGCCGAGCAGCCGCCTCGGCACGTCGAAGGAGTCGGCGAGCAGCAGTGCGACGGCGGTCACCGCCACGATCAGCACCGGTGCGATCGCCGCGTAGTCGATGCCCTGAATCATCAGCCGCCTCCCAGAAGTGCGCGTACGGGAGCGGTGGTCAGGTCCAGGAGCAGCTTGGGCCAGAGCCCGATGGCGATCGTCAGAGCGATCAAGGGCACCCAGGCCGCGTACTCGTGCCGGGTCACCGCGGGCACCACCGATTCGTCGTCCGTGAGCACCATCCGGTGGTCGTCCCGGGCCGGGCCGTGCGTGATCTTGGCGAGCATCCGGAGGAAGTACGCGGCGGTGAGCACGGCGCCGAGACCGCCGAAGACCATGAACGTCACGAAGGTCTCGCGGGGCAGGCCGCCGTCCGGCCGGTAGGCGCCGAGCAGCGCGAGCATCTCGCCCCAGAACCCGGCGAGGCCGGGCAGCCCGAGGCTGGCGACGCACGCGAACGTGAGGATCGACGCCAGGCGCGGCGCCCTGGCGAGCATGCCGCCGCCCAGCTCGTCCAGGTCGCCGGTGCCGTACCGCTCCTTGATCGCGCCCGCGAGGAAGAACAGCAGCCCGGTGATGAGGCCATGCGCGATGTTGCCGAACAGCGCGGCGTTCACCCCGACCGGGGTGAGGGTGGCGATGCCGAGCAGCACGAACCCCATGTGGCCGACGGACGAGAACGCGATCATCCGCTTGAGGTCGCGCTGGGCCAGGCAGGCCAGCGCGCCGTAGATGATCCCGATGACGGCCAGCAGGCCGAGCCAGGGCGCCCAGAACTCCGCACCCTCGGGCGCCAGCGGCAGCGCGAGCCGTACGAGGCCGTACGTGCCCATCTTCAGCAGCACGCCGGCGAGCAGCACCGAGCCGACGGTGGGCGCCTCGGTGTGCGCGTCGGGCAGCCAGGTGTGCAGCGGCCACATCGGCGCCTTGACCGCCAGGCCCAGCCCGATCAGCAGGAACGCGGTGATCTGGAGGCCGCGCGACAGTCCCGCGCCGTGCCGGGCCGCGAGCTCGACCATGTCGAGGGTGCCCGCGTTGACCCCGACCAGGAGCAGCCCCACGAGCAGCACGCCCGAGCCGAGCAGCGTGTAGAGGATGAACTTGTACGCCGCGGCGCGGCGGCGCGCGCCGCCCCAGACCGCGATCACGACGTACATCGGGATCAGCACGACCTCGAAGAACACGAAGAACAGCACCAGGTCGAGGGCGACGAAGGTGCCGAGCATGCCGACTTCGAGCACGAGCAGCAGGGCGGTGAGCAGCGCCGGTGATCCGCCGCCGGACGCCGGGTGCCTCAGCAGATAGAGGAAGCACAGGAAGGTCAGCAGCGCGGTGAGCACCACCAGCGGCAGCGAGATCCCGTCGACACCGAGGTGGAACCGCAGGCCGATCGCCGGCGCCCAGGCCCGGTCGACCTCGAGCTGCATCCCGGGCCGCCCGTGGTCGAAGGCCAGTGCGGCGGCCAGCGCCAGCACCAGCGTGATCCCCGACACCACGGTGCCGTGCAGCCGGGCGCTCTGCAGGGACGGCATGAGCATCAGCAGCGCTCCGGCGAGCGGCACCGCCAGCATCGCGAGCAGAATCATACGAGGATCACCACCGCGAGCACGATGACCACCATGCCGGCGAGCAGGCCGGTCAGGTAGGTCTGCGGATTGCCGTTCTGCGGCCGCCGGAGCAACCCGCCGATCGAGCGCGCCAGGTCGGCCGAACGCTCGACCGCCCGGTCGATGACCCGGTCGTCGACGCTCACCACGGCGTGGGCGAGCGCGCGTACGGGTGCGACCACCGCCCGCGCGTAGATCTCGTCGACGAAGAACGCCCGCTCGAACGTCACCCGGGCCGGGCCGAGCACCCGGGCCGGATCGCGGGCGGGGTCGCGCCTCCAGATCGCGTACGCGCCGTAGCCGCCGGCCGCGGCGAGCAGCAGCGACAGCGCGGCGGAGCCGAAGTGCGGCTGCAGCTCGGGGGCCCCGAGGCCGAAGAATCCGAGGACGGCCGAGGGAACGGCCAGGGCCGCGACCGGCCACGACATCAGGCGCGGCGCCTCCCGCGGGTTGAACCGTGAGCGCGCCTCGCCGAAGAAGGTCATCAGCCAGGCGCGCGTGGCGTAGGCGGCCGTCACGGCGACGGTCGCCAGCAGCGTCAGCAACACGACCGAGGCGACCGCGCCCGGGATGCCGCTCTCGTCGTGCAGCGCGGCCTCGATGATGGCGTCCTTGCTGAAGAACCCGCTGACCGGCGGGAGGCCGACGAGCGCGGCGAAGCCGATGGTCATGGACCAGAAGGTGATCGGCATGGCCTCGCGCAGGCCTCCGTGGTCGCGGAGCATGTTGGTACCGGTGACGTAGATCACGCAGCCCGCCGCGAGGAACAGCAGGGCCTTGAAGGCGCCGTGGGTGAGCAGGTGGAAGACCGCGCCGTTGCGGGTGCCGACCGCCAGCCCGGCCGCCATATAGGCCAGCTGGCTGATCGTGGAGTAGGCGAGGACCCGTTTGAGGTCCGCCTGCGCCAGCGCGGCCAGCGCGGCGCCCAGCATCGAGATCGCGGCCATGACGCCGAGCACGGCGAGGGCGGTCGGCGCGGCCAGGAAGGCCGGGTAGAGCCGGGCCACGACGTAGATCCCGGCCGCGACCATCGTGGCCGCGTGGATGAGCGCGCTGATCGGAGTGGGGCCGGCCATCGCGTCCGGCAGCCAGGTGTGCAGGGGGAACTGCGCGCTCTTGCCCGCCACCCCGGCGAGCAGCAGCAGCGTCCCGGCGAGCACGGTCGCGTCGGGCAGATCGCCGACCCGCCGGAGCACCTCGTCGATCTGGAAGCTCCCCGCGCCGACGCCGAGCACGAAGATCCCGAACAGGAAGCCGACGTCACCGGTCCGGGTGACCAGGAACGCCTTGACCGCGGCCCGTGAGTTGGCCCGGTCCTCCCAGTGGTGGCCGATCAGGAAGTACGAGCAGACGCCCATGACCTCCCAGCCGACGTAGAGCAGCAGGAGGTCGCCGGCGAACACGACGAGCAGCATCGCCGCGGTGAACAGCGAGACGAACGCGGCGTACGACGAGTAGCGCGGGTCGCTCGCCAGATAGACGACGGAGTAGACCTGCACCGCGAGGGCGACGCAGCAGACCATGAGGGCCACCACGGCGGCCAGCCCGTCGACCTGGAGCCCGACGGCGATCGGCAGCGTCCCGGTGGGGATGAGGGTGAGCGTGCCCTCGCGCGGGCCCGGGTCGAGCCAGAGCGTGACCGCCACGATGAGGGCGAGCAGGGTCGCGAGCGCCGTCGCCCCGGCCGCGATGACCGCCGGGCCGTTGCGCAGCGACCGGGGGCCCGGGACACGGCGGGCCTCCAGCACGCGGGACAGCCGGGGGGCGAGCAGCATGCCGGCGATCGCGGCGACGAACGGCAGCAGCACCGTCAGAGCGGCCAGAGCGGTCACTGGGGCGCCCTCCGCGGAGAGACCGCCGCGTGATCGCGTTCGGTGGCCTGCGCCTTTTCGCCCCGGCCGTCGCCGGGGCCGCCGTCGCCGGCCGGGTCGAGCGGCGGATCGGCGTCCGACTCGGCGAGGGTGCGGAGCCGGTCGACGTCGATGGTCTCGCGGTTCCGGAAGACCAGCAGGACGATCGCCAGCCCCAGCCCCACCTCGGCGGCGGCGATCACGATCGTGAAGAGGGTCAGCACCTGGCCGCCGTGCAGCCGGTCCCGCAGCCACACGTCGAACGTGACCAGGTTGAGGTTGACCGAGTTCAGCATGAGCTCGACCGACATGAGGACGAGGATCGCGTTGCGCCGGGCCAGCACCCCGTACACGCCGATGGAGAACAGCAGCGCGGCGACGATCAGCGGGTAGACGACGTGCATCAGCCGTCGCCCTCCCGGTGTGCCCCGATGTCGGATCTGGACAGGACGATGGCGCCGATCAGCGCGGCGAGCAAGAGCACGGAGAGGACCTCGAAGGGCAGCACCCAGGTGCGGAACACGCCGGAGCCCAGCGCCTCGGCCGATCCACCACCCGGCTTCAGCGGCACGTAGGCGGCGTGGAATCCCTGGACGACCACGGTCACGAGCAGCGCGGCGGTCGCCACCGCGACGGCGAGCGCGAGCCGGCGGTTGCCCGAGTCGAGGTCGGCGGAGCGGCCGATCGGGGCGCGGGTCAGCATGATCCCGAACAGCAGGAGCACCACGACCGCGCCGACGTAGATGAGCACCTGCACCCAGGCGACGAACTCGGCGGTCAGCACCAGATAGCAGCCGGCCAGCGCGCCCAGCGTCACCACGAGCCAGAGCGCCGCGTGCACCATCTGCCGCGTCGTGACCACCAGCAGCGCAGCGCCCACGGTCACGACGCCGAGGGGCACGAAGACGATCTCTTGGCCGGTCACCTCTGGCTCCTCGTCGGGTCGTGCGCCGTCACGGACGTCACCGTCGCGGGCATCACCGTCCCGCGCCTCGCTCGGCGGCGGCCACTTCCTTGGGGGTCTCCGCTCCAGGGTCGTGGGCGGGCGGCGGCGGGACCGTCCACATCCACTCGCGCAGCCGGTCCTTCTCGTGGGTGAGCTCGGCGATGTCGTACTCGGCGTACTCGAACTCCGGCGACCAGAACAGCGCGTCGAAGGGGCACACCTCGATACAGATCCCGCAGTACATGCAGAGCGAGAAGTCGATCGCGAACCGGTCGAGCACGTTGCGGGTGCGCGCCCGGCCGCCGCCCTCGGCGGGCAGCGTCTCCTTGTGGGAGTCGATGTAGATGCACCAGTCCGGGCATTCCCGGGCGCACAGCATGCAGACGGTGCAGTTCTCCTCGAACAGCGCGATGACGCCCCTGCTGCGCGGGGGCAGGTCAGGCTGCGCGTCGGGGTACTGACGCGTGATCGAGCGGCGGGTCATCGTCCGCAATGTGACGGCGAGCCCCTTGGCCAGACCGCCTCCTGGTAGCCGTGTCACGAAACACCATGATTCCCTACGCGGCGCCCCATGGGAACGCGGGAGCCCCCTTCAGCCGTCTCGTATATATGAACATCGGGCCGAACCACGCTTACCATCCACATATGGCATGGTCGGCTCCACAGCCCCCAGGACGCCCGCAGCCTCCGCACGGGTGGAAACCCACGCACCCTGAGCCACTCCACCGCCCGCCGATGGTCCCCCTGTACCGGCCGCCGCCCATGGTGCCGCCGAGCGGGTCCCAGGGTCTGCTTTGGGCGTTCGTCCCGTTCCTGACCTTCGGCTTCGGCACTCCGTACTCCTTCCTCTACGTCGCGGTGAAGCAGCGCTCCTGGCGGCTCGGCGGCACCGCGGCCGCGTACGGCGTCGGCTCCGCGATGACCATGGCCCTCATGGGCTCCGGGCTCGCCTCCCTCGGGGCGCTGGGAGCAGCGCTCCTGACCATCTTGTGGATCACCGGTACCGTCCACGCGTTCACCGTGCGACCGTCGATCTTCCCGCGCACGAACCCGCGAGACCGGCTCAACCAGCACGCCATCGACGTCGCCAAGCACCGGCGGACGCTGCGCGAGCAGGCCCGCGCGCTCATCGCCGAAGATCCCGCGCTGGCGGTCGAACTGCGCATCGGCCGGCCCGACCTGCCACGCGCCTACGACGACGGCGGACTGGTCGACGTCAACCACGTGCCCAAACCGACGCTGGGGCTGCTGCCCGGCATCACCGAGGAACTCGCCGAGCGGATCGTGAACGTACGGAAGGAGCAGGGCGGTTTCGTATCGGTCGAGGAACTCGCCGTCGACGCCGATCTACCCCCGGATCTGATCCAGGGCATCGCGGAGTACGCCGTCTTCCTCCGCTGACACCGCCGGAACAGGGCACGCCGGAACGAACACCGCCGGAACGGTCAGCTCGTGATCATCACCTTGACGACCCCGGTCAGCGCGAGCTGCGCGAGGGCCAGCGGGACCAGGAAGCCCCAGGCGAGCTTCTGCAGCTGATCCTCACGCATCCGGGGATAGCTCACCCTCAGCCAGATCACCACGAAGGCCAGGGCCAGCACCTTGGTGAGCGTCCACAACCAGCCGAGATCCGCGCTCATGAACGGCCCGTTCCAGCCGCCGAGGAACAGCACCGTGGTGAGGGCGCACAGCACGACGATGCCCGCGTACTCCGCCAGCAGGAACAGCGCGAAGCGCAGGCCCCCGTACTCGGTGTACGGCCCGAAGATGATCTCGGAATCGGCGACCGGCATGTCGAACGGCGGACGGCGCAACTCGGCCAGGCCCGCCACGAAGAAGACCACGCCGCCGATCGCCTGCCAGGGCAGCCACCACCAGCGCCACTCGTCGACGATCCCGCTGAGCGAGAGCGTGCCCGCCGCCATCGCCACCGACGAGGCCGCGAACACCATCGGCAGCTCGTACGACATCAGCTGCGCGGCCACCCGCATCCCGCCGATCAGCGAGTACTTGTTCGCGCTCGCCCAGCCGGCCATGATCGCGCCGATCACGCCGATGCCCATCACCGCGAGCGCGAAGAACAGCCCGATGCCGAGGTCGAGTGCCACCTGCCCCGCGCCGACCGGGATCACCGCGAGCACCACCAGGTACGGCACCAGCGCCACCCCGGGTGCGATCATGAAGATCCGCCGGTCGGCGTCCCGCGGGATGACGTCCTCTTTCTGGGCGAACTTCACGCCGTCGGCCACGAGCTGTGCCCAGCCGTGGAAGCCGCCCGCGTACATCGGGCCGAGCCGCCCCTGCATGTGCGCCATGACCTTGTGCTCGGCCTGGCCGACCAGCAGCGGCAGCAGCGCGAAGGCGCCGAGCACGAGCAGAATCTTGATCGCGATCTCCGCCAGCTCACTGCCCATGCCCGGGGTTCCCTCCTCGGTCACGATCCCTGCCCGCACGCGGACGCGGCTCGACCGCACGCGGACCGGTCGCCTGTGGCCCCCAGTCCTCAGGGACGCCGGGCGGGAGCATGCGCCGGCGGCTGGGCGCGCCGCCCGCGCCCTCGCCCGGTTCCTTGGCGCCGGGCCACGGCTTGGCCACCCTGGCGGCCAGCACGAAGTCCTTGCGCAGCGGGTGGCCCTCGAACCCGTCGGGCAGCAGCAGCGGCTTCAGATCGGGATGGCCGTCGAAGACGATCCCGAACATCTCGAACGTCTCCCGCTCATGCCAGTTCGCGCCGCGGTAGACGGCCGTCGCGGTCGGCAGCAGCGGCTCCTCACGCGGCACGCGGGTGCGGATCAGCACGTGATGCCGGTGCTCCAGCGAGAAGACGTGCGCGACGACGTCGAACCCCTCGTCCAGTTCGTCGACGCCGGTCAGCCAGTCGAAGAAGCCGCAGCCGAGCTCGTCACGCGCGAAGGTCAGCGCCGCGACCCACGATCCGGGCGGTACGTCGACGGTCAGCTCGCCGAGTGCCTCGGTGGTGACGGCGTCGCCCTCGAACCGCTCCGCCCAGGCGGCACCGAGGTTCACCGCCTGTCCTCGTCGTCGTCATCGCGCAGGCCGGGGATGATGGTCGGATCGGTCGGCGCGCCGTCGTCGGAAGGGCCGAGCCGCTTGACGCGGTCGGAGAACGACGTCCGGCCCTTGTCGTCGACGATCCGCAGTTCGTCGGTCGGGCTCCGGTCCACGGCCTGGAACTCCTCGGTGTTCGTCCGGTCGACCGCCATCAGGTCCCGCGCCTCGGAGTCCTCCAGGGCCGGCTTCGCCCGGATCCCGGGCTCGCGCACGAGCGGCAGCTCCCAGGTCCGCGTCGTGGACGCCTCGGCGGCCTCGGAGATCTCGGTGGTGTCGGAACCCGCTGTGGTGTCGGAGATGTCGCGGGTGTCGGAGGTCTCGGCGTTCTCGGCGTTCTCGGCGGCGTCGGGCTCCTTGCGCTCCGTGGAGCCCCGAGCGGCCTCCATCGCCACGGTCCTCCGGGTCTCCCCGGTGTCCCCGGTTCCCGTTACCCCGGGCTCCTCGGTGCCGACCATGCCGAGCGCCTGCGTCGGCTGCTCGGACTCCTCGAGCACCTCGGGCACGGGTTGCAGGGGGCGGCGCAGGACGGTGGCCGACATGGGCGCGGACGCAGGGGCCGCCGTCACCGGCTCGCCGCCGCCCTTGTACCGCTGCCCCAGCGACTCGGCCGCGATCTTCTCCTGGAGCCGGATGATGCCGTGCAGCAGCGCCTCCGGGCGCGGCGGGCAGCCCGGCACGTACACGTCCACCGGGATGATCTGGTCGACGCCCTTGGTGACGCAGTAGGAGTCCCAGTAGGGACCGCCGCAGTTGGAGCAGGCTCCGAAGGAGATGACGTACTTCGGCTCCGGCATCTGCTCGTACAGGCGCTTGACCGCGGGCGCCATCTTGTCGCTGACCGTGCCTGACACGACCATCAGATCGGCCTGCCGCGGCCCCGGCGCGAACGGGATCACGCCCAGCCTGATGAAGTCGTGCCGGCTCATCGAGGTGGCGATGAACTCGATCGCGCAGCAGGCCAGGCCGAAGTTGAAGACCCACAGGGAGTAGCGCCGTCCCCAGTTGAGCACGAACTTCACCGGCTTCGGCGCGCCTCTCGAGAGCGGACCGACGCGCGGCTCGGGCAGATCCGTCAGACCCACGTCAGAACGCCCTTCCTCCACGCGTACAGGAGCCCGGTCGCGAGGAAGCCGAGGAACAGGAACATCTCGGCCAGCGTCACCATGCCGTAGCCCGGCGCGGCGAACACGGTGGCCCACGGAAAGAGGAAGACCGCGTCGACGGCGAAGACGACGTACAGGTACGCGAAGACGTAGTAGCGGACGTAGGACTGCGCCCAGCCCTCGCCGACGGGGTCCACGCCGCACTCGTAGGTGGTCAGCTTCTCCGCCGTCGGGACGTGGGGACGCAGCATCCGATTGGCCATCAGCGCGCCACCGACGATTCCGCCGCCGATCAGAAACAGCACCCCGACGACCACGTACGAGCCGAAGTAGCCCTGCACACCAGCCTCCTGAAGCCGTTCAACCCCAACGTATCGCGCAAGCGGGCGGGGACAGCGGCTCCGGCATGCCGAATGCGTCATATGTGGTGGCCGAGCGGTGATTAAGACGACATAATTCCTGTCCGACTACGTCCTGCTATGTGGACGTTGCGGCGTTCATGGGAGGGCGCACCGGATGAGCGGTGACGGCGGATGGGGGCCTGGATCTCAGGGTCAGGACTGGACCCCGGGCTGGGCGCCACCAGGGCAACCGGTTCCGGGACAGCCCGGATCGGGGCAGCCCGGACCCGGCTATGGGCAGCCCGGGCCGGGTTTCGGTCAGCCCCTGCCCGGACAGCCTGGACCGGGGCAGCCTGGACCGGGGCAGCCCGGGCCCGGATTCGGTCAGCCCGGTCAGGGCTACGGCCAGCCCGGCATGCCGGGCATGCCGGGCATGCCACCGTCTCAGCCGTTCCCGCCCTCGCCTCCGCCGCCCTCGTCCAACACCGGGCTGCTCATCACGCTGATCGCCGGTGGCGGTTTCGTGGTCATCGTGCTCGTCGTGGTGGTCCTGGCCGCGAGCGGCGCCTTCTCCGGTGGCGGCGGCAAGAAGCCCGCCAAGAGCGACTCGCCCACCGACAAGCTCGCGGCGGCCGCGCAGCGGCTCACCACGGCGCGCGGACTGAACCTGCGCGGCACCGTGAGCTCGGGCAGTGACAAACTCAACGGCGACTTCAAGATCACCAGCAGCGGATGGGTCACCGGTAACGTGACCTGGAACGGCGAGACCGCGCAAGTGATCATGCCGGGCGACGCGGTGTACGTGAAGGCCGGTTGGGACTTCTGGCGCACCGAGGGCAACGTTTCCAACAAGGCGACCTGGATCGGCAGCTCGCGCTGGGGGAAGCTGAGCTACTCCTCGCTGAGCTCGACCGTCAAGTCGGACATGACGCCGTCGGCGATCGCGTCGGATCTGCGCAACGTCTCCCGTTACAGCGTCAAGAGCACCGTGAGCACCACGGTGCAGGGCGTTCCGGCACTCAAGATCAGCACCTATGGCGATGTGTTCTACGTCTCGGCCGACGACTCGCCCCGGCTGCTGCGGCTGGAGACCGACTACCCGCAGACCGCCGTCGACGTCACCGAGGTGACCAGCGGCCAAGGCGACGCCGTCACCGAGCTGCGCAGCCGGATCAACGCGCTGAAGGACTCCTTCGACCCGTCGCGGAGCACCCGGGTCGACAAGATCAGCTGGGGCAGCTGCACGACCTCCGGGTGCACCGTCCACTCGAAAGTCTGGTCCACACGGAGCGGATCCACCTCCGTGCGCGTCACAGTCTTTGTACGCATCACGGCCAACGACAAGAACGGTCGAAAGCTCGGCGAATGCAGCAATTCAGGCACGGTGACGTCGCTCAGTTCCATCAATGTCACCTGCCGGGTCAAGAGCGCGGCGTGGACGAGCTTCCGTGGCGGCACCGGCCTGCGCCGCTGGTGGGGCCGCGCAGAGGCCATGGCGAGTGGCGCGACCAGCACCGAGATCCAGACGATGCTGAGCGGTCTCAACAGCGTCTGAAAGCCCGCGCTGACACGGGCGAACACCTGCTCGGCACCGGTCTTGTCGGCGGTGCTCATCAAACGTATGGTCGCGGCAAAAGACAAAGCGGCGGGGGAGCCCGAACATGAGCAATGAGCGCGACAGCGGCCCCGGGTCCTGGGGACCTCCTGACGGCGGCCCGCCGCCCGACCAGGGCTGGCCGCCGGCCGGCCGGCCACAGGGCGGCTCGCCCTATGGCGATCCGTCTCAGGGCGGCCCATCGCAGGGCGGCTCGCCGTACGGTGGCGAGCCGCAGGGCGGCTCGCCGTACGGTGGCCAGCCGCAGAGTGGCGGCTCGCCCTACGGCGATCCGTCGCAGGGGGGTCAGCCGTACGGCGGCCCGCCCTACGGCGGCCCCGGCGGCCCTGGAGGCCCGCCGCAGGGCGGACCGGGCCAGCCTGGCGGCTTCGGCTTCCCCCCCGGCCCCCCCGGCCCCCCGGCCCATCCGGCCCTGGCGGCCCATCCGGCCCTGGCGGCCAGCAGCCGTGGTCGTACAACCAGCCGCCGGCGCCGCCTCGGCGTAGCGGCCCGCCCGTGCTGCTCATCGTGGCCGGCGCGGTGGTCGTGCTGCTGATCGTGGCGATCGGCGTGACGATCGGTCTCAGCGGCGGCGACGACAAGAAGAACGCGAATACGTCCGAGCAGAGCGAGAGCGAGGGCGGGCAGGCCGGCAAGGCGGCACAGAATCTGGCCGCCGTTCGCGCGCTGCGCTACAACGGCTCCTTCTCCTCCAGCGGCACCACCATGCAGACCCAGCTCTCGGTGACCAAGGCCGGCTCGGGCAGCGGCTCGATCACCGTGGGCGGCGAAAAGGTCGACATGATCGTCGTCGACGGCACGACCTACCTCAAGGCGGGCAAGTCGTTCTGGCGCTCGCACGGCGGCGTGACCACCAACCCCGAGGACTACGCAGGCAAGTGGAGCCGCGCCGCGTCGTCGACGCTCGACCTGGACGTCAAGGACATGCTGGTGCCCAGCACGATCGTGCAGCGACTGCAGGCGGCCGCCCCGAGCCTGGTCGGGGACGGGGCTGACGTCAACGGCACCCCGGCGCTCAGAGTGGCGACCGCGGACGGCGAGTACTACATCTCCAAGGCACAGCCGCACAAGTTGCTGAGGATCAAGTCCACCGGCACCGACACCTACCAGTTCGACGTCACCGAGGTCGCCGCCTCCGAGACGATCGCCCTTTTCAGAGAACTTCAGGGAAAGGTGAGAAACCTCACCGGCGCGCTCGACCCCGGGGTGCGGTTCCTGCCCAGCGGCAGTCTGAAGTTCAGCAACTGCGGGTCGGGCGGCTGCACCCTGAAGTACACCGTGACGAGCCTCTCACTCAGCAGCAGCAGCAGCGTCCGGGCGGTGCTGAAGGCGACGATCCGCGCGAGCGGTCGTGATCTCGGCACCTGCACCGACACACGCAGCGTGAGCGCGAGCAAGAAGGTCAACCTCTCCTGTACGGTCACCAGCGGCGGCTGGAAGTCGTGGGTTCGCTGGGCGCGCAGCACTCCGGGCTCGCACCGCTACGAGGCCCGGGCGCGCGTGGTGGCCCAGGCGGTCTCCGCCGGTGACGTCAACGGATTGCTCGCCAAGCTGAGCCAGGAGCAGCAGAGCGTTTAGACCGGCGAAGCCGGTCCGGTCTACAGTGCCGTTGCTCTGTTTTGTCCCACTGGGTTGATGTGGCATGTCCGGAATCGCCGGAGTCAGGTGAAGCTCCGCCCAAAGTGATACCTCTGGTGTCACGGGGCCGACTGATTCCCCGGCCGGGGGCCTGTGTGGACGTGCCGGGGCATCAAGCGGTGGCAATAACCCGTCCGGAGCGGGAACCCTGTCTCGGACGTAACATGAAGGTAAGCCTAAGTAGCACTGCGACCCCGGACGCCTCCCCCGGGGCGGGTGCTGCGCGTCGAGGAGGTCTTCCTCTGTGGCCAAACCGGTCCAACAACTCGACCGCGTCATCATCCGATTCGCCGGTGACTCCGGCGACGGGATGCAGCTGACCGGCGACCGATTCACCCAAGAGACGGCGTCGTTCGGCAACGACCTATCAACGCTGCCCAACTTTCCGGCGGAGATCCGCGCACCGGCCGGCACGTTGCCAGGTGTGTCCAGTTTTCAGCTGCATTTCGCCGACCACGACATCGTCACCCCCGGCGACGCGCCGAACGTGCTCGTGGCGATGAACCCGGCAGCGCTCAAGGCCAATCTCAGCGACCTTCCGCGGGGCGCCGACCTGATCGTCAACACCGACGAGTTCACCAAGCGCAACTTGGCCAAGGTCGGTTACGTGACGAGCCCGCTCGACGACGACTCGCTGAGCGAGTACCACGTGCACGCGCTGCCGCTCACCTCGATGACGGTGGGGGCCCTCGAGGACATCGCAGTGTCCAAGAAGGACGCCCAGCGGGCCAAGAACATGTTCGCGCTGGGGCTGCTGTCGTGGCTGTACCACCGGCCGACCGACGCCACAGTCGACTTCCTGTCCCGGAAGTTCGCCAAGAAGCCCGAGATCATGAAGGCCAATGTGGCGGCCTTCCAGGCGGGCTGGAACTACGGCGAGACGACCGAGGCGTTCTCGGTGTCGTACGAGGTCAAGCCGGCCACCCTGCCGCCCGGTCACTACCGCAACATCACCGGCAACCTGGCGACGGCGTACGGACTGATCGCGGCGAGCCGGCAGAGCGGGCTGCCGCTGTTCCTCGGCTCCTACCCCATCACGCCGGCCTCCGACATCCTGCACGAGCTGTCCAAGCACAAGCACTTCGGCGTGCGGACGTTCCAGGCCGAGGACGAGATCGCGGGCGTCGGCGCGGCTCTGGGCGCCGCGTTCGGCGGCTCGCTCGGCGTCACGACGACCTCCGGGCCGGGCATGGCGCTGAAGGGCGAGACCGTCGGCCTGGCGGTCGCGGTCGAGCTGCCGCTGCTCGTCATCGACGTGCAGCGCGCCGGGCCGTCGACCGGCCTGCCGACCAAGACCGAGCAGGCCGACCTGCTGCAGGCGCTGTACGGGCGTAACGGCGAGGCGCCGGTCCCGGTCGTGGCGCCGCAGTCACCGTCCGACTGTTTCGCCACGGCGATCGAGGCGGCCCGGATCGCGGTGACCTACCGCACTCCGGTGATCATGCTTTCCGACGGATACCTCGCCAACGGCTCGGAGCCGTGGCGGATCCCCGAGGTCTCCACGCTCCCCGTCATCGAGCCCCGGTTCGCCGATCCCGCCGACTTCGGTCCCGAAGACGCCTTCCAGCCGTTCAAGCGCGATTCGCACACGCTGGCCCGGCCGTGGGCGGTGCCCGGCACCCCCGGGCTCGAGCACCGCATCGGCGGGCTCGAGAAGGCGGACGGCTCGGGCAACATCTCCTACGACTCCGACAACCACGATCTGATGGTGCGGCTGCGCCAGGCGAAGATCGACGGCATCGCCCGGGACATCCCGCCACTGCCGGTCGACGACCCCGGTGGCCAGGCCACGGTGCTGGTGCTCGGCTGGGGCTCGACGTACGGCGCCATCACGGCGGCGGTCCGGCGCGTGCGCAAGGCCGGCGGCCACGTGGCCCAGGCGCACCTGCGGCATCTCAACCCGTTCCCCGCGAACATCGCCGAGGTGCTCAGGTCGTACGACAAGGTCATCGTGCCGGAGATCAATCTCGGCCAGCTGGCCCTGTTGCTCCGAGGGAAATACCTCATCGACGTGATCAGTTACAACCGCGTACGCGGGCTGCCGTTCAAGGCGGAGGAGCTCGCCGGTGTGATCCAGGACGTGATCGATAGTGAGTGAGGCCGAAATCTCCATATCCGCGCCGAACGGCCACGGGTTCGTCAGCCTGACCCAGGTGGCCGAGCGTCCTCAGCATCCTCCGCTGATAGCGGAGGGCGAGACGCAGTCGGCCAAGGACTTCAAGACCGACCAGGACGTGCGCTGGTGCCCCGGCTGTGGCGACTACGCGATCCTCGCCGCGGTTCAGGGGTTCCTGCCGGAGCTGCGGATCAAGCGTGAGAACACCGTGTTCGTCTCGGGCATCGGCTGCTCGTCGCGGTTCCCGTACT
The DNA here is from genome assembly GCF_014323665.1 of Actinomadura sp. HBU206391. Lineage (GTDB taxonomy): Bacteria > Actinomycetota > Actinomycetes > Streptosporangiales > Streptosporangiaceae > Actinomadura_C. The sequence continues at coordinate 67,054 of NZ_JABVEB010000011.1, read as the reverse complement.
ACATGAACACCTATGGCTTCCACTCGATCCACGGCAGGGCGCCCGCGATCGCCACGGGGCTGGCCGCGTCCCGCCCCGACCTGTCGGTCTGGGTGGTGACCGGGGACGGCGACGCGCTGTCGATCGGCGGCAACCACCTCATCCATTCGCTGCGGCGCAACGTCAACCTCAAGATCCTGCTGTTCAACAACCGGATCTACGGGCTGACCAAGGGGCAGTACTCCCCCACCTCCGAGATCGGCAAGATCACCAAGTCGACGCCCATGGGCTCGCTGGACTCCCCGTTCAACCCGATCTCGCTGGCCATCGGCGCCGAGGCGACGTTCGTGGCCCGCACGCTCGACTCCGACCGCAAGCATCTGACATCGGTGCTGCGCGCGGCCGCCGAGCACAAGGGCACGGCGATCGTCGAGATCTACCAGAACTGCAACATCTTCAACGACGGGGCATTCGAACCGCTCAAGGACGCCGCCGTCCGCGACGACGTCACGATCCGGCTGGAGCACGGTGAGCCGATCGTGTTCGGAGCCGACGGCGAGAAGGGGCTGCGGCACTCGGCCTCCGGCGGGTTCGAAGTCGTCCCCTCGACCTCGCCCGACCTCGTGGTGCACGACGCGCGCAACCCGGACCCGTCGCTGGCCTTCGCGCTGTCGCGGCTGGACTCGCCGGCGTTCGAGCACACCCCGATCGGCGTCTTCCGTCGGGTGGAGCGTCCCTCGTACGACGAGCTGATGCGTGAGCAGCTGGACGAGGCCGTCGAACGGCAGGGCGAGGGCGACCTCGGCGCTCTGCTCGGCAGCGGCGACACCTGGCGCGTCGGCTGACGACCGACCTGCGGACAACTGCGAGATCCCGCCGGAGTGTCTCCGGCACGATCTCGCAGTTGTTATTTCGGGGCGCTACCGGCCGATTGCGCTGACTGGAAGACTCGGAGATCACATCAACAGGAGGTGTCGATGCGGGTCGGTCCGCTCCGTGCGCATACGAAGAGGCCGTCACGCACGGCGTTGCTGGCCCTGGTCGTCTCGGTCGGCATCGCCGCCACGGCCGTCGCCGTCACGGGCGCGCTGGTCGCGGCGCCGATGCGCGGCAAGATGGCGCGTTTCTCCTCACCTCTTCACGTCTATCCGGTCACCCAGACGACGGCCGGCCAGTGCGCGTCAGGAGCCGGCGGCGTCAACGGGCAGAGCGCCAGCGGGCCGGCCTGCTATCAGGTCGCCAAGGGCATCCAGATCCGCCGCGTCAACGACATCCACGTCCAGGGCGGGCAGCTCGGGGGGCACGAGGTCTCCATCAGCCTGCTGCCGGCCGACCGGCGGGCGTTCGCCGCTCTCACCCGCAGGATGGTCGGGCGTGATGTCGCCTTCGTCGTGCGGGGCCGCCTCGTCACGGCGACGCGGGTCGAGGCGCCCATCACCCGCGGCAAGGTTCTCATCACCGGCGGCTTCAGCCGGGCCGACGCCGACCGGCTGATCCGCGAGCTGAAGGGTTCACGCTGACCCGCCCCTTGGAGGACACGTGCAGCAGTACCCCCCTGTGTACGGGCCGCCGCCGCGCCGCGATCGGACAGCTCTGATCGTCGGCATCGCCGCGGGCGTCTTCGTCGTCGTGGTGCTGATCGTGGTCGCGGTCATCATCGTGATCTCCCGCTCCGGCCCGGACGAGCCGAACCGGCTGCGCAGCCCCCTGGGGATCCAGCCGGTGACCGAGGTGACGCCGGGCGCCTGCACCGACGGTTCCGGGGTGCCCGACGTCGACGGGACCCAGTGCTACCGGCTCGCTCCGGGGATGACCGTGACGCGGCTCGAGAAGCTCGAGGCCGCGCTCGCGAAGAACGGCGCCGGCTGGCAGGTTCTCATCGAGCTCGGCCCGGCCGACAGCGGCGCCTTCGGGTCGCTCACGCGGCAGGTGGCCACCGAGCAGCCCCCGCGCAACCAGCTCGCGCTGGTCGTCGACGGGAAGGTCCTCTCGGCGCCGTCCGTCCAGGAACCGATCACGGGCGGCGAGATCCAGATCACCACCGGTTCCTCCGGCACCCGCCAGGATGCCGAACGGCTCGTCAGTCGGCTCACCCACGCCGATTGACGGGTCCCCGGCCGGGGACCCGTCAGCTCGGGTCTGGGAGCTCGCGGCGTTCCCCGTCGCGGATGTCGATGACCGCGCCGAGCCGGCCGCGGAGCCGGAAGAACGTCTTGATGTCGGACCAGGAGCTGGCGAGCACGGCGGCGAGCAGCACCGGCGCCTTGACCACCCACGGCGTCTGCTGGAAGGCGTCGGCGACGAACGCCGCGAGTACGACCAGCATCAGGCGGGTCAGCGTCTCCCTGGACAACAGGGTCGGATCGGGCTGATCCGAGGCCTCGAGCAGTCCGTAGGCCACCCGGCGCATGGCGCCGGGGTCGCCCGAGCGGCGCCAGTCGGCGATCGCGTCCCGGTTGTTGTAGAGCACGGTCTCGAACACCGACCTCGGCATGGTGCCGAGTTCACCGAGCAGGGTCACGGGCAGCCTCACCTGCCGGGTCTCGCCGCCCTGCGCGGGAGCGCGCCGGCGTCGCTTGAGCCGCCGGCGTTGAACGGCCTCGGGATCGCCGAGGACGAACTCGATGAGCTCGGCCTCCTGCGCGTAGGCGAGAGAGCGCAGGTAACAGGCGTTGTGCCAGAACTCGATGACCTGCCGGTCCATCGCCTGGTCGCCGTCGACGCCAGGGAGCCAGTCCCGTAGCCGGGCCCGGATGGTGGTGCGGCGCTCATGCCGGTTCGCCTCCACCCACTGCAGTGCCAGCCGCCCGTCGGCGGTCTGCAGGTCATCGCGCATCCTCGCGACCGGGTCGAGCGCGAACGCCCGGTCGTCGCCCGTGTCGTCCCGTTCCCCCGCCGGCCGGATCGTCAGTTGCCCGTCCAGGTCCGCCTTGATCCACGCGGCCCAGGACTCCTGCATCCGCCGCACCTGCTCCTCCGGGGCGCCGCACCGCTCGATCAGCAGCCGGGCGATGCCCTCGCTGATGCCGTGCCTGGCGACGCGCCGGTCCAGTTCCCGCACCCGCAGGCCGCCGATCCGCTGCCCGATCTCGATGCGCTCGGGCTCGGGCAGGTCGAGCGCGTCGTACTCGAACGCGTGGAGGCGGTCGCGGCCGGTCGCACCGGGCTCGCGCAACGCGCGCAGCAGCGCCTCCTCGATCGTGCCGGCCCGCGAGCGGATCTCGAACGGGAACACCAGGTTGGTGCCGACCGGGCGGCCGACCAGTTGCAGCATCCGCCGCGGGCCGATGCGGTGGAAGAGGATACCGTCGAAGATCATGTTGTCGGTCAGGACGATCGCCTCGGAGAGCAGATCCGCCAGCCGCATCATCGCGACGATGGAGCTCTCGGCGTCGCCGCCGAAGCGGGTCATCCCGATGTCGCACACATGCCGCTGGGCTAGGGAGTCGAACTCGACGACGTACAGACGTTGGATCCTTCTCGGTGCCTCCGCGCCGTCCCGCATGACCCTCCCCGCCGCGCCGCCGTAACGGTAACCGAACATGTCCGTTCTGTGGTGTGTATCAGGACACACTCTGTGTCAGGGCACGCTGGCCGGGTCGCCCTCGGTCAGCGGCCGTGCCGCCGCCGGGCCGGCCCCCGAGCGCAGCGGCAGTTCCCTCAGCGCGAGGACGGCGAGGAAACCGAGCAGCGCGATGGGCACACCGACCATGAAGACGGTCTCCATCGCGCGGGCGAACGACTCGAGCACGATGCCGTGCAGCGGTTCCGGCAGCCGCTGGATGGCCTCGGGCGAGCCGAGGCGGGCCCCGCCCGCAGGGACCTCGGCGTGCGCGGCGCGCAGCATGCCGGCCATCTCACCGTTCAGCCGGCCGGTGAGGATCGCCCCGAACGCCGCGACGCCCATCGCGCCGCCGAGGGAGCGGAAGAACGTGACCCCCGCGGTGGTCGCGGCCATGTCCGCGCGCTTCGCGCCGTTCTGCGCGGCCAGAATGAGGATCTGCATGGACAGGCCGAGGCCGACCCCGAGCACCGCGACATCGACGCCGACGATCAGCCGGCTCGAGCTCACGTGCAGCCTGGAGAGCAGGAACATCGCCAGCGCCACCAGGAGCATGCCCACGAGCGGGAAGACCTTCCAGCGTCCGGTCACCGTCACGATCCGGCCGGAGCCGACCGAGGCCAGGAACAGCCCGACCACCATGGGCACCGTCGTCAGGCCCGACATGGTCGGCGACATGCCCTTGACGATCTGCAGGTACTGCGGCAGGAAGATCAGCCCGCCGAACAGGGTGACGCCGACGAACAGCGAGGCGAGCGCGGTGAACACGAAGGTCCGGTCACCGAACAGCCTCGGTGGTAGGATCGGCTCGCCGGCCCTTCGCTCTGCGACGATCGACAGGGCGAGCAGCGCCGCGCTGAGCGCGCCGAGGCCGTACGTCCACGGCGAGTTCCAGGCGAACTGCTTGCCGCCGAGTGTGAGCACGAGCATGAGCGCGCTCGCGCCGCCCGTGATCGCGAATGCGCCGAGCCAGTCGATGCGGGCGTCGCGCCGTACGCGGGGCAACCTGAGCACCTTCTGGATCACGATGAAGGCGATGGCGGCGAGCGGGACGCAGACATAGAAGCACCAGCGCCAGCCCAGCCCGTCCGCGTCGACGATGAAGCCGCCGAGCAACGGTCCGGCGATGGTGGAGACACCGAACACCGCGCCCGTGTAGCCCGAGTAGCGGCCGCGCTGCCGCGGCTCGACGATGTCGCCGAGGATCACCTGGGTCAGCGCGGACAGCCCGCCGACCCCGAGTCCCTGTACGGCGCGTGCGGAGATCAACTCGGCCATGTTCTGGGCGAGCCCGGCCGCCATCGAGCCGAGGACGAACACGACGAGCGAGAGCTGGAACATGAACTTGCGGCCGAACAGGTCCGACAGTTTTCCCCAGAGCGGCGTCGACACCGTCATGGTCAGCAGCGGGGCGCTGGCGACCCAGGACAGCTGGTCCTGGCCGCCGAGGTCGCCCACGATGGTCGGGAGCGCGGTGCCCACCACCGAGGTGGAGATCATCGAGGTCAGCAGTGCCAGCAGCAGGCCGGACAGGATCTTGAGTATCTCCCGATGGGAGTACGACCGCTCCGTCACGCGCCACCCCTGCCCCGGCATTGCAATTCGCCGGATGCTGTGTTAGATGCATAGTGCATATATGAAATGCCCATTATGCCGGGATACTCCTGTCGACGTACTGCCTTCTACCTCCGGTGACGCAGCCCGGCCCGCGCGATCTCGGCCCGAGAGCGGCCGAGTCGCATGCCTTCGCTGCATAGGGTCGTGTTCATGGATCTGCGGGGAGCGCTGCGACGGCGCTGGGCCTTCGTCGCCGTGGCAAGCTTTCTCGTCGCCGGCGGCGGTATCGCGTGGGGCGTGACGCGGGACGGCGGGCCGCCGGTGCGTACCGAGAACCGGCGCATCCAGGTGGTCGACGGGCCGCGCGACGACCAGCGCGTCACCCTCGACACGACGTTCTTCCGGCCGCAGGGGTCGGCGAAGGCGCCGGCGGTGCTGCTCGCGCACGGCTTCGGCGGCTCCAAGGACGACACCCGGGCCGAGGCCGTCGAACTCGCCCGGGCCGGTTATGCCGTCTTGACCTGGTCGGCGCGGGGCTTCGGTGCCTCCACCGGCGAGATCGCCCTCAACTCGCCCGACTACGAGGTGAAGGACGTACGGCAGTTGGTCGACTGGCTGGCCCGCCGGCCCGAGGTCCGCCTCGACGGCCCCGGCGACCCGCGCGTCGGCATCGCGGGCGAGTCCTACGGCGGCGCCATCTCGCTGCTCGCGGCCGGCCACGACCGCCGGGTCGACGCGATCGCACCGCAGATCACCTGGCATGACCTGGCGGACGCCCTGTTCCCCGGGGGCGGTGCCGCCGGCCCAGAGCACGGCGTCTTCAAGAAGCTGTGGGCGGGCATCTTCTTCACCGGCGGGTCGGGATCCACAGCCTGTGGACGATTCCTGCCGTCGCTGTGCTCGATGTACCAGAAGGTCGCCGAGACCGGCCGCCCGACCGAGGACGCCGTCAGGACGCTGCGCCGATCGAGCCCGGCGGCGGTGGCCGGCCAGATCAAGGCGCCGACCCTGCTGATCCAGGGGCAGTCGGACTCGCTGTTCCCGCTCGATCAGGCCGACGCCAACGCGGCCGCCATCGCGCGGGCCGGCACACCCGTCTCGATGGCGTGGTTCCAGGGCGGCCACGACGGCGGTGACCCCGAGACCGCACGGGTGCGCGGACTGGTGCGCGGCTGGTTCGACCACTGGCTGCGCGACCGGCCGGGCTCGGCTCCCGCCTTCACCGTCACCCGGGCCGGCGGCATCGACTCCTCCACCCAGCAGATCGTCATCGACGCCGCGACGGCGCGGTCCTATCCGGGGCTGAGCGGCGGCAGCCGTTCCGCCCTGCCGCTGAGCGGCCGTGAGCAGACGGTGCAGAACCCCGCCGGCGGATCACCCGCCTCGATCTCGGCGCTGCCCGGGCTCGGTGCGCTCAGCAACCTGGGCGATCTGGGTAACCTGGGCGACCTCGGCGGCGGCGCGGCGGCGAACGCCCTGCCCCTCGACATGCCGGGCCAGGTCGCGACCTTCGACACCGCGCCGCTGCGGGAGCCGCTGCGGGTGACCGGCGCCCCGACCGTACGGCTTCGCGTCACCGGCGACCCCGACGCGACGCTGTTCGCCAAGCTGTACGACGTCGGCGGGGGCACGGCCACTCCGGCCCGGCGGATCGCCGCGCCGCTCCGCGTCGAGAACGCCGCCAAGGGACGGACGGTCGACGTGACACTGCCCGCGCTCGACTACCGCTTCGCCCAGGGCCACCGGCTGCGACTGGTGCTGACCACCACCGACATGGGCTTCGCCGGGCCCGCCAAGCCGGCCGCGTACAAGGTCGCGGCGGCATCGGGTCTCACCGTGCCCACCGTGCCCCCGCTGCGGACCCCGGCCGCGCCACCGCCCGCGTGGACCTGGCTGATGCCGCTCGGCGCGATCGTCATCGCACTGGTGCTCGTGTCGGCCGGCCGGCGCCGTCGGCCGGGGTCCTTCGACGCGGAGCTGGCCGAGGTGCCGCTGGAGATCACCGGGCTGACCAAGGCGTACGCCAACGGGCATCTGGCCGTGGACGATCTGTCCCTGCGGGTGGAGAGGGGGCAGGTGCTAGGGCTCCTCGGCCCGAACGGTGCGGGCAAGACCACCACGCTGCGCATGCTCATGGGGCTCATCCATCCCGGCCAGGGCGAGATCCGGATCTTCGGCCACCGGGTCACGCCGGGCGCGGCGGTACTGGCCCGGCTCGGCTCGTTCGTGGAGGGCCCGGGCTTTCTGCCGCATCTGTCCGGCCGGGACAACCTGGAGCTGTACTGGCGGGCCACCGGACGCCCGCGCAAGGAGGCGCACACGGCCGAGGCGTTGCGGATCGCCGATCTCGGCGCCGCCCTCGACCGGCCGGTACGGACGTACTCCCAGGGCATGCGGCAGCGGCTGGCCATCGCGCAGGCCATGCTCGGCCTGCCCGACCTGCTCGTGCTCGACGAGCCGACCAACGGCCTCGACCCGCCCCAGATCCGCGAGATGCGGGCCGTACTGCAGCGCTACGCGGCCGGCCCGGACGGGAACGGCACCGTGGACGGGGGCGGACGGACGGTCATCGTCTCGAGCCACCTGCTCGCGGAGGTCGAGCAGACCTGCACGCACGTGGTCGTGATGTCCCACGGCAGGAAGGTCGCGGACGGCCCGGTCGCGGAGATAGTCGGTACGGAGCGCCGGCTCGAGGACGCGTTCCTCGCCATCATCGGGGAGGGCTCATGACCTACCAGGCGGGCCGCACGCTGCCGCTTCGCGTCGAGGCCGTCCGCCAGTTCCGGCGGCGCCGCACGCTCGTGGCGTTCGTCATCCTGCTCCTGCTGCCCTGGTTGCTCGTGGCCGCCTTCCAGGTCGGCGGCGACCCGGAGGGGAACGGCGCGCCGGGACTCGTGACCGTGGCCACCGACAGCGGACTGAACTTCACGGCCTTCACCTTGTTCGTGTCGGCGGGCTTCCTGCTCGTGGTGGCGGTGGCCCTCTTCTGCGGCGACACCGTGGCGAGCGAGGCCAACTGGTCGTCGCTGCGCTACCTGCTCGCCGCCCCGGTGCCGCGCGCCCGGCTGCTGCGCCAGAAGCTGATCGTGGCGCTGGGATACGCGACCGCCGCCGTGGTGACCCTGCCGCTCATGGCACTGGTCGCGGGCACGCTCGCGTTCGGCTGGGACGATATGCGGCTGCCGACCGGCGGCTCGGCACTGCCCGCCGGGAGCGCGCTGAGCCGGATGGCGCTCATGGTCGGCTACGCGCTGGTCAGCCAGCTCGTCGTCGCCGCACTGGCGTTCCTGCTGTCGGTGACGACGGATTCTCCGCTCGGGGCCGTGGGCGGAGCCGTCGGGCTGGTCATCGTCAGCAACATCCTCGACGCGGTCACCGCGCTGGGCGACTGGCGGCAGTTCCTGCCCTCGCACTGGATGTACGCCTGGATGGACGCCCTGCAGCCCTCGATCCAGTGGTCGGGGATGGCGAAGGGCACCGCGTTGTCGTTCTCCTACGCGGTCGTCCTGCTCGCGCTGGCGTTCCGGCGGTTCCAGTCGAAGGACGTGGTCTCCTAGCCGAGGGCCGCGAGCAGTTCGTCCGTCGAGCACACGGTGCCGAGGACCGGGAAGATCCTCGTGATCGCGAAGGCGTGGTCGCCGGCGTCCAGACCCGCCATGGCGTCCTCGACCAGCAGCAGCCGGTAGCCGTGCTCGTCCGCCGCGCGCGCGGTCGACTCGACGCCGAAGTTGGTCGCGATACCGGCCAGCGCGAGCGTCGTGACGCCCCGCCTCCGCAGTTGCTCGTGCAGCCCGGTGTCGTGGAACGCGCCCCAGGTGTGCTTGGTGATGAGGAGATCGCCCGCCTGCGGCGCCATCTCGCTCACCAGTTCACTGCCGGGTGGCTGGGTTTCCTCTCCGGGACGTTCCGCCTGCACGATCACGACGTGGCCGCCCTTTTCCCGGAAGGCCTCCGCGAGGCGCATGCACTGCCGTACGACGTCGGCGCCGGTGTGCGGCGCCGTTTCCCGGCCCACGATCCGGACCTGCAGATCGATGGCGACAAATGCGGTCTGATGGGGATCAATCGTCTCAACCATGTCCGGGGATCCTAGTGTGAGAGCGAACTTCGCTGTATCTCTACGCTTCCCGCGCACGACGACGACCACAAGCCACCACGCGTCCGGCCGTCGCCGGAATGAAGAACGTGCCGGCGGGCGTGCCCGGCTGCATGCTGACGTCCGCGCCGTGCGCCGGGCCCGGCATGAAACCCCTCACCCCGGCCATTGCGCGAGCATGACCGAACCTGGAAGAGGGATTCACAGAGATCTACCGATTAGCGGTTGCCAGAAGGGGGGAAATGATCAGCATGACACGGCAGCAGCTTGTCAAACGTCCCAGACCTCCGCGTCAGCCTGCCACGCCCGACCTGCGGACCCCTTCCGGACGGGTTCTCCCCTACTGACCGCCCGCGCGTCCCGGCATGCGCCGGGCGCCCGACCCGCCAGGACCACTCCGCCAGAACCACTTCACCGGCTCCACTCGGCCGATCCACGTCGGTCGGATTCACGTCGGTCGGATTCACGTCGGTCGGATCGACGGCCGGCGCACCGTCATCGCCGTCGTCGCCGTCATCCTGAATCGCGAATCATGAATCATGAATCACGACGGCATCGTGTCCCGCTCGATCCCGTCCTGAATGAGCGGCGCGGTCAGGAGGTCGGACACCATCGGATGCGCGCGTCCTGGCGCGATGGTCACCACCTGGTAGGTCGCGACCCCGGCCCGCACGAAGGGATCCTCGACGGCGATCTCCTCGATCCGCGCGCGGTCGACTCCCCGGGCGATGATGGCCCCGCCCTCCTCGACCGGCACCGTCGGCCCGGAGACCAGGAAGACGCCCTGGCCGTGGTAGCGCTCGAGGAAGTGGACGTGGCCGGGCACATGCGGCTCGACCTCGGACTTGGCGGCCATGTAGCGCAGGATCAGAAGATGCAGCATGGCTCGCCATCATGCCCCGACCGGCCGACGGTTTCCGGGTGACACCGGATACTCACCGCGCACACGCCGACACGCGGCACATCTCGGGGCGATGCGTCACGCGAGCGAGATGTCTCCTTCGAATGGCAGAGTACGTGCCGTGAACACAGAAGAGTTCTGGGACATCGTCGAATCCGCGCGCACCGGCGACAAGCCGTTCTACGAAGCACTGGTGGACCGGCTCGCCGTGGGCCCAGAGCAGGCGATCCTCGAGTTCGAGTATCGGTTCGACCAGGTAACCGATGCCGTGTACCGCTGGGATGTCTGGGCCGCCGCGTATCTCATCGGCGGCGGTTGCTCCGACGACGGTTTCATGGACTTCCAGGCCGGCCTGGTCGCGCTCGGCCGTGACTGGTTCGAGAAGGCGGCGCGGTCACCGGACGATCTCGCCGACCACCCGGCTGTGATCGAGGCCGCGGCCGGATCGGGGTCCGGCTCCGGCTCCCGCGGCGATAGTGCCATCTTCTACGAGGAGGTCGGGGCCGCGGGCAACGTGGCGTACGAGCGGCTCACGGGCGCAGGCGCGGACGCCTACGAGGAGGCCTGGGACCGCTACCAGGACGGGCGGGAGGATGAGGAGGAGGAGCCCGACATGGGTGAGGAATTCGACTTCGACGACGCCGACCAGATGCGTAAACGGCTGCCCCGGCTCTCGGCGCTCTTCCTGAGCCCGCCGGCCCTCTGACCGCGAGCTCGGCCGACCTCATGGCCCGGCCGCCCGAGAGGTCGCAAACCCGGGCATGATTTGCACGTGACCACATATCCCATCGTCCGGCCGTACCGTCCGGAGGACCGCGCGGCGCTGTACGACATCTGTGTGCGCACCGCGCACGAAGGCGGGGACTCCCGGCACATCTACCCCGACCCGGATCTGATGCCGAGCATCTTCGCCGCACCGTACGCCGAACTCGAGCCGGAGCTGACCTTCGTTCTCGACGACGGACAGCGGGCGGTCGGGTACATCCTCGGCACCGCCGACACCGTCGCCTTCGTCAAGAGGTACCGCGACTCGTGGCTGCCGACCCTGGTCGAGCGCTATCCCGCTCTCACCGGTCCGCCCCGTACACCGAGCGAGGCGATGATCGCCCTCATGCACAACCCCGAGCGCATGGTCGTGCCGGAACTCGCCGCCTACCCGGCCCATCTCCACATCGATCTGCTGCCCGACTTCCAGCGCCAGGGCCACGGCCGTACGTTGATGGACGCCTTTCTCGGCGCCCTGCGCCGAGCGGGGGTGCCCGCCGTCCACCTCGGCATGGTGCCGACGAACACCGCCGCCCGGGCCTTCTACGACCGCGTGGGCTTCCACGAGATCCCGGTCACCGACCCCGGCCCCGTCACCTATCTCGGCCGCACGACGGAATGAGCATGAGGCGGGCCCGGTGCGGCCTGCCCCTGATGTCGTCAGCAGCCGTACATCTGGCGGATCGCGATCAGGTCGGCCGCGCTGAATCCCGTCTTGGCGTACGGATCGGTCAGCGGCCGGCCGTTCTTCGCGACCAAGGTGTCGAGCCCGTTGGCGGAGAACGCCCTGTTCCCGTAGATCATCACCGAGTTCTGGTCGAAGTCGCCGAACAGCCGGTTCCGAGCAGCCTCCATCCGCTGGAACTGGGAATGATAGGCCGGTGTCACGTTCTCGAGGTGGACGTCGACCGAACCGTCCCGGTCCGACCGGTTGTGCTCGTGGTGGAAACCGATGACATGCATCAACTCGTGCACGACCGTGCCCATGTAATTGCAACCGCTGCCGAGCGAAAGGTCCTGCCGCCCGCCTTTCATGCCCAGCATCGAATAGCAGCCGGTGCCCGCGAAGATCCGGACGAAGGCGCCCACGTCGGTCCGCGGCACGAAGCGGACGCACGTCCCGGCGGTGAAGTCGGCGACGGCCTCCTCGACCGTCTTGCGCACGGCCGCCGGCAGACCCGGATCGAACACGTACGGCACCCTCCCCTTCGGCCACAGCGCTGACGTGTCACTGACGGCCGCCCCCGAGGCGCCTGGCGTGCAGGTGTCCTGCGGCGCCCCCTGCGGCCCGGGCGGAGGGGGCTCCCCTCCGGGAAGCACGCCCGGGAAGTGCGGCCTGCCGCGGGCCACATCGGCGATCCGGCCGAGCGAGATGTCGCCCTCGGTCACGGCATGACCGTCGATGTCCACGTAGGTGACGTCGCGCAGCCTGCCTGCGACGTCGCGCGTGTGCAAGGAGAGATTGGGCCCGATCGTCTGCTGGCGCCAGAGCTCGACGGGCGGTTCATCACCGGCCCTGGCCGAGGAAATCCCCATTGATGCCGTGATCGCGACCGACATCAAGAAAATGCGGCGTCTCATTCGAATCCCCCGAATCCGCCCGCGTCATTCGCGGGTCGTTTCTGCCGGAGAGCTACCCAGCCGATTCGACCCGGATTCTCGGCGCCGGGCCCCCGAGGGCCTGTCGCACAGAAATCCGGTCACTTTCCGAATTCGATGATCACCACGGGTATGTCCCTGCCGGTCATCTCCTGGTAGCGCCGGTAGGACGGCATGGCCGTGACCATGAGCCGCCACAGCCGCGGCCGCTCCTCGGGAGTGGCGCCGCGCGCGCTCGCGGTGAAGGTCTCGGTGCCGATCTGCACTATGACCTCGGGGTCGTCCACCAGGTTGAGATACCACGCCGGATGCGCGTCGGCACCGGCGTTCGACGCGGCGAGGACATAACGGTCCCCGTCGCGTGCGTACACCAGGGCGGTGCGGCGCAGCCTGCCCGTTCTGCGCCCACGGGTGGTGAGCAGCAGATCGTTCATGCCCGGTCTGGGCCGGCCGCCGGTGTCCAGGAAGCGGCGAATATGGCCGGCCACCCTCTCGTCCGGGCTGTCGTGGATCTCCTCGTCCATCAGAACGCCTCGACGCCCAGATGCGTGCGGTGGTGCCCGGGGGTTTCGATCTCGTCGAGCACCGCGATCGCGAAGTCGGCATAGGAGATGCGACTGCTCGCCTCGCCCGGAGTCCTGCGGTACCGGCCGGTTCGCATGCCTCCGTGGTCGAAGTCCCCGGCCGGGCTGAGGACCAGCCAGTCCACCGAGGTGACGGCCCGGGTCAGCACCGCGTTGCCGGCCGCATGGCCCAGATAGAACGCGCGGTACTCCTGCGGGTAGCCGGCGGTGTCCATGAGGAGCGTCCCGGACGCGGTCGGCAGGATCGACGCCAGGCCGACCGAGACCAGCCGGCCCACCCCCGCCCGCGACAGCCCGTCGAGCAGCGCGCGTGCGGCGGCCGAGAAGAAGACGTCGGGCTGCGCACCGGCCTCGTAGACGGCGCTGATCGCGGCGTCGTGGCCCCGCGCCGCCTCTGCGACGCTCTCGGTATCCGTGACGTTCCCGGCGACCAGCCGTACGCCGTCCGCCGCCAGGCCGTGGTGCGCGGCGGGATCACGGACCACGGCGGTGACCTCGTGTCCCCGCCGCCGGGCCTCCGCTACCGCGGCCCGCCCCGCCCTGCCACCCGCACCGAAAACGACGATCCTGCTCATGCGTGCACCTCACCGTCCGAGCCGGTCCCTGTCGCCGGCCGCTGCCGGGACGGTAACCGAGCAGGTGGTTTCCGATCGGATACCGGCTACCGCGCACCGGCGGACCAAGGCCACTCGATCCGGACATGTTCGCCCCGGCCGCCCGTCCACGCCCGTGAAGCCTCGGCGCTCGACCGCACGGGCCGGCCGGCCCGACGTTTCCGCGGAAACGCCTACTGCCGCGCTCCTCGAGCGTTTCCGCGGAAACGCATTCTGCCGAACGGCGGCTGCGCCTCCACGTCATGGTGCCGCTACTCACTGGTGTGGACATGACCGAGAAGTGGAAGATCCGTCCCTGACCTCTGGACACGCCCCACGCTGCGGTTGCATGCTGAGCGGGCGCTGAGGGGGAACTGCGATGAGCACATCCGAGCACGACATGCTCGCGCCACCGACCTTCCCGATGGAGCGGACCTGTCCGTTCGCTCCGCCGGCCGAGTATCAGCGGATGCGCGCCAGCGCGCCGCTCGTCCGCGCCAACCTGCCGAACGGCACGCCTGTCTGGGCGGTGACCCGCCACGCCGAGGCACGGCAGATCCTCAGCGACCCGCGGATCAGCTCGCGCACCGGACGACCCGAACGGCCTCGCGGGCCCGACGACGATCGTCCCGACGAGGGCTTCTTCATCGAGACGGACCCGCCGGAGCACAGTCGGTACCGACGGTTGCTGATCTCGGAGCTGGGTGCCCGCCCGGTGGCCGCGATGCGGCCGCGCATCCAACGAATCGTCGACACGGCGATCGACAAGATGCTGGAGACCGGGTCGCCCACCGACCTCGTCGAGTCGTTCGCGCGCCCGGTCCCGTCGCGAGTCATCTGCGAGCTGCTCGGCGTCCCGGCCGACGACCACGGGTTCTTCGAGTCCCGGCTCCGGATGCTGACCGTGATGAGCAACGACCCGCGGGCCCCCCAGGCCTCCCGAGACCTTCGCGGCTACCTGCGCGAACTCATCAGCCGCGCCGAGGCTGAGCCACACGACGGCCTCATCGGACGGCTGGCCGCCAGGCACCTGCCCACCGGGGAGCTGACCACCGACGCTCTGATCAACATCGGTTTCCTGCTGCTGCTCGCAGGCTACGAGTCGCCGGCGAACATGATCTCACTGGGCGTGCTGACGCTGCTGGAGCACCCGGCGCAGCTCGCCGCGTTGCGCGCCGATTCGAGCCTGCTGCCGGGTGCGGCCGAGGAAATGCTGCGTTTCCATTCGGTGCAGGACTGGGTCAGCTTCGACCGGGTGGCGGCGGACGACCTCGATATCGGCGGTGTGCGGGTCCGCGCCGGTGATCGCCTGACGGTGCTGGCCGCATCGGCCAACCGGGACGAGCGGACGTTCGAGAATCCCGACGAGTTCGACATCCGCCGGTCTGCGCACCACCACCTCGCCTTCGGGTACGGGGTGCATCAGTGCATCGGCCAGAACCTCGCCCGCGCCGAGCTGGAGATCGCCTACGGCACCCTGCTGACCCGGATACCGACGCTCCACCTGGCGGCAGGGCTCGACGAGGTGCCCTTCGCCTACGACGCCGCTTTCTTCGGACCGCACGCGATGCCTGTCGCCTGGTGACTTGTATCCGAGATGCCTTAACCCCTGAGCCCGGTAGCGCAGGTACACCACGCCGCCGGCGAAGCGGCGATCGTCGAGTAGGCCAGCATCCCTGCTCTCTTCCACCGCCAGTGCAGACGGTACCGGCCTCCGATCTCATCGATCGTTCAGGATGAGATCTGCTATCCGGATCAGCCGGACGACATAGTCGTGGCCTTCCCCAGGCCGAAGTTGCAGAAGAAGGTCAGGGAGGTGACCTGCGCACTCATCCACCACGACGAGGTGATGGCCATCCAACCGGCCGTCCAGGTAGCCGCTTATGCACCCGGCCAAGCCGGCATCCAGCAGCGCAACGGGTTCCCCGTGGATCTCCAACCATCTGAGGTCATCAGGGAACGTCAGCCCACGATGTTCCGCCCACAGGACCGAGACCTCATCGCGGACCGCCCAGCTCACTCCGCCGGGGCGATGCCGATCGGGCAGCTCAGGCCCGTACCGCCGATGCCGCAGTAGCCGCCCGGGTTCTTGGCGTCCGACAGGTACTGCTGGTGGTACTCCTCGGCGAAGTAGAACTCGCCGGCCGGGGCGATCTCGGTGGTGATGGGTCCATGGCCGTGTGAGGTCAGGACCTGCTGGTAGGCGTCCCGGGAGGCCTCCGCGGCCTTCTGCTGCTCGGCCGACCGGTGATGGATCGCCGAGCGGTACTGCGTGCCGACGTCATTGCCCTGCCGCATCCCCTGCGTGGGGTCGTGCCCCTCCCAGAAGACCTTCAGCAGTTCCTCGTAGGAGACCTCGGCAGGATCGAACACGACGCGCACCATCTCGGTGTGGCCGGTCCGGCCGGAGCACACCTCTTCGTACGTCGGGTTCGGGGTGTGACCGCCCGCGTAGCCGACCGCCGTGGACAGTACCCCCGGGGTCTGCCAGAAGATGCGCTCGGCCCCCCAGAAACAGCCCATGGCGAACTCCGCGACCTCCGCCCCGTCAGGGTAGGGCGGCGCCACGGGGCCGCCGAGGACCTCGTGGCGCGGCGGTACCGGCATGGGTACGTCACGTCCCGGCAGAGCCTGCTCTGGAGTGACCATCTGCGTCTTCGCGAATCCGAACACGTTGCCAGGCTAACCCGTCCGCCTGGCCGATGGGTACGCACGCACCCGGTGCACGCGTGTCGAAGTCCGTTCGGTGTCGGCGTACGCACCACCGCGAGCGAGGTCGTGCTTTTGCCCACACCGAAGACCACTCGGTCTGCCGCCATTTCCTGAAGCGTCGCTTGACATTACCGTTAAGCATTATGACTAATTACGCGCTGATATGATCCGCTGGTGACGGAGCTGCGCAAGGGAATGATCTTCGGAATCGCCGCCTATGCCATCTGGGGATTGTTCCCGCTGTACTGGCCATTGCTGAAACCGGCCGAGGCCGCCGAGATCCTCGCGCATCGCATCCTGTGGTCGCTCGTCGCCGTGGTCGCGATCCTGGCCGTACGCCGGCACTGGTCGTGGGTTCGCTCGCTGACACTCAAGCAGGTCGGGTTGCTGGCCCTCGCCGCCGTGGTCATCTCCGTCAACTGGGGGATGTACATCTACGGCGTCAACTCCGGGCACACGATCGAGACCTCGCTGGGCTACTTCATCAATCCGCTCATCAGCGTGGTGCTCGGCGTCCTCATCTTCCAGGAGCGGCTTCGACGCCTGCAGTGGTCGGCCATCGCGCTGGGCACGGCAGCGGTGATCGTGCTGACGGTCGACTACGGCCGGCTGCCGTGGATCGCGCTCACCCTGGCGTGCTCCTTCGGCTCGTACGGCCTGCTCAAGAAGTTCGCGAACACCCCCTCGGCCGAGAGCCTGACGGTCGAGACCACCGTGCTGGTGTTGCCCGCCCTGGCGTTCACGCTGACGCTGCACGCACACGGCGAGGCGACCTTCGGGAACGTGGGGGCGGCCCAGGCGCTGCTGCTGGTCGGCGGAGGGGTGATCACTGCCGTCCCGCTCATGATGTTCAACGCCTCCGCCGTACGGCTCCCCATGACGACGGTCGGCCTGTTGCAGTACCTCGCGCCCACCCTGCAGTTCCTCATCGGGCTGCTGGTGCAGCACGAACGGATGCCGGCCAGCCGCTGGATCGGCTTCCTGCTCGTCTGGGCCGCACTGGTGATCCTCACCTTCGACGGTGTGCGCCGGTCCAGGCTGCAGCGCCGGTCACAGGTGCCCGCGCTGATCCCGGCGCCCGTCCCGTCCCTCCCCCGCTCATGACCCGCCCGGGCAAAGCGATCCAGGGGGCTGGGCGGGGGTTGCCGCACGCAGATCGGATCAGCCGACGTCGCGGCGGAGCAGGTCGCTCTCGGTCTCGCGGCGGACCAGCAACCGGCCGTTGCCTCCGGCCACGCTGACGACCGGCGGACGCCGCACCAGGTTGTAGTTCGAAGACATCGAGTGGTGGTAGGCGCCCGTGCAGGGCACCGCCAGCAGGTCTCCGGGGCGCATGTCGGCCGGCAGTTGCGCGTCCCGGGCGATCACGTCGCCCGCCTCACAGTGCCGCCCGACGACGGTCGTCGCACGGTCGGCGACCGTGGCCCGGCGACCGACCAGCCGCACGGTGTAGTTGGCGCCGTACAGGCTCGGCCGGGGGTTGTCGCTCATGCCGCCGTCGACGGTAACGAAGACCCGGCCGGACAGGCCGCGCTTGACGCCGATCACCCGGTACAGCGTGACCCCGGCGCGTGCGCTGATGGCGCGGCCCGGCTCCACCGTGACGCGCGGCACCGGCAGCCGGTACGACTCGCAGGCGGACCGAACGGCCGCCATGAGCCGCTCGCCCACCGCCGCGGGTGAGATCTCCGCGTCACCGGAGAGGTACGGCACCGCGAAGCCGCCGCCGAGGTCGAGTTCGGGAAGCGTGACGCCGTGCTCGTCACGGATGGTCGCCATGAGATCGATCAGCCGGACGGCCGCCCGCTCGAACAGGTCGATACTGGTGACCTGCGATCCGATGTGGCAGTGCAGTCCCACCGGCTCGAACCCGCGCTGCTCGATCACCCGCCGTACCGCCTCGGCGGCGGCTCCCGAGGCGATGGAGAAGCCGAACTTCTGGTCTTCCGTCCCGGTCGTCACGGCCGGGTGGGTACCACCGTCCACGCCCGGGATCACCCGGATCAGCAAACGCTGAGGTGCGGCGGGACGGCCGAGCGCGGCCAGCCGGCTGATCTCAGCCGTGGAGTCGACCACGATCCGGCCCACGCCGTAGTCCATCGCCGCCCTGAGGTCCTCCGGCGTCTTGGCGTTCCCGTGCATCAGGACCCGCTTGGCGGGGAAGCCGGCCGCCCGCGCCACGGCGAGTTCCCCGGCGGAGCAGACGTCGAGGGACAGGCCCTCCTCGTTGATCCACCGCGCCATCGCCCGGCACAGGAAGGCCTTGCCCGCGTAGACGACCTCGCCACCCGCGAACGCCGCCTTGAAGGCACGGCAGCGCTGGCGCACGTCGGCCTCGTCGATGACGTGCACGGGGGTGCCGTAGCGGTCGGCCACCTTGGCGAGCGGGATCCCGCCGACCGAGATGTCGTCGCCGTCGATGTCATGGGCCGTGGCGGGCCAGATCGCGTGATCGAGGTTCTGCCGCTGTGAACTGAGAAGCATGTCATTTCCCCCTGCGGGTGCGGGCCTCCGCCCGCACCTGTACGCCGAGATACATCAGAGGACCGTCAGGAGCACCGTGATGAGCACGGCCGCCGCCAGGACCCACAGCACCCCGGTGATCTCCGGGGCGATGAAGCGTTCGCCGCCGCGCCCTTGGTCATCCATGGCGTGCGGCCGAAGCACCCACGGCCACGCCCACCATCGAGGCGTCGCGCGATCCGGCGTCGTGCTCGGCCCGACGGTCCGGCGCGCTCACCTTGGTACGCCATGCCTGCGGCGGTACGACGCCCGCCGGATCGGCCGGGATCCGCGGCAGCATCAGGGCCGGGTCGACCTGGATCTTGGCTACTCCGAGCGGCTTCAGCAGGAGGCGCAGAGCGGTCTCGTGCAGGCGAACCCATTCCTGGTCGCCGCCGAGGACCAGCCGCAGCTGCGATACCGACGTGAAGGCGATTCCCACCCGCCCCTCGCCCGCGAGCCGTGCCGTGCGCACCGCCAGCGTGCCGCCAGAGGCGGAACGTACCGGCACGACGAGAACATCCTCCGCAGATGCTTCCATGATCTGAGTCCCTCATTTCCTGTCCCCGGCCGCACCAGGCGGCTGACTCTCTTCACGCTAGGGTCAAAAATAGGAAATGAGGGGCTTAAATACGCCATAACTACGCGGCTCAGGCGGCCTCTGACGCTCTCTTGACAGGGGCCGGGTCTAGGTCCCGGGCCGACGTCCTTCGCACCGCCGGACGTGGCCGGCGATGGGTCAGCCGGTGCGGGAGACCACGAAGTCGCAGAGGCCCTCGAAGGCGGCCCGGACGGGGACGTCGGGCAGTGTGAGGAGCTCGGCGCGGGCGTCCTCGGCCCACTGCCGCAGGTCGGCGCGGGCCTGGTCCATGGCCGGGTGGGCACGCAGCAGCCCGAGGGCCTCCGCATGAGCCTGGTCGTCGGTCAGGTCCGAGGACAGCAGCGTACGCAGCCGCTCGTCGGCGGGGTCCTGCGATGCCAGCACATGCAGGACCGGGAGGGTGCGGATCCCCTCGCGCAGGTCGGTGCCGGGCGTCTTGCCCGACTGGTCGGACTCCGAGGCGATGTCGAGGATGTCGTCGGAGAGCTGGAACGCGATGCCGATCTTCTCGCAGGCCGAGGTGATCGTCGCGACCACCTGCGGTGACGCTCCGGCCAGCATCGCGCCGAAGTGCCCTGACACCGCGATGAGCGAGGCGGTCTTGTCCGCCATCACCTGGAGGTAGTGCTTGAGCGGGTCGGTGTCGGGCGTCGGCCCGATCGTCTCCTGGATCTGGCCGCGCACCAGCCGGGCGAAGGCCCGGGCCTGCACCCGGACGGCCTCCGGGCCGAGGTCGGCGAGCAGGTCCGAGGCACGGGCGAACAGGTAGTCGCCCGTGAGGATCGCGACGGTGTTGGTCCACCGCAGGTTGGCCGAGACCTGACCGCGCCGCATCGGCGCCTCGTCCATGACGTCGTCGTGGTAGAGCGTGGCCAGATGGGTCAGCTCCACGACGACCGCGGCCGACACCACACCGCGCGCCGCCGGATCCCCGAAGTGCGAGGCCAGCAGCACGAGCATCGGCCGGAACCGCTTCCCGCCGGCCGCGACCAGATGCCGCGACGCCTCGCTCAGGAGCCGGTCCTGATCGCGAGCGGTCTCGAGCAACTGCTCTTCCACGGCGGCGAGCCGCTCCAGCACGTCCGCTGCCAGCTCATCGTCGACGGGCAGCCCGAACGGAACGGCAGTACTCACAAATCCCCCTACCGGACGAACAGCTGCGTCGCCGCCTGCCCGGCCAAATCGAGCATCGGCTGCGGCAGCACACCGAGTACCACAGTAGCCGCCAACCCGAGCGCCACCGCTGTCGCGGCGGTCGGGCCGACCACCACCGCGGGCGCGTCGGGCTCCGGGTCACTGAAGAACATGACGACGATGACCCGGACGTAGAAGAACGCCGCGATCGCCGACGACAGCACACCGACGATCACCAGCGGAGTCGCGCCGCCCTGGACGGCGGCCTGGAACACCGCGAACTTGCCGGTGAAGCCGCTCGTCAGCGGGATGCCCGCGAAGGCCAGCAGGAAGACCGCGAATATCCCGGCGATGGCCGGCGACCGCTTGCCGAGCCCGGCCCAGCGGCTGAGGTGCCCGGCCTCGCCGCCCGCGTCACGCACCATGGTGATGATGGCGAACGCGCCGATCGTCGTGAAGCCGTACGCCGCGAGGTAGAACAACGTGGCCGACAGGCCTGCCTTGGAGGTCGCGATGACGCCCAGCAGCAGGAAGCCGGCGTGCGCGATCGACGAGTAGGCGAGCAGCCGCTTCACATCGGTCTGGGTGATCGCGATGACCGCACCGGCGAGCATCGTGATGATCGCGACGGCCCACATCATGGGCCGCCAGTCCCAGCGCAGGTTCTCCAGGCCGACGTAGTACACCCGCAGGATCGCGCCGAAGGCCGACACCATCGTGCACGAGGCCATGAGCGCCGTGATGGGTGTGGGAGCGCCCTGGTAGACGTCCGGCTTCCACGAGTGGAACGGCACGGCGCCCAGCTTGAACAGCAGGCCGACCGAGAGCAGCGCCACCCCGGCGAGCAGCAGGGGCTCGCTGCCGTTGTTCTTGCCGATCTCGTCGGCGATGTCCGACAGCCGTACCGAGCCCGCGAAGCCGTACAGCAGCGCGACCCCGTAGAGGAAGAACGCCGACGAGAACGCCCCGAGCAGGAAGTACTTCACCGCCGCCTCTTGCGAGAGCAGACGGCGCCGGCGGGCGAGACCGCAGAGCAGGTACAGCGGCAGGGACAGGACCTCAAGGGCCACGAACATCGTGAGCAGGTCGTTGGAGGCGGGGAACAGCAGCATCCCGCCGACCGCGAACATCATCAGCGGGAAGACCTCGGTGTGGGTCGATCCCGCCGCCATGCTCTCCTGCTCGGCGTCGCTGCCCGGCACCGCGGCCGCCTGCGCCGTGAAGGCGTCATGGCCGCGCTCGGCGATGAGCAGCAGGCTCACCAGCGCGAACACCAGGATGGTGCCCTGCAGGAAGTACGTGGCGGGGTCGACCGCCACCGATCCCATGGCCGCCGCCTTGAAGTTCCGGGCGTGCTGCCAGAAGACATGGCCTTCGATCGCGGCACGGTCGACGCCGAGGTAGATCGTCCATGCCAGGGCTCCGCCGAGGCCGATGAACGAGAGCGGAACCTGGATCGCGCGCCGCCAGTCGCGTCCGACGAACGCCTCGACCAGCACTCCGAGGACGGCCACGCCGAACACCAGCAGCATCGGGGCGAGCTGCCCGTACTCGATGTGCGGCGCCGAGAACTCCGGAGCGGCGGTCACTAGAGCGGACCCGTTCACGGGCGTGCTCCCTTCTCAGCCACGCTGGGCGTGGGGTCGTGCATCTGGACCCGGCTCATCGTGTGCTTCACCGATGGGTTGATCACATCGAGGACCGGCTTGGGGTAGAAGCCGAGGGCCACGATGATCGCGATGATGGGGGCCAGCGCCGCGAGCTCCCGGTGGGACAGATCCTTCATGCCCTTGACCGGCTCGGCGGTCGGGCCGTTCATCGTCCGCTGGTACATCCACAGGATGTAGACGGCGGCGAGGATGATCCCCACTGTGGCGATCACGGCGGGCACGCGGTAGCGCGAGAACGTGCCGACCAGCACCAGGAACTCTGAGACGAACGAGCTCAGGCCCGGCAGCGACAGTCCGGACAGGCCGGCCACCAGGAAGGTCCCGGCCAGTATCGGCGCCACCTTCTGCACGCCGCCGTAGGCGTCGATCCGCGCGGAGCCTCGCCGTACGATCAGGAAGCCGACGATCAGGAACAGCGCGGCGGTCGAGAAGCCGTGGTTCACCATGTACAGCGTGGCGCCCGACTGCCCCTGCGAGGTCATCGCGAAGATGCCCAGCGCGATGAACCCGAAGTGCGAGATCGAGGTGTAGGCGATGAGCCGTTTGAGGTCGACCTGGCCGATCGCCAGCACTGCGCCGTAGATGATCCCGATCACCGCGAGGGTGATCACGACCGGGGCGAACCACTTGGCCGCCGACGGGAACAGCTCCAGGCAGAACCGGAGCATGCCGTAGGTCCCCACCTTGTCGAGCACGCCGACGAGCAGCACGGCCGCGCCGGTCGGCGCCTGCCCCGCCGCGTCGGGCAGCCAGGTGTGGAAGGGCACCAGCGGCGCCTTGATCGCGAAGGCGATGAAGAACCCGAGGAACAGCCACTTGGCGGTGGTCGGATCGAGATTCAGCTTGGCCAGTTCGGTGAACATGAACGTGCCCGGCCCCTGCGCGTAGAGCGCGATGACCGCGACGAGCATGAGCAGCCCGCCGAACAGCGAGTACAACAGGAACTTCACCGCGGCGTACGAACGCTGCGGACCGCCGTAGGACCCGATGATGAAGTACATCGGGATCAGCATCGCCTCGAAGAACACGTAGAACAGGAAGACGTCGGTCGCCGCGAAGACACCGATCATCATCGCCTCGAGCGAGAGCAGGAGGGCGAAGTAGGTCTTCACCGAACGCCTCGGCCGCGCGTACTTGTCGAGGTCGGTCTTCGGCAGTTCCGCTCCGCCGAACCGATCCGCGTCGGTCCAGGAGGCCAGGATGACCAGCGGCACAAGGATCACCGACAGCGCGATCAGCACGAGCGCGACGCCGTCGACGCCGACCGCCCAGTGCACCCCGAACTGCTTGATCCATGAGTACTTCTGGGCGAACTGGAAGCGCGGGCCATCGGGATCGAACCGCAGCGCCATGGCGATGGTCAGCACGGCCACGACGACCGAGACGCCGAGCGCCACCTGCTTGGCGAGCTCGTCGCGGTCCCTCGGCAGCAAGGTGATGCCGAGCGCCCCGAGGGCCGGCAGCGCGATGAGCAGAGTCAGCACGGCATCTCCAGTTCAGGCCGCCCTCCGGCGGACTCGTTGATGATCATCGCGTCGCGAACATCGCCCACGGCTAGATCCTCACCAGCAGCAGGGCGCCGACCACCAGGGCGGCGCCGATGAACATGGAAAGGGCGTACGAGCGGACGAAGCCGGTCTGCAGCCGGCGGACCCGCCCCGACGTGCCGCCGATACCGGCGGCGAGGCCGTTGACCACTCCGTCGACGCCCTTGTTGTCGAAGAAGACGGCCAGGCGGGTCAGCCACTGGCCGGGACGCATGACGAGCGACTCGTTGAGCGCGTCGCCGTACAGGTCCTTGCGGGCGGCCACCGTGACGAGGCTCCCCCGTGGCGCCTCGCGCGGCACCGGGCGGGCGGCGTACTGCCGCCACGCGATGCCGACGCCGACGATCATGAGTACGAACGTCGCGATCCCCACGGGTGTGACCGCGTGGAAGTGGTGCTCCTCGGCCCCGGCGGGCAGGGACGGCGCGAGGAACTCGGAGAATCCGCCGAGCACCAGGAAGCCGCCCATGAGCACCGATCCGACGGCGAGCAGCATCAACGGGATCGTCATCACCTTCGGCGACTCGTGCGGATGGACGTCCTCGTCCCATCGCTTGCCGCCGTAGAAGGTCATGAACATCACGCGCGACATGTAGTACGCGGTGATGCCGGCGCCCAGGATCGCACAGCCGCCCAGTATCGCCCCGCTCGTGCCGCCCTTCTCGAAGGCGGCCTCGATGATGCCGTCCTTGGTGAACCAGCCGGACAGCCCGGGGAATCCGATGATCGCCAGATAGCCGAGGCCGAACGTCGCCCAAGTGGTCACCATGACGGCGCGCAGCGCACCGTACCGGCGCATGTTCACCGCGTCCTTCATGCCGTGCATCACCGAGCCGGCGCCGAGGAACATCCCGGCCTTGAAGAAGCCGTGCGCGATGAGGTGCGCGATCGCGAAGACGTAACCGGCCTTGCCGAGGCCGGCGGCGAGGTGCATGTAGCCGATCTGCGACATGGTGGAGCCGGCCAGTGCCTTCTTGATGTCGTCCTTGCCGCAACCGATGATCGCACCGGCCAGCAGCGTGGCCGCGCCGACGACCGTCACCGCCAGTTGCGCGGTCGGTGCCAGCTCGAAGATCGGGTTGGACCGTACGATCAGGTAGACCCCGGCGGTGACCATCGTGGCGGCGTGGATGAGGGCCGACACCGGCGTCGGGCCCTCCATCGCGTCGAGCAGCCAGGACTGCAGCGGCAGCTGGGCGGACTTGCCGCAGGCGCCGAGCAGGAGCAGCAGGCCGACCGCGGTGACGACGCCCTTCTCGGCGGCCCCCGCGTTCTGGAACACCCCGGAGAACGAGACCGTGCCGAATGTCGCGAACATCAGCATGATCGCGATCGACAGCCCGAGGTCGCCGACCCGGTTGACCACGAAGGCCTTCTTGGCCGCGGTCGCCGCCGTCGGCTTGAACTGCCAGAACCCGATGAGCAGGTACGACGCCAGGCCGACGCCCTCCCACCCGATGTACAGGCCCACGTAGTTGTCGGCCAGCACCAGCAGCAGCATCGCCGCGATGAAGAGGTTCAGGTAGGCGAAGAACCGGCGGCGGTCGGTGTCGTGCTCCATGTAGCCGACCGAGTAGATGTGGATCAACGAGCCCACACCGGTGATCAGCAGGACGAAGCTGATGGACAACGGGTCGACCAGCAGGCCCATGTCGACCTTGAAGTCACCGACCGCGAAGTACTGGAAGAGGTGCACCGAGCGTCGGCGCTCCTCCTCCCCGTAGCCCAGCATCTGCAAGAACATCGCCACGCCGACCGCGAACGACGCGAGGGACATCGCGCACCCGAGCAGGTGACCCCACTTGTCCGTACGGCGTCCGCCCAGCAGCAGCACCGCCGCTCCCGCGAGCGGGAAGGCGATGAGAAGCCAAGCCAGGGACTGAACCCCCTCGGCGGTCAACACGGCTGTCATTCGTCAGGCCCCTCAGTACTTCAGCAGGTTCGCGTCGTCGACCGACGACGACCTGCGGCTACGGAAGATCGTCATGATGATCGCGAGGCCCACGACGACCTCGGCGGCGGCCACGACCATCACGAAGAACGCGATGACCTGACCGTCGAGCTCGCCGTGCATCCGCGAGAACGTGACGAACGCCAGGTTCGTGGCGTTGAGCATGAGCTCGATGCACATGAAGACCACGATCGCGTTGCGCCGGACCAGCACGCCCACGGCACCGATCGTGAACAGGATCGTCGCGAGCACCAGGTAGTGCGCCGGGCTCATCTCGCCACCCGCTCGGCTTCGGCGCGGTCGAAGATCTGCGCCTCGCTCATTGGTTCTTCTCCTTGGTCGCGGCCTTGACGGCGGCGAGGTCCTTCTCCGCCGCCTGCTCGCCGGTGTCGCCGTGCAGGTCGGCGTGGAACTCGGGCTTGACGTGCCCGCGGCGGGCGATGACCGGGTTGACCGACAGGTCCGACATGGTGCCGTCGGGCAGGAGCGCCGGCATGTCCACCGCGTTGTGCCGCGCGTACGTGCCCGGGCCGGGCAGCGGCGTCGGGTGCTCGCCCACCAGGAAGCGCTGCTTGGACAGCTGCTTCTGGGTCGGCTTGGGGATGATGCGCTCCCGGTGCGCCAGCACCATCGCCCCGAGCGCGGCGGTGATCAGCAGCGCGCTCGTCACCTCGAAGGCGAAGACGTAGCGGGAGAAGATCAGCTCGGCCAGGCCCTCGACGTTGCCGCTCGCGTTGGCCGCCTTGAGCCCCCGTACGGCCGGGAGGGCGGCGTTGCCGAAGCCCACCAGCAACAGCACGACGAAGCCGACCGCGGCGATCCCCGCCCAGAGCCGCTGCGCGCGGATCGTCTCGACCAGCGAGTCGGTCGAGCTCACGCCGACGAGCATGATCACGAACAGGAAGAGCATCAGCACGGCGCCCGTGTAGACGATCACCTGGACGAAGGCCAGGAACGGCGCGTCCTGCACGGCGTACAGCACCGCGAGCGACAGCATCACGACGGCCAGCATCATCGCGGAGTACACGGCCTTGCGCGTGAAGACCACGCCGAGGGCCGCGCACACCGAGACGACGGCGAGCACCCAGAAAATCATTCGTTGTCACCGTCCTTGAGGCCGAGGCGGTAGTAGTCCTCCTCGGTCTCGCCGAGTCGCATAGCGTGCGGCGGCGTCTCCATGCCCTCGCGCAGCGGCGCGAGCAGCATCTCCTTGGTGTAGATCAGGCTCTCTCGGCTGTCGTCGGCCAGCTCGTACTCGTTGGTCATCGTCAGCGCCCGCGTCGGGCACGCCTCGATGCAGAGCCCGCAGAGAATGCACCGCAGATAGTTGATCTGGTAGACGCGGCCGTAGCGCTCGCCCGGGGAGTAACGCTCCTCCTCGGTGTTGTCGCCGCCCTCGACGTAGATCGCGTCCGCGGGGCACGCCCACGCGCACAGCTCGCAGCCGATGCACTTCTCCAGCCCGTCGGGCCAGCGGTTCAGCTGGTGCCGGCCGTGGAACCGCGGCGCCGTCGGCTTCTTGACCTCCGGGTACTGGACGGTCTCGACCTTCTGGAACATCTGGTGGAAGGCGACACCGAACCCCTTGACCGGGTTCAGGAAGTCAGTGAATCCCACTGGAGACCTCCTTGTTCGTTCCAGTCACGCCGTGGTAGTGGGGCGCGTCGAGCGGCGGCACCGGGAACCCGCCCGCCGCCGGATCGGGCGCCTCACCCGAGTCCGAGGTGACGTCCTCGTCCGCGCCCCGGCCGAGGGTGTCCCACACGAGCGACAGCGCCAGGACCACCGCGATCGCGATCCCGCCGTACAGCAGGAGTTCCGGCATGTCGTGGCCCTCGTTGCGCAGCGCGCGGATGGTCGCCACGAGCAGGATCCAGCCGAGCGAGAACGGCATGAGGATCTTCCACCCGAGCTTCATCAGCTGGTCGTAGCGCACTCGCGGCAGCGAGCCGCGCACCCAGATGAAGCCGAAGATGAACAGGAAGAGCTTGGCGAAGAACCACAGCATCGGCCACCAGCCCTCGTTGGCGCCGGGCCACACCGTGGAGATCGGTGCGGGGGCCCGCCAGCCGCCGAGGAACAGGGTCGTCGCCATCGCCGACAGCGTCACCATGTTGACGTACTCGGCCAGGTAGAACAGCAGGAACTTCAGCGACGAGTACTCGGTGTGGTAGCCCGCGACCAGTTCGCCCTCGCCCTCGGGCAGGTCGAACGGGATCCGGCCGGACTCGCCCATCATCGTGACCACGTAGA
Organism: Actinomadura sp. HBU206391; assembly: GCF_014323665.1. Lineage (GTDB taxonomy): Bacteria > Actinomycetota > Actinomycetes > Streptosporangiales > Streptosporangiaceae > Actinomadura_C. The sequence goes on along the minus strand of NZ_JABVEB010000011.1, from coordinate 39,048 downwards.
TCAGGAACGAGGGCAGCAGCAGCACCGCGAACCACTTGTCCTGCTGGGCCGCCACGACGTGCGAGGTCGACATCGAGCCCGCGAACAGGAAGACCGCCACGAACGACAGGCCCATCGCGATCTCGTAGGAGATGACCTGGGCGCTGGAGCGCAGCCCGCCGAGCAGCGCGTACGGCGACCTCGACGCCCAGCCGGCGAGCACGACGCCGTACACGCCGACCGACGAGGCGGCCAGCGTCATCAGCACCGAGACCGGCAGGTCGGTCAGCTGCAGCGGCGTGCGGTGGCCGAAGATCGACACCTCCGGGCCCAGCGGGATGACCGCGAAGGTCAGCAGCGCGGGCGTGGCGGCGAGGATCGGGGCGATGAAGAACACCACCTTGTCGACGGTGCGCGGGACGATGTCCTCCTTCAGCGCACCCTTGATGCCGTCCGCCAGGGGCTGCAGCAGCCCGAACGGGCCCGCGCGGTTGGGGCCGGGCCGCAGCTGCATGCGCGCGATGACCCGGCGTTCCAGCCACACGTTGAAGAGCACGCTCAGCAGCAGGAAGACGAAGACCACCAGGGCCTTGCCCAGGATCAGCCACCAAGGATCGTGCCCGAAGGCGGACAGGCCGCTCACGGGTTACCTCCAGTCTCATCGGTCCCGCTCGCACCGGCGGCGGCGATCCGCACGACGGCCCCGGCGCCCACCCCGAGGTCGCGGTGCACCACGCTGCCCGTGGAGTTCGTCGGCAGCCACACCACCCGGTCGGGCATGTCGGTGATCTCGACCGGCAGAGTGATCTCGCCGCGTCCGGTCGACACGGTGACCTGCTCCGCCACGCCGGTGCCGCCGGCCAGCTCGGCGGCGGTCGCCGCCGACAGCCGCGCCACGGCGGTCTTGGCGGTGCCCGCGAGGTACGGCTCGCCGTCCTGCAACCGGCCGCGGTCGAGCAGCAGGCGCCAGGTGGCGAGCACCGCCTCGCCGGGACGCGGCTCGAGGTGCCCGCGGGCGGCCACGCCGGGCGCCGCGGGCCGGGCGCCGTGGAAGCCGCCGAGCCTCTGCAGTTCGGTGCGGGCCGCCTCGGGCGAGGGCAGTGCGAGGTGGACGTCCATCTCGCCGGCCAGCGCGTTCAGCACCTTGAGGTCGGACATGACGCCGGGCACCGAGAGCGCGGTGTCGAACGGGCGGCCGCGGCCCTCCCAGTTGACGAAGGTGCCGGACTTCTCCGCGACCGCGGCGACCGGCAGCACGACGTCGGCCCGGTCGGTGACCGCGCTGACCCGCTGCTCGAGGCTGACCACGAACGGCGTCGACTCGATCGCCGCGAGCGCGGCCTGCGGGTCGGTGAGGTCATAGGGGTCCACGCCGCCGATGACGAGGGCGTCGATCCGCTCGTCCGCCGCGGCGGCCAGGATCTCGCTGGTGTCCCGGCCCGTTGCGGCCGGCAGGTCCGACACCGCCCACGCGCGGGCGACCTCGGCGCGAGCCTCGGGATCGGTGACCGGGCGGCCGACGGGCAGCAGGCCGGGCAGCGCGCCCGCCTCGACGGCGCCGCGTTCACCGGCCCTGCGGGGCACCCAGCCGAGCCGCGCGCCGGTGACCTCGGCCAGCCGGATCGCGCTGGAGAGCGCGCCGGGGCTGGTGGCGAGCCGCTCGCCGACCAGGATGACCGCGCCCTCGGCCTTGAGCGCCTCGGTGGTCTCCGACGCCTCGGTGATCAGTGCTCCGAGCGCCGCCGACTCCTCACCGGGCACGGTCTTGATCAGCGTGCCGCTGATCTTGTCCAGGCCGCGGGTGGCGTACGGGGCGATCGAGAAGGCCTTGAGGCCCTTGCGGGCGGCCTTGCGGAGCCGCAGGAAGACGATCGGCGACTCCTCCTCGGGCTCGAAGCCGGCGAGCAGGACCGCCGGGGCCTTCTCCAGGTCGGAGTAGGACACCTCGATGGAGCCGCCGGCCACGGCCGCGGCGAGGAAGTCGGCCTCTTCCGCCGAGAGCGCACGGGCGCGGAAGTCGATGTCGTTGGTGCCGAGCGCGATCCGCGCGAACTTGGCGTACGCGTAGGCGTCCTCGAGGGTGAGGCGGCCCCCGGTCAGCACGCCCGCTCGCCCCTTCGCGGCGGAGAGGCCGCGCGCGGCGGCGGTGAGCGCCTCGGGCCAGGAGGCCGGCTCGAGCACTCCGTCCTCGTTCCGGACGAGAGGCGTGGTCAGCCGGTCGGGCTCGGTGGCGTAGGTGAACGCCCACCGGCCCTTGTCGCAGTTCCACTCCTCGTTGACCTGCGGGTCGTCGCCGGCGAGGCGGCGGGTGACCTTGCCCCTGCGGTAGTCGGTCCGCTGCGCGCACCCGGCCGAGCAGTGCTCGCAGACGCTCGGCTTGGAGACCAGGTCGAACGGGCGGGAGCGGAAGCGGTAGGCCGCACCGGTGAGCGCGCCCACCGGGCAGATCTGCACCGTGTTGCCGGAGAAGTACGACTGGAACGGCTTGCCGTCGGCGATGCCGACCTGCTCCTTGGCCCCCCGCTCGAACAGGTCGATGAAGGCGTCACCGGCGATCTGGTCGGAGAACCGGGTGCAGCGGGCGCACTGGATGCACCGCTCCCGGTCGAGCAGGACCTCCGACGACAGCGAGATCGGCTTGGGGAAGGTCCGCTTGCGCTCGAGGAACCTGGTCTCACCCTGGCCGTTGGACATCGCCTGGTTCTGCAGCGGGCACTCGCCGCCCTTGTCGCAGATCGGGCAGTCCAGCGGGTGGTTGATCAGCAGGAACTCCATGATGCCCCGCTGGGCCTGGTCGGCCACCGGCGAGGTGAGCTGCGTCTTGATCACCATGCCGGGCATCACGGTGGTGGTGCAGGACGCCGGCGGCTTCGGCATGCCCCGCCCGTTGCCCATGTCGGGGACCTCCACCAGGCACTGGCGGCAGGCTCCCACCGGGTCGAGCAGCGGGTGGTCGCAGAAGCGCGGGATCTGGATGCCGAGCAGCTCGGCCGCCCGGATGATCAGCGTGCCCTCGGGGACGGAGATCTCGAAGCCGTCGATGGTGACGGTGACCAGCTTCTCCTGCTGCTCGACCTGGGTGTTGTCAGCGACGATGCTCACTCTTGACCTGCCCAAAGGGTGGACGCGGCGGGATCGAAGGGACAACCGCCGTGTTCGAAGTGCTGGATGTACTCGTCACGGAAGTACTTGACCGACGAGCCGATCGGGCTGATCAGCGAGTCTCCGAGGGCGCAGAACGAGCGGCCGAACATGTTCTTGGAGATCTCGACGATCCGCTCGATGTCCTCCTCGGTGCCGTCGCCCTTCTCCAGTCGCGCGACGATCTGCTTCAGCCAGAACGTGCCCTCGCGGCACGGCGTGCACTTGCCGCAGGACTCGTGGGCGTAGAACTCGCTCCAGCGCAGCACCGCCCGCACGACGCAGGTGGTCTCGTCGAAGATCTGGAGCGCTCGGGTGCCGAGCATCGACCCGGCCGCGCCCACGCTCTCGTAGTCGAGCGGCACGTCGAGGTGCTCGTCGGTGAGGATCGGCGTGGAAGAGCCGCCCGGCGTCCAGAACTTCAGCCGGTGGCCCTTGCGCACGCCGCCCGCCATCTCGAGCAGTTCGCGCAGCGTGATGCCGAGCGGCGCCTCGTACTGCCCGGGGCGCGTCACGTGCCCGGACAGCGAGAAGATCCCGTGTCCCTTGGACTTCTCGGTGCCCATGTCGGCGAACCAGTCGGCGCCGCGGTCGATGATCCCGGGAACGGAGGCGATGGTCTCTACGTTGTTCACAACGGTGGGACAGGCGTAAAGGCCCGCGACGGCCGGGAAGGGAGGCTTGAGCCGAGGTTGGCCCCGATAGCCCTCGAGCGAGTCGAGCAGCGCGGTCTCTTCGCCGCAGATGTACGCTCCCGCGCCGGCGTGCACGGTCAGCTCCATGTCGAAGCCGGACCCGAGGATGTCGCTGCCGAGGAAGCCGGCCTCGTAGGCCTCGCGCACCGCGTCCTGCAGGCGGCGGACCACGTGCAGCACCTCGCCGCGCACGTAGATGAACGCGTGGTTGGCGCGGATGGCGTACGAGCTGATGACGATGCCCTCGATGAGCACGTGCGGGTTGGCCATCATCAGCGGCACGTCCTTGCACGTGCCCGGCTCGGACTCGTCGGCGTTGACCACCAGGTAGTGCGGCTTGCCGTCGCCCTGCGGGATGAAGGCCCACTTCATGCCGGCCGGGAATCCGGCGCCGCCGCGTCCGCGCAGCCCCGAGTCCTTGCCCATCTGCACCAGGTCGTCCGGCGGCATGGCCAGAGCCTTGCGCAGCGCCCGGTAGCCGCCGCCCCGCTGGTAGCCGGCCAGGGTGAAGGAGTCGGCCTCGTCCCAGCCTCTGGTCAGAACCGGCGTCAGCGTCGTCGTCACTGTGTCTCCCCCTCGGCGGCCTTCCAGCCCTTCTTCTTGGCGAGTTCGAGGCCGCGCAGGGACTCGGGCCCGGCCTGCACCCCCTCGCCGCCGCGCCCGTCCGGGAAGCCCGCGAGCACCCGAGACATCTGCTTGAAGCCGCACACGCTGTGGGCACCCCGGGTCGGCGCGACCTCCTTGCCCGCGCGAAGGTCGTCGACGAGCCCCTTGGCCTTCTCGGGGGTCATGTTGTCGAAGAACTCCCAGTTGACCATCACCACAGGGGCGAAGTCGCAGGCGGCGTTGCACTCGATCCGCTCGATGCTGATCGTGCCGTCCTCGGTGGCCTTGTCGTGGCCGACCCCGACATGCTCGCTCAGCGTGTTCCAGATCTCGTCGCCGCCCATCACCGCGCACAGCGTGTTGATGCACACGCCGACGTGGTACTCACCGGCGGGTTCGCGCCGGTACTGGGTGTAGAACGTCGCGACACCGGTGACCTCGGCGGGCGTGATGCCCAGCATCTCGGCGCAGAACTCGATGCCGGCCTGGGACACGTGGCCGTCCACCGACTGCACGAGGTGCAGCATCGGTAGCAGGGCCGAACGGGGCTTCGGGTAACGCGCCATGATCGCCTTGGCGTCGCGTTCGAGGCCCTCGCGTGTCTCCGGCTCCCAGCCGGTGGATTCCCCAGTCACCTGTCCACTCCCCCCATCACCGGGTCGAGGCTGGCCACGGCCGCGATGACGTCCGCCACCATGCCGCCCTCACTCATCGCGGCGGTCGCCTGCAGGTTGGTGAAGGACGGATCGCGGAAGTGCGCGCGGTACGGCCGGGTGCCGCCGTCGCTCACCACATGGACGCCCAGCTCTCCGCGCGGTGACTCGACCGCGGCGTAGGCCTGGCCGGCCGGGACCCGGAAGCCCTCGGTCACCAGCTTGAAGTGGTGGATCAGGGCCTCCATCGAGGTGCCCATGATATGGGCGATGTGCGCCGGCGAGTTCCCCATGCCGTCGGCCCCGATGGCCAGCTGGGCGGGCCAGCCGACCTTCTTGTCCTCGACCATCACCGGGCCCTTGACCGAGCCGAGCCGGTCCACGCACTGCTCGATGATCTTCAGCGACTCCTCCATCTCCTGCATGCGCACGAGATAGCGGCCGTACACGTCGCAGGTGTCCTGCGTGGGGACGTCGAACTCGTAGCTCTCGTAGCCGCAGTAGGGCTGCGACTTGCGCAGGTCCCAGGGCAGGCCCGAGGCGCGCAGCACCGGACCCGTGATGCCGAGCGCCATGCACCCGGTCAGGTCCAGATAGGCGATGTCCTTGGTGCGGGCGAGATAGACCGGGTTGGCATCGAGCAGCTTGCGCATCTGCTTGATCCGCTTCGGCATCCGCTCCAGGTACTCGCGGATCTTCTCGAGCGCGCCAGGGGGCAGGTCCTGCGCGACGCCGCCCGGCCGGACGTACGCCATGTTCATCCGCAGACCGGTCACCAGCTCGAAGATGTCGAGGGTGTACTCGCGCTCGATGAACCCGTTGAGCATGACGGTGGTGGCACCGAGCTCCAGGCCGAAGGTGGCGATGGCCACCAGGTGCGAGGAGATCCGGTTGAGCTCCATCATCATCACCCGGATGATCTGGGCCCGCTCCGGAATCTGGTCGGTGATGCCGAGCAGCTTCTCGACGCCGAGGCAGTACGCCGTCTCATTGAAGATCGGCGCGAGGTAGTCCATCCGGGTGCAGAACGTGGTGCCCTGCGTCCACGTCCGGAACTCCATGTTCTTCTCGATGCCGGTGTGCAGGTAGCCGATGCCCACCCGGGCCTCGTTCACCGTCTCACCGTCGAGCGTCAGCACCAGCCGGAGCACGCCGTGCGTCGACGGGTGCTGCGGCCCCATGTTGATGACGAGGCGCTCGTCGTCACCGTCGGCAACGCCTTCGACGACGTCGTCCCAGTCCTGGCCGGCGACGTTGAAGACCTTGCCCTCGGTGGTCTCCGTGCTCATTCGCTCGCTCCGCTCGCCGCTCGCGGACGCCGGGATGCGGCCCGTTCTCGGATCCTCGGCGCGGCCTCGTTCCTCGGCCGCACCTGCGGTCCTCGTGCGGCCGCGCGTCCGCGCGCGGTGCCCGTGTCGTGTCCCGTCGTCGTCATACGTACGACCTCCGCTCATCGGGGGGAGGGATCTCGGCACCTCGGTACTCGACCGGGATGCCGCCGAGCGGGTAGTCCTTGCGCTGCGGGTGTCCCACCCAGTCGTCGGGCATCTCGATCCGGGTGAGGGCCGGGTGCCCGTCGAAGATGATCCCGAAGAAGTCGTAGGTCTCGCGCTCGTGCCAGTCGTTGGTCGGGTAGATCGAGACGACCGAGGGGACGTGCGGGTCCTCGTCGGGGCAGGTCACCTCGAGCCGGATACGCCGGTTGTGCGTCATCGACAGCAGGTGGTAGACCGCGTGCAGCTCGGCGCCGGTGTCCTTCGGGTAGTGCACTCCCGACACCCCGGTGCAGAGCTCGAAGCGGAGCTCCGGGCTGTCGCGGAGGGTACGGGCGACCTCGAGCAGATGCGCGCGCCTGACGTACAGCGTCATCTCGCCGCGGTCGACCACGATCCGCTCGATCGCGTCGGCGAAACCGGGGAACTGGCGCTCCAGCTCGCCCGCCACCTCGTCGAAGTAGCCGCCGAACGGCCGCGGGCTGGAGACCTTCGGGCTCTGCCGGATGACCAGCCGGCCATACCCGGAGGTGTCGCCAGTGGTCTGGGCCCCGAACATGCCGGTACGCGCCACCGGCTGCTCGCGGCGGTCGGCCGGCTTCTGCGCGGGCAGCTGGTCGGCGGCCTGGTCGGCCATCTGCGCCGGAGGCTGCTGCACCGCCTTGCCCTCCACCGGCTTGTCCTGGGGCGCCTTGTCCTGCGCCGGCTTGTCCTGGGGCGCCTTGTCCTGCGCCGGCTTGTCCTGGGCCGGCTTGTCCTGGGGCAGCTTGTCCTGCGCCTGCTTGTCCTGCGCCGCCTTGCCCAGCATCTGCTTGTCCTGGGGCGCCGGGTCCTGGGGCTTGTTCTCGTCGCTCATACCGCCCCCACTCCCGACTGGCCGAGCAGCGGGAGGGACTTCAGCCGCGACTCCTCCAGCACCTTGATCTCTTCGCGGCGGTGCGCGCCGAGCTTGGTGTTCTGGATCTTGTCGTGCAGCTTGAGGATCGCGTCGAGCAGCATCTCCGGCCGCGGCGGGCAGCCCGGCAGGTAGATGTCGACCGGAACGATGTGGTCGACGCCCTGGACGATGGCGTAGTTGTTGAACATGCCTCCGCTGGAGGCGCAGACGCCCATCGCGATGACCCACTTGGGCTCGGCCATCTGGTCGTAGATCTGCCGGAGCACCGGGGCCATCTTCTGGCTGACCCGGCCCGCGACGATCATCAGGTCGGCCTGCCGGGGCGAACCGGAGGCACGTTCCATTCCCCACCGGGAGAAGTCGTGCCGGGGGTCGCCGGTGGCCATCATCTCGATGGCACAGCAGGCGAGCCCGAAGGTCGCCGGCCACACCGAGCTCTTACGCGCCCACCCGACGACCTGCTCGACCGTGCTCAGCATGAAACCGCTGGGGAGCTTCTCTTCTAGGCCCATTGCGGGCCTCCCTCCACGCAGTGACCCATCAGTCCCACTCCAGACCGCCACGCCGCCAGACATAGGCGTACGCGACCAGGACGGTGAGAATGAACAGCACCATTTCCACGAGACCGAACATTCCGAGACTGTCGAAGGCGACCGCCCACGGGTACAGGAAGATGATCTCGATGTCGAAGACGATGAACAGCATCGCCGTGAGGTAGTACTTCACCGGGAACCGGCCGCCGCCCGCCGGCTGCGGCGTCGGCTCGATGCCGCACTCGTAGGCGTCGAGCTTGGCCCGGTTCCAGCGCTTCGGACCGGTGAACGAGCCCATGACCACCGAGACGGCGGCGAAGCCGAACGCGAGCACACCGAGCACGACGATCGGCACATAGAGATCCACGGGTTCCTACACCCCCTTCTCGGTACGCACGGCCCTGTGCACCACGCATGGACGACCGGCCTCGGCCCAGGACATGTCCGAGGTCACGGCCGGGATTCCCATCCTAGGCAGGCTGATCATTCCTTCGTTCCTCGGGGGGTCATGCCGCCGGAGCGAGCTTGGACATGGCGTTGATGATCCGGTCCATCGCGTCGCCGCCTCGCGGATCCGTCAGATTGGCGAGCAGCTTCAGAGTGAACCGCATCAGGGTCGGGTGCGGCAGGCCGTGCGTGGTCGCGAACTTCATCACTCGCGGGTCGCCGATGGCCTTCACGAACACCCGTCCGACGGTGTAGTAACCGCCGTACGCCTCCTTGAGCACCCTCGGATAGTCGTACAGGGCGCGCTCTCGCTGCGCCGGGGTGGGTCGTGCCAGCGCCTGGACGATCACGTCCGCCGCGTACTCCCCGGACTCCATGGCGTAGGCGATGCCCTCGCCGTTGAACGGGTTGATCATGCCGCCGGAGTCGCCGACCAGCAGCAGGCCTCTGGTGTAGTGCGGCTGCCGGTTGAAGCCCATCGGCAGCGCCGCCCCGCGGATCGGCCCGGTGGCGTTGTCCTCGACGAAGCCCCACTCCTCGGGCATGTTCGCGACCCAGCGCTTGAGCATCGCCCGGTAGTCGGTGTTGCCGAAGCCCTTGCTGGTGTTCAACAGGCCCAGGCCGACGTTCGAGGTGCCGTCGCCGACGCCGAAGACCCAGCCGTAGCCGGGTAGCAGCCGGGCCTCGCCCTTCTCGTCCCGGTCCCACAGCTCCAGCCAGGACTCGAGGTAGTCGTCGTCGTGCCGCGGGCTCTCGTAGTAGCGGCGCACCGCGACGCCGATCGGGCGGTCCTCGCGCTTGCGCAGGCCCATGGCGAGCGAGAGCCGGGAGGAGTTGCCGTCGGCGGCCACCACCAGCGGCGCGGAGAACGTGATCTCTTCGCCGTTCTGCTTGGCGATCACTCCGGTGATCCGCCCGGTGCGCTCGTCGACGATCGGCTCGGTGACGTTGGTGCGCTGGTGCAGCCGGGCCCCGGCCTTGACCGCCCGGTCGGCGAGGATCTCGTCGAAGTCGAGACGGGTGCGCACCAGCCCGAAGTCGGGGTAGTTCGCGAGCTCCGGCCACGGCAACTCGAGGCGGACCCCGCCGCCGTAGATGCGCAGGCCCTTGTTACGCACCCAGCCGGGCGCGTCGAGGTCGACGCCCATACCGACGAGGCTTTTGACGGCGCGCGGAGTCAGACCGTCGCCGCAGACCTTCTCCCGCGGGAACTCGGTCTTCTCGAGCAACAGCACGTCCAGGCCCGCCTGGGCGAGGTAATAGGCCGTCGTCGACCCTGCAGGGCCGGCCCCCACGACGATGACATCGGCTTCTCGGGCGGAGTCCGTCACTTTCGTCCTCTTGTTCCGCTCGTTCGCTTGTGAAGGGCTTCACAAATGCTTCGTTATGGAGCCTACTCCTGGTTGGGGTATGAGGGGTACGGGAGTCCTTACTATGCGATCACCCTGTCGTGACCGTCCCGGCCCGACCCTGTCCGGCCGCTGCGAGACCATCACAGCGATGCGGCGATCACGCCGGCTTCCGACCATGATGCAGTGCGACGACGCCGAGCGAGAGGTTGCGCCAGCGCACCGACTCCCAGCCCGCGTCCCCCAGCCTGGCGGCCAGCGCGGCCTGGTCCGGCCAGGCCAGCGTCGACTCGGCCAGGTAGGTGTAGGAGTCGGGGTTGGAACTGGCCTTCGCCAGTAGCGGAAGCCCGTACTTCAGGTGCAGCCGGTGGCCGAACGCCAGGACCGCGTTCGGCGGACGGCTGACCTCGCAGACCACCAGCCGCCCTCCGGGGCGGGTCACCCGCAGCATCTCGCGCAGGGCCTGGCCGGTGTCGGCGACGTTGCGCAGCCCGAAAGAGATCGTCACGGCGTCGAAGGCGCCGTCGCCGAATGGAAGGCGCAGCGCGTCGCCGGCGACGAAGCCGAGCCGGCCGGTGGACCTGGCGGCGCTGTTCCTGCGTGCTCCGACCCGCAGCATGCCGAGCGAGAAGTCACAGGTGACGCAGCGTGCGCCCGCTGCCACGAAGGGCACCGAGGAGGTGCCGGTGCCGCCGGCCAGGTCGAGGATGAGCTCGCCCGGACGGGCGTCGACGGCCTTGCGGACCAGCCCCCGCCACCGGCGGTCCTGCCCGACCGTCATGAGGCCGTTGAGCAGGTCATAGCGCTCGGCGGTGCGGTCGAACATCGCCGCGACGTCGGCCGGTTGCTTGTCGAGGGAAGCGCGGGTCATGGCGCCAGCCTAGGCGGGCGGCGACGTCCCAGGATCATCAGGCCCGTCCTCACGCGACCTCGCCGCTTCGAATCTGCGGCGCTTGTCGCGGACGTTCTCGGACACGACCGCCGACATGGCGTCGCGCTGCCGGGCCAGCAGCACGAAGCTGATCAGCCCGCTGATCAGCACGGCGAGCGCCAGCAGGAGCAGGCCGCGGGCGCCCAGCAGGAAGAGCACCCCGGCGGTCGAGAAGAACAGCAGCACCCGGGCGGCGGAATAGGCGAGTACGGATCGCATGGCACCTTCAGGTTATGCCGGGCGCGGACCGAGACGGCACCCGCCCCGGGGAACGGCCGGAGTTCGACGCGGCGAGCGGTGCTCGCTCAGCGAGCCCGCGCAATCGGCGTGCCGCTTGCGCAATCTCCGCTACGGTCACTAGCTCAGACATGGGTCGAAGCCTAAGCGGTTGTCCACAACTCGCCGGTAACTGGTTGTCCTAAGGGTTACACGGCGGGTATACAAAGATCATCGTGACGGCTGAGCGATATATCATATTTACTTCGAGTTATTTCTCCTGGTCACGCAACTACACACCGTGATGTTTTCCGAAAACAAGGGAGAAATCGGTCTTGACCCGGCACACTTAGAAACAGTCCACCCGCACCGAGAGCGGGACAAAGGGGGAGAGAAACGTGGAAAGCACGAGCGAGCGCCTGCTGACCCCCGGAGAGGTGGCTGCGCTCTTCCGGGTCGACCCTAAGACCGTGACCCGATGGGCCGCCGCAGGCCGGATCAGCAGCATCCGGACTCCGGGCGGACACCGGCGTTTTCGGGAATCCGAAGTGCATGCACTACTGCGCGGCGAAGAGCCCGTCGCGGAGCACGTCAGTCGCTGAGTCGTCTGGGTCCGTGTCGCGCAGAACCCCCCTTGCGTAGCACTCACGGACCAGACGACATCAGTCGTCATTCTGCTGGGCCTTCCACTCCTCGAACTGTCGGAGCAGTGCCTCGTCGCCATCCTGCCACTGACGCCGTTTCCGCTCCAGTTCCTCCAGAGTGAGCGCCTGCCCGGCGAGTCGTTCGTAGTCCGGGTCCTCAGGACCGATTTCCACGTACGCCTGGCCGATGACCTGGCCGCCCTCCTCACCCGCCCCGCGTTCCAGAACGGCGCTATGGGGCACCCGCAGGTTCCCGTTGGTGAGTCTTATCACGTACATCTTCGGTCACCTACATTCCGTACCGGCGATTGAAGAAGAGCATCACGTTGAGCGCCGTCCGGATGTTGCCGCCCAGCATGTCCACCAGAGCCGGGCGCTGCCGCGCGCCGATCGCCGCGAAGGCGTCCGCGAAGAACTCCCGGCGGCCAAGATCGTTCGGCTGAAGGTGGAAGTCACTCGCCAGATGCGGGAGGCATTCGGCGTACAGGGCACGGAACTCGGGAGTGTCCGACTGCCAGCCGCCGTCGCCCCCGTCGATGTCGTCGAGAGCGTGCCCCACCTCGTGCATCATGACGTCCGGGGTCGGTGACGGCTGATCACCCACGATGATCTTGCGATCGCCGTAAGCCCCGGCGCAGATGTCCCAGGTCGCCTTTCCGGACGGCAACGGCCGCCCCTTGAGATGGGACATGTCGTCGAGATCGGGCACCCCGCCCGGACCGATGTAGATCCCGTCGACCCCCTCGGCCAGCTTCTCCTTCAGCGGCTCGGGCAGTGACGCCAGGCTGTCGATGGCCCTGACCACGTCGGGCGGCGGCAGGCCCTCCCGTGCGTCCCACTGCCGATAGATGATGCTCTCCAGCGAGCCACAGTGCCGACGACCGTCCGGCCGGATCGGGGCGTCGGGCGGATGCGAGCGGGTGCGCGGCGGCTCGTCGCGCAGTTCGAAGTCGCGCCAGGTCGGGCGGCGCTCCACCGTCTCGACCGCGTACCTGTCATCGCGGCCCGCTTTCCGAAAGCGGCCGAGCGCGTCGCGGGGCTGGGTGCGCCGTGGCCTCGTGGCCTTGTGCTCGGGCTTGTGATCGGTGGGTGACGAGGCATATGCCGCATCTCGTGCATCTCGGGACTTGCGGTGTGTGCCCCAATATCGCATCGCGCTCCCCTCACCGGGTCTCCGCGGCAACCCGGACAGGACTCGCCGGGCCTGTCCTCGCTGTCGCTTCTGGCAGGGTAAGGCCGAACCTGACTTGACGTCATCCCCACGTAGAACGGGTTACGCTGCGGGCATGTTCTATGTCCTCCTCGCCCTGATCGCACTCGGTGTCTGGCTCTTCTGCCTGTTCGACGTGCTGACCACGGATGAGGCGGCCGTGCGGTACCTGCCCAAGTTCGGTTGGTTCTTGATCGTTCTGCTCGGGTTCTGGATCGGCGCCCTTGTCTGGATGGGCTTCGGACGTCCCCGGCAGCCGGCCGCCCAGGTCTGGTCCGGCACCACCTCCCCCGACCCCGAGCAGCGGGAGCTCCCCCGCGGCCCGGACGACGACCCCGAGTTCCTCCGCAACCTGGAGCGCCGCATCCGCGGCGACGAGTAGTCGGCCGCGCCTCCGGCGCGGCGGCTCGGGGCGCTTTGAGGCGCTGTCTTCCCTCGTCGCTCACGAGCGCTCGTTCCTCGCACTCGCTCGCTCCTCAGTCCAGACAGCGCCGCGCCCCGAGCAGACCCTCCAGTCAATGCGCGTAAGTGAGGCCCTCCGGGTCGGCGGTGCCGAAGAGGTTGCTCTGCGAGCAGGCGCGCGGCGTCTGGACTGAGGAGCGCAGGAGCGAGGAACGAGCGACTAAGCGACGAGGGAAGACGCCGCGTCAAAGCGCCTACTCGCCGCCGCGCCGGAGGCGCGGCCATGAACACAGCGCGGCCATGAACACAGCTACGCGTACGAATGCAGGCCCGAGAACATGTAGTTGACGCCGAAGAAGTTGAACAGCAGGCAGCCGTAGGCGACGAGCGAGACGATCGCGGCCTTGCGTCCCTTCCAGCCGGCGGTGGCGCGTGCGTGCAGGTAGCCCGCGTAGACGACCCAGGTGACGAACGACCAGATCTCCTTGGGGTCCCAGCCCCAGTAGCGGCCCCATGCCGCGTCGGCCCAGATCGCGCCGGCGATGATGGCGAACGTCCAGATCGGGAACGCGAACATGGTGACGCGGTAGGCGAGGCGGTCCAGTGCCTCGGGCCCGGGCAGGCGGCCGGTTCCGGCCATGCCGCGTGAGGCGGCGAGATAGAGCACGGTGGAGAGTCCCGCGACGGTGAAGGCTCCGGTCGCGGTGATCGCGGCGGTCACGTGGATGGCGATCCAGTACGACTTCAGCGCGGGCACCAGCGGGCCGGCGTCGGTGTAGAGCCAGAGCGTCGCGATGCCGAGCGCGACGACGGCGAAGAGCATCACGAAGGCGCCGAGGAACCTGACCTGCTGCCGGACGAGCAGCACGAGGAACGCGGTCACGGCGGCGAACGTGATGGCCCCCACGAACTCGTACATGTTGCCCCAGGGCCAGCGCTCCACCGCCATCCCACGGGCGACGAGCGCGCCGAGGTGCAGGCCCCAGCCGAGGACGCTGAACAGGACGGCGAACCGGCCCCAGTCGACCTCGCGCTTGTAGGGGGTGTCGTCCTCGTCGGCGTCATCTCCGTCGGTGATCTCCGTCGCCGTGGCGCCGGCGGGCGTCGCCGTACCGGTCTCGGGGCCGCCCGCGCCGACGAGGACCTTCTCCTCGGCCACCGCCTCTTCGGCGGCCTTCCGGCGGTGCCCGAAGGCGAGGTCGGCCGCATAACCGAACATTGCGACGACGTACATGAGCACGGTGCCCAGCATGAGCTGGTTGCTCAGGTTCGCGAGTTCAGTGTCGACCACGCTCGTCACTCCTCTGTCTTGTCTGGGGCCGTGCCTGCGGGGACGGCCTCCCCGCCCGAGGATCGTGACCGGGCGGCCTCGTCCTCACGGAGCCGCTCGACGATCTCCTCGAACTCGGCCGTCGGGTTCCCGAGTGTCAGGCCACCGACCTCGACCACCGTATGCCCACCGTCCGCGGTGCGCGCACGGACCCATACCCTGCGGCGCCGGACCAGGAAGGAGGTGGCGATACCGAGGATCGCGATCGCGGCCGCGCCGAGCGCGGGCAGCCGCCCCGGGTCGTCGTTGATGGCGAGGCTGATCCATTCCTTGTAGCCGGTGAAGGTCACCGCGCCGGCGCCGTCCGGCAGGGTCAGCGTCTCTCCGACCCTGAGCGGCTTCACCGCCGTCTTGACCGGCTTGAGCCGGTCGGGGATGCCTTCGAGCTTGTAGACCGACTGCGGCGTGCCTGAGTCGAGGCCGAGGTCTCCGGCGAAGGCCTGGAGCGCGACCATCGGGTTGGCCGCGCCAGGGAAGGCCGACACCGCCTTGCCCTGCGCGTCGGCCACCGCCGTCGGCCAGAAGACCCCGATGAAGCCGAGCTGCGCGGGCCGCGCGTCGGGCACCTTGATGACGCCCTCGGACGTGAGCGTCCGCTGCTCCATCGCCAGGAACGGCACCGCTCCCTCGAAGGCGATCTGGCCCTTGCCGTCCCGCACCGTGAACGTCGGCGAATAACCGTGGCCCAGCAGGTAGATCTTGGCGCCGCCGACGTCGAGCGGGTGGTTGACCCGCAGGTCGTAGGGCCGCTCCGGCGACGATGGGGTGGCCTTGTAGCGCACCTTGCCGAGGAACTCGACGGCCTGGCCGCGCTGGGAGCCCTGGGCGACGTAGCTGGCCTGGAAGTCGTCCAGCGACATGGAGAACGGCGCGAGCCGCGAGGGGCTGAACCGGCTGCCCGGCTTGAACGCGTCGTAGCTTGTGAGCGTGTTGGAGAAGCCGGTGCCCTCGGTGAGCAGGACGTTGCCGCGGTAGCCGAAGGCCGAGCCCATCCCGATCGCGAACAGCAGGACGAGCAGGGCCAGGTGGAAGATCAGGTTGCCGGTCTCACCGAGAAAGCCCTTCTCGGCCGCGACCGACCCGTCACCGGAGTCGACCCGGAACCGGCGCGCGCGCAGCAGTTCGCGGGCCTGGTCGAGGACCTCGGCCGGGGCGGCGTCGGTCTCGTACGTCGCCGACTGCGGCAGCCGGGCGAGATTGCGCGGCGCCTTCGGCGGCCGGGCCCGCATGGCCCGGTAGTGCCTCCACAGCCGCGGGATCACGCACCCGGAGAGCGAGACGAAGAGCAGGATGTAGATCGCGGCGAACCACGGCGCGGCGAAGACGTCGAACATCGAGAACCGGTCGAGCCAGGGCGCGAGGGTCTTGTGGTCCTGGAAGTACAGGGCGACGTTCTCGGGATGCACGCCGCGCTGCGGCAGCACCGAACCCGGGACGGCCGCCACCGCGATCAGGAACAGCAGGATGAGCGCGGTGCGCATGGACGTGAGCTGGCGCCAGCCCCAGCGCAGCCAGCCGAGGAATCCCATCAGATCACCGTCTCGAATCCGCCGATCCAGCCCTTGAGCGAGATCATCACCTCGCCCCACAGACCGGTGACCAGGAGCAGGCCGATCGCGACGAGCATCCCACCGCCCACGCGCATGACGACCTGGTAGTTCCGCTTGATCACGCCGAAGGCGCCGAGCGCCCTGCGATAGGCCACTGCCGTGGCGACGAACGGCAGCCCGAGCCCGAGCGAATAGGCCAGTGACAGCACCGCGCCGCGCCCGGCACTCGCCTCGGTGAACGCCAGTGACTGCACCGCGGCCAGCGTCGGCCCGATGCAGGGCGTCCAGCCGAGGCCGAACAGCACTCCGAGCAGTGGCGCCCCGACCAGGCCCGCAGTGGGCAGCCGGCTCGACTTGAACGTCCGCTGGAGCCCGGGGACGAAGCCCATGAACGCCAGCCCGAACAGGATGGTGATCACGCCGAGCACCCGGGTGATCGGGTCGGCGTACGCCAGCAGCCAGCGGCCCAGACCGCCGAAGGCCAGCCCCGCGCTCACGAAGACCACCGTGAAGCCGGCGATGAACAGCACCGAACCGGCGAGCAGGCGGCCGCGCCGCTGCCGGGCCAGGTCGGCGCCGGACATGCCGGTGACGTACGAGAGATAGCCCGGCACCAGCGGGAGCACGCAGGGGGAGACGAACGACACGAGCCCGGCGAGCACGGCGACCGGCAGCGCCACCAGCAGCGATCCGCTGGTGACGGTGTCCGCGACCCCCATGGCCGCGCTCATGGCCTCGCTCCGCTCGGCGGCTCGGGGCGCCCTGGAGGCGGTGGCTTCCCTCGCATCGGCACTACTTCTCCGCGGCGACCTGGGTCACCAGGGGGGTCAGCTTGGAGTAGGTCGTGGAGCCCACGATCCGCACGGCCACCCGGCCTCGGCGGTCGAGCACCAGCGTGCTCGGCACGGCGTTGGGCGGGATGTCGCGGAAGGCCAGCGTGAACCGGCCGTCCGGATCGAAGACGCTCGGATAGCCGACCTTGAAGCTCCGGATGAACGCCTTGGCCGGCGTCTTGCCGTCCTTGATGTCGACGCCGACGAACTCGACGCCGCGGGCCTTGTTGTCGGTGTAGACCTTCTCGAGCGCGGGCGCCTCGGCCCGGCAGGGCGCGCACCAGGAGGCCCAGAAGTTGATCACGACGACCTTGCCCTCGAGGTCGGCGAGCTTGAACGGCTTGTCGTCGAGCGTGGCGCCCTCGGCCCGTGGCCCCGCCTTGCGGGCGGCGGGCTTGATCACCTGCGAGTCACCGTTACCGGCCACGTAGCGGGAGTCGCTGCCGGCCGGCCCGGACGCCTGGGTGGCGGTGCAGCCCGAGAGCAGCGCGACGGCCGCGAGGATGCCGGCCAGGGCATGGGTGGGCAGGGGTCGGGCGTCCAACGCACTCTCCACTACGAGACGTAGTACTTCGGCTCTATTGTGCAGGCCCTGTCAGGCACCCGGCACACTGGGTCGACGAATCAGCGCGGCGGCCGGTTCCGCGTACGAGACCGACACGAGGCGGCCGCCCTCGTACACGAAGCTCGTGACGCTGGCCAGCTGGCACTGCCGCCGGGTCGGGTGGTGCCACAGCTTTCGCCGCTCGGCCCGGCGCCGGGCGATCCAGATCGGCAACTGGTGGCTCACGCAGATGGCCTCGCGACCCGGCGCCGCGTCCCGCGCGTCGGCGGCGGCCTCGAGCATGCGCGAGGCGATCTCGTCGTACGGTTCCCCCCACGAGGGGCGGAAGGGGTTGTACAGGGACGGCCAGTTGGCCGGACGGCGCAGAGATCCGTCACCGACCCCGAAGGTCATGCCCTCGAAGCGGTTGGCCGCCTCGATCAGCCGATCGTCGGTGGTCACCCGCAAGCCGAAGGTCTCGGCGAGCGGCTCGCTGGTCTCGCGGGCCCGCTCCATCGGTGAGGAGAACAGCGCCGCCACGTCGCGCCCGGCGAACCACTTGGCGGCGGCCTTCGCCATGAGCACGCCGTCCTCGCTGAGGTGGTAGCCGGGCAACCGCCCGTAGAGGACGCCCTCGGGATTGTGCACCTCACCGTGACGCAGCAGGTGGACGATGGTCTTCTCACTCATGGCGCGACAAGACTACCCGCGCCCTCGCCCGGCACGGCCGCTGACCCGCGGGCCCCGCATGGCGCCGGGCCTCAGTCCTCGGCGGTGAGCTCCGGGGGCGGGGGCGGGGCCACGGCGCGCAGGGCGTCGATGACGGCGCGGATGCCGGGGCGGCGGGCCGCCTCCTCGCGCCAGATCGCGTAGACGCGGCGGGTGAGCAGGGGCCGCAGGGACAGCACCCGTACGCCGGGAGGTACGTCGCAGCGGCCCATCCGGGGCAGCATCGAGGCGCCCAGCCCGGCTCCGACGAGCGCGAGCTGGGTGGCGTACTCGTAGGCCATGTGCTCGATGCGCGGCTCGCTGTCGATGGCCCGGAGCGTGTGGGTCAGCCAGCCCGAGCAGACCGTCCCGGCCGTGGAACTGATCCACGGGTCGCCGGCGAGCTCTTTCAGCTCGATCGACTCCCGGTCGGCCAGCGGGTGGTCGGCGGGCAGTGCCACATCGGCGATGTCGTCGCAGATCGCGCCCTTGCGGAGCCCCTCGGGGATGACGAGCGGCTGGTTGCTCCAGTCCTGTACGACCGCGAGATCCAGGTCGCCGCGGGTGACCATGGCGACGCTTTCCAGCGGGTCGTACTCCTGCAGCAGCACCCGCAGCTGGGGGTGCTCTGACCGGAGCCGGATGATCGCCGGTGGCACGAGCCCGCGTGCGGAGGTGGGGAAGGCGCCGAGGGCCAGTTCGCCCACGACGGCGCCGCGGTGCGCCTCGAGGTCGGCCTGCGCGACCTCCACGAGGGACAGGATGCGGTCGGCGTGCCCCACGAGCAGTTCGGCGGCGTCGGTCAGCCGTACCCCTCGGCCGTTGCGTTCGAGCAGCTTCTGGCCGGTCTCCCGTTCCAGCTTGGCGACCTGCTGCGAGACGGCCGAGGTGGTGACGTGCAGTACGTCGGCGGCGGCGCTGACCGAGCCGTGAGAGGCGATCGCGTGGAGGGCACGGAGCCGATCCAAGTCCAGCATGAAGCGATACTAAACCCATCTCCGGAGAAATACTACCTTGTTCTTAAGTGTGGAACTCGGTGATGATCCACCCATGACCCCCCGCCACATCTCGCTCGCCGTCTTCATCGCTGCCGTCTGGGGCTTCAACTTCGTCGTGATCCAGGTCGGCCTGGACAGTTTTCCGCCGCTGCTCTTCGCGGCGCTGCGGTTTATGGCAGCCGCCTTCCCTGCCGTGCTCGTCGTACGCCGTCCGGACCTGCCATGGCGATGGTTCGCGCTGATCGGCCTGCCGCTCGGGGTCGGGCAGTTCGGCCTGCTGTTCGTCGCCATGCACCTCGGCATGCCGGCGGGTCTGTCCTCACTGGTGCTGCAGACCCAGGCGCTGTTCACCGTCCTGTTCGCGGGGGTACTGCTCGGTGAGCGACTGCACCCGATGCAGGCGTCCGGCATGATCGTCGCCTTCGGTGGCGTGGCTCTCATCGGCGCCGACCTGGAGCAGTCGAGCCCGCCGGCGGCCTTCGCGCTGTGCGTCGCGGGCGCGGCGATGTGGGGCCTCGCCAACATCGGCATGCGACGCATGAACCAGTCCCACGACCCGAAGCCCGACGCGTTCGCCTTCATGGTCTGGATGTCGCTCGTGCCACCGCTGCCGCTGCTGGCCCTCTCACTGGTGTTCGAAGGGCCTCGTGCGGGTCTGGAGGCGCTCAGCGGGCTCTCTCTCATGGGCCTGGGCGCGCTGGCCTACATCGCCTACATGTCCACGCTGGTCGGCTTCGGGCTGTGGGGCCGGCTGATGCGGCGCTACGACGCCGGAGTCGTGGCCATGTACTCGCTGCTCGTACCCCCGTTCGGCCTCGCCTCCGCGGCGCTCCTGCTCGACGAGCGCTTCAGCGCACCGCGGCTGCTCGCGGCCGTCCTCATCCTCGGCGGGGTGGCGGTGGGCGGCCTCCGCGCCAGAAGACCGCCGACGCCGGCGAGAGAGCGCCTCACGAACGTCACGGGTGTGTTCGGTGGCCCCGATGAGGGCCACCGAACACACCATTGACGGAACGTCCCTATGCCGCGGCCGCGGCGCGTGCGGCGTGCGGGAGTGCCTCGGCGATGCGGTCCAGCGCGGCGTCGTCGTGGGCAGCGGACAGGAACCACGCCTCGAACGACGACGGCGGCAGGTAGACCCCGCGTGCGAGGGCGGCGTGGAAGAAGGCGGCGTAGGCCTCGGTGCTCTGCTTGCGCGCCGCCTCGAAGTCGCGCACCTCACCGTCGCCGAAGAAGATCGAAAACAGGTTGCCCGCGGTCTGCAGCCGGTGCGGCACGCCCTCCTCGGCCAGCGCCTCCGTGGCCCAGGCGGCCACGAGCGAGGCCGCCCGGTCGAGCTTGGCGTAGACCTCGTCGGTGGCGTTGCGGAGCGTGGCGAGGCCCGCGGCGGTGGCGAGCGGGTTCCCCGACAGCGTGCCCGCCTGGTAGACGGGGCCCGAGGGGGCGAGTTGGTCCATGACGTCGGCGCGGCCGCCGAACGCCGCCGCGGGGAGCCCGCCGCCCATGACCTTGCCGAAGGTCATGAGATCACCGGCGACGCCCTCCCTGCCGTACCAGCCCGAGGCGGACACCCGGAAGCCCGTGAGCACCTCGTCCATGATCAGCAGTGCGCCCTGGCGTTCGCACAGCGACTTCAGAAGCGCATTGAAGTCCTCGAGAGGTGGCACAACGCCCATGTTCGCCGGGCACGCCTCGCTGATGACACAGGCGATCTCGTGCCCGAACTCGTCGAACGCCGCCTCGACGGCGGTCACGCTGTTGTAGGGCAGCACGATCGTGTCGGCCGTCGTGGCCCCGGTCACTCCGGGCGTGTCGGGCAGCGCGAGCGTCGCCACGCCGCTTCCCGCGGCCGCCAGCAGCGAGTCGACATGGCCGTGGTAGCACCCGGCGAACTTCACGACCTTGGACCGGCCGGTGAATCCGCGGGCCAGCCGGATCGCCGACATGGTCGCCTCGGTGCCCGAGTTGACCAGGCGGACCTTGTCCACCGGGGTCCGCGCGACGATCTCCTCGGCGAGTTCCACCTCGCCCGGTGTGGGCGCGCCGTAGGACGTGCCGCGCGCCGCCGCCCCCTGTACCGCCGAGACGACGGCGGGGTGGGCGTGACCAAGTATCATCGGCCCCCATGAGCAGATCAGATCGACGTATTCGTTGCCGTCGGCGTCGGTCAGATAGGGGCCGTGCCCCGACACCATGAAGGGGGGCGTGCCCCCCACTGCACGGAAGGCCCGCACCGGCGAGTTCACGCCGCCGGGCACGACGGCGGTGGCCCGTTCGAACAGTTGCTGAGATCGGTTGCTCGAAGTCACGGCGCCAGTCTCTCAGCCCTGGATTCCGATCCGGTCAAGCCCCTTGACCGCGCCGTCCACCAGCCGATATCCCACCAAAGGGGCTATTGACTCGGAGGGGTACAACGTGACTGAGAACTGGACGGTTCCGGGCTTCACGCATGTGCGGGAGCTGGGCGCCGGCCACTCGGGCCGGGTCGTCCAGGCGGTGGACGACCTCACCCAGACACCCGTGGCGGTGAAGTACCTCGATGAACGGCTGCGCCGGGACGAGCGGTTCCAGCGCGGTTTCAGCAGCGAAGCCAGGCTGCTCTCGCGGCTGGAGGACCCAGGACTGGTCCAGGTCTATGAGTACGTGGAGTCCCCGCAGGGCGCCGCGGTGATCATGGAGATGGTCGACGGGGTCAGCCTCGCCCGGCTGCTGGACACCCAGGGGCCGACCGGTCCGCTGGCCGCGCTGGTGATCTTCGGCGGATCGCTGATGGCCCTCGCGGCGCTGCACGAGGCGGGGATCGCACACGGCGCCTACAGCCCCTCGAACGTCCTCATCGACCGATCCGGGGCCGCCAAGCTCACCGATGTCGCCGTCACCGCGGGCGACGGCTCCGACGCCAGGGGGGCCGCCTACCGCGCCCCCGAGCTCTGGGACGGCGCACCGCCCGGGGCGGCCGGCGACCTCTATGCCGCGACCGCCGTGTTCGTCGAGTGCCTCACCGGCCTGCCGCCCTTCGCCACGAAGAACCTCGGGGCGCTGGCGAAGGCGCACCGCGGCGACCAGGTGCCCGTACAGGCGTTGCCCGAGCCCCTGCGCGGCCTGGTGGCCGCCGGGCTGGCCAAGGCGCCCGGCGACCGTCCCAGGTCGGCGGCCGACCTGCTCACCACCCTGGACGAGGCCGCCGTCGCGGCGTACGGGCCGGCCTGGGAGGCCCAGGGCCGCGACCGGCTGTCCAAGCTGGCGGCCGACGCCGCCGCGGCGCCGTACAACCCGGCGCCGCCGGCCCGCAGCAGCGGTTCGGCCGCGCGTCCCCGCACTACGCGCCGGCGCTGGCCGGTGCTCGGCGCGGTCGCGCTGGCCGCCGTGCTCATCGTCGCCATCGCCTCCGTGGTGGGCCTGCGCATGCGCTCCGACGACCGGGCGACGCCGGTGCGGAGCAGTGTCCCGGTGCCGTCACGGGCGCCGGCCGCGTCGGGCATGCCATCGCCGGAGGGCACACCGCTCCCCCAGACTCCGGCCGCGCTGGCCGACGCGATCGGCAACGCGGCGGCGGAGAAGCGGGCGGCCTCCTTCGCCCACCGCCGGGACGCCTGCTGCGGCAACGCCATCGCCGCCCTCGGGGCCCTGTCGCTGACCTCCGGCGGGCCCACGGCCTCGGACATGACGGTCTGGTCACCGGTCCGGCGCGATCCCCACGCCCGCAGGGTCCGCACCGTGCTGGTCGGCGACACCGCCTACGTCGCCCTCCGCGGCTGGCATCCGCTGCCCGCTGTACGGCACGCCGCCCGGTCCGATGCCACCCACGCGTACGCCTCCATGGCCGCTCAGGCCCGCTGGAGCGCGTCCGTGCAGAACATCCTCGCGCTGCTCAGGTCGAGCGGGGCGATCAAGCGGTCGGGGCTGTCGTACACCGGCACCGCGCCGCTGGCAACCCTGGTCCGCGACGGCTCCGTCGGCCGGCTGTACGCGCCGTTCGCCGGGTCGGCCGGGGGCGCCCGGGTCGCCTTCACGGTGCGGGTCGGCGCCGACCTCCTGCCCCGCAGTCTGCAGGTGACGGTCACCCCGCGCCTCGGCGGCCGGGCCCGCGTTCAGGTCTTCCGTACGAACTATTCGAACTGGGGCCGCAAAGTCTCGATCAACGCGCCGAGATAGCGCTCGGACGGTGCTCTGGCGGCAGTGAGAGGCGGGGCGGCGCCTCAGATCTGTTCGCAGCTGTCGGCGAGAACTTCGAGCAGCCGCAGGGGGTCGGGCAGGGCGGCTCCGACGGGCGGGCGGATCCAGCTGACCTCACGGCCGTACGGCAGCACCGAGGGCGGTGCGACGACGTAGCTGTCGCGGCAGTGCCACCGCATCCCCGGGGTCTCGGCCACGTTCTCCGGGGAGCAGTCGAGGTGACAGGACCACCACTCCTGCTCATCGTCGGGCGCGCCCCTGGTGGCGACGAAGAACAGGTGGCGCTGACCGCCCGAGTCGGCCACCGGGCCGATCGGCACGTCCTCACGGTCGATCCGGTCGAGCGCGATGACGCCGGCGGCGGCGGGGATGTCGAAGACGTCGAAGACCCGGCCGGTCGGCAGGATGATGTTGGCCTGGGGCCACTCGCTCCATCGGCGTGCGAGCGCGTCCGGGTCGGCCCCGGTCTGAAGTCCCCAGGTGGCCGATACCGGGTGCGCGCCGGGATCGGGGCAGCCGACCCGGTCGCACGAGCACGCCCGGTCGCCCCCCGTCACCGGATGTGCTCCGGGAGTACAGGCCCAGCCCAACGCGGCGTAGCCGCGCACGGCCGCAACCATGCGGTTACGGGCCCGCTGCCGCCTGCTTCCCGAGACTGCCAGCATCATCGCTCTCCCCCACCGGCGGGCGCCGAGCGACCACGGTGTCCGTGCGTTCCCCCGGCGCGTCGCCGTATGCATCGAAGACACCTGTCAGGCGACACCCACCATCATCTGCCACCTCTTACCGATAATGACCTGCGGCGTCAGAGCGAGACGCACCAACCCCCGTATACGGTTCTAAGTGACTAGGTGTCCATGACTTCCGGTGAGAAAATCACCTCGGCCACGGAAGTGGCGGACCCGCCCCTCACTCCGGCAACTGGCCGTGGAGCGCCTTGTCCGCGTTGCCGAGCACCCGGTCGAGATAGGTCCGGACGCTCTGCAGCACCGGCCGGTTGCGATCCACCTGCCGCTGCTCGTAGGCGGTCCGCAGCGCGCCGATGATCCCGAGATAGTTCAGCTTCAGCCGGCAGGTGGTGTCGGCCACCGCGGTGTCGATCTCGGCCCTGGTGGGCTCGGGGGTCTTCCACCGCTTGTCGCGCATCGCGGCGCCGGGATTGGCGTAGGCGTGCCCCGACTGCTTCATGCAGGCGCTCCAGCGCTTGATGACGTCGTGGTAGCGATCGTCTTTAAGCAACTGGTCGATCGCCTGTCTGCGCAGACCCGCGACCAGGCTCTGCGAGCCGCGCACACCCGCCGAGTCGGCCGTCTTCACCTGTTCGGGCAGCGACAGCCCGTGGGTCAGCTTGGCCTTCGCCTCGCCCCGGCAGCCGTACTCCGGGACCTGCCTGCCCTGAAAGGTCTGCGCCGTGGATCCGTTCTGCTGGCGCCAGCCGTTGATCAGGATTTCGGCGCCGGCCGGCAGCTCGGGCCTGCGCCTGGCCTGCTCCGGCAGCCTGCCGGCCTGCGGGAACGCCGCGGACCGGTGGTAACCGAACCGCCGCGCGTCCTCGAGCTCCACGAAGGTGCGCTTGTTGCGCTCACGGATCGCGCCGTTCATGCCCACGAGCGGGAGCACCGGCCGCGTGGTCGAGACCCCGAAACGGCGCAGGCACTCGCGGGCGAGCAGATCCTGGGCCTTGAGCAGCGTCTGCTCCTGCTCGTTGCTCAGCATGTACGGCTCCAGCGGGGACCCGACCATGCCGTAGGCCGTGGGCGTCGGAGTGCTCGAGAGCACCGGCTGCCCGCTGCCCGGCGTGCTGTGCGATGAGCAGCCCGCCGCGATGACGAGCGCGCCGATGGCACCGAAATACGACCTGAGCCTCACAGCGGGTCCCTCCCGTATCGCCCCACGCGCGTGCCGGCACTTCGAATTCTCGGTAGTGCCGGGCCGCACGCGGACGTAGCGACACCGGGGACATGACCAACTCCGGACGGAAACCCTGGCCGTCCTTGATCAATGCGAACGGGATCAGGCGAGGCGGGCCGCGACCTCCGCCGCCCAGTAGGTGAGCACGATGTCGGCGCCGGCCCGCCGGACGCCGGTCAGCGCCTCCATGATGGTGCGCTCCCGGTCCACCCAGCCGTTGGCGGCGGCGGCCTCGACCATGGCGTACTCACCGCTCACGTGGTAGGCCGCGACCGGCACGTCGACGGCGTCGCGGACCCTGCGCACGATGTCGAGGTAGGGCAGCGCGGGCTTGACCATCACCATGTCCGCACCCTCGTCGAGGTCGAGGAACACCTCGCGCAGCGACTCGTCGGCGTTCGGCGGATCCTGCTGGTAGGCGGAGCGGTCCCCGAACTGCGGGGCGCACTCGGCGGCCTCGCGGAACGGGCCGTAGAACGCCGAGGCGTACTTCACGGCGTACGCCATGATCGCCACCTCGCCGTACCCCGCGTCGTCGAGCGCGGTGCGGATGGCCCGCACCTGGCCGTCCATCATGCCGCTGGGCGCCACCACGCCGGCTCCGGCGGCGGCCTGGGCCACCGCGATGGAGGCGTAACGCTCCAGCGTCGCGTCGTTGTCCACCTCGCCCGAGGGGGTGAGGATGCCGCAGTGCCCGTGGTCGGTGAACTCGTCCAGGCAGAGGTCCGACATGATCACGGTGCTGTCGCCGAGGTCGCCGGAGAGGTCGCGCAGCGCCTTCTGCACGATGCCGGCCGGGTCGTCGGCACCGGAACCACGGCCGTCCTTGACGGCCGGGATGCCGAACAGGATGAGCCCGCCGACGCCGGCCTCGACCGCCTCGTGCGCGGCCTTGCGCAGGCTGTCGCGGGTGTGCTGCACGACGCCCGGCATCGACGTGATCGGCTGCGGCTCGGTGATGCCCTCCTTGACGAACATGGGGAGCACCAGATCGGCCGGATGGAGCCGCGTCTCGGCCACCAGCCGGCGCATGGCGGGCGTACGGCGCAGCCGTCGCGGCCGCGCAACGGGGAACTGCGCAGACATCGTGCTGGACCCTTCTCGACGGATTCTGGTACTACGTCAGGTTATTTGCGACGACCTATTTGCGACGACGGGCGCCGCGGCGCATCTGGCTCGGCTTGCGGAGCGGCTCACCGGCCTCGACCTGGGCGGCCCTCCGCCTGGCACCGTACTCCGCCAGCGCCTCGGCGAGGGCCGGTACGGACGGTTTGTCGGCCATGACGTCGACCCTCAGGCCGTACTCCTCCGCGGTCTTGGCGGTCTGCGGGCCGATCACGGCGATGACGGTGACGTTGTGCGGCTTGCCCGCGATGCCGATGAGGTTGCGGACCGTCGAGCTCGACGTGAAGATCACCGCGTCGAAGCCACCGCCCTTGATCGCCTCGCGGATCGGCGCGGGCGGCGGCGCAGCCCGTACGGTGCGGTAGGCCGTCACGTCGTCGCACTCCCAGCCCAGCTCGGTGAGCCCGGCGATGAGCGCGTCGGTGGCGATGTCGGCGCGCGGCAGCAGCACCCGGTTGATCGGATCCAGGTCCGGATCGTAGGGCGGCCACACCTCCAGCAGGCCGTCACCGGACTGCTGCTCGGCGGGCAGCAGGTCCGGATGGACGCCGAACTCCACCAGCGCCGCCGCGGTCTGCTCGCCGACCGCCGCGACCTTGAGCCCGGCGAAGGCGCGCGCGTCGAGGCCGTACTCGGTGAACTTCTCCCGTACCGCGCGAACCGCGTTGGTGGAGGTGAACACCACCCACTCGTACCGCCCGGTGACCAGGCCCTTGATCGCACGGTCGAGTTGCTGCGGGGTGCGCGGCGGCTCCACCGAGATGGTGGGGACCTCCTCGGGCACGGCGCCGTAGGACCGCAGCTGGTCGGACAGGGTCGCGGCCTGCTCCTTGGTGCGGGGCACCAGGATCCGCCAGCCGAACAGCGCCTTGGTCTCGAACCAGGAGAGCTTGTCCCGCCAGCTCACGACGTCGCCGACGATGATCAGCGCGGGCGACTCCATGCCCTTGGTGTCGGGCGCGAGCCGCTGCAGGGTCGACACCACGGTCTCCTGCTCGGTCGTGGTGCCCAGGCTGGTCATCGCGGCCGGCGTGGTCTCGGGACGGCCGGCGGCGATCAGGCCCTTGGCGACGTCGCTGACCGCCCCTTCGGCACCGAGGATCACCAGCGTCACGTCGGGCGCCGCGAACGACTCCCAGTCGACTCCGCCGCCGGCGGCGTCGATGATCCGGACTTCGCGGACCTTGTGGTCGGTCAGCGGGATCCCGGCGTATCCGGGGACGGCCGTGACGGCCGAGATGCCCGGGACGACCTCGAAGGCGATACCCGCCCCGGCGCACGAGGCGCCCTCCTTGGCGAGGTTGCAGGCCGTGCCGGGATCACCCTGGAACAGCCGGACGACGTCCCGGCCGGCGGTCGCGGCCTTGACCACGAGCTTGATCGGGTCCGCGTCGGCGGTGTCGAGGATCTCGGCGTCGGCCCGGCAGTGCGAGAGGAACTCCTCGTCCAGGCCCGTGAGGTTCGCGACAACGGTGTCGGCGCGGCCGAGCAGCGTTGCGGCCCGCAGGGTCAGCAGACCGGGGTCTCCCGGCCCGGTGCCGATGAAGGCGACGGTCCCTGCGGGATTCTTGCGAGCGGGGCTCAATGTGCGTGCTCCCCCATCAACTGGTCGGCCCCCTCGGCGAACAGGCGAGCCGCGAGATCGCGGCCCAATCGCTCTGCCTCGGATGGGTGGCCGCTTGCGGACAGCCTTACCTGGCGGCTGCCGTCGAACCCGATGACGGCGGCGGTCAGATAGAGCTTTTCATCTGTCTCTGCAGCGTATGCGCCCACGGGCGCTGAGCAACCCGCCTCGAGTGCCGCCAGCACGGCGCGCTCGGCGGTGACGGCGGCGCGGGTCTCAAGATCGTCGAGCGTGCCGAGCAGGGCGACGAGATCCTCCCGGTCGGCCCTGCATTCGATCGCCAGGGCTCCCTGGCCGGGGGCCGGCAGCATCCGGTCGGGGTCCAGGACCTCGGCCACGGACTCGATCCGGCCGATCCGGCCCAGGCCCGCGTAGGCCAGCACCACGGCGTCGAGTTCGCCGTCCTCGACCTTGCGCAGCCGGGTGTCGGCGTTGCCGCGGATCGCCACCACGTCGAGATCGCCGCGCAGCGCCCGGAGCTGGGCCATGCGGCGCGGCGAACCGGTGCCGATCCGGGCCGCCTTCGGCAGATCGGCGAGCTTGGCCGTGAAGCCGGGCACCCCGCAGAGGCAGTCTCGCGGGTCGTCGCGCGGCGGGATCGCGGCGAGCGCGATGCCCTCGGGCGGGGCCGTGGGGAGGTCCTTCAGCGAATGCACCGCGAAGTCCACCTCGCCGGAAAGGAGCCGGTCTCGCAAACCGCTGACGAAGACCCCGGTGCCGCCGATCTGCGCGAGCAGCGCCTTGGAGACGTCACCTTCGGTCGTTACCCCGGCGAGTTCGACCGCATGCCCGGTACGCCGGGTCAGCATGTCCGCGACCTGCTGCGACTGCGTCATCGCCATGAGGCTCTTGCGCGTCCCGAGCCGCAACGGAGCGCTCATGGCCGGCTCACCTCACTCTGGTCGGCGGACGCGTCGAGGTCCGGGCGGGTCACGGCCTCCGGCGCCTTCGGGTCGAGATCGAAGAGTTCCCGGAGCGCGGTGGCGTAGGCATCACCGCCGGCCGCGGCCGCGAACTCCTTGACCCGTACGGTCGGCGCGTGCAGGAGCTTGTCCACCACTCGCCGCACGGTCTGGGCGATCTCGCCGTGGACCTTGTCGTCGAGTTCGGGCAGCCGGCCGGTCAGCCTGGCCATCTCGGCCTCGACGACCTGGGCGGCCTTGCTGCGGAGCGCGACCACGGTGGGCGCGACCGCGGCGGCCCTGGCGGCGCCGAGGAAGGCCGCGACCTCGTCGGCCACGATCCGGCGCACCGCCTCGACGGCCTCGGGGCCGATCGCCCCACGGGCCTCGGCGGACCTGCGCAGCTCGTCCAGGCCGGCCAGGGCCACGCCGGGCAGTTCGCGTACGGCCGGATCGACGTCGTGCGGCAGCGCGAGATCGAGGAAGAACCTGCGCCCCGCCGCGGGCCGCCCCTCGAGCACGTCGGCGGTGATCACCAGCCCGGTGGCCCCCGTACAAGAGACGATCAGGTCGGCGTCCGCCAGCGCGTCGGCGAGGGCGGTCAGCTCGATCGGCCGGGCGGGCACCTCGGCGGCCTCGGCCAGCCGCGCCGCGCGCGCCTGTGTGCGGTTGGCGACCACGATCTCGGCCACGCCCGCGCGGCCGAGGGTGGCGACGGCGAGAGCGCTCATGGAGCCGGCGCCGACGACCAGCGCCCGCTTGCCCGCGAGCGGCCCGAGGTGCTCGGCAGCGTCGTCGAGGCCCACGCTCACCAGCGACGCCCCGGCCTTGTCGATGCCGGTCTGCGTGTGCGCCCGCTTGCCGACCCGCAGGGCGTGCTGGATCACCTCATGCAGAACGCGCCCGACGGTGTCCTCGGTCTGCGCGAGCCGGAACGCCTGGCGGATCTGGCCGAGGATCTGTCCCTCGCCGATGACCATCGACTCGAGCCCGCAGGCGACCGCGAACACATGCTGGACGGCCCGGTCCTCGTAATGCACGTACAGGTGCCGGGAAAGATCGTCCAGCGGCACCGCGGAGTAGCGGGAGAGCAGCTCGGAGACCGCGGAGACACCACCGTGGAACTTGTCGACCTCGGCGTAGACCTCCACGCGGTTGCACGTCGAGACGATCATCGCCTCGGCAACGTTCGCGGACTGATGCACCTCGTGCAGCAGCTTGACCAGATCGTCGCCGGTCACCGCGGCACGTTCCAGTACGGCCACCGGGGCGCTCCGGTGGCTCAGCCCGACCACCAACATGCTCACGCGTCTACCGCCTCTTTGTACTGGGCGCCGTCGGGAGGTCCGTCTCCCTTGAACGCCTCGTACTCGGGCTGCGCATGTTCACCCATCGGCCCGCCGGCCTTCCGCTGCTCGTGGAACGCAAGAATCTGGAGTTCAATGGACAAGTCGACCTTACGCACATCGACGCCGTCTGGAACCGACAGAACGACGGGTGCGAAGTTGAGCACGCTCGTCACTCCGGCCGCCACCACCCGGTCGCACACCACCTGAGCCGCGCCTGCCGGCGTGGCGATCACGGCGATGGACACACCCCGGTCCATGATCACCGTCTCCAGTTCGTCGATGTGCTCGACCGTGAGCCCGCAGATGTGGGCCCCGACGACCTCCGCGTCGGCGTCGAGCAGCCCCGCGACCCGAAAACCCCGGGAGGCGAACCCGCCATAGCCGGCCAGCGCGCGGCCCAGGTTACCGACTCCGATGATGGCGACGACCCAATCCTGGGTGAGGCCCAGTTCACGGGAGATCTGGTAGACGAGGTACTCGACCTCGTAGCCGACACCCCTGGTGCCGTACGAGCCGAGGTGGGAGAGATCCTTGCGGAGCTTCGCGGAGTTCACACCCGCGGCGGCGGCGAGCTCCTCCGACGAGACTGTGGCGATGCCCCGGTCCTGCAGGCTGTGGAGGGCGCGCAAGTAGACGGGCAACCGGGCCACGGTGGCCTCCGGGATGCCTCGCTCGGCGCGTTCACGGGTACGGATCTGTCGTGGGGTCACGGCCTGCTTCTTCGGGGGGCTCGACGCGGACCGGCACATCGGAAGCCCACCGGCCCGGCCGCTCTTGGACTTTCTCCAAGGTTAAGCCTTTGTGAACACGCGCACAAAGTCGCCCAGCGTGGTCGCCGCGCCATCGAGCCCCGAGCCGGGCCGCCGATCCCCCAGGCCATCGGGGAAATCTCGCTTTAAGGGAACACGGGAGGAGGCGCAAGCAATACGCCCCGGTGTGACGCACGATACATATTCAGCCCTGGAGAGCGGCCCGCAGACGTCGCTCGTCGACCCGCCAGAAGTCGTGCTGGACGCCGTCGATGAGGGTGACCGGGATCTGGTCCCAGTAGAGCCGGGTGTCCTCCTCGGACAGGGTGATGTCGCGTTCCTCCCAGGCCGCCCCGACGTCCGCGGCGACCCGGGCGATCACCTCCCGGGCGTCATCGCACAGATGACACCCGGGCTTGCCGAGCAGGGTGATCAGATGGCTCATCAGAGGTGATCCGGAGTGGTCAGCGACGGCAGCGGGAGCACCTTGGCACCGTTGAGCTTGAGCTCCACCACGTTCGTGGCGAGCACATGCGTACGGCTCTCGGCCGCGAACCGCTTCACCTGCGGCAGGTGCTGGTGCTCCTGGAAGGCCGTGTGGTCGCGGAACAACTGATAGAAGATCCGCTGCGTCGGCGAGTTCACCACCTCGTGGCAGATGTACATCAGCGTGTCCGGCTCGGCGTCACGCGCGGCGCGTACGGCGTCGGCGGCGAGCCGGTCGAAGGCCGCCTCCCTGCCGTCCAGGAGCGTGTAGACGGTGATCTGCCCGTACAACGGGGGCGGCGGCTGCGGCGGCATGGCTTCGGCGGTGCGATAGCCCATGCCGGTGGGCGCACCGTGCGGCATGTTCATCGGCTCCGCGGGCGCCATGGTCGGAGCGGCCATGACCGGCCGCTCGACCCGATCCATCCGGTCGGCCCGATCGGCCCGTCGCCCGGAGTGGCGCGGCTGCTCCTCCGCGTAACCGGTGTACATCTCGTTCTCGACGTCGTCCACCTCCTCATTCGCTGGAAAGGTGCGGACGGCGCCGAACCAGATCAATCCCGCCGCGCCTCCGAGCGCGAGCACCGCCAGGACCCCGGGGAGCAGTCCCCGGGTGCCGCTGACGACGAGCACGCCCGCGAGCGTGACCAGCGCGACCGGCACCAGTACGGCGTACGCCTCCGGGTCGGCCTTGCGGGTCGCCCGCATGGCGGTGACCAGGGCGCACGCGACGAGCGCGATGACCACGACCATGTGGGCCAGGCTGATCAGCGTGAGCGGCAGCCAGGCGTAGTAGTCGTCGGGCTTGGGCAGCGACTTGCTGAACTTCCCCTCGATCGGGTCGAACAGCACGATGACCGATGCCACGATCGAGTACGACACCGCGAACAGCCACGCGGCGAACCGCACCTGCACGTGGTAGGCGATCAGCTCGACGACGCCGAGCACGAGCCAGACCGGCGCGATGAGCGCACCGCCCAGCTCGATCGCCCGCAGAAGCGTGGGCCCGAAGCCGGCGAGGAACCCGATCGTCATCGCGCCGAGGGCGACGCAGAGTCCGAACAGGGTCAAGGACCAGGCCACCATGTACGGCAGCCGCTGATTGTAGGTGCGCGAAACCAGCAACCCGGTGCCTATTAATGCGGCGACGGTTGCCACGAGCGCGAAGACGACGTTGAGCATCGCGCCCCATGGTGCCCGAAAGATGCCGGGTACGTGTAACCGTGCCCGGTATTGAGGCCACGACCTCCGACTCACCGGCAGACGTACGAAGGTGATGGGCGTACGTACGAAGATTTACCAAGACGAGGCCATTGCCACACTACTCACCGGTATCTAGCATTGCGTACCACGCCAGAGGTCGCGCCCATCCCTCACAGTGGCCGGTCCCGAGGAGACCCGAGGAGGACCGCATGGGCAGCCCGGCCCTCGACTCCCAGGTCTCTTTGATCGCCTGGCGGGGCCCGCGGGTCGGCGCGTTCATGCGACCGTGGGGCGCGCGCAGCGCCGCCCCACGCCATGCCACGGAAGAGATCAAGAACCTCGTGCTGCGCGCCCGCGACGGTGAGACAGAGGCGTTCGGAGCGCTGTACGACCACTACTTCGGCCAGGTCTACCGGTACGTCTACGGCCGGGTGGGCATCCACGCGCTGGCCGAGGACCTCACCAGCGACACCTTCCTTCGCGCGCTGCGCCGGATCGGCGACTTCAACTGGCAGGGCCGCGACTTCGGCGCGTGGCTCGTGACGATCGCCCGCAACCTGGTCGCCGACCACTTCAAGTCCAGCCGCTACCGCTTCGAGATCTGCACCGCCGAACTGCCCGACGTCGGCGGGCACGAGGAGAGCCCGGAACGGGTCATCCTGGATCAGATGACCAGCCGCACGCTGCTGGCCGCGATCCGCCTGCTCGGCACCGAGCAGCGCCAGTGCGTCGTCCTGCGCTTCCTGTACGGCCTGTCGGTCGCCGAGACGGCGGAGATCATGCGAAAGAAGTCCGGTGCGGTGAAGGCGCTGCAGCACCGCGCCATGCGGTCGCTCGCAAGGATGCTCCCTCAGGACCTGCGCGGCTAGCGCCGTGCCCAGGCGTGGCCGGGCCCGGCCGTCCGGCACCGTGCCCGACCGCGGGGCACCCGTGCCCGGCCGTGCCGCGCCGCTGCTTGGCCGAGCACGGCCCGGCTGGGTACCGTCACATTTCCAAGCCGATGACCGATCCGGGGCGGGGGGTGATTAGGCTCTGCTCATGCTCATGTCCATGCGGCGAATCTGGCGATGGCGTGACGACGGGGATCCCGTGCGAGCGGGCGCCGCCGCCGCGGCCGCGGCGGAACCCGACCAGATCCGCCCGGTGGCCGATCCGGCCGCCGCCGCGTTCTTCGACGTCGACAACACGATGATGCGCGGCGCGTCGATCTACTACTTCGCCCGGGGTCTGGCGTCCCGCAAACTGTTCACGGTGCGGGATCTCGCCATGTTCGCCTGGGGGCAGGCCGCCTTCCGCATCCGCGGATCCGAGAACGCCGAGCACATCAGCACCGCGCGCGAGGCCGCGCTGGCATTCGTCGCCGGACAGAAGGTCAGCGACCTCACCCGGCTCTGCGAAGAGATCTACGACGAGATGCTCGCCGACCGGGTCTGGCACGGCACCCGCGCGCTCGCCCTGCAGCACCTCGACGCCGGCCAGCAGGTCTGGCTCGTCACCGCCACCCCGGTCGAGCTCGCCCGGGTCATCGCTCACCGGCTCGGCCTCACCGGGGCGCTCGGCACGGTGGCGGAGACCGAGGACGGCGTCTACACCGGCCGCCTCGTCGGCAACCTGCTGCACGGCCCGGCCAAGGCGGCGGCGGTGCAGGCGCTCGCCGAGCGCGAGGGGCTCGACCTGCTGCGCTGCGCGGCCTACAGCGACTCCATCAACGATCTGCCCATGCTGTCCGCCGTGGGCCTGCCCCGAGCCGTCAACCCCGACTCCGACCTGCGCGATCACGCCAAGACTCAGGGCTGGCCGATCCACGACTTCCGCACCGGCCGCAAGGTCACCATGGTGGCGCTGCCGGCCGCCGCGGGTGCGGGTGCCCTCGCCGGCGGCGTCGCCGCGGGCATCGCCCTGCGCAGGCACTACCGCGGCCTCTGACCCGCCTCCGCGAGAGGCCGAGCGAAGCGAGGCAGGACAACCCGGCTAGAAGAACGCGGGGCCCCGCTTGAGAAGGGCGTCGTACAGCATCTGCTGGATGACCTCGCGGACGTGGTCGGTGAGGTCGAACAGCGTGATGGGGTCGTCGGCGGCGGCCGCGTCGTAGTCGCCCATCGGGACCGGCTCGCCGAACTGGATGATCCACTTCGACGGCAGCGGGATGAGCCCGAACAGGCCGAACAGAGGGAACGTCGGCGTGATCGGGAAGTACGGAAAGCCGAGGAGCCGGGCGAGCGGGCGCAGGTCGGCGATCTTGGGATAGATCTCCTCGGCTCCCACGATCGCACACGGGATGACGGGGGTCCTGGTCCTCAGCGCGGTGCCCACGAAGCCGCCCCGGCCGAAGCGCTGGAGCTTGTAGCGGTCGTTGAAGGGTTTTCCGACGCCCTTGAAGCCCTCGGGGAAGACCCCGACCAGTTCGCCCTTGTCCAGCAACCTGGCGGCGTCGGCCTGGCAGGCGAGGGTGTGGCCGCTCTTGCGGGACAGGTGGCCGAGCATCGGGACCTGGTAGATCAGGTCCGCGCCCAGCAGCCGCAGATCGCGGCCGACCTTGTCGTGCACGCCCACCTGGAGCATGAGGCCGTCGAGAGGCAGCGTGCCCGAGTGGTTGGCGACGATGAGCGCGCCACCGTCGGCGGGCACGTTCTCGAGGCCGTGCACCTCCACCCGGAACCAGTGCTCGTACAGCGCCCGGGCGAACGGCAGCACGAAGGCGCTGTTGAACTCGGGGTCGAAGCCGAACTCGTCGACCTCGTACTCGCCGGACAGCCGGCGGCGCAGGAAGGCCAGCCCCGAGGCGATCTTGCGCTCCAGGTCGTTGGGCTCCGGCGCCGGCTCGGGATCAGGCTCGGGCTCGGGCTCCACGAGGTGCCGGCCCGCGCCGATGGGGATGACGTCCGCGCCCTTGTCGAGGTCTGCCGAAGCGAATGAACCCTCCGCGTTCATCGTGCCTCCCGTATCTGTCGCTCCTCGGCGGGTTCGGCGACCGCCGGGGCCGACGACGTCCCGGCCGCTCATCGCGAGCCCAGCCCACCGGTCAACCGGTCGAACAGCTCGAGCGGAATCCGCGAGGTAAGCCCCCTGGCCTGCGCGAACTCTGCGAACGCCGCCTCTGAACCGTACTTCGGCCGCCACGCGAGTTCCCTGACCAACGTGGCCGTGTCGACCACCCGGCCGTACGTCAGCCAGCGGAGCAATTCGGGAGAGAATCCAGAAAGACCGGCGAATCGCCGGCCCGCGTCACCGAGTGCGGCGAGCGTGGACGCGGGCATCGGCAGGCTCGTCCGGCCGGCCCGGCGGAGAGCCTGGGAGAGGAGGAGCACGCCGTCACCGGCGACGTTGTACGTGCCCGGGTGGTCCTCGACGATCATCCGCCGCAGCACCTCGATGCCGTCGTCCTCGTGGACGAACTGCAGCCGCGGATCGAAGCCCAGCACGGTCGGTACGACCGGCATGCGGAGATACCGGGTCAGCGGGGAGTCGACCCCCGGCCCGAGGAAGTTGGCGAAGCGCAGCACCGAGACCGTCAGGTCCGAGCGGCGCCGCTGCAAGCCGCGCACGTAGCCCTCGACCTCGACCGCGTCCTTGGCATAGCCGGAGGACGGCGCCTCCACCGGTTCGTCCGCCTCGGTGAAGACCGCATGATCGCGCGGCGACGCGCCGTACACCGCGGCCGACGAGCGCACCACGAGCTTGCGCATGTCCGGCGACCGCTGGCATGCCGCCAGCAGCTGCATGGTGCCGATGACGTTGAGTTCCTTCATCTTCGGCCGCGGACCGGCCGGTGCGGTCACCAGGTTGAGATGGACGACGGTGTCCACATCGGCCGAGGAGATGACTTTGGCGATGCTCGGTGTGCGTATGTCGACGCGTACGAATTCGGTGCGGCCAAGAGGCGTCGTGGGTGGGACCGTGTCCACGCCGATCACGCGCTCGATGGCGGGATCCGCCTGGAGCGCGTTGGCGACCCGGGCTCCCAGAAACCGGGACACACCAGTCACCAGGACGACACGCGCCGTCGAGCCGGAGACGTGTCGCCCCGACCCCGCGTCGGAGGCGCCCATGGCAGAGATCGTGCGCCCCACCCCTTACAACTGCTTGGCCGATCCGTTTACTTCTTGTTACGACGCTGCACGCGCGTCTTCTTCAGCAGCTTACGGTGCTTCTTCTTGGCCATCCGCTTGCGACGCTTCTTGATGACAGAACCCACGAAACCTCACTCGACGTACGGGGTGGTAAGTACCGGATTGGCCGACCTCACCCCTGTGGGTGGGCAGCTCAAAGACCAAGAGTACCGCTGGACCGGCGGCCCGTAGGCCGCCGGCCTTGTCAGCCCCCTGCCGCCGGCTGCGCGGCCGGCGACCGAGCACGTCGTCGACCGCCCGTGGTCGAACCGACCACAGCGATCCCGGCGACGCCCGGTTATCCGGCTTCGATGTACGCGTCGCGCAGGTAGTCGTGGACAGCCTGTTCGGGGACCCGGAATGAGCGACCCACACGGATGGCGGGCAGCTCACCAGAGTGCACCAGGCGGTAAACGGTCATCTTGGACACCCGCATCACCGCCGCCACTTCGGCCACAGTCAGGAACCTGACCTCACTGAGAGGTCGCTCGCCTGAGCTCATCGGACGCCCTCTTCCACACGTGCTGCACACCAGCTCTTGGGTGACTTTGATCACGCACGTGTACTTCCTCCAGCGTAAATCGTGTATCGCGAGTCGCAAGAGGGGAGTTCAGGCAATCAGTTCAGAGCGGGCCAGAAGGTAAGCAGACAGCACGCTGTAGTGCTGGGGCGGCACGTTGTCGTCCAGGGGCACAACGACGGCAATTTTCCCTTCCGCCTCCCCTGCGAACAGGGCCGGATCGTTACAGTCCGCGAATCCAACGGTGTCGATCCCGGCCTGTCCGGCCGCTCCGGCCCACCCGTGGTCGGCCATGGCCAGATCCGGCCAATCCGTCGATTCGGCTGCGAGCTCGGCCAACATCGCCTCCATCGGCGCGGCGTCGTGGGTGTGATGGAGAGCTCCGGCGCTGCTCAGCATCGCCACGTCCTCGACGTACCGGATATGCCGCGACCGCCGCCCGTCGGGCGTGTCGATCTCGTACGACCAGCCTGCGGCGGGCGTGAGGACCTCACAGCCATGGGCCCTCAGCGCGCGGCCCACCGCGAGATAGATCGGCAGCACGCCGGTCGGATGACCGGTGGCCAGCAGGACCCGCTCCCGGCGCTCGGCGGCCAGCCGGAAGCGCGCCGCCATCCTGTCGAGCGCGTCGATCGTCAGTTCCGGATCGATGGTGTCGTCGCCGTAGAAGTGCGCGGGATCTGGGTTGACCCCGCACCTCTCGGCCATCATCGCGAGCACCTCGTCGAAGCTCCACGGCTTCTCGAGCTCCAGCCCGAACAGGTAGTAGGGGTTGCGATCGCTCATCTTGCGGTAGTGCGAAAGGTTGTTCTGCCGGGGCGTCGCCACCTCGCCCGCGATCATCGTGCGGACCAGATGATCCCGTAGTTGTGCTCTTTTCATGGCCTCGCTCCGCTCGGCGGCTCAGGGCGCTTTGACACGCTGTCTTCCCTCGTCGCTCACGAGCGCTCGTTCCTCGCGCTCGCTCGCTCCTCAGTCCAGACAGCGTGGCGCCCTTCGCAGATATCTCATCGGTTAGGTGCATCCGGATTCGCCTGGGCGGACCTCACGGTCGGACACTGACGATCTTGGGAATTCGGGGGATCTAGGGTGCGGTCAGGGGGTCCAGGCCGTGTTCGGGGAAGACGGCGCGCCTGGTGGCCAGGACGGCCTGGTCGAGCGGGCTCGCGGGGTCGTAGCCGTCGGCCCAGGTCTTGATCTCCGTCTCCGTCGCCTCCTCACCGGCGGGCCGGTCGGTCATCCGCCGGGGCGCGGTCTGACCCGTGCGCCGCCGTACGAACTCGCGCCAGGAGTCCGGTGTCGGAGTGGCCGGGTCGATCGGCCGGCCTGCGGCCTCGGCGAGCAGGTGCGTCCACGCCCGCGGCACCACGTGGACGAGCTCGTATC
The DNA here is from genome assembly GCF_014323665.1 of Actinomadura sp. HBU206391. Lineage (GTDB taxonomy): Bacteria > Actinomycetota > Actinomycetes > Streptosporangiales > Streptosporangiaceae > Actinomadura_C. The sequence continues at coordinate 351 of NZ_JABVEB010000011.1, read as the reverse complement.
CGCCGCCGCCGGTGAGCACCCATCGCCCGCCGGCGACCTCGTGCGCCAGGCCGTGCAGCGCCTCGTAGGCCATGCGCTGGCCGTCGACGGTCAGGGACAGGTGGGCGAGCGGGTCCAGCGCATGGCTGTCGCAGCCGTGCTGGGTGACCAGGATCTCGGGCTCGAAGGCCCGCAGCAGCGGCGGCACGACCGCGTGGAAGGCCCTCAGCCAGCCGCCGTCGCCCGTGCCCGGCGGGAGTGCCACATTGACCGCAGTGCCCTCGGCGCCGGTCTCGTGCGGGAAACCCGTGCCGGGGAAGAGCGTGCGAGGGCTCTCGTGCAGGCTGATGGTGAGGACCCGCGGATCATCGA
>NZ_JABVEB010000109.1 GCF_014323665.1 Actinomadura sp. HBU206391 | reverse complement strand
CCGCACCGGGCGCTCAGGCGCCCGGTGCGCTCGCGAGGAAGGCCAGGAGGTCCTGGCGGGTGATGAGACCGGCCGGCTTGCCGTCGACGAGCACCACCGCGGCACCGGCCTTCTCCAGTACCCCGACGGCCTTGCTCACGGGCTCCCCAGAACCGATCATCGGCAGCGAAGGCGACATGTGCCCGGCGATCTGCTCGTCCAGGCGCGCCCGGCCGTGAACGAGGGCGTCCAGCAGGTCCCGCTCGACGATGGAGCCGACCACCTCGGCGGCCATGACCGGCGGCTCCTCCTTCATCACCGGGAGCTGCGACACGTTGTACTCGCGCATGATCGAGATCGCCGTCTCGACCGCCTCGTCGGGATGAACGTGCACGAACTCCGGCATCCCCGGGCTCTTGCGGGCCAGCACCTCACCGACGTTCGCCTCCTCGGACGGAGTGGCCAGGAAGCCGTAGTCGGCCATCCACTCGTCGTTGAAGATCTTCGAGAGGTAACCACGGCCGCCGTCGGGCAGCAGCACAACGATGACGTCGTCGGGCGCGGCCGTCTCGGCGACCCGCAGCGCGGCCACGACCGCCAGACCGCAGGAACCGCCGACGAGCAACGCCTCCTCGCGGGCCAGCCGCCGCGTCATGACGAACGAGTCGCGATCGCTGACCGCGATGACGCGGTCGCAGATGTCGCGGTCGTAGGTCTGCGGCCAGATGTCCTCGCCGACTCCCTCGACGAGGTACGGCCGGCCGGTGCCGCCGGAGTAGACCGATCCCTCGGGGTCGGCGCCGATGACCTGCACCCGGCCACCGGAGATCTCCTTGAGGTAGCGCCCGGCGCCGGAGATGGTGCCGCCGGTGCCGATACCCGCGACGAAATGCGTGATGCGGCCCTCGGTCTGCTCCCAGATCTCCGGGCCGGTGCTCTCATAGTGCGACTGCGGGTTGCCCGGGTTGACGTACTGGTCGGGTTTCCACGCATCCGTGATCTCCTTGGCCAGCCGGTCCGAGACCGCGTAGTAGGAGTCGGGATGGTCGGGCGCCACCGCCGTCGGGCAGACGACCACCTCGGCGCCGTACGCCCTCAGCACGTTGATCTTGTCGCCGGCCACCTTGTCCGGACAGACGAAGACACACCGATAGCCGCGCTCCTGCGCGACGATCGCCAGGCCCACCCCGGTGTTGCCGGAGGTCGGCTCGACGATCGTGCCGCCCGGACGGAGCGCGCCGGAGGCCTCTGCGGCGTCGATCATGCGCACCGCGATGCGGTCCTTCACCGACCCGCCGGGGTTGAAGTATTCGATCTTGGCCAGCACCTGGGGCGCCGGACCCGTGGTCACTTTGCGTAGCCGGACGAGCGGAGTGTTCCCGATCAACTCGACCAGCGAATCGTGTACTTGCACAGCGACGTCCTTGTCAGCCTTTGCCGTGGTTAAATCCGCGTTGCCAACAACTCGGCCGCGTACGGATTCGGATGCTTCCCATCGTATTTCCGGAGCCTGGGGACCAGAACTCCAGCTCGGAAGCGTGGCCCTCCGTCCAGTCGAACATCCGCGTGATATCGTCCCGATCCCGGCTGCGATGGCCAGGCCACCCGGTAAGTATCACCGTCCGCCGACGGTGGTCCACTATGGGGGCACGGGGGCCGCGGTGACGGGACGTGACCCTGTGAGCGCCGGTACGTTCATGGCGCCGAGGACACTGCGGGGAGTGAGCGGCCGGTGATGACAAGTTGATAAGGGCGCTGACGGCACGGCGCATCGCGACCGCCGCGGCCTACGGAGGCGGCGGGATCACCGCGCTCGGCGGATTGACGTTCGGGCTGCTGGTCGTAGAGGCGAAGCTGGCCAAGAGGATCATCCAGGCGACCCCGAACGGAGACCCGCCGGCCGCCGACCGCGTCTACGGCCCGTCGCTGCCCGGCCGGCCGATCTCGTTCGTCATGATGGGCGACTCCACCGCCGCCGGCATCGGCGTGCTCGACCCGGGCGAGACTCCGGCGGCGCTGCTGGCCACCGGGCTGTCGGCGATCGCCGCCCGGCCCGTACGGCTGACGACGGTCGCCAGGTCCGGCTCGCGGTCCGAGGTGCTGCCCGACCAGGTCACCGAAGCGCTGCGGGCCGGTCCCGACATCGTCGTGATCATGATCGGGGCCAACGACGTCACCGCCCGCGTGTCACCCGCCGACTCCGTACGTCATCTGGACGACGCGGTGCGGCGGCTGCGCGACATCGGCAGCGAGGTGGTCGTCGGCACCTGCCCCGACCTGGGCTCGGTCAAGCCGGTGATGCAGCCGCTGCGCTGGGTGGCGCAGCGCGCCAGCAGGCAGCTCGCGGCCGCGCAGACCATCGCCGTCGTCGAGCGCGGCGGCCGGTCGGTCTCGCTGGGCGACCTGCTGGGCGGCGAGTTCGCGGCCGAACCGCACGAGATGTTCAGCGCCGACCGCTACCACCCGTCCGCCAGGGGCTATGCCGCGGCCGCCGCGGCGCTGCTGCCGTCCATGGCGGCCGCTCTCGAACTGGAGCCGGAGGAGGCTCTCGAACAGGCCCGGCCCGCCGCCCGGCGCGGCGAAGGGGTCCTGCCCGTCTACCTCGCGGCCGCGGAGGCCGCCGAGGAGCCGGGCACAGAGGTGTCCGCCACTCGCGTCGCAGGCCGCGAGCTCGGCCCGAGGGGCCGCTGGGCCACCCTGCTGCGACGTCGTCAGCTGACCCAGAAGACCGGCCCGGGCGACCCCGCCCCGGCGACTCCCGGAGCCACTTGACCGAGCGGTCGGCCATGCGCATGGTGAGCATGGTCACCCCGGCATGTACGAGAGCCGGGGCACCGGTTAGGTTGCAGGTGTACCCGCGGGTAACCCAGCTGAGACACCCGTGGTAACAGCCGAGACAGGAGACCACCATGGCCGAGGCCGTCATTGTCGCCACCGCCCGATCACCCATCGGACGCGCCTTCAAGGGATCGCTGAAGGACCTGCGCCCCGACGACATCACCGTCCAGATGGTCCGGGCCGCGCTGGCCAAGGTCCCGCAGCTCGACCCGGCCGACATCGACGACCTGCTGCTCGGCTGCGGCCTCCCGGGGGGCGAACAGGGCTTCAACATGGCCAGGGTGGTGGCCGTGCTCCTCGGCTACGACAACGTGCCCGGCGCCACGGTCACCCGCTACTGCTCCTCGTCGCTGCAGACCACCCGGATGGCCTTTCACGCGATCAAGGCGGGAGAGGCCGATGTCATCATCTCCGCCGGGGTCGAGATGGTGAGCCGTTTCGTCAAGGGCAGCAGTGACTCCGGGCAGGACACCCAGAACCCGCTCTTCTCGGACTCGATCACGCGTACGGCCAAGTCGGCGGAGGGCGGCGCGGGCGTCTGGCACGACCCGCGGGAGGACGGCGAGGTCCCGGACGTCTACATCGCGATGGGCCAGACCGCTGAGAACGTCGCGGCGCTGCACGATGTGACCCGGCAGGCGCAGGACGAGTTCGGCGTACGGTCGCAGAACCTGGCCGAGAAGGCCCTGGCCAACGGGTTCTGGGAGCGGGACATCACGCCGGTCGAGCTGCCGGACGGATCGACCGTCAGCAGGGACGACGGGCCCCGGGCTGGCACGACGCTGGAGAAGGTCGCCGAGCTGAAGCCGGTGTTCCGCCCGGACGGCACCGTGACCGCCGGCAACTGCTGCCCGCTCAACGACGGGGCGGCGGCGCTCGTGATCATGAGCGACACCAAGGCCGCCGAGCTGGGCGTCACGCCGCTGGCCCGGGTGGTCTCCACCGGCGTGTCCGCGCTGTCACCGGAGATCATGGGGCTGGGCCCGGTGGAGGCGTCGCGCAAGGCGCTCGCCAAGGCGGGCATGACCGTGGGCGACATCGACCTCGTCGAGATCAATGAGGCCTTCGCCGCTCAGGTCCTGCCATCGGCGGACCAGCTGGGCATCGACATCGACCGGCTGAACGTCAACGGCGGCGCCATCGCGGTCGGTCACCCGTTCGGCATGACCGGGGCGCGCATCTCCACGACGCTGATCAACAGCCTGCGGTTCCACGACAAGCAGTTCGGCCTCGAGACCATGTGCGTGGGCGGCGGTCAGGGCATGGCGATGGTGCTGGAACGTCTCAGCTGACCCGCTGATGGACCTCTCCGTGACGTCGAGCGGCCGGGCCGGAGGACGTGCCCGGTCATAGATGATCTACTCAACGTGACAGAGAGGTCCCCCCTGGGGTCTTGTCTGAACGGGAGTCCTGTTGCAGAGTCAGCAGAAAGGTACAGCGACCTGGAGGTGCCGATGTCTTTGAACCACTCACCGGAGACGCACAGGAACCTGATCGAACGCATCCCAACAGTCACAGGACGTGACATCACCGAGTGGTTCACCGCCATCGAGAACGGTCCCGCCTTCCTCCGCTGCGACGAGCGGTCGAACTGGCTCGCCGATGAGCACGGCATCTCCCACGGCTACGCGACGGCCCTGGTGCGCGAGCACGAGCGCACACGCCGTCAGCGCCACTACTGACTTCGCTCACGGCCACCGAACGTCAAGACGCCCTGCACCCGCCGCAGCGGGCACAGGGCGTCTTCGTATGTGAGTCCTCGGGGCTGCGGCCTCGTGGTGCGGGTCAGTCCCTGCCGGAGAAGTACGACAGGAAACGCAGCATCTCGAGGTAGATCCACACCAGGCTGAGCGTGATCCCGAACGCGCAGTACCAGGCGAACTTCTCCGGCGCGCCGGCGGCCGCACCGCGTTCCACGTCGGCGAAGTCGAGCAACAGGAAGAAGCAGCCGACGAGGATCGCCACGACGCTGAAGACGTAGGCGATGGGGTTCCCCGGGTCCCGGATGCCGATGCCCTCATCGGCGCCGAAGAGCTGGAACACGATGTTCACCAGCATCAGACCGACGAGCGCGAGGCCGGCCGCGATGACGTACCGGGTGAACTTGGGCGTCACCCTGATGATCTTGAAGGCGTGCACGGCGAGCATGGCCCCGAAGGCCAGCGCGGTGCCGATGACCGCCTGGAAGACCACGCCGTTGTAGAGATCGTTGTAGGCATGGCTGACGATCCCGACCGACACGCCGTAGGCGGCCGCGAAGCCCAGCGCCAGCGGGGCGTTGGCCTTGTTGCCGAACATCATGATCAGCGCGAGGACGATGCCCACGACGAGTGAGATGATGGCGACGATCGGCGGCGGGTTGAGCGCCCACGCCAACGCACCGGCGGCCACCAGTGTGCCGAGCATGAGGAAACCGCGGACGACGACGTCGTCGACGGTCATCGGCCGGGTGGTCGGCGGCGCGTACGACGGCGCGTTGTACATGTCCTGCAGCTGCTGCGGGCTCGGGGCCGGTCCGCGCCCCTGCTGCCCGAACCCACCACGCCCGGAGAAGGCGGGGTTCCTGCTCTCCATCACTGCCTCCACGCTTCATGGCTCTCTGACCAGTCTAGACGTCTGACCGGCCCCTTTCGTTCCCCGTCGCGTGACGGCTATGCATCGAATTGGCGTGCCCCCGGTCGGACTCGAACCGACACCTTTGGCCCTTTTAGGGGGCCTGCCTCTGCCGTTGGGCTACGGGGGCGCCGCAATCATACCGTTGACACACGAATAGCAAGGCCTCAGGAAAACGAACAGGATTCCATTCTGTATTGGCCGAGCATGGCGGAAAAGGGCCGCCCAGACCAGACCGTTATTCGGTCGAATACTGCCGAAAACGGGCGAGTCGCCCTGCCAAAGCAGCAGGTGAGACCCATGATCACCTACTCTCGACCCTACCTCACCGGACAGCGCCGAACGATTTTTTACCAATGCCCGAAAATAATCTTACGAAAACCGAAACCCGGGTTTGGTAAACCCATGGGTCAACGGCTGTAGACGGCCCTGTCTTCCACCAACGTTTCACCGGCGCGGCCTTCGCGATCTCGGCGGATGGCGTAGACCTCATGGACGCCGATGCGCCCGCTCTCACACGCCAGTGCCGAGGCCGCCAGATACAGCAGCCACACCCGTGCCCTCCCCGGAGTGGCCAACACACCGCATTCCGCCCAGTGCCGCTGCAGGTTCGCCGCCCAGGCCCGCAGCGTCCGGGCGTGGTGCTCCCTGAGCGCGCTGATTCCGCGGATCTCCAGCCCGGCCTCTTCGAGCGCCGTCACGATCTCACCGAGCGGCCGCAGCTCGGCGTTCTCGGGGAACATGTAGCTGGTGGTGAAGGTGCGGCGAACCGGATGCGGGCCGGGCCGGCGCACCATCTGCTGTACGAGCAGCCGGCCGGCGGGCGCGAGGAGCTCGTAGAGCCGAGGCGCGATCTCTCCGGTGGCGAGCAGGTCGGCCTGCTCGGTGCCGCCCAGACCCACGATCGCGTCGTACTGCCCGTTCCCCACCGCGTGGTGGTCACCGACCCGGATGTCGACCCGGCCGGTCAGCCCGGCCTGCGACACCCGCTCCCTGAGGTGCTCCGCCTGCCGCTCAGACCGTGCGAGCGTGACGACCCGTGCACCGTGCTCCGCGGCCGCGTACAGGCTGAACGCGCCCCAGCCGCGACTCAGATCGAGCAGCCGCGCCCCGGGTGCCAGGCCCAGCCGCGCCGCGATCGCCTCGTGCGCGAGCGCCTGTGCCTGGTCGAGGTCCACGGCGTCGTCCCAGAGCGCACAGCCGCCGGCCATGGCGGGCCCCAGCATCCGCTCGAAGAAGGCCGGATCGACCGCCAGCGGGCCCTCGGCGGAGTGACCGCGGCGGCCCACGGGGAACTCCTCGGCCGGCGGCTTGGGCTCGGGCCCCACCGCCCCGAGCATCACGGCCGCACGCACGATCTCGCGCTTGTCGTCGCTGCTCAGCCGGATCGGCTGGTCGCCGATGCGCATGACCCGTTGTACGGCGCCGAGCGCTGCGAAGACGTCGCCCTCGATATCGAGATCACCCGAGATGTACGCCCGCACGAGCCCTATCTCGCCCGGCTTCCACAGCAGCCTCCGCAGGGCACGACGGTGCCGGATGACGAAGGCCGGGGCGCCGGCCGGGCCGATCACGCTGCCGTCCCAGGCACGCACCCGGATGGGCAACTCGCTGCCCGCCGCGTCCGGCGAGCCGAGCAGGATTCGGACCAGCAGTGGAGCGAGCCGAGAGGCCGCACCGTCCTGCATTCGGCCCCCTCCCTTCAGTGGCTAGTCCGGACGCCTCCCCGCCGCCAGCTCGAACTCCTGCCGAGGACGCTGCAGCGCGCCCAGCGACACGGTCTCTCGGCGGAACAGCAACGCGAGGGTCCAATCGGCGGCCACGCGCACCTTCCGGTTGAGCGTGGGCATCCGAGACAGATGGTAGGTGCGGTGGAGTAGCCAGGCGAGAAGGCCCCGGACCTTGACCCCATAGATCTGCGCCACACCCTGGTGCAGGCCCAGGCTGGCCACCGACCCCGCGTACGCGTGCTTGTACGGCGCCAGCGGCCTGCCGCGCAGGTCAGCGACGAGGTTGTCGGCCAAGCGCTTGGCCTGGCGAACGGCGTGCTGGGCGTTCGGCGCGCACAGCGATCCGGGTTTCGTGAGATCGGGCACAGCCGCGTTGTCGCCGGCGGCGAAGGCGCCGGTAAGGCCCTCGACGGTGAGCTCCGCGGTGGTCTTGACCCGGTCCTTCTCGTCCAGCGGCAGATCCGTCCCGCGCACGACGGGGTTCGGCTTGACGCCCGCCGTCCAGACGAGGGTTCCCGCGTCGAAGGAGTCACCGGAGCTCAGCACGATGTGCCTGTTCTCGGCGGATTTCAGCAGAGTCTCGAGCTTGACCTCGATGCCCCTCTTCCGCAGGGCCTCGACGGTCCATCTCCCCATGTCCTCGCCCACCTCGGGCAGGATGCGCCCGCTCGCTTCGACGAGGATCCAGCGCATCTCACCGGGGTCGATCGTCGGGTAGTACCTGCAGGCGTCCCGCGCCATGTCCTCGAGCTCGGCCAGCGCCTCGACCCCGGCGAAGCCCCCGCCGACGAAGACGAAGGTGAGCGCCTGCCGGCGCACCCGCTCGTCGTCGGTCGAGTCGGCGATGTCGAGCTGCCCCAGCACGTGATTGCGCAGGTAGATGGCCTCTTCGATGGTCTTGAAGCCGACTCCGTTCTCGGCCAGCCCCGGGATCGGCAGCGTGCTGGAGATCGACCCCGCGGCCATCACGAGCACGTCGTAGGAGAGCTCGCGGACCCCGCCCTCCCCGAGCAGCTCGGCGCCCACCACCTGGACCTTCGCCCGCCGCGCGGCGTGGTCGATCTCCACCACCCGGCCGTTGAGGATCCGGGCGCGGTTCAGTGCCCGTCGTAGCGGAGTGACGACATGCCGGGGCTCCAGGTTGCCCGCGGCGGCCTCGGGCAGAAAAGGCTGATACGTCATGTAGGACTGTGGATCCACGACGGTGATCTCGATCTCGGCCCGCTTGAGCCGGCGGCGCAACCTGCGCTGGAGACGACGGACGGTCTGCATGCCGACGGATCCGCCGCCGACGACCAGTATTCGTGTGGATGCATGAGCCATGTCCGAGCCGGTACCCGGCAGGCTCCCTCACAACCCCCGGAACCGCCGTCTCGAGGGCGCCCGGCGACACTGGGACAAATCAATTAAGAAAGCAGCCTTTTCCGCGAACCCATCCACGCGGTGGCGCATCACACCAGATGTGCGAATCCGCTGAGGTCAACGAGGACAGGGCGGATGAGCGCGCCGGGTTTCCGGACGGGTCGCGCGGGGCCGTCCGGGAGCTCGGCGGAAGACCTCCGCGAGGGGACCAGCGGGGGGCGGGGGCGCGGGACAGGGCCGGACGGGGGCGTCAAGCGGGGAGGGCCGCTTGGCCAGGCCCTGCCCCGCAGCCCGGCGGATCGGCCCGGCGGATCGACTCGACAGATCAGTTCGACAGGGAGCGATCACGCGCGCGGGTGAAGACCGCGTCGAGCATCGCCTCGGTCACCCGGCCGGTGAACGTGTTCTGCTGACTGGGGTGGTAGGAGCCGAGCAGGAGCGTGCCGCCCTTCGGAGAGGTCAGCTCCACTTCGGCGCCGTGGCCGAACATGGGGCGTGGCCGGGGCAGGTCGAACCCGGCCTCCTTCAGAGCGGGCCAGATCGCCTGCCACGCGAACCCGCCGAGTACGACGATCACCCGTACGCTGTCCGCCGTCTCGACGATCTCCCGGGCCAGCCAGGGGAGGCACGTGTTCCGTTCGGCCGGCGTGGGTTTGTTGTCCGGTGGCGCGCAGCGGACGGCCGCCAGCATGCGCGTGCCGATCAACCGCTGGTCGTCACCGGCGTGGGTGCTCGTGGGGCTCGCGGCCAGCCCGACCCGGTACAGGGACGCGAAGAGCCAGTCGCCGGATCGGTCGCCGGTGAAGATACGGCCGGTGCGGTTGCCGCCATGGGCCGCGGGCGCCAGCCCGACGATCAGTATGCGCGGGTCCTCGTCCCCCCATCCCGCGATCGGACGGCCCCAGTAGGTCTCGCCCGCGAAGGCCCTCCGGCGCTCGACGGCGACCTTCTCGCGCCACTCGACAAGACGCGGGCAGGCCCGGCAGACCGACTGGCGGGCGGTGAGCTCACCGAGCGATGGCGCCTCGGCGGCGAGGGACCGTACCTCGGCCGGGCCGTGCGCCACGGGCGTGCCGGCGACCGCAGGATCGTCCGGCCATCCCGTGCCGGGCGGCACATACGGCGCGTTGACGGGCTGCACGTTCGTCACGGAGGACCCTTCCTCGCCTTACCTCGATCACGGTGCCCGGTGATCGGCGACGCGGATGCGGGCCGGAGCGACCGCATGTCAACGATAAGGTCAGCCGCTCGTGCTCGGGCCGGGCGAAGCCGTCTCGCTGGGCGACGCGGTGCCGGAGGCAGGCGTGTTCGGGCGGGGTCCGCCGGACGGCAGGGGCTCTGTACGGCCGCCGGCCGGTACGCAGGAGGCGGCGGGCGTGGCCGTGGGGTCCGCTTCCGAGAGCGGGTCGTTCTCACCGAGGGGGCGCAGCGGCAGCGGGCAGGAGTTGGCCATCGGCGGGGGCCCGCCGCAGGGCCGCTTCAGCTCGAAACCATTCGTCTCGTACGGTATCTGCAACGGATACCCGTCCTGGTCGTACAGCAGGGCGCCGGTGAGCGGCCTGCCGTCCTTGGAGTATGGCTGGATGTTCGAGATCCCGCTCAGGCCGTCATCGCCTCCCATCTGGGTCAACACGACGCCGGGACCGTCCTGATGGCCGGGGGCCGGCCCGGAGAGGAACGGCCAGCTCAGCACTGCGCCGACCGCCAGCGCGTTCAAGACCCCCACACCGGCGCGGATGGGCTTCGACACGCCGCGATCCCGGGCACGAATCCCGAGGACCACGGAGCCTGCCGCCAGCGTCAACAAGATCACAAAGTCCGCCGGTTCCCACGGGTTGCGATGCCCCCCTGTGAGGGCACGCCAAAGCAGCAGCAGGACACCGGCGCGAGCGAGCCACCAGGCCGGCCTCAGCTCCCGCACATGGTTCCAGCCGGCGCGGTAGGCCTTGCCGTCCTCCACCAACCGCGTCAGGCGACGTCGCAGATGTCGCGGTGAGATCCAGGCCGGACCGCGCTGGGCACGGAGCGACCCGGCGCCGTAGGCGGCCCGCAGCTCCGCCGCGTACGACTCGGGCGGGCCGAGCCGGGTGACGAGCGGGTCCGTGGATTCGGCCGCCACCTCGGTCAGGTGCTCTTCCAGATCTTCGATAGTTCGTCGCGGTCCGGCTCCGGCACGCCGGCCAGAGCCTCTCGTACGGCCGCCGCGTAGTCCTCGATCTCTCGGGCTCGGCTGTTCATCGCTTCTTCACGTCGTCGAGCATGTCGTTCATGGTCTGAGCGAATGCGCCCCAGGTCCTGGCCGAACGCGCGAGCATGGTGCGGCCGGTGTCGTTGAGGCCGTAGTACTTGCGGTGCGGGCCCTCCTCCGAGGGCACGACGTACGAGTTCAGCGCCCCGGCCTTGAAGAGACGGCGCAGCGTGCCATAGACCGAGGCGTCGCCGACGTCGTCGAGACCGGCCTCTCGTAGCCGCCGTACGACGTCGTAGCCGTAGCTGTCGCTGCGGTCCAGGACCGCGAGTACCGCGAGGTCGAGCACTCCCTTGAGGAGCTGTGTCGTGTCCATGACAGGCACCTCTCCACCAGTTATGCAGTACACAGTACTACGCAAAGCGCGGTAGTGGTCAAGACGATATGTTTCCGGCGGAACTTGTACGTTCCCGGTGGCGTCGCCGGCGCTCTCCGCTACCGGGCTCCCGCATCCACTCGGCGTCTGCCGCGCCTGAGGCGATGGCGCAGCACGAGGGAGAGATAGGCGCCGAGCTCGATCGTGTAGCGGCGCCAGAGACGCCTCGGCTCCCGGTGGAGGCGGTAGAGCCAGCCGATCCGCAGCCTGAGGACCCAGGCCGGATACCACTCCCGGCGCTCGGCGAGGTGCTCGAAGTACGCGCCGCAGGTGATGATCACCGGCACGTCGAGCCGGCCGCGGTTCTCGGTGACGAAGATCTGCTGGAGCGGCGTTCCGAGCCCGACGTGCAGGATGTCCGGCTTGGCCTCGTTGATCTCCGCGATCAGCCGGTCCACGTCCGCCGCCGGGATCCGGCCGGACTCGTCCGCCCAGTGCCCGTGCTGGGTGCCGACGATCTGCAGCCCCGGGTACCACCCCACGAGGTTCGCCGCCGCCGCGTCGGCGACGCCGGGGGCGTTGCCGAACAGGAAGACCCGCCACCGCTCCTCAGCCGGAAGCCCGAAGAGATGGTCGGTGAGGTCGTCGTTGGCCATCCGGGCCGGCAGCGGCGTGCCGAAGATCTTGGCGGCCAGCACGACGCCCCAGCCATCGGCGAGGTTGAGGTCGAAGCCGTTCATCAGCTCCCGCAGCCGGGGGTCGTGCTGCGCGGCCATCACGTAGTTGGGATTGGCGAAGGTGATGGTCAACTGCCGGCGTCCGAGCACCGCGTCCTCGAGGAAACGGCGCAGCAGGGGAACATCGGCCCTGCTGACTCCCACCCCGAGCACGTCCACGGTCTCGTGCGGCCAGCCGTTCTCCATATGACCCCTGACCCTCGCTCTGCGTACGCCGTCGGCCCGAGGGAGCCTATCGAGAGGCGGCGCCCCCGTTGGCCTCGATGCGCGAACTCGTCGGCGGCGCCGGCGGGGTCAGGCCAGTGACCAGGCGATCCCGTCGAGGATGTCGTGCTCGCTGACGACCACCGCACCGAAGCCGTACTCCCGCATGATCCGGTCGAGGATCAGCGCGCCGGCGCCGATCACGTCGACCCGGCCGGGATGCATGACGCCGATGGCGGCGCGCTCGTCATGGGTCGAGTGCAGCAGCCTGCGGGTGACCTCGTGCACCTGTGCCGCGGTGATGCGGGACAGATGGATGCGCGCGGGATCGTATTCGGGCAGGTTGAGCGCGATGCCGGCCACCGTGGTCACCGAGCCGGCCAGTCCCACGAGGGTGCGGGCCTGATCGACCGGTACGGCCTCGCGTACGGCGGCGAGCTGCGCGTCGATATCGGCCACCGCGTCGGCGATCTGCTCGGGAGTGGGAGGGTCGTGCGGGCCGATGGCGGCGGGAGCCGTACCGAGCCGCTGGGCGTCTCCGTCGCGCAGATGCCGCTCGGTCATCCGCACGCAGCCGATGTCGATCGACCGGGCCGCCTCGACCGAGGAGGTGCCCAGCACGAACTCGGTGGATCCGCCGCCGATGTCGACGACGAGGTACGGGCGTGGCGGGCGCAGCTCGACCAGGTCGCGGGTGGCGCCGACGAACGACAGCTGCGCCTCCTCGTCGCCGCTGATCACCTCGGGCACGACGCCGAAGATGTCGACGACCCCGCTGACGAAGTCGGCCCGGTTCCGGGCGTCACGGGTGGCGCTGGTGGCCACGACCCGGACCTTCTCGGTGTCGTGTACGTCGATCAGCTTGGCGTAGCCGCGCATGGCCGCGAAGGTGCGCTCGAGCGCCTCGGGCGTGAGCATTCCGGTCTGGTCGACGCCCTGGCCGAGGCGGACGATCTCCATCCGGCGCTCGATGTCGGCCAGCCGCCCGTCGGCGATGTCGGCGAGGAGCAGCCGCACCGAGTTGGTACCGCAATCGATCGCGGCGACCCGCGTCGCGTTCTCAGCCCGCTCTGTCGCATCGGTGCGCGCCACCGGCTCGATCACTGGGCCTCCCGGGGAGGATGGTTCTTGACAGCAGGCCTGACAGCTCGCAAAGCACGATCGTAGACGACGTCGACGCCCCCTGCGCATGGACCGTTCCGCCACCATTCGGCGAGTGCGTCGAGGGCTTCCCGGCCGAACGGGTTGCCGCCCGGCACCGCCAGTTCGTGCGCCACGAGCGCGTGCAGGCATTTCACCCGCTCCGGCATGCCGCCGGCGGACTGCGTGCCGGTGGCCAGCGGCTCGACGCCCTCGTCCCTGGCCGCCTCGTCGCGCCGGCGAAGGTAGTCCTCGTGCGCCGCGGCGTACTTCTCGGCCAGCGAAGGGTCGGTCGCCAGCCGCTCGGTCATCTCCCGCATGAGACCGCCGGCCTCGAGGGTTCCGATGGCCGAGGCGGCCTTCGGGCAGGTCAGATAGAACAGCGTCGGAAACGGCGTGCCGTCCGGCAGCCGCGGCGCGGTCTCGATCACGTCGGGCAGGCCGCATGGGCACCGATGGGCCACCGCGCGCACTCCTCGCGGTTCGCGGCCGAGCTGCTCCGCGACCGCCGCCACGTCGGTTTGTTCGATCAAGCCGGCTTCCTTTCCGCCCGCCGGTCAACTGCATCGGACGCCGTCAGGTTCCTGGCGCCCGATTCCTACCGCCGGTCCGCCGCCTCCACGGAGCGCCACAGCGTGGCGTACCACGGCGGTGTGCGCCCCGAAGCGGCCTGTGGGTCCTGTTTCCCGGTGGCGCCGTTGCCGTCGAGAACGACATAGCACTTCTCGCCCGGCATGCAGTAGTGCAGCCGCCGACGCGCCTCACGCTTAATGTACGACTCGTCGCCCAGCCGCTGCTTGCGAAGGGCCAGTTCTTCGACCTGCTGCTGCGCCACCCGCTCCTGGTGCCGCAACTCGGCGATCTCGCGTCGCTGCGCGACGTACTCCCTGACGGGGTAGGCGAGGCTCAGCGCGATCGCGCACATGACGATGGCCAGGATGGCCGCACGGCTGGTGAGATGGCTGCGGGCCGCAGCCCCGGCCGGCCGTTCATCGGCCGGCCGGGAGACCTTACCCTCCACACTGCCCGGCATCGCGTGCCGTCAGCCGTCCCAGTGGAAACGCGGGAACGCCGACGCACCCGCGTAACGGGCCGCGTCGTCGAGGAGCTCTTCGATGCGCAGCAGCTGGTTGTACTTGGCCACTCGGTCGCTGCGAGCGGGCGCACCCGTCTTGATCTGACCGCAGTTGGTGGCCACGGCCAGGTCCGCGATCGTGGTGTCCTCGGTCTCGCCCGACCGGTGGCTCATCATGCAGCGGTAACCGCTGCTCTGCGCCAGCGCCACCGCGTCGAGGGTCTCGGTGAGCGTGCCGATCTGGTTGACCTTGACCAGCAGGGCGTTGGCGGTGCCGGTGTCGATGCCGCGTCCCAGCCGCTCCGGGTTCGTGACGAACAGGTCGTCACCGACGATCTGCACACGGTCGCCGACGGCGTCGGTCATGGCCTTCCAGCCGTCCCAGTCCTCCTCGTCGAGCGGGTCCTCGATCGACACGATCGGGTAGGCGTCGACCCACTCGCGGTAGAGCGCGATCATCTCGTCGGAGGTGCGCTTACCGCCCTCGAACTCGTACGCTCCGTCGCTGTAGAACTCGGTGGCCGCCACATCGAGGGCGAGCGCGATGTCCCGGCCGGGGGTGTAACCGGCCTTCTTGATCGCCTCGATGATGAGGTCGAGCGCCTCACGGTTGCTCGGCAGGTTCGGCGCGAAACCGCCCTCGTCGCCGAGACCGGTGGACAGGCCTTTGGCCTTCAGCACGGACTTGAGCGCATGGTAGGTCTCAGTGCCCCACCTCAGCGCCTCCTTGAAGCTCGACGCCCCGATGGGGGCGATCATGAACTCCTGGATGTCGACGTTGCTGTCGGCGTGCGCGCCGCCGTTCAGGATGTTCATCATCGGCACCGGCAGCACGTGCGCGTTGGGGCCGCCGACGTAGCGGAACAGCGGTAGGCCGGCGGAGGCGGCGGCGGCCTTGGCGACCGCCAGGCTCACGCCGAGGATCGCGTTGGCGCCGAACCGCGACTTGTCCGGGGTACCGTCCAGGTCGATCATCAGCTGATCGATCAGCCGCTGGTCGTCGGCGTCATAACCCACGATCTTGGGCTCGATGTCGTCGACCACCGCGACGACGGCCTCCTCGACCCCCTTGCCCGCGTAGCGGTCACCGCCGTCACGCCGTTCGACGGCCTCGAACCGGCCCGTGGAGGCGCCGCTGGGAACCGCGGCCCGTGCCTCGGATCCGTCGTCGAGCAGGATCTCCACCTCGACGGTGGGATTGCCGCGGGAATCCAGGATCTCCCGGGCGAGTACGGTGTCGATCGACGACACGAGCGACTCCTTGTAATCAAAGCTGGGATATTTCGTCCCCCTGAGCGTAGTGCCGTGCGCCTCGAGTCGCCCAACTGGCACGCCGAAACCCCCCGGGCTGTGCGTTATCCAACCGTTCCCCCTTCGCGGCTTGACCGGAGTGGGTCGCCTATAGTGCACTAAGCTGGCCAAAACGACTTGATTAGTAGGGAAGACATTCCAATGAAACGCAGGATGAGATTGCGGTCGGCCGCCGCAGCCCTGGTCGTACTGACCGGTGCGGGAGCTCTCACCGCGTGCGGCGACGACTCGGGAGCCTCCGGCGGAGGCTCGACCGAGGTCAAGCTCGGCTACTTCCCCAACATCACCCACGCGACGGCGCTCGTGGGCATGCAGAAGGGCTACTTCACCAAGCAGCTCGGCAGCGGCGTCAAGCTCAAGACCGCCACGTTCAACGCCGGTCCCGCGGCGACCGAGGCGCTCTTCTCCGGTGCCATCGACGCGACCTACATCGGCCCGAGCCCGGCCATCAACGCGTGGGCGAAGTCGCACGGCAAGGCCGTGAAGATCGTTTCAGGAGCGGCCTCCGGCGGCGCCTCGCTCGTGGTCCAGCCGTCGATCAAGAGCGTCGCGGACCTCAGGGGCAAGACGATCGCCACTCCACAGCTCGGCAACACCCAGGACGTGGCGCTGCGCTACTACCTGAAGCAGCAGGGCCTGCGGACCGACAAGAACGGCGGCGGCGACGTCCACGTGCGGCCTCAGGACAACGCGGTCACCCTCCAGTCCTTCGCCCAGGGCGAGATCGACGGCGCGTGGGTGCCCGAGCCGCACGCTTCCCGGCTCGTCCTCGAGAACAAGGGCAGGCGGCTGCTGAACGAGAACGACCTGTGGCCCGGCAAGCGGTTCGTGGTGACGCACCTGATCGTGCGGACCGAGTTCCTCAAGAGTCACCCCGATCTGGTGAAGAAGCTGGTGGCGGGCTCGGTCGAGGCCAACGCGTACATCAACGCCGACCCGGCCGGCGCGAAGAGGGCGGCGAACGCCCAGCTCGCGGCGCTCAGCGGCAAGCCACTCAAAGATGACGTGCTGGAGTCGTCCTTCAAGGAGATGACCTTCACCGACGACCCGATCGCGTCGTCGCTGCGCGAAGGCGCCAAGCACGCCCAGGACATCGGGCTCCTCGACCCGGTCGACCTCAAGGGCATCTACGACCTGGGCCCCCTCAACGAGGTACTGAAGGCCGGGGGCAAGAGCCCCGTGAGCGACTCATGACGCACGCCACCAAGCCAGGCACCGGCCCTGGGACCGCCTCTGGCCGGACCGGGCACGCGGTCCGGCTCGGTGGCGTCTCCAAGGCGTTCGGCTCCGGCCCGACGGCGCTGCTCGCCCTCGACAACGTGTCGCTGGACGTGGCGCCGGGTGAGTTCGTCTGCCTGCTCGGCGCCTCGGGCTGCGGGAAGAGCACGCTGCTCAACCTGGTCGCCGACCTGGACAAGCCGAGCGCCGGGACGATCGACGTCGGCGGCGCCCGGGTGGCGCTGATGTTCCAGGAGCCGGCGCTGTTCCCGTGGCTGACCGTCACCGGCAACATCGAACTCGCCCTGCGCATGCGGGGCGTACCGCGGCAGGAGCGCCGGCGACGGGCGGGAGAACTGCTCGCCTCCGTGCACCTGAGCGGCTTCGAGAAACGGCGGCCGCACCAGCTGTCCGGTGGGATGCGCCAGCGGGTGGCGCTCGCCCGCGCCCTCGCGCTGACCGTGGACGACGCGGACGCCTCCCGGGGCACCGTGCTGCTCATGGACGAGCCGTTCGGCGCGCTCGACGCGATGACCCGGGATCTCCTGCACGACGAGATCGAGCGGATCTGGCGGGAGCGCAACCTCACCGTGTTGTTCGTCACGCACAACGTGCGCGAGGCGGTGCGCCTCGGCGACCGCGTCGTGCTGCTGTCCAGCCGCCCGGGTCAGGTGGTCGAGGAGTTCCCCGTCACCTTCCAGCGGCCTCGGCGGATCGACTCCCCGCAGGTGGCGACTCTGTCGGCCGCGATCACCGACCGCCTGCGTGAGGAGGTCAGCCGTCATGGGAACTGAGCTGGGCGAGACCATGAGCGGGCGAGAGGGGCGGGGCGAGCATGAACACTGAGTTGCGGATGCGTACGGCTGACGTTCCGCCGGCCGTGAACCGGGAGCTGGCGGGGCTGGACGCGCTGGAGCTGACGGTGCGCTCCCGCCGCAACCCGCTGGCCCGCCTCTGGTCGGCCGCCTGGCCGGTCCTCGCGGCGGTCGGGATCGCGCTGGCCGTCTGGCAGTTGGTCGTCCTGAGCGGGTGGAAGGAGTCGTGGGTCCTGCCGGGGCCCGCCGACGTGCTGCCCGAGCTCTGGAACTCGGTGACGAGCGGCTCGTTCTGGGGAGCCGTCGGCCTGACCATGCAGCGGGCCGTCATCGGTTTCGCCGCCTCGGTGCTGGTCGGCTCGGTCCTCGGGCTGGTGGTGTCGAGGTTCGGCGTCATGCGCCGGGCGTTCGGGTCACTGATCACCGGGCTGCAGACCATGCCGTCCATCGCGTGGTTCCCGCTGGCCATCCTGCTGTTCAAACTGAGCGAGAGCGCGATTCTGTTCGTGGTCGTGCTGGGGGCGGCGCCGTCCATCGCCAACGGTCTCATCGCCGGAGTCGACTACCTGCCGCCGATCCTGTTGCGTGCCGGGAAGGTCATGGGCCTTCGCGGGTTGTCGCAGTACTGGCATCTGATCCTGCCGGCGTCGCTGCCCGCCTTCGTGGCCGGCCTCAAGCAGGGCTGGGCCTTCGCCTGGCGCAGCCTGATGGCCGGTGAGCTGCTCGTGCAGATCGGCACCACGTCATCGGTGGGCCGCTTGCTGTCGGACTCCCGGGAGCTCAGCGACACCGCCGCGATGATCTCGGTCATGCTCGTGATCCTGATCATCGGCATCGTGATCGACCAGCTCTTCGGGCTCGCCGACCGCACTCTCCGCAACCGCTGGGGCCTCAACACCACAGACTGAGCAACGAGGGGCGCGGCAATTCAACACAGCGCGGAGCGAGCAATGAGCAGGGCCTAACGGGTGAACGGCGGCAGGGTCGTCGGGGGGTCGGGGTCCGGCCTGGGCTTGGTCTTGGGAGCGCCCTTGCTGACGTAGAGGCTGACCACGGTGCCGGGCTCGACGGCCGAGCGCGGGCCCGGCGCCATGTCGGCGATCGTGCCGGCCTTGTACTTCTTGGAGGTCACCGCCTCCGGGGCCATCCGGACCTGGAAGCCGGCCGCCTTCAGCTTGCTGATCGCCTCGTCCGGCTTGAGCCCGCGCACATCCGGAATCCGGACGGCGTCCTCACCGGAGCCTTTGCTGAAGTACTGCGACGGCGGCCGGTGGAACCGCCGGACCGGCCGGCCCGCCAGTGCGTTCGTCATGGTGTCGTGCCAGATCGGCGCCGGGATGGTCGCGCCGAAGACCGGCCCGTAGCAGCGGCCGTCCATGCAGAGGCCGTCCATCGGGTGGGCGTAGCCGCCGCGCGGGTCGCCGACCCAGACCGCAGCGGCCAGGTCCGGGGTGTAACCGGCGAACCAGGCGGCCGAGAAGTTGTCCACGGTCCCGGTCTTGCCGCCGGCCGGCCGGCCGATGCCCATGCCGCGTGCCGTGCCGTCGGTCAGGACGCCGCGCAGTACATGGTTGACGGCGTCGGCGACGCCTTGACGCATCGCTTGGCGGCACTTGGCGCTGGGCACCTCGAGCGCCCGCCCGGAGGCGTCCGTGATCCTCTTGATCGCCACCGGCTCGCAGTACCGGCCGCGCGCGCCGAAGGCCGCGTAGGCCGCCGCCATCCGCACCGGTGAGACCGTGTTGAAGCCGAGGGTGAACGAGGGGAACTGCTCGAGGGCGGCGCCGCTCGCCTGTCGCATGCCGAGCCGCTCGGCCATCTCTGCGGTGTCGCAGAGACCGACCTTCTTCTGCAGGGCGAGGAAGTACGTGTTCACCGAGTGGTGGGTGCCGGTCAGCAGCGAGAAGCTCCGGCCGCCTTCTCCGTCAGCGGAGTTGCGCAGCATCTTGGTGTCGCCGACCCGCTGGCCCTTGCAGTTGCGGTATCCCGTGGGCTGGAACCGGCGCGGCGCCATCAGCCGCTCGCCGAACGGCATGCCCTCATCGAGCGCCGCGGCGAGGGTGAACACCTTGAAGGTCGAGCCGGCCTGCATGCCGATGCTGGCGCCGTGCGAGGCGTCGGCGGCGAAGTTGATCCAGGTCTTGCCCCGCTCCTTGTCCGGCCCGAGCCGGCGGTCCACGGCCATGCCCTTGATCTCACCGGTGCCCGGCTGGATCAGTGCCTCGGCCGCCGCCTTGCCGGCCGAGTTCTTCATCGGGACCCGGCGGTCGAGCGCACGCTGCGCCGCGCGCTGTACCTTCCAGTCGAGCGTGGTCCGGATGGTGAGGCCGCCGCGCTGCAGCAGCTTGCGCCGATCCTCGACGGTCTGCCCGAACACCGGGTTCGCGAGCATCTCCCGCTGTACGTAGTCGCAGAAGAACGGCGCCTTGCTCGTCACGCACCCGTTCGGCGTGTGCT
>NZ_JABVEB010000108.1 GCF_014323665.1 Actinomadura sp. HBU206391 | reverse complement strand
CCATTCCGGCGTCGGCGCTCACGCCACGTGGACATTCCATCGACGAGAGGAGTGTTCCGTCCGTGCGTACGGCCAGAACCCGTCACACAGGTACACATTAAGGGGAACTTGAGTACCTGTACTCAGGCGGTGGCATCGCGTGAGCATCATGATCGCTGCATGAATCAACAAGAAGAGCGCATTCAGGGCGCTCTGGAACGGCTGGTGGCGGAGCGGGTCGTGGCACCGACGCAGGTCGAGCCGATCACACGAGCGGTACGGGATGCCTTGGCCGCATCGGTACCGCGACGAGGTGCCCGCTGGACCGAGATCATCTCGTACGCGGGCGGTGCGCTGGTGCTGGCGGGCGCCATGGCCATGTTGGGGCCGGCCTGGCAGGACCTCTCCAGTGGACTGCGGTCCGGCCTGCTCGGCATGATCACGGCGCTTCTGCTGGGCGTCGCCCTCGTGGTGCAGCGGACCGGTTCGGCGGTGCGCCGGCGGATCGCCGGTGTGCTGTGGACGCTCGGCGCGGGCACGGCGGCCCTCGGCGCCGGCCAACTCGCTTCCGAGAATGAGGCGCTGATCGGCAGTGTGGTGGGCCTCGTCATCGCGGTCGCCGGGTACGTCTGCTTCCCGGGATCGGTCGGACTGCTGGCCACCGGCATGCTCAGCATGACCGCGATGATCACACTGCTCGACCTGATCGACCTCCGATCTAGATTGCTCGAGGCGTTCGCCGTGATCGCTCTCGGTGTCGTCTTCGCGGCGCTTGCGGCGGCGGGCGTGTTGCGGCACCGCTCGCTGGGCCTGGGGATCGGATCGGCGCTGGCTCTGATGGGGGCTCAGTGGCCGGTGGTACTGACGGGCCACGACGCGTGGCCGTACCTCATGACATTGGCCGTCGCGGTGGGATGCCTGGCGCTCTACATGTGGGAGAACACGTGGGTGCTGATCGTCGCGGGGATCGCCGGAATCACCATCGCCATCCCCGAGGCGATCTGGAATCTCACCGACGGTGCTCTGGGTGGCGGGATCATGACGGTCGTCACCGGGTTCGTCCTGCTGGGATCCGGGGCGCTCGGGTTGGCATGGCACCGCAACGCCGGTTGACATCGACCGCAATCCCCCAGCAGAAGTGACGTGTGCGCTGTCCGGCGCGGACGACCATCCGTGAGGTCGCGGGGCTGCGGGGGGCGGCGACGCCGATTCTGAGTGACGGCGAACCGCGGGACACCGTCAGTTGAAATAGCGCAGCCAGACGTAGACCCATGCCATCAGGGTGCTGAGCGCGGTGACCACGATGCCGTACTTGGTGAACCGCCAGAAGCTCAGGACGTCCGTGACGTCCGCACCGGAGACCAGCAGCATCACGCCGGCGCCTACCAGGGCGATGATGGACGGCTCTACGTGCACGACGGTGTGCAGGCCGAACCCGGCGATGACGCCGAACAGCACGCCCATGCACCTGGCCAGCAGCCATGGGTCGGTGATGGCCCGACGCTCCTGGAGTGCCATGACCGCGGCGATGTTCCGGGGGTCGAAGCGCAGCGCCTTGCGAAAGAGCACCCTGGTGAACAGCACGAACACCACGAAGATTGACGACCACGACCGGCGCCATGTGGGCGAGGAAGTCGTTGAAGGTCAGCCCGGCGCGACTGCCGATGATGATGTTGGGTGGGTCGCCGATGAGCGTCGCCGCACCACCGATGTTGGAGGCGAGGACCTCGGCGATGAGGTACGGCTGGGCGGGGATGCGCATCCGGTCGCAGACCATCACCGTGACCGGTGCGACGAGCATGATCGTGGTGACGTTGTCCAGGAACGGTGAGGCGATCGCGGTGATGCCCATCAGCATGACCATGAGCCGGTACGGCCGGCCCTTCGATCTCTTGGCCGCCCAGATGGCGAGGTAGTCGAAGAGCCCTGTCTGCTGGATGACACCGACGATGACCATCATGCCGAGCAGCAGGAAGATGGCGTTCCAGTCGATGCCATCGTGCTCGGAGAAGAACACCTCCTTGCCGGGGATCAGCCCCAGAACGGCCATCGCACCGGCGGCGATGAGCACGACCCTTGACCTTGTTCGCCTTCTCCGTGGCGATGAACACGAACGCCACTACGAAGATCGTGAGAGCGAAGATCGCGGGAGCCGACGAACTGACGCTGGGAATCGCCGACGACGGACGCGGGAGTGCTCCAAGACGGGGCCGGGATCCGCGGGATGCGAGAGCGCGCCCTTCTCATCGGAGCCCGCCTGACCGTCGACTCTCCGCCCCACGGCGGCACCCACGTGCGCTTGGTCATACCCACACGGCGAAACGGAGCTGAACCCCGTGCACGCAGCTGAGACCAGGATCCTGCTGGCCGACGATCACGCCCTGGTCCGCCGCGGACTACGGTTGTTCCGCGACTATCTACAGCGGGACCGGCAGGGCGAGCGCATACCACAGAGCATCCTTACCCCCCGCGAAGAGGAGATCGTCAAACTCATCGCCGAAGGGAACTCCGCCAAGGAGATCGCCGAAATGCTCGTCATCAGTGTGAAGACCGTCGACCGGCACCGCGCGAACATCCTGCAGAAACTCGGCATGCGCGACCGGCTCGAACTCACCAGATACGCCATCCGCGCCGGCCTCGTCGAACCCTGACCGCGAGGCTCAGATCCAGCCTTGCTGCCAGGCGTGATGGGCGGCGGCGTGGCGGGACGACGTTCCCAGCTTGGACATGGCGGCGGAGAGGTAGTTGCGGACGGTGCCCGGGGCCAGGTGCACTTCGGCGGCGATCTCGTTGACCGAGACGCCGGTACGAGCGGCGCGCAGCACCTCCAGTTCGCGGTCGGTGAGGGGGCAGTCGTCCTCGGTGAGCGCCGAGGCGGCGATGTCGGGGTCGACGTAACGGCGGCCCGCGGCGATATCGCGGATGATCTCTGCCAGCCTGGCCGCAGGGGTCGTCTTGGGGACGAAGCCGCGTACGCCCGCGGAAAGAGCGCGGCGCAGCACGGCGGGACGGGCGTGCCGGGTGACCATGACGATCTGGGTGGGCAACTCGGCCCGGATCTCCTGGGCCGCGCGCAGGCCGTCAGTGGGCGGCATCTCCAAATCGAGCACGGCGATGTCGGGGCGGTGCTCGCGGGCCAGCCGTACCGCCTCGGTGGAGGTGGACGCCTCGGCGACCACGGTGAGGTCGTCCTCCAGCGCGAGCAGAGCGGCCAAGGCGCTTCTGAGGAGGTCCTCGTCATCGGCGATCAGCAGCCGGATCATCGGGCCTCCACCTTCGCCGGCAGTGATGCCGCGATCACGAAGCGGTCGCCGTCGTGATCCCAGGTCAGTTCGCCGCCGGCCGCCCGCAGCCGCTCAGAGAGGGTGCGCAGCCCGGTGCCGCTCGTGGTGACGGTCCGCTCGTCGGCACCGTCGTTGATCACCCGTAGGCGAGCGAAGCCGCCGATGACGCGATAGTCGACTTCGGCGTGCCGCGCCCGGCTGTGCCGGAGCACGTTGGTGGTGGCCTCCCGCATCACCAGCCCCAAGAGGTGGCGAGTGGAGGTGGCAAGGTCGGCGCGACCCGCGACGGCCGCGGGTTCGAGGCTCATCCGGGCGTCGATGTCGGCAGCGGCCAGCACCCGGGTCGCGTTGGCGATCTCGTCGTCCAGTGTCGTACGACGGTAGCCCTGTACGACGGCGCGGGTATCGCGGAGCGCGTCGGTGGACAGCCGCTGCACCTCCCGCATCTCCGCGGCGGCACGCTCCGGGTCGATCTGGGCGAGCCGGGCCGCCAGCTCGCTCTTCAGCGCGATCACCTGCAAATGGTGTCCCTGGATGTCGTGCAGGTCGGCGGCGAACCGCAGGCGCTCGTCCTTGACCGCCAGCTCGGCCGACAGCCGCCGCGCCTCGTTCAGCCGGCCTGCGGTGTCCCAGGCCCACAGGGGGCCGAGCAGCGTCCAGGCGGTGAAGGCGACCAGCCCGGCCGGGAACAGCGCTGCGTACAACAGGTCCCGGTCCTGGCCGCCGTCGACCAGGCTGACGACGCCGCCGGGCAGCAGCGCGAGGACCGCCGCGCCGACGATCAGCCGCCTCCTGGGGTGGGGTGGCAGGTACGTCGCGGTGATGGCCACCATCATCGCGGGCGCCACCGCCCACAGCCCGTGATCGCGCATTGCCAGTGGAAGCGCGGCTAGCACGGCCGCGGCCGCGCATCCGGCGATCAGCCACCCCGCAGGCAGGCGGCCGGGTCGTGCGTCGGCCGCCGGCGGCAGCGCCAACCGCCGGCTGAGCAGCACCACGCTCGACACCACCTCGATCGCCAGCGCGGCGGCGCCGAGGCCAAGAGCCCAGGCCGGCCGGTCGCCGTCCAGCATCCAGTCGCCGACGAACAGGACCAGCAGACACGCGGTCGTGCCCGGAACGGCCCACCACGTATAGCGGCGAAAGCTCGCCAACCCCGTCCCGTGATCGATCGACCCGTCGCGCACCCGGCCATCTTCGCAGCAACGGGCCGGACGGGCAGGGTGCCATCTGGCCGGTATCCGCATGACAAGTGTCATGCGAAGGCGTGACAGCGCCATCGGCATACATGCGGCTTCGGCACTACTGGCGGCCCTTTCCCATCCGCAGGCTGGACAGCGTTGGAGATACCCGCTCCCGTACGGAGGAGAGCCCGCATGCAGCCACGGAATGTGACTTCACGGACGAACACCCAGGAAACCGCGCCCGGCCACGGCGGCAAGGCACATGGCAAGTGGCATTTCGCCCGCCACTACGTGGAGATGGTCATCGCGATGATCGCCGGGATGGTGGTCCTCGGCGCGGCGACGCGTGGTGTCCTGGCGCTCGCGGGGGTGGAGTTCTCCGCGACGCGGCATCCCGAACTGACGTCCATCGAGATGGCGTTCGACATGTCGGTCGGGATGGCCGCCTGGATGCGCCATCGCGGGCACGACTGGGCGAGCACACTGGAGATGTCCGGCGCGATGTTCGCGCCCGCGCTCGCGCTGTTCCCGCTGCTCTGGCTGGACGTCATCGCCGCCGACGCCATGCTCGCCCTCGAGCACGCCGCGATGCTCCCCCTGATGCTCCTCATCATGCTTCGCCGCCGGAGCGAGTACGGCCTCTGACCCCCACGCCCGCCTCTCGTACGACCCATGATCAGGAGCTTCGGCATGACCGGAACGAAGTCCGAATCGCCATCTCGGGCGAAGGCGCTGACGCGGCGCTGGCCCACGGCGCTGGCCGTCGGGCTCTCGGCCCTCAGCGTGGGCGGGGGCGGCTCAGGGGACGTGTCAGCCGCGGTCGGCCCATACGGGGAGATACTGCTCCTTCTGCCGCTGCTGTACTTGATCGTCACCCAGACCGGGCGGCCACAGGCGACCTGGCCAGTGCTCGCCGTGCTGGTGATGGCCATGATCGTCCTCTGGGCGCTGGACGTGGTCGCGCCGCCGGTCGTTCTCATCGCCGCCGCGCTGGTCCTGCTGGTCTGGGGCACTGTCGGCGGGACTCCGCACGGGAGGGCCACGTTCGGGGTCCAGGCCGTGGGGATGCTCATCTTCGGCGCGCTTGCGCTGGTGGGGCTGGCGGTGGATCCGGAACTGGGCCGCTATCTGGTGGCGGCCGGCTGGTTCTTCCACGGTGCCTGGGACTTCGTCCACCTGAGGCTCGGCAAGGTCGTGTCCCGGACCTTCGCCGAGTGGTGCGGCGTCATCGACATACTGGTCGCCGCCGAGCTCGTCTTCCTGTTGTAGCGTCCATTCCTCTAGGTCGAAGTACATGATCATGCAATCGCCCGCGGCTCCACCGTCCGAACTTGTGGCGTACGGCCGCTCGTCCGGCCTGCCGGTCAGTCGGGTCGGCGTAGTTGGGCGTTGATCCGTTGGGCCTCTTCGAGCTGGTCTTCCAGGATGATGATGCGGCAGGCGGCTTCCAGGGCGGTGCCCTGGTCGACCAACTCGCGAGCTCGTGCGGCCAGGCGCAGTTGGTAGCGGGAGTAGCGGCGATGGCCGCCGGGCGACCGTTGCGGTGTGATCAGTTCCGCCTCGTCCAGGCTGCGCAGGAATCCTGGGGTGGTGCCGAGCATCTCGGCGGCGCGGCCCATGGTGTAGGCCGGGTAGTCGTCATCGTCGAACTTGGCGTCCGAGGCCTTGCCGGCTGGGTCCATTGCACCTTCCACGTCACGAGGGCCCCGGTGCCATAGCACCGGGGCCCAGGGTTTTGGGTTTTCCAACACCATCTACCGACGCGCGCGTCGGCTTGTCATGTCCGCACGGACCGCCTGAAGCGGGGCGTGCGTGGATCGCGTATGCGTGACCGAAGACCACCTCTCGTTCCGATGGCATTGCGGTACCCGCCTGGCGCAACACAGCCTGAAGCGGGCGATCCGACGGCGTGTAACCCTCCCCTTCTCCTCTGATTTCCACATACCTTCCATGCGACCATCACCGACCGGAACCTCATGTACCGCCGGTCCCGGCGCGACCGACCGTCGCCGGTCATCCGCCGGAGCCCTTTGTGATGCCTGGCCCCAGCGCGTCTGACCGTCGTGCTCTCACTTCACGGGCAGTTCGTCATCTGCGCCGTCTCCATGATGTTCTCTTCTCTCGCAACACCAGGAACACTAGCCGCTCCATCGCCGAATGTCTATCTCAGCCACCAGAGATTTCCTCAGCCATCGATCCTCGGTTCCGGCGCCCGACGGCGGCGGGGCTTCGCCCAAGGCGACCGTCGGGCCTGGTGGTGGGTAGGGGTTTGGGTTCTGGGAGGCTGCTGTGGTGCGGATTGCGTTGCTTGGTCCCGTTGAGGCCTATTCCGAGAGCGGGGCGCCGATCGATATCGGCGGCGCCCGGTTGCGTATGTTGCTGGCCCGGCTCGCCCTGGAGGCGGGTCGTCCGGTGTCCGTCGACTCGCTCATCGATGATCTGTGGGGCTCGGACGCGCCGTCGGGGGCTGTGAGCGCTCTGCAGGCGTTGGTGTCGCGGTTGCGCAGGGCTCTGCATGGAGCGGGGACGGTGGACTTGGTGGCCGGCGGCTACCGGCTGTCGGTGGGCGCCGCGGACGTGGACGCGCATCGGTTCGAGGAGCTGGCCAGGACGGGAAGGCGTGAGCTGGCGGCGGGCAGGCCCGAAGAGGCGGCTCGGGTGCTCGGCGAGGCGCTCGGTCTGTGGCGGGGCGCGGCGCTGGCGGATGTGCAGGAGGCGCCCTTCGCCCAGTCCTCCGCTACGAGGTTGGACGAGGTGCTGGCCGCGGCGGTCGAGGACCGCTTCGACGCGGAGCTTCGGCTGGGCCGGCATGCCGACGTCCTGGCCGACCTTGGAGCGGCGGGCGCCGAGCATCCGTTGAGTGAGCGGCTGGCCGAGTTGCGAATGCGTGCGCTGTCGGCGGCGGGACGTCAGTCGGACGCGTTGGCGGTGTACGAGGAGCTACGGGGCAGGCTGAGCGAGGAGCTCGGTGTCGATCCCTCGGCCGAGTCGCAGGAGATTCACCTCGCTCTGCTCCGCGGCGAACTGCACCGGCCCTCGGCGGAGCCCGAGCCCGCACCGAGTCGGCTCCCGGCGCAGCTGACCAGTTTCATCGGCCGGGAAGCGGAGCTGAACGAGCTCGCCGAGCTGATCGCCGCGTCCCGGCTGGTCACCATCGTGGGACCCGGTGGCGCGGGCAAGACCAGGTTGTCCCTGGAGGCGGTGACCCGGGGTCGGGCTTCTCAGCGCGGCCGGGTGTGGTTCGTTCCGCTCGCCGGGGTGGGCGCATCGGATCAGCTCGCCGACGCGGTGCTCGGCGCGCTCGGCTCGGTGGACCGCGGCCTCTACGGTGGAGGGCCGTCGCAGAAGGCCACCCCGCTCGACCGGATGGCCGAGCTGCTCGACGTCGGCGACGCGATGCTGCTGCTGGACAACTGCGAGCATCTGGTCGAAGCGGCCGCGGAACTCGCCGACCAGCTGCTCGAGCGGCTGCCGCAGCTGAGGATCCTGGCCACCAGCAGGGAACCGCTGGCGATCACTGGGGAGGCGCTGTGCCATCTCGGTCCGCTCGAGGTGCCCACAGGAGAGCCGGAGCTCGCCGAGGCCGCCGACGCGGCCGCGGTACGCCTGTTCGTCGACCGAGCCGCCGGTGTCCGGCCGGGCTTCGTGCTCGATGACTCCACCGTGGGTGCCGTGGTGGAGATCTGCTGGCGGCTGGACGGGATGCCGCTGGCCTTGGAGCTGGCCGCTGCCCGGTTGCGATCGATGAGCGTGGATCAGATCGCGCGGCGGCTCGACGACCGGTTCCGGCTGCTGACCTCGGGAAGCAGAACCGCCCTGCCCCGCCAGCGCACACTGCTCGCGGTGGTCGAGTGGAGCTGGGACCTGCTGGACGGGCCTGAGCGGGTGCTGGCGCGGAGGCTGTCGATGTTCCCTGGCGGGGCGAGCCTCGCCGCGTTGGAGGGGGTGTGCTCGGACGAGTCGCTGCCCGCCGAGGACGTGCTGTACGTGCTCCACTCCCTCGTCGAGAAATCGCTGGTGGACGCCTCTGACGACGATGAACCGCGGTATCGGATGTTGGAGACGGTGCGTGCCTACGCGGCCGCCAAGCTCGCCGAGTCCGGCGACGATGTCTCCTCGCGTTTCGCGGATCACTTCCTGGCGCTTGCCGAGGAGCACGAACCAATGCTGCGTACCGGGGAGCAGCTCCGCGCGATCGCGCTCTTCGACGCCGAACACGACAACATGCTCTTCGCGCTTCGGGCGGCCGTGGACGCCGGAGACGCGGTCAGGGCGTCCCGGTTCGTCAAAGCGCTGTTCTGGTACTGGGGCAACAGGGGGATGAGCACCCAGTTGGAGGCGTTCATGGCCGAGCTGCTCAGGTTCGGCGACGCCCTGCCCGATCAGGCGCGCAAGGCCTTCAGCACGCTGCGGCTCGCGGGCTACGGTTCGGCGGGAGCGCGAGAGGTCCATCCGGCACGGTTGCTGTGGATCTCCCAGCAGGCGTTCTCGACGGAGGATTCCGAGCTCGGGGAACGCCAGTTCCAGCAGTCGTTGAACTCGCCGGATCCCTGGGTGCGGGCCAGCGCGCACTGGGCGCAGAATTTCGTCCTCACCGAACAGGGTGACCTCGAGACCGGAGCCCACGCACGGCAGGAGGCACTGCGCGGCTTCGAGGCGGTGGGTGACCGCTGGGGGCTGGTGATGAGCCTGCTCGCCGTCGGCCGGGGCCCTTCCCTGCGGGGCGAATTCGACCGGTCCATCGCCGTCTTCGAACGGGCGGTCGCGATCAGCTCCGAGCTCGGTACGGAGGACTACCTCAACTGGACCAGGACCAGGCTCGCGCGGGAACGGATGCGCAGCGGCGACCTGGACGGCTCCCTGCGGGACATCCATGCCATCCAGCGCCGGGCCCGGGAGCGAGGCCATCGGCGTCATGAGGCCACCGTCCTGTTCAGCCTCGCCAACCTGCACCGCCGCACGGGCGACCTGGTGCGGGCCGAGCAGACCCTCGACCGGATGGAGACGCTCGTTCACCGGTTGCCCTATCCCGAGGAGATGGCCCGTGACCTGATCACGGGCACCAGGATGATGAACCGGCTCGCGCAGGGAGCGGCCGAGCAGGCCCGCGAACTGCTGCCGAGGGCCGTACGCCCCAACTTCGCCCGCGCTCAGAGCAACGGCCTCGCCTGGGCCGCCGAGCAGCTGGGCGAACTGCTCGCGCTGGAGGATGATCCGGTCGGCGCGGCCACCACGCTCGGGATGAGCGAGGCGATCCGCGGCGCGTTCGACGACGGCGAACCGGTACTGCGCGCGTTGGTCGCCGAGCTCATGGGACGGCTCGGCGAGACCGCCTACCGCCAGGCGTATCACCGGGGCGCCGAGCTGCCGAGACAGGACGCGATCAACCGGCTGGCCGAAGCATCCGGCCAGCCGGTTGACGGGTGAGGCTCAACCCGCGTTCTTGCGGTAGGCCCGCATGGCCAGCGGGAAGAACACCGCGACCACACCGACCATCCAGGCCAGGCAACCGAGCAGCGGCCCGGCGACCTCGCCGCCGTTCAGCAGGCCGCGCATCGTTTCGGCCATCAGGCTGACCGGGTTGACGTCCGACCAGGCCTTCAGCC
This sequence comes from Actinomadura sp. HBU206391, assembly GCF_014323665.1. Taxonomy (GTDB): domain Bacteria; phylum Actinomycetota; class Actinomycetes; order Streptosporangiales; family Streptosporangiaceae; genus Actinomadura_C. The sequence continues at coordinate 10,006 of NZ_JABVEB010000108.1, read as the reverse complement.
AGTCCGGCATGGTCGTGGGCTGGACGAAGACGTTGCTGGCGAAGGTCAGTGGAAGCACTCCGATGGACAGCAGACCCTGCACCGAGGTCGGATCCTTCACCAGCAGGGCGATGTAGACCGACAGCCAGGAGAAGGAGAGCGCGAACCCGATCAGGAGGCCGACCGCGGCCAGCGCGGCCACCGGGTTGGTCTCGATCCGGTAGCCCATGGCCAGCGCCACGGCCACCAGCGTGCCGAGGCAGACCAGATACCGGATGACGTCGGACAGTACGGCTCCGATCAGCGGCGCGGAGCGGGCGATCGGCATGCTGCGGAACCGGTCGAAGATACCGGTGCTGGTGTCGGTGCACAGCGAGACGCCGATGCCGATGCTGGCCTGCAGGACGGTCATCACCATGACGCCTGGCACGAGCGCCTGCCTGTAGGCCTCGAGGTCACCGCCGCCGATGGCGCCGCCGAACAGGTAGACGAACATCACCAGCAACAGGATCGGTGTCAGCACCACATCGGCCAGTACCCAGGGCGACTTGGCGAACTTGGCGATGTTGCGCCGGGCCAGGGCCAGGCTGTGCCGTACGGTCTGGGCCGGGCTGATCCGCAGCGGCCGCGCTTCGACGTGTGAGGCGTAGGTGGGGGAGCTCATGCCACGTTCCTCTCGGCGGTCGTGTCCTGCTTGTCGTCAGTGGTGTTACCGGTCAGCGCCAGGAAGACCTCGTCCAGACTGGGCAGCCGCAAGCCCAGCTCATCGGACGCGATGCCGGCCGCGTCGAGCTTCCGTACGACCGCCGAGACCAGCATCTGGTCGACGGCCGGCACGGTGAGCAGGCCGATGTTCTCGTCCCGGGCCGGTACGACGCCGGTCAGCTCGGTCAGCATCCGGCTCACCAGGTCCACATCGGCCGGCAAGGTGGGGCGCACGTGCAGGATCTGTCCGCCGACCCTTCGCTTCAGCTCTCCCGGTCGGCCTTCGGCGACCACGCGGCCGTGGTCGAACACGGTGATCCGGTCGGCCAGCTGGTCGGCCTCCTCCAGATACTGCGTGGTGAGCAGGACCGTGGAGCCGTCGGCCACCAGCCGCCTGACCACCTCCCACATCTCGTTGCGGGTATGCGGGTCGAGCCCGGTGGTCGGCTCGTCCAGGTACAGCACCTGCGGCCTGCCGACCAGGCTCGCCGCCAGGTCAAGCCTGCGCCGCATGCCTCCCGAGAAGGTCGCGATCGGCCGGGCGGCGGCCGCGGTGAGCTCGAACCGCTCGATCAGCTCCGCGGCCCGCTTCTTGGCGTCCCGCTTCGACATGTTGAGCAGGCGGCCCAGCAGCACCAGATTCTCGGTACCGGACAGGCTCTCGTCCACCGAGGCGTACTGCCCGGTCAGCCCGATCAGAGAGCGAACCCGCACCGGGTCCTTCACCACGTCGTGGCCACCGACCGTGGCGTGACCCTCATCGGGCCGCATCAGCGTCGCCAGAATCCGCAGGGCGGTGGTCTTGCCGGCGCCGTTCGGGCCGAGCACACCGACCACCTTGCCCGCCGGTACCTCCAGGTCGACGCCGTTCAGCGCGACCATGTCCCCGAACCGTTTGACCAGGCCCTCGGCCCGGATCGCATGCGACATCGTTTCTCCCGTTCAGCCCTAGCCGTTCTCGATGACGACAACGATGCCGACCACTGCCAACAGCGGGCAGACACGGCGCTGACAGGTGCCGACGCCGGCTATCAGCCCGAATCAGCGGCGGACACCCGCAGCATCCGGTCGGCACCTCGCTGGAACTCGTACGGCACCCGCACGCACTCGCTCGGAACGCCGTCGAGGGTCTCGAGGTCGGCCCGCAGCCGGTCGAGGAAGTCGACCGGCTCGCCATCACCCATGTTCACAAGCGGGAAGATCCTGACCTCACCGCGACTGACCCGGCACATTTCCAGGATCGCCGTGCGGTGCCAGTCATGGTCGAACCTCCTGGCCCACGTGAACAGCAGGTGCGAGCACAGCACCAGGTCCACGCACGCGTCCGCGAGCGGCAGATGCGGCAGGCCACCGGCGAGATAGCGTCCCGGGCGCCGTCGCAGGTCGGCGATGAAGTCGGCGCCGGCCGCGCGGCGAATCTCCCGATGCCGATCCACGGAGCCGTACCAGTCCCAGACGAACCGCTCACGGTTCGCACTGATCATGTCGTAGCCCTTGGCCAGGTCGACCGGCAACCGCTCGGCCAGCGCGAGGGCTCCGGATGCGTAGAGAGGATCCGCGGCCAGTGCCTCGGCGCCGCCGGCGGCGGCTCCAGCGACGAAGCCGGCCGCGCCGCCCGCGCAGTCGAGGGTGACACCGGTCAAGTCGCCGTCGGTGAGGTCGAACATCGAGCGGTACTCGTCATACGAACGCGAGGTCAGGATCATAGAGCTGATCATCCCGCGCCCAAGCGGCCGACCTTTTATACGGTTCCGTGCCACTCCCATTGGCGGACGCTCGGGTCCCCTACCGCTCGCACGCTGTTCGCAGTGGCGGCCGGTTCCACTGTGCAGGCGCCAGAACTATCCTTCGTGGCCTGTAAACGAGGCCGGGTTTCCGGGATTACTTGCGTAGGCACATCGCCCCAACTGGTCCCGAAGGGAAGGAGTCGTGGGTGATCCCGAAACCCGATTCATCGCCTTGTACAACGACAACTATCGAAGAGTCCTGGCCTACGCGCTGACCAAGGCCGAGCCCCACGCCGCCGAGGACCTGGCCAGTGAGGCGTTCCTCATCGCGTGGCGCCGTCTGGACGACGTTCCCGCTCAGGCGTTGCCCTGGCTGCTCGGCGTGGTCCGCAACCTCCTGCACAAGCAGCGCGACGGCGACCACCGGCGGTCGGCGCTCACCGAAAGGATCGCCGCGCTCACCGCCGCCGAGTCCACCACCTGGGACGTGGCAGAGCACGTCATCGAACGGGAGTCCGCGCTGGCCGCCGTCGCGACGCTCCCGGAGCAGGACCTCGAGGTCCTCACCCTCGTGACATGGCACGGCCTCACACCCAAGGAGGCCGCCAAGGTCCTCGGCTGTTCCGCCACGGCCTTCTTCGTACGGCTGCACCGCGCGCGACGCAGGCTCGCCAAGGCGCTGGACGCCGCGCCCCCGCCGCCGCACTCCGCGCGAACTTTTTCGCCTGTCCCCAAGGCGACCCGATGACCACCCGTGGAGATGAGATGAAGCACAAGAGCGATCCCGAGGCCGTCCTCCGCGCTCTGAAGCCGGCACCGCTCGACCGCCTCGCGGAGGGTGGATATTCCCGCCGCCGTGACAGCGACGTCGCCCGCATCACCGCGACCGCGATGCGAACATCGCGCGCCCGTCGCAGGTCACCCGTCGCCCTCGGCCTGGTCGCCGGGGCCACCGCCGCATTCGTGGCGGCCGGTGCGGTCGTCGCCTTGCGTACCACGAACGACGAGCGTGGGCCGGAGACGAGCCGACCGGCCGTCGCCGCCCCACCGGCCGCCGATGCTCGTTCCTTCCTCCTGGCCAGCGCCCGTACGGCCGAGCGGGCAGCGGCCAAGACCGGTGAGTTCTGGTACCAGCGCGAGCGCACCACGGACCGGATCACCATGTATCCCAACCCCAAAGCCTCTTTCCGGCCCAGATTCATGAACAAGGCCGACAAGAAGATCGCTATTGAGAAGAACTTCATCCACCTCTCCTCTCCCGGGTCCTTCGCCAGCACGCGGGAATCGTGGATCGGACGCAGGCGCGGCGCCCGGACGATCATCGGTATCGACGCCAAGGTCAACCTGTCCCCGACCGATGACGTCGCCTGGAAGAAGCTCGGCTCCCCGCGGCTGAATCCGGGGATCCCGCTGAAGCCCTTGGTGACCGACTACAGCGAGCGATTCCGCCTCCAGATCGGCAACAGGCAGGTGTCAATGGGCGAACTCGCCGAACTGCCGACCGACGTCGATCGGCTCGAGGCCGACCTGCGCCGCCGGTACCGTGCCGACCGGGCCGATCCCTACGAGAAGGCCGCGCTCAAGAAACTCCATGAGCAGCCGCCGACCTTCGGAGACGTCGTCTGGGCGACCGCGAGGGATCTCCTCGCCGGGCCGATCACACCGGGAACCCGCGCCGCGCTGTATCGGCTGCTCGCCAAACAGCCGGGGGTCGAACTGGCCGGCGAGGCGATCGACTCGCTCGGCCGGCACGGCATCGCAGTGACGACCATCCCACGTGAGCCGAACAAGTACAGGCGCAAGCCCGGCATGCCACAGATCCAGCGGCGCCTCATCATCGATCCCAGAACGGCGCAGCTGCTGAGTTATGAGGACCGCGACCTCGACGCCAACGGGAAGGTGACCGGACAGCCCATCACCTCTGTCGCCTACCAGGCCATGGGCTGGACGGACAAGACCGGCACACGCCCCTGACCGTACGCCGTGACCCGCGCGGCGTAGGCGACCGGCCAGGCGGGTCGGCTAGGTTGCCTGGCTATGTGGTCGGCCTTCAGACTTGCGCGCCTTGTCGCGGTCGTCGTGAGTGTTGGATTCTCCTACGGCGGGTTCATCGGCATCTCCCGATCCGATGACCCGGTCGGCCGCAAGGCCCTCGGGTGCGGGCTGCTGGCCGGACTGCTCCTGCTGCACCTCTACAACTGCGTACGGAAGGCGGACGGACGGCGTCCGAAGGCTTGGCAGTGGACTCTCGTCCTGCAGGCCGTGCTGACCGGCGTCGGGCTCCATCTGTTCGCGAGCACGTGGTACGGCAACACGGGCTTCCTTGCCGCCGCCGTGCTCCTGCTGGTCCGTCCGGCCGCGCTCGCCTGGGCCGGTTTCGCGGTCATCGTCCTCGCGCAGTACCTTTCGGGCCTCGAAGTCCGCCCCACGGTGTGGGACGCCGCTTATCTGGCCGTGGGGCACACGGCGTTCGTCGGCATCGCGCTCTACGGCCTCGCCCGGTTCGCCGACCTGGTCGGGGATCTGGAGAAGACCAGGATGGCTCTGGCCGACGCCGAGGTCGCCCGTGAGCGCCTCGCGTTCGCCCAGCAGCTGGGCGAGCGGGTCGGAACGAGCCTCGGGAAAATCATCAGCATCGGCGAGGCGGTCAAGGCGTCGTCCTGGGTGCCGGACATCCGGGAACGACTGGACGCGAGTCTCGCCACGGCCAGGTCGGTGCTGAACGAGACCCGGTCGGTCGCGCACTCGCATCGCGACGGTGCCCATGCGGGACGGCGGGTCGCCGACGACCTGACGACGGCCGTCGTGACCGGTCTCGGCGCGGCCGCCACGTTCTTGCTGCTGCTCACCAACCCGATCAAGTCCGTCCTCCTCGAGTCGGGCAGGCCCGGTGGCGAGGTCGCCTTGTTCCTCGGGTGCCTGGCCGTCTTCACCGGGCTGTTCCTGTGGTGCTGCCGCGTCGGTGACGACGACGGGCGGCCACGCCTGTGGCGGCTCGCGCTCGCCGCCGCGTTCGTCGTCGCACTGGCTCCCGGGATGGTCTTCGAGCGGGACTTCTGGTACCTCAGCATCTTCCTGCCCGCGCTCACGCTCGTCCTGCTGCGCGGACCACTGCGCTGGGCCGTGACGATCCCGCTGATCGCCCAGGACTGGATCAGCCTCGCGCTGTGGGACTTCACGCTTCAGGGCCCGACTTTCGTCGACCAGACGTACCAGATGGTCTGGACCGGTGAACGTGCCCTGGTCATCTATGGTTTCGCCCGCATGAGCCGGCTGGCCCGTGAGTTGCGCGCCGCACGCGCCGAGCTGGCACTGACCGAAGTCGCTCGCGAGCGCCTGCGGTTCGCCCGCGACCTGCATGACCTTCTCGGGTTCAGCCTGTCGGTCATCGTCTTGAAGAGCGAGCTGGCGTTCCGCCTGCTCGACAAGGACCGGGCACGGGCTCAGCGGGAACTGGACGAAGGCCTCGCGGCCGCCCGCCAGGCGCTCGCCGACATCGAGACCGTCGCGGAGGGATACCGCCACGTCTCCTTTCAAAATGAGGTCGAGTCGGCCAAGGCCGTCCTCGAGACCGCGGGTTTCACGGTGGACGGGACCGTGGAGACCCTGCAGCTCACCGCCGAGCAGAGCAGCGTCCTCGCAACCGTGCTCCGAGAGGGCGTCACCAACGTCCTGCGGCACAGCGACGGCCGGCGCTGCATCCTCGACGCGGAGAGCACCGGCGGCATAGTGCTGCTGCGTCTTCAGAACGACGGTGTCGAGGCGAGTGACATTCCACCCGGCGCGGGTCTCGACAACCTCAGTCACCGAGTGGAGGCCGTGGGCGGGCGCCTGCGGAGTGAGAGCCGCAACGGCTCCTATGTGCTGACCGCCGAGATCCCGCTGACCTGTGTCACTCCTGCCTAGATCCAGCCCTCGTCGGTCGCGATGCGGATGGCGTCGATGCGGTTGCGTGCGCCAAGGCGCATGACGGCCGACGAGAGATAGTTCCGCACGGTTCCGCGGCTGAGCGACAGCATCTCGGCGATCTCATCGGCCTCCGCACCGGTCGCGGCCGCTTTCAGCACCTCGGCCTCGCGGTCGGCGAGGGGGCTCTCGGTCTTCTGCAGCGCGGCGAGCGCGAGCTGCGGATCCACGACCTGCTCACCGGCGCTCACGCGGCGGATCGCGTCGATGACCTCGTGGGCGGGCGCGTGCTTGAGCAGGAAACCGGAGACCCCGGACGCCAGAGCGCGGCGCAGATAGCCGGGACGGGCCAGTCCGGTGAGCATCACGACCTTGCACGAGGGGAGCTGGCGCCGGAGCAGATGCCCGCCGGTGAGCCCGTCGAGACCGGGCAGGTCGATGTCGAGCAGGGCCACGTCGGGGCGGTGCGCCACCGCCGCGGCCGCGATCCGATCACCCCGCTCGACCTGGGCGACCACCTCGAGGTCGTCCTCGAGGTCGAGGACCGCGGAGAGCGTCTCCCTGAGGATGCGGACATCCTCCGCGATCATGATCCTGATCAATGTGAATCCTTCACATGGGACTGGTGAACGACGCACTACCGGCCGCTTTGACGGCGCGAAATGCTCATTACACACCAAGTTGAGGGACTGCAACGCGGCCGAGGCCATCGGCTCCAGCGCGCGCTCGTCCCGCCATCCCGCTGAGGAGCGACCATGAGCAAGATCGTTTCGGTGATGTACATCTCGATGGACGGCGTAGTGGAGGAGCCCGCCTGGACCGGGCCGTTCTGGAACGACGACCATGCCAAGTTCCAGGCCGGCCAGCTCTCCCAGACCCGCGCCCTGCTCCTCGGCCGCGTCACCTATGACGGCATGTCCAAGGCCTGGCCCCAGATGGAGGCCGCGGGCGAGGACGTGGGCGTGATGAACAGCATCCCGAAGTACGTGGCCTCCACCACGCTCCAGGACCCGACGTGGAACGCCACCGTCATCGAGGGCGACGTCGCCGAGGCCGTGGCCAAGCTGAAGGCCGAGGAGGGCAAGGACCTGCTCATCTACGGCAGCGGCGATCTGGTCAACCACCTGATCGAGCACGACCTCATCGACGAGCTCAAGCTGTTCCTCCATCCGGTGGTCGTCGGCAAGGGCAAGCGCCTCTTCCCCGACGGCGCCGAGACCAAGACCTGGAAGCTGGCAGGCACCCACGCCTTCAGCTCCGGCGCCATCGTCCTCGACTACCGCCCCGCCCATGGCGAGCCTGGACCCGGCGTCGAGGCTCGCGGGACGAAACACGCCCTGTAGACAGAGCCCGTCGACTCTGCCACCTCCGCCGGCCCGGGCGGCCGACCGCCACGGCGGCGCCGCTCGGGCGTCGGCCGGGCGCTGCGCCGGGCGCTGCTGACCACGGCAGCGGCGTCCGGCCCCTACTCCCTGGCCTGCATCATGATGGTGATGGGCCGGTTTCTCCTGGCCGCCGCCCTCTGGGCACTGCCCGTCGCCCTGTTCGGCCACCGACGGGACGCCTCCCAGCCGATCCACCGGGTTCCTGACGCTGTGACAATCGGTCGGACGCCGGTACCGGTGGATTGCTCGGATCCGTGGGGTCGCCGGGGTAGGTGGGGCCGTAGTGACCATGTGGTCTGATCGTGATCGCTTGTACGCGTGCGTCTTCCCGCTACCGGTAACCGCTTGTTGCCCGTAGGCCCTATTCGCAGATGGTTGTTGGCCACGACGACGCGCGCCAGATGATGGGCGATCCTGAAGCCAGGTTGAAGTAATCAAAAACCAGAATCAATCGTGTATGTGAGGTAGGCACCGGGGGCGCGATGCGGCAGGCGCAGGTTCGGGAGTGCGGACGGGTGGTTCGAGCCCGCGAGCGCTATGAGCGTGAGGAACTGGTTCCAGCGACGATCCGCGGGACCTGTACATCGCCTGTGTCGAGCAGGCGGAACGGAGGCGACCGCAGCGTGGGTGATCTTCAGTCCGTTCGCAAGCGCCCGTCCGCTCAGCCCGGTGCCGACCGGCCGGCCGTCGGCCTGCGCTGTGGGCTGGGCGCCGTCATGAACAGGGCCGGCGCCGTCCGGTGGCGTCCAAGGTCGATCCGCGGGCGGATGGTGCTCTTGGTCACCGTCATGGCCGTGCTCCTGCTGGCACCCGCGGGTGTGATCGCGGCGATGGTGGCGCGCCAGGAACTCACCAAGTCCATCTGGCTGGAGGCCCGGCAGCAGGCCGTGCTCACCGCGGCGAGTGTCCGCAATGGACAGCCGGCCGACGCGGCCATCGTGCCGCGTGTCCCCGGCATCGAACTGATCCAGGTCGTGGCGCCCGGCCACCACATCATCGCATCCTCTGTCGCCGCCCGCGGGCTACCGCCCATGTCCAGGGTGTGGCCCTCCCCGGCCGCGCCGGAGCAGGATGTACAGACCTGCGCGCTGCCTCGCGTCGGTTGCGTGCGGATCTCCGCACAAAGGGTCAGGGCCGCGCCGGACTCCCCCGTGGTCTACGCCGGCCGGCCCGCTCCGGGCAAGATCTCACCGGGGGTCTTTGACGCGATCTTTGCCGCTCAGGCAGCCGCGTTGCTCGCTCTCGCCGCCTTGGCGACCTGGAAGATCACCGGCCGGACGCTGCGGCCGGTGGTGGCCATCCGAACCGAACTCGACGCGATCAACGGAAGAGACCTCGGCAGCCGGGTTCCTGAGCCACCCGGCCACGACGAGATCGCGCAGCTGGCGCGAACCGTGAACAGCACGTTGGGACGGGTGGAACACGCCCATCGACAGGTGGAACAGGCACTCGGCCAGCAGCGGCAGTTCACCTCCGATGCCTCTCACGAACTGCGCACCCCGCTCGCCGGGCTACGCATGCGGCTCGAGGAGGCCCGGCTCTACCCCGGCGAGACCAGCATGGACGACATGCTGGAGCACGCCCTGAACGACGTTGACCGCCTCGAGGCGATCACCACCGACCTCCTCCTGCTGACCCGAGTCGCGGCCACCACGCCGGCCGCGCTGGAGAAAGTGGACCTGGCCGAACTGGTCGAAGCGGAGATCTCCCTCCGAGCCGACCGGCTCCCCACACAGCTCGATCTCCAGAGCGGAGTCGTGGTCGACGCCGTCCCCGCCCAGATCAGCCGGGTACTCGCGAACCTCGTCGACAACGCCCAGCGGCACGCCGAGCACGCCGTACACGTCCAAGTCCGTTGCCACCGACAGCACGCCGAACTCACCGTCACCGACGACGGCTCCGGAATCGCCGAACCCGACCGGCAACGCATCTTCCAACGGTTCGCCCGATGCGACACCGCCCGCGACCGCGACGCCGGAGGCACCGGTCTCGGCCTGGCCATCGCCCACGACATCGCCACCGCCCACAACGGCACCCTTCACGTCGAGGAATCGCCCACCTGCGGCGCACGTTTCGTCCTCCGGCTACCGCTCACAGGACCCGAACACCGCCATGGTCGGGACCGGTCCTGATCGTCTTTCGCGGCCGTCCTGGGCCATCTCGCGATCACGATGCGGGCACGGGTGAGACCCCTCATGTCGGTCTCCTCCGGGTCAAGCGATGATGCGTCTTCGAACCGGTCCGGCACGTCGGCCCCAAGCCAGGGGCGGCCCGATGCCCGCGCCACCGGTTCGGCAGGCCGGT
>NZ_JABVEB010000107.1 GCF_014323665.1 Actinomadura sp. HBU206391 | reverse complement strand
CGTCCGGCGGGTTCGTGCCCGGGCCTCAGTTCCAACGGCTCACCGACACCGCTCGCAGGCGGCTGCAGGAGGAGCTCATCCTGGCCGCCGGGCCGGACTCGCCGCTCGCGGCGGCCGTACGGGCCCGGCGGCGCAACCGGAGTCCGCGACAAGGGGGAGACGCGTGACCGCCACTTCGGCAGACGCCGCCAAGGAGACCGGCGACGACGTCGCAAAGACCGCCGAGACGGTGGCCGACGAAACCCGCACGAAGACTCGCAAGAAGACCGGCAAAGCCGTCGGCAAGAACGTCGGCAGGGGCGGCGCGGCCCGTACGGCGGCTCGCACGGCGGAGGCCGCCGCGGCGCGGCCGGGCGACGACGTCGACGTCGTCGGGGACCGGACTCTCGTCGCCTTCCAGGCGATCAACATCTCCCGGCTGTCCACGCACCCGGTGCCCACTGTGCCGGGCACATTGATCGTCGTGGCCGGGCAGGGACCGAAGGACTCCAACGGCGCCGGGAAGTCGTCGTTCATCGCCGCGATCACCGCGCTGCTCGGCGACGAGCAGTGGCGGTTCGCCTCGGGTGCCCGCGCCGTCGCCGAGCTGCTGTTCAACGCCGAGCTCGCGGCTCAGGGCGAGAGCCAGTGGGCCAGCGCCGATCATGGCTACATCATCGGTGTCTTCTCCGATCCGCAGCGGCCGGAGGACACCGCGCTGACGGTGTGGCTGCGAGTGAACGCGGACGCCCCACATCTGGAGATCCGCTGGCGGGAGGGCGTCCATCTGGCCTCGGCTCCGTCCGAGGCGGAACGGGTCGGCATGGCCGACCGGCTGTGGGGCGTGCTCCCCCGCTCGGCGGGCCGGCGCGACTTCGTGGCCAAGGACCTCGGCCGGGTGCTGTACGGAGGGCGGGTCCGCTGCGTGTCGTTCCTGTCCACCTCCGTGCGCAGCAAGGTGGCCACCAACCTGCTGTCGCAGCCGCTCAACGAGATAACCCCGGAGCGGATCTTCAGCGCCATCGCCGCGCTCACCGGGCTCGACCGGGAGCTGGAGGCCGAGCGGAAGGCCCGTGGCGAGGAGCATCGCGAGCTGGCCAAGGCGGCCGAGGCGGTCGAGCGGCTGGCCGAGTGGGAGTCGGAGGCCCGGTCGCTGCTGACGACGTTCGACCGGCGTGACCGGGCCCGCGAGCAGGTCGCGGCGGCCGAGCGCTGCTGGCGCACCCGGCAGGCCCGGCTGGTGGTCGACGCGGCCGAACGGGACGGCTCGTACGCGGCCGAGCAGGAGCGCCTGCGCCAGGAGAACGCGGACACCGCCGCCGCCGTCAAGGCGGTGGACCGCGAGATCGAGCAGCTCACCGGCGGGGCCCTGGAAGAGCGGCTGGTCGAGGCTACCGGCGTCCTGGCCGAGCTCAAGGGCCAGGCTGAACAGATCGGCGAGGACAAGGCCGTCGCCCGCAACCGGCTGGAAGAGCTGCGCCGCCAGGCGTCCGCGCTCGACGACCGGCAGCGGGAGGCCGACGGCCGGGACGTGCCCACCGCCGGAAAGGAGCGGGACGCCGCCGAGGCCCGGCGAGACGAGGCCCAGCAGGACCTCGGCCTCGCCAAAGGCCGGCTGGCCCAGGCCGAGCGAGACCTGGCCGCCGCCGAGGCCGGGGAGAGCATCGCCCGCGACCAGATCCACGCGCTCGCCGCCGCCGAGGTGCCCGCGGTCGGCCTGCTCGACGCCGTGGAGCTGAGCGAGGCGGTTCGGGACCGGTGGGAACGGGCGCTGTGGCCCTACCGCGAGGCCGTCGTGGTCGCGTCGGGCGACGTGGACGCGGCGGTCGGGTCGCTCCGCGGTCTTCCCGGCTCGATGATCGTGCCCGCCGAGCGTGACCTACTACATGATCACGACGGCGAGGACGCGGGGCTGCCCGAGGGCGTGCGATGCCGGCTCGCGCTGCGGCGGTTCTTCGCCGCGCTGACCGGTGACGGTGACGGAGGCGGCGCCGGAGATGCCGACGGAGACGGTACGGTCGGCGCCGACCGGGCCGGCGTCCTCATCGTCGGCGGCTTCGCCGAGCCGGTGACCGGACGGGCGGCGCGGGTGCAGGCGGCGCGGGCCGCGCTGGACGGCGCGCGTGAGGATCTGGACCGCGCGGGGCGGCGCGCCTCGGACGCCGCGGCGGAGGTGGCCCTCGCCGCCCGGCGGCTCGAGGCGGCACGGGCCGCCGAACGCCTGCTGGACATGCGCGAGCAGATGACCGGGCTGCGAGAGCAGCTCGAGGGGCTGGCCACGAGCGAGGCCCGGCTCGGCCCCAAGCTGGGCGCCGCCGAGCAGAGCGTGCGGCGGTTGCAGGCCAGGGCCGACACCATGGCGCTGGAGATCGACCGGCTGCGCGGTCGCCGGGACGCGCACGAGCGCACCCGGGACCAGGCCCGGGAGCAGATCGCCGAACTCACCGCCCGGCGAGCGACGCTCGGCCTTGACCGGCTGCTCGAGGACTGGGGCGGCACGCCGGAGGGCGCGGCGGACCGGCTGCTCGCGCTCGTTCCCGACGAGCGGTCATGGACGCCCGAGGAGTGGTGGCACTCGGCCGACCGGCACCTCGCGGACGGGCTCCGGCACGTCTTCCCCGGCGGCACCGACGACGAGGACATGCCGGAGGAGATCCGCTTCCTGCTGAACGAACGGGCCGACGGGGCCGGCCGGCGGAGCGAGCGCGAGCAGGCGACCTTCCCGAGGCTGATGCGCGGGCTGGTCGCGTACCTGCGCCAGCAGGAGGACTACGAACGGCACCAGCGCCGCCAGATCGAGATCCAGCAAACGTCGCGGCGCGCCGACCTGGAGAAGGCGCAGAAGGGGGCGTCCGAGGCCGCCGAGGCGGGCACCGCCCACCGCGCCACGCTGGTCGCGGCGATCCGGTCCCGGCTGCAGCGGGTCTCCGAGGAGTTCGAGAAACTCGACCTGGGCTACGGCGGGTACGGCGCGACCCTGGAGTTCCCCACTCCCGAGCCCCCGGGCGGCCCCGAGCAGGAGTGGCGCTGGCGGGTGGTGCCGAAGTGGCGGCGCTCGGAGGGCCAGCGGTACGTGCCGTACAACCGGCGGGCCAACACCGCGCTCATGGACGAGAAGGCGGTCAAGCTCGTCTGCGCGGCGGCGCTGGCGAGCTCGACGGGCCGCCCGGGCGAGGAGGCCAGGACCCAGCTCGTCCTCGTGCTCGACGAGCTCGGCCGCAACCTGGGCAAGGAGCACCGCCGCGAGGCCGTCGCGCTGTTCCGCCAGATCGGCGAGACGCACGGCATCACGGTCATCGGCGCGTTGCAGGACGACATGGAGCCGTACGCGATCGACGCGTGCGGCCAGTACGTCAAGCTGCGCCGCTCGTCGGACACCATGCCCTACAACGAGCCGCCCGTGGTCGTCGGCCACGACGAGCACACCGGCCGGGTCCGCATGCTCGCCAAGTGGATCAGCGACACCCGCCCATCCACAGACACATCGAACTAACCATCTAGTCAGCGGCCTGCGGTGATACACCGATCGATATACGGTGAAGGTCAGATCACCCTTACCCGAATACCTCCTGCAGTTGCGACTAGCGTCCGCCGGCCGCCTCCTGCTCCTGCTCCTGCTCCTGCTCCTGCAGCTGCCGCTGCCGAGCTCGCACCGCCTCCTGCGCCTGCAGCGCCCCTTGCTCCCCTCTGAGCATCTGCTGCTCCTGCTCCTGCCGCGGGCGCTGCGCGTCGCAAACCCAGCGGCATCGAGGCTCGGGCCGGCCGATCATTCCTTGGTCGGGTGCGGCGGTCATGACTTGGACGGTGGCAGGGGAGGCCGCAGCCGCCGGGGACGCCTGCCCCACCGCGAGGGCGACCGTTCCCGCGAAAACCAGGCCGGATATGGTAGCTGCCGTTTGCCGGCGAATTCCCATGGAAATTCCTCCTTGGAGAATTCAAGCCCATGCAGGCCAAATCGAGATTGCGGAACAGGGGCCTCGAGGGCGAATTCATTGTCACGCCCGACAATGGATGCGTTCATGGATCCACTACATGACCCGTGTCGCACCTTTCCCCACGTCATCTCCTTGGACGAACTACCTGAAACTGCAAAGCATGCAGATTTAACTCGAATTTTCCACAGGCGTACGCGTCGGCCGACACGAACGTGCCCGCGGGGCGGCCGGCCAGCTCGCAGAGGACGACGCGTTCGGGAAAGGCGATACCCCAGGCCAGGACGGCTCCGTCCTCGGCCTCGAAGTCCAGTGCGCAGACCGAGAAGCGCCGTGGCGCCGTCTCGGCCGCCAGCTCCGCGGCCTCCGCGACCAGCGCCGCCGCGGCGGAGGCACAGGCGGAGTTGCTTCGGCATTGCCCTGAGGCCCGATCCCCATCCGTGGTTTCCTTCCTCCCGGGGCGGTCTCGCCACCACTTCCGCCGCACAAGCACGGCTCGGCTGGCCGCTGTCGAAGGTCTCCCGCATCGAGACCGGAAAGCAGGGCATCCGCCCCACCGACGTCGCATCGCTGCTCGTGGTCTACAAGGTGACCGGCGCCGAGCACAAACGGCTGCTCACCATGGCCGAGCGCTCCGGCGAGCGCGGCTGGTGGGAGATCATCGGCGGGCTGTCCAAGGAGTCACGGACTCTGATCCAGTTGGAGAGTGAGGCGACCTCGATCTTCGACTTCGAGCCGCTACTCATCCCGGGATTGCTCCAGACACCCGACTACACACGCGCCGTAATGCGCGCATGCGGAGTACAAGAGCCGGACCTGGAGGGGCGGGTCGCCGCGCGAATGGGGCGTCAGGCGATCCTGAGCCGTAGCGACCCGCCGACATTCCACACGATCGTCGACGAACCCGCGCTGCGCCGTGTCCTTGGAAACCGTACTGCCATGGCGCGCCAACTGCACCGTCTACTGGAGGCCGTCGATTACCCCAGCTGACACTCCAGGTGCTTCCATTCGAACTTGGTGAGCACACTGGACTCGACGGGTCGTTCAGAATCCTCAACTTCGCCCGAAACAAACCCGTCGTCTATCTCGACCACAAGGTCTCTGGCCTCTTCCTCGAAGAAGCCGAACAGATCACCTTCTTCCGCCTCCAGATGGATATGCTCGTTGACGTGGCGATGAGTCCCGCCGAGTCGCAGGACCTCATTGCCCAGATAGCAAACGAGCATGAGCGGGAGTGAACACGGTGACGAACCCGCCAAGGCCATCGGAATCCGCCGTTCTGAGGTGGCGGAAGTCGACCCGCAGCGGCTCCAACGCGAACTGTGTCGGGGTCGCGTCACTGCGCACGGCCGTCGCCGTCCGCGACTCCAAGGACCCCAGTGGTCCCCGCCTGGTCGTGGGTCGGCGCGACTGGATCGCCTTCCTCGACGCCGTCAAGCGCCGCGAGCTCAACCGCTCATGGTGAATGGGTCGCCTTGGGGGATTGCATTGGCAGTGCTGCCTCCGCCCTCGCCCGGCTACTGGCAGGGCTTATGGGCGATCTTCGGGTCCGGCCGCGAGGGTTTCGATGGTCGCCTCCAGTGCGTGCATCGGTGCCGAGTCACCCGAGAACGCCCTGAGAATCGTGAGCAGATCCTGCAGACCGCCAGGTGAGTCCAGGCATGTCCGCAGGATGGAATAGGTGTCCGAGTTGGCCGTACTATGTCGTGAGATCCGCATCGCCACATCGCTGGGGAGAGAAGACACCACCTGGTCACGGCCTTCGGATATGGCCATGATCGGTAGTGCGAGAAGGCCGTCCACGACCTCGAACAGGCTCTGAACATCCCACGGTCCACTTTGCGGGCCCGCCGATGGGACGATGCCCGCTCCCACCAGTTCAGGTTCTCGGTGGATGCTGTCGCCGCCCACTCCGAAGATCCTGACCCATGCCGTGGTATTGGTCTCCTTCATTTGGACCTCGATCGGCGCATATTCATCGGGCTCGAGAAGTTCCCCGCCACGTCGTATCACCGTTTCGTACACGCCGGCCGAAACGATGAAGCCGAGGTGGGCGTGTGAGGAGTTGAGCGCGTTCTTGAAGTGCGGCGCGTCAAGCAGGCGGGCCGCATGGATGACCGCAGTGCCGACGATGCCGTGGGGGTCGGTCGCCACCTCGCCGATGTGCATGGACACGCGGAGCCGGAGCTGCGTGACCTGCCCCGTCATTTCATTGTGCCGTCGCAACTCTCCGTTCAACCGATCGACGATCGGATGGAACATGGCCGGATCGAGGTCCGGCGGCGGCACGATGATGACACCGTCGCCGCGATCCTCGTGGTGGCAGCCGTCGAACGGCACACCCGATGCATCGAAGCTACGCCGCAATCTCTCGTGCAGAGCGACCCTCAGGTACTCCCGGACGCGGTCATCCCGCGCGGGATCGCCGAACGAGGCGATATCGCATGCGAAGATCGCACAGCGACCGGACGGTGCCTGATCGCTCCGCCGCTCCGAGTTCAGCACCTGCGAGAGCGCGTCGGCCGCCAAAAGGTGGACACCCGCCTGCTCCACCAGGTGAGCCAGGTCTCGGTCCGAGGAGACCACCGCGACAGGGCGTCCGGTCTCGGCCCGCGCGAGCTGCCTGATGAAGTTGACCACCCCCAGTCCCTGCGGGAGGAGCACCCGCACGCCGCGGGGCAACGGCGACGGGATCGACTCCCTCGGCACCGGTTCGTCGAAGACGCAGGTGATCTCGGCGCCGGTCCGGGCGGCGATCTCGCCGAGACCGGACACCAACCGGTTCCGCCGATCGGCGATCAACCGGTCTCGCCGATCGGTGTCGAACGGCACGCCCTGCCGGGCCACGTTGTCGCCATCGACGATGAGGTGGACCCCCGGTGTCGCCAGCAGGCTCTCGAGCCGCGCCGGCCCGTCGCCCTCCTCCGGCACTGCCTCGGGCTCCGCGACCGACGGCTCGTCGCCGGCGTCGTCCCAGAGCAGGGTGATGTGCGAGCCGAAGTGCCGAGCCGGAGCGGCCGCGGCGGCGGCCTCCCTTCGCAGCCGCAGGACCAGGTACGGGAGATCACTCACCGGCTCGTCGGCGAGGTTCCATCGCAGCCGGGCCGAGAGCTCCTCGGCGAACCCGGGAGTGCGGCACCACACGGCCACCGGAACCCCGGCGGACCGCAGCGCGTACAGGCTCAGGTAGGGCGCCCTCTCGAAGACGGCGCACACGTAATCGGCCTGGAGCAGGTTCGAGTACAGCAAGCGGGAACCATGCACCTCCCGGGGTACCCAGAAGATCCGGCCCTGTTCACCGTGGTCCTCCTGGCGACGCAGGATGCGGCTGCGGCGCTGCCACCTGGCCTGCTGGCCCAGGCTGAGCGCCGTTTCCCTGCTCCGGACGACGGCCGGAAGAACGGTGCCCACGGGAACGGGCGCGGAACCGGGCCGATCGACGAGCCACTGATCGACGGGGAGGCCGAGGAGTTCTTCGGGCAGCACGAATTCGACCCACAGATCGTCACGGCCGTGCGGGTCAGAGACCAGATATCTGAACGCGAACGCGAACCGGGCCTGAAGCTCGTCGACGGTGAGCGGCCCGCTCCGGTCGACGGCCGAGCCCGCGAAAGCGCCGTCGGGCCCGATCTTCAGCACTCTCAGCAGATAGCGGTCGCCTGGGCCGCCGGCCACCGGCTCGACGTCCACCATCACCCGGGTCACGGCACGTGTTGCCGGTGGGGTCGGCGGCTCGGCGGGGGCCGCAGCGGGAGCCGCCGTGCGAACCGGGCGCGTGGTCGTGGCCGCTGCCTCTACGGAGTCGTCCCCTACCTCCACCGGCAGCTCGATCCTGCGGACCTCGACGCCCCGCTCGGTGAGAATGGTGAGCCAGAGAGAGCGGCGGCCGGGTTCGGCGTGCGGGGTCACGATGAATTCGGCGGGCCCGTACGAGCCGCCGAACCGATGCAGGACGACGCTGGCGTCGTGGACCGCCTCTACGGTGAAGGCGGCCGGGCCCTCGAGCACACAGGTGAAGGGCAGCTCCTCCCTGTCATGCGGCCAGTCACCGGCCGCCTCGGCGAGCCGCAGGTCGACGGTCACCAGGTAGGGGCGCCCCGGAGCCATCTCGCGCGGCCAGCCGACCACCGGCTCCAGCGTCAACATGCCGACGGACGCCATCACACCCCCTCGGCGGTGGCGAGCGAGACCGCTGTACGCGGGCTCCCATAGAACACGTACATGAAGCGGTACAGCAGCGGAAGCAGCCGGCGGTTCCCCTCCGGCCCGTCCACGTCGAGCAGGTCGTCGGGGGTCAGCCGGGCCATCTCGGCACGCAGATCGCGCACGGCCTCCGCGACCGACCGGCCAGGGTGGTCGCGCAGGTGGCGGAACAACTGACCGGCCATCTCATGCGCCTGGCGGTCGCCCACCCGGCCGCTGGTCGCCAGCACTCCCGCCGCGCCGGACCTCAGGAACACCTCGGCGAATCCGCGCAGCGCGCGGTCCCTGAACCGGCCGGCGTCGTCGACCAGCGAACCGGAGTGGCAGGCGTTGAGGAACACGAACGTGGCGGCCGGTCCGAGCCGGTCGAATCTCCTCGGATCGAAGCGGTCCAGTGGCACGCCGCCGAGAACGCAGTCGGACAGGCGTGTCCCGTAGGTTCCATGGCACGCCACGTAGACCATGGCGAGGGGGTCACCGTCCTCGAGGGCCTTGGCCAGCCTGGGCAGGCTGTCGCTGCTTTCGAAATGGTACGGACCGAGCAGCGAGAGGTCGTGCTCCATGTCGGCGGCGACGTAGGCGGCGACCGGCCCCGCGCAGGTGTGCTCGGACCGATAGTCGCGGACCGTCTCCCCCCAGGCCGTCTCGATGGACATCCACCGGGTCACGGTCACCAGGCCACCGAGCCAGCCCTCAGTGCGGCCCGACCCCGGTGCGCGCTCCAGCCAGAACAGCTCCCAGGGGATGCCGTAACCGGTCTGATCCCAGATCACGAGCTGAAGCTCGTCACCGTGAGCCGCACGCCGCGCGTCGAGCCACCGGACCAGTCTCTTCTTCGTCCGTGACCACGTCCGCATGGAGCTCAGGACGTCCGCGGGCAGCAGGCCGTCGGCCGCCACCAGGGAGCCGAGAGCGAGATCCGGGCGGCCGTACACGTCCGCGAACTCCACCAGAGGGCCACAGCAGCACACCGCCCGGAGCCGGAAGCCCTCGGCCCCGCCCTGTTCCACCGGGATGACCACGAGCAGGGCGGTACCGGTGGGGAGTCCGACGCCGAGATCGGCCGTGAAGGCGTCGAAGACCGCGGGCTCGCCCGTTTCGAGACCGGCCTCCGCCTCGGGTGGCGAAGGCGGCGTGGGCGATATGCGTCGTGTGGAGGGCTTCCCCAGCACCGGCGGCGCGTGCGGCATGCGGACGGATCGCCGGGACCGTGCGTTGTGGAACACCGCGTCGGCGAACCGGCGGGGGTCAGTCATCGCCTGACCCACCCGGCACGACCGAGCCGCCGAGGGTCTGCGCGAGTTCGGTGGTGAGGTGGGCGTACGGGCGGGGGCCCGGGTCCATTACGAGGCTGCGGACACGGTGCAGCCGGCCGATCTCGGCGGCGACGTCGAGGGCGTCCTGGACACCTTCGCGGCCGACCCGTCCGGGCGCGCTCCGCGTCCGGCTGGCCCGGAGCGGCACGTTGCCGCGCCCATCGGTGACGACGAGCAGCAGCGCCTCGTCGACGGCCGCGTCTCCGTGCTGGGTGTCGTGCCGCAGCAACCGCGCCGCAAGGCTGAGCCCATGCGCGAGCGGCGTCGCCTGCCCGGCGGAACGCTCCAGCGCCTCACGCACTCGCGGGTCGAGCAGGCTGCGCGCGGAGAACCGCTGGGCGCACAGCTCGTCCGGTGCGTCCGCCGCACCGACCTCGACCACGCCGACGGCCGCTCGGACGGAGTAGGCCCACTGGAGGTAGGGGGCGAGTGCCCCGTACCAGTCCCAACCCTGCCGGCAGGTGTGGTCGAGAAGCAGCACCAGCAGATGGGCCGGGCGCGGTGCCCTCCGGTGGCTGCGCAGATCCGCGGCCCGCACGTGCAGCGGATGGAGGGCCGGCCCGCGGAAGTGGTCCGGGCAGCGCAGAGCCTGGAACTTCGCGGACTCGAGCAGCGTCGCGGTCAGCGCGATGTCGCGTATCTCTCGGGCGGCCTGTACGCCGATCGGGTGACCGCGCGGAGGCCCGCCGTCGGCACTGCGCCGCCAGGGCGCCCGCAGGGGCTCGGCCTCGTGCCCGGGCTCCGCGCGGTCCTCGGGATACGGGTCACGGGACATCCCAGGGGCGGGCAGTGTGACGGTGGGCAACGGCTCGGGCTCCGCGAGGGACGCGCCGACCTCCCGGACGGCCGGTTCGGTCTCGACGGGCGGCCCCCCTCGCGCCGCCGGCCCGGCCTCGAAGGCACGCGGCCCGGGCTCCGGCTCCTCCGTGGTCGGCGCGGACAGCCCGATGAGGTGCGCGGCGTCGTCCACATGCTGGGCCTCCACGAC
Source organism: Actinomadura sp. HBU206391 (assembly GCF_014323665.1). GTDB lineage: Bacteria > Actinomycetota > Actinomycetes > Streptosporangiales > Streptosporangiaceae > Actinomadura_C. The sequence goes on along the minus strand of NZ_JABVEB010000107.1, from coordinate 9,650 downwards.
GGACGCGCCGCCGAGTGCCGCCAACGCACGGGCGATCCGGGCGAGCGATAGATCGCGGCGCGCGCCCACGCCCAGAGCCGAGATGAGTTCGATGACCCGGTCCGCCGCCGCGACGGACAGGCCCGGCAGCAGGCCGGCACGCACCGCCCGGCGCCAGGACGGCGCCGGTTCCGCGAGCATGGGTTCCGCGCCCGGCCGCAGGCCCGCGGCGTCGACCCGTACGGCGAAACGGTCGAGCAGATGGGGTGAGACCCGGCCGATGTCGTCGCGACGGCAGGTGGCCAGCCAACGGTCACTCGGCGCCCAGGTCACATGCCGTCCCATGCGCTCCAGATGGGCCACGTCGGCGCCGATCGTGGTGACGGCTGCGCGGCCTGCGGCGAGCCCGAGCCTTGCGAGGTCGGGTACCAGGATCACGCCGGGCGGCCGGCCCGCCCCGACCAGTGGTCCGGGCGCACCGCGAAAGCCCGCCCACTCCGCAGGCCACGGGCGCACCCGGGTCCACAGGTCGTCCTCGGTCGTCGTGGCGCCCACGACGGTGACCTGGCCCGGCGCCGCGAGCAGTTCGGCGAGCCGACGGGCGACCGCGGGGGCCAGCGCCGGATCGAGGTCGAAGAGCAGGACACCTGAGAGCCCCCGATCCAGGGCCGCGCACGCCAGCGCGGTGGACACTCTCTCGCCGACCCGCACGCTCAGCCCTCCGCGAGGACCTGGTCGAGCCGTTCGTCGTCCTTGTCGGTCCACTCGATGCCCTCGCCGTACGCGGCCTCCGGCCGCCGGTGCATGATCGCGTGCGGGGCCATGGCGCGCACGTCGGCCGGGGTGATCTCCGAGTGGCCGTTCAGGGCGGCATTGGCCCGGGTGGCCTGCGCCATCACGATCTCGCCGCGGTGACCCGCCACTTCGAACTCCGCGGCGATCCTGGCGCACAGCGACGCGATGTCCTCGCCGAGGCGGACGTCGGCGACGGCCGCGCGGGCGGTTTCGATCGCGTCCCGGCGCTCGCGGTCGAGTTCCGCGCCGCGCTCCAACCACACCGAGTCCGGCCGAGCCCGCTCCTCATCGAACCGCAACGCCGTCATCAGGATGTCGCGCCGTACCCGCGGGTCCAGTTCCGCTCGCACCGGCACCACAAGGCCGAACCGGTCCAGCAGCTGCGGCCTCAGCCCGCCCTCTTCGGGGTTCATGGTGCCGACCAGGGTGAACGAGACGGGTACCTCGGGGCGGTCGAGCCCGTCCCGCTGGACGACCAGCAGCCCGGTCGAGACGACGTCGAGGATGATGTTCACGACGTGGTCGTCGAGGAGGTTGACCTCGTCGATGTAGAGGAGCTGTCCGTCCGCGCTCTCGAGCAGTCCCGGCTGCGGACGGGATTCCCCCCGCATCAGGGCGTCGATCTGCCAGCCGCCGAGCACCCGGTCGTCGGTGGCGTTGATCGGCAATGTCACCGGCAGGACGCCGTACATCATCCGGGCGAACGCCCGTACGGTCGTCGACTTGGCCGTACCGCGCTCGCCGCTGACCAGCACCCCGCCGACCGCGGGCAGCACGTGGGCGATTTCGAGCGCGCGGCGCAGTGCGTCCTGGCCGACCACGTAGCTGTACGGCAGGAGCGGGAAGCCCGCCGCTTCGTTCACTCCTGAGCCTTCCATCGGAGCACCACCTGGAGCTGGGCCCCGCTGGTCGACTCCACGATGGCCGCACCGAGCTTGGCGTCCAGCTTGACCGCGAACTGCATCTCGAACTCGTCCGGGCGAATTCCGTCCGCCATCCCGTCAAGTCGCTGTTTCACCTCCGCGGCGCACGAATTGACCAGGTCGAGCGCCTCCGTGAAGAGCGGGCGAGCGAGCCGCACCACCTTCTCGCGAACGTTCCGGGTCGCCTCGTCCCCGTAGACGTCCGTCATCTCGGGAGACGGTGCCTCCGCGACCTCGATCTGTATGGGTGCGGTTCCCGCACGTCCCTCAACCTCGACAACGACCACTTATGGCCCCTCTTCGATCAACCGACGACACCGCCTCAGTCTGCCCGAGAAATCATTCAACGATCTGGCAACCGCACGAATAGCCGCACAAGGCACGAGCTCGCCGTAGGGGCACCATGGAGCCGACGCCGATGGGAGACGTGATCGGCGCCGTGTTCGACGACACCTGCGGCAACCTCGTCGGCCTGAACCAGCTCGGCTGACCGCCCTCGACGAGGGCGGCGAACGGCCGCTCGAGATCGCCGGCCCTCGGTAGGCTCGGCCGGTGATCCGCTTCATCGGGGACTACTACGGCAACCGTTACGAGGTGTCCGACGCCGCCGGCACGGCGGAACATTTCGATCACTGTTCCAACGGATACGTGCCGCATGGCGTACGTGGACAGTCGATGTACCTCGGCCGGGTCGACAGCACCGAGGAGCTGCGTCTCGACCTCGACGGCAGTGCCGTGGAGTTGCGGATCGACATCGACGTGGACGCCGGCCGGGCGGCGGCGTTGCGCTGGTTGCCCGACCGCTCCTACGCCGTCGAACTTCCGCCCGCCGAAATGCTCAGCGTGCTCGAGTCGGAGTCGGCGGGCCTGATCACCGTGCCGGCCACCGTCGCGCGGGTCAGTCCCGGCACGGCGCGCCGCGCGGTGATCGAGTACGTCCTCACCGGCCTGCGTCCCACCGGCATCGAGTGGGCGGTCCATGACCGGGAGTGGCCGCCCGGACGGTGGGGGCTGACCGACGAACGCGGTCTCGACTTCTCTCCGGAGTCCGAGGACGAGCTCGTTCACGGCCTGGACGAGATCGACCGGGCGGCCCGCCGTGATCGGAACCCGGTCATCGCCCTTCTCGATTCGGCGATCGATGTCGAAGGGGCGCCGTACATGTACCTCGTACTCGGGGGCGATGACAGCTTCATCGAGTACGAGACCGGTGACGAGGGCGGCGAACGCGTCGTCGGCAGAGGCCCGCATGAGGGAGACGAGAGCACGACCCTCGCCCGTCACGGTGCCCACGGCTTTGTGAGATACCCGAGGTGGATGGCGATCCGCCGCGATGCCGCGTACGCCGCCGCCCGCGAGTTCTACCGCACCAGGGCCCGGCCGACCTGCGTGGAGTGGCGCGACGGCTGAGCCGCCCGAGGGGAGGGCACGCGGCGGTCAGCCCGCAGGAGGGGCATCGATCCCGCTCAGGGCGCGCATCGCGTCGGCCTGGTCCAGGGCGATGCCGAAGGTGGTCACCAGCAGGCCGGCGAACTCCTCGTCGGTGAGGGTCCGGTGGTCGGCGGAGCCGTCAGGGCGGGTGACGGTGAGGTCGCGGCCCCGCAGCGAGTGACGCGCGTCGGCGGAGGTCCGCTGCACGACCGCCTGACCGACGAAGGGCGAGGACGGATTCGTGGACGTGAAGTAGTTGCTCACCACGAAGTCGGCGTACGGCTGCGCCTCCAGGGTGAACGCGTACAGGTCGAACCAGCCGCCCGAGTGCAACGACCGCAGCACCCAGACGCCGCCGTCCTCCCGGTCGAGGCGAAAGCTCCAGCCGCCCTGGCGCGCCGGCGTTCCCGCGGTCAGCGGGATCGGCTCCAGCAGTCCCTCGCCGCCGAAGCCCACGTCGGCGAGCCAGACCGAGCCCTCCCCCGCGCCGTCCTCGGCTTCGGCCTCGACGCGGAGTGTCGCGTGCGAGCGCGGTCGTATCTTGTCGCTGCCGTTGCGGATGCGGGCGAGCAGCCGCGTCACGCCGAAGCCGAGCCGCTCGAGGACCGCCGCGAACAGCAGGTTCTGCTCGTAGCAGTAACCGCCCCGGGAGCGGTGGACGAGTTTGTCCTGCAGGCCGGCGAGGTCGAGCCGGATTCCGTGGCCGAGTGGGATGTCGAGGTTCTCGAAGGGGATCGCGGCGGTGTGCGCCAGGTGGAGGTCGCGCAGCGTGCGCGCGGTGGGGGCCCGGTCACCGTCGTACCCGACGCGTGCCAGATAGGCGGTCAGGTCGAGGAACTCGATGTCCCATTCGGTCGAGGTGGCGGCTGCGCTCATGAGGCCCTCCATAAACTTCACATCGAGTGCACATAGTAAAGTGCACACACTGTGAAATTCAACCGAGGGGCCGCCGAGTGAAGCCCATCGCACAGCCGGCCAACGCCCGCAGCCGCCGCACCAAGGCGGCGATCCTCGCCGCGACCCGCGCCCTGATGGAGGAAGAGGGGTTCGAGACGCTCACGATGGCGGCGGTGGCCGATCGCGCGGACGTCTCACGGCGCGGCGTCTACCTGCACTTCGGTTCCCGTACCGAGCTCATCACCGCGCTCTTCCACTACGTCAACGAGACCGAGGACCTGGACGGATCGCTGCGCCCGGTCTGGGCCGCGCCGGACGCGGTGGCGGCGCTGGACGAATGGGCCCGTCACCTGGCCAGATATCACACCCGCATGATCCCGTTCGCCCGCGCCATCGAGCGGGTACGGCATGCCGACGCCGACGCCGCGCGGCACTGGGACCTCGTTCTGCGGCACTGGCACACGTGCTGCCGCCGGCTCGCGGACCGGCTGGCCGCCGAGGGACGGCTGAACCCGGCCTGGACCGCCGACTCGGCCGCCGACATGCTCTGGGCGCTGATGTCGTTCGACGTCCTCGAGGGACTGCTCGACGGCAGGGGCTGGTCGCGGGAGGAGTACGCGGACCGGCTCGGCACGCTGCTGCTGTCGACGTTCGCGACCGCGGACCCGTCCGGCACCGCGGACCCCCCGCCGGCCGGCGGGAGCCGGAGTCCCGGCGGGGATCCGCGGTCGTGAGCCGGCAACGCCCGCGAAGGCCCGTGTCGCGGGGAGGCCGGGCCGGCCGGGGCTCAGGCGTCGGTGAGACCGAGTCGCTTGGCATCGGCCGAGAGGTCCTGAGCCGCTTGGGATTCGACGCCCTCGAGTTCGTGGGCGAGTTCCTCGAGTTCCGCTCCGCCGGCCATCAGGGCGGTCAGCTGCTCCCGGGTGACCTCCTCCTTGCGGTGGTAGCCGATGCCGCGCCCGCGCTTGAGGAGCAGGAAGCGGTCGCCCACCGGATAGGCGTGGTGCGGGTTGTGGGTGATGAAGATGACGCCGAGACCGCGCTCACGGGCGCGCACGATGTAGCGCAGCACCACACCGGCCTGCTTGACGCCGAGCGCGGCGGTCGGCTCGTCCAGGATCAGCACCTTGGCGCCGAAGTGAACGGCCCGGGCGATGGCCACGCACTGTCGCTCGCCGCCGGACAGGGTGCCGATGGGCTGGTCGACGTCGCGCAGATCGATGCCCATCTCCAGCAGCTCCGACTTGGTGGTGCGCCGCATGTAGTCGATGTCGAGCCGGCCGATGCCCTTGCGCCGTTCCGACCCGAGGAAGAAGTTGCGCCACACCGGCATGAGGGGGACGACCGCGAGGTCCTGGTAGACGGTGGCGATGCCCCGGTCGAGGGCCTCGCGGGGCGAGCCGAACTCGACCCGCTCCCCCGACACCTCGTAGGTGCCGGAGTCATGGCGGTGCAGACCCGATGCGATCTTGATGAGCGTGGACTTGCCGGCGCCGTTGTCGCCGAGCACACAGACGACCTCGCCCTTCGCCACCTCCAGCGAGACGTCCTGCAGGGCGATGATGTTGCCGTAGTGCTTGCCGACGCCGGCCAGCCGGACCAGCGGTGCCGTGTCACTCATTCCGACACCTCCGCGCGGCGCCGGACCACCAGGTTGACCACCGTGGCGATCAGGAGCATCGCGCCCAGAAAGAACTTGAACCAGTCCGGGTTCCACTCGGCGTAGATGATGCCCTTGTTGGTCATCCCGAAGATGAAGGCCCCGATGGCGGCCCCGACCGCCGAGCCGTACCCTCCGGTCAGCAGGCAGCCGCCGATGACCGCGCAGATGATGTAGAAGAACTCGTTGCCGACGCCCTCGCCGGACTGGACGGAGTCGAAGGCGAAGAGCAGGTGCATGCCGGAGAACCAGGCCGTGAAGGCCACGCCCATGAACAGCGCGATCTTGGTCTTGACCACGGGCACGCCGACCGCCCGGGCGCTCTCGGCCGACCCGCCGACGGCGAAGATCCAGTTGCCGGCGCGGGTGCGGAGCAGCAGCCAGGTCGCCGCCGCCACCATGACCAGCCACCACAACACGGTGATCTTGACCTGGATGCCGAAGATGGGCAGGTCGGAGGCGAAGACGTCCTTGGCCGCCTGGAAGCCCGCCATGTCGGCGATCGACTGGGTCGCCACGTTGTCGCTGATCGCCTTGGTGACGCCGAGATTGGCGCCGGCGAGCATGAAGAAGGTACCGAGCGTGATGATGAAGCTCGGCAGGCCCGTCTTCACGTACAGCAGCCCGTTGACGAAACCTAGCGCCAGCGAGACGGCCAGCGAGACGGCGACGCCGACCCAGACGTTGAGGCTCAGCTGGTAGCTGAACATCGAGGCGACGAGGGCCGAGGTGGTCACCATGACGCCGGCCGACAGGTCGAACTCGCCGCCGATCATGAGCAACGAGACCGACACCGCCATGATCCCGAACGTCGAGCTGGCGTACAGGATGGTCGAGAAGGCGTTCGCCGTCAGGAACGTGTCGGCGGTCACGCCGAAGAAGACGAACAGCGCGAGCGCGCCGATCAGCGCGCCGATCTCGGGCCGCCCGAGGAGCCGGCGGAGCGGGGACTTGCGGGCGACGCGCTCGTCCAGCGCGGCGGGCTCTGCCGGCTGGGCGGGTTGCGCGATGGTCTTCACGGGTGTTGGTCTCCTTTCTGCCGACGACGGGGCGCCCCGTGAGGGGCGCCCCGTGAGGTCAGCGAGTTCCCCGGTCGGCGAACGGACCGATGGAGTCCGCCGTCTCCTTGGTCACGATGGCCGGGCCCGTGAGCACCGGCCGGCCGCCCCCGACCACGTTGCCGTTGTTCTTGTAGAGCCACAGCTCGTCTACCGCGCCGTAGCCCTGGAGGTAGGGCTGCTGGTCGACCGCGAACTGGATCGACCCGTCCTTCAGCGCCGTGATCAGCTGCTTGTTCATGTCGAAGGTGGCGACCTTGGCCGAGCTGCCGGCCTCCTTGGCCGAGTCGACCGCCGTGGCGGCGAAGGGCGCGCCGAGCGTGAGGATCGCGTCGGTGTCCTTGGCGGCCTGGAGCTTGGCGGTGATCGACGACTTCACCTGAGGCATGTTCGAGCCCTGGACGAACAGGTTCTCCATCTGCCCCTTGAAGGTCTTCTTCGCGCCGGCGCAGCGGTCCTCGAGACCGACGTTGCCCTGCTCGTGGATGACGCAGATCGCCTTCTTGGAGCCCAGCTTGTTGAACTCCTCACCGGCCGCCTCGCCGGCCACCTTCTCGTCCTGGCCGAAGTGGACCAGTGCGCCGTACTCCGCGGACTTGTCGGCACCCGAGTTGATGGTCACGACCGGGATCTTGGCGTCGGTGGCCTTCTTCAGCACGTCCTTGAGCGCCTCGGGCTTGGCGAGGGTCACGATGATGCCGTCGACCTTCTGGTCGATGGCCGCCTGCACCAGCTGGGCCTGCTTGCCGCCCTCAGGGTCCGCGGAGTAGAGGAACTCCACGTTGTCCTTACTCGCCGCGGCCTTCGCGCCCTTCTGCACGATGTCCCAGAAGGTGTCGCCCTGAGCCGAGTGCGTCACCATGGCGATCTTGATTCGAGGGCCGCCGCCGGCGGCCGCCTTGCTCTCCTTGTCGGCCGCCTCCTTGCCTCCGGAGCTGCTGCACGAGCTCAGAGCGAGGACGCCCACCAAGGCGACGGCGGCCAGGCCACCGGTCGCGAAGCGCTTCATCAGTTCTTCTCCTTGTCTCGGGATCACAGAAAAGCGGGTGTCATGCGTCGATCACCCCGATGGCCCTTGATGATGACCGTCGGACCGATCACATCTCAAGGAAAAACGCGTACGAATCAGGCCGTCTCCTGGCGGCGGCCCGGCCGATCATCTACGGTCAGCCACCTACTCTGACCTCGTCGATCCGCACGGCCGCGCCCTCGCGCCGGGAGCGTTCACAGGCCTCGGCGACGTAGAAGGCCTCCAGCGCCTCCTCCGGCGTGCAGGGGCTCTCGATCCGCCCCGCGACCAGGTCGGTGAAGGCCCGGAGCTCGGCCGCGTACGCGCCCGCGAACCGTTCCTGAAAGCTCCCGTAGACGTGGCCGGCCCCGACACCGTCCTGGGCGCGCGTGAGCGGCGTGCGCTCGTCCAGTCCCGCCACGACGCTGTCCTTGGAGCCGAGCACCTCGAGGCGCGCGTCGTACCCGGCCCCGTTGTAGCGGCTGGCCGAGATCAGCGCGAGGGTGCCGTCGTCGAGCGTGAGCACGGCGGCGGCGGTGTCGGCGTCGCCGCACTCCCGGAAGATCTCATCTCCCCGGTTGGCGCCCACGGCCATCGCCTCGACGACCTCGTGCCCGGTGACGAAGCGGATGCTGTCGATGTCGTGCACAACGCAGTCCCGGAAGATGCCGCCCGAGACCGGGACGAACTCCTTGGGCGGGGGCGCCGGGTCGAGTGTGCAGGACCGTACGGTGTGCAGCCAGCCGAGCCGCCCGGTGACCACCGCGTCCCGCGCGGCGGCGTATCCGGCGTCGAAGCGGCGCTGAAAGCCCACCTGGACCGGGATCCGTGCCTCGCGTACGGCCTCGATGACGTCCAGCGTGCCGGCGACGTCGGGCGCGACGGGCTTCTCGCAGAACACCGGCAGCCCAGCGGCGGCGGCGCGCTTGACCAGCTCGGCGTGCGCGTCGGTGGCCGCCGCCACGACCAGGCCGTCGAGATCGGCCTCGAACAGTTCGTCCACGCTCTCGAGCGCACGTATCGGACGGGCTCGGTCCCCCAGAGCGGTGGCGAGCCCCGCCGCCCGGCGCTCGTCGGCGTCGGCGATCAGCAGCGACTCGATCTCGGAAAGCCCGCTGAGCGTTTCAGCGTGGCTCGCTCCGATCCGTCCCGCCCCGGCCAGCCCGATCCTCATAAGTGCCTCCACGTCGATGTGGTGGAACGTTCCAGGATGTCCAGCATGACTTGACGGGTGACCCAGAACAAGACGCAGTCCGAGAACCGAGGCGTTACCGTTACGACACGTTTTCGGCGTTGCCTCCCACCTGCGCAAGCAGACACTAGTTTGGGCGTCATCGAGCGATCATGGCCGAGGTCGGCCACCCGGAAGGGGCCAGTCACATGATCGATGACAGCCGCCGGACCATGCTCCAGCGCGTGATGGGTCCGCTCTTCCACCGCGTGTCGGGCGCCGCGTGGTTCGCCGCGGTCGGGCCCAAGGTCGTGCCGCCGCTCGACCGCGCGCTGTACAGGGCGTCGCGTGGGCGGCTGCTGCTCGGTCAATCGCTCGTGCCGAGCCTCCTGCTGACCACGACGGGGAGCGTCAGCGGCCGGCCACGCCAGGCGCCGCTCGCGTGCATGCCGGAGCCGGACGGCTCGTTCATCGTCGCCGGCAGCAACTTCGGACGGGACAGGCACCCGGCATGGACGACGAATCTGCTGCACGCTCCCGAGGCCGTCGTCGGTTACCGGGGCAGGGCCATCCCCGTCACCGCGACGCTGGTCGAAGGCGAGGCACGGGCTGAGCTGTGGCCGCGGCTGCTGAAGGTCTGGCCGGTCTACGACCGCTACGCCGAGCGCTCCGGGCGCGAGCTGCGCGTCTTCCGGCTCACTCCCGCACAGCCGCGCTGACGGCGGAG
>NZ_JABVEB010000106.1 GCF_014323665.1 Actinomadura sp. HBU206391 | reverse complement strand
ACGGGCCGGCCGCGGTGTGCGGCTGACCCCTGCGGGTGAGGTGTACGCGGGATACGCGCGCCGGGTGCTCGGGCTGCTGGACCAGGGCCGGGCGGCGGCCAGGGGCGAGGACGACCCGGGCCGGGGACGGCTGCGGCTCGCCTCGGTCACGACGGCGGCCGACCAACTGCTCCCCGCTCTGCTCGCGTCCTTCCGGGCCCGCCGGCCGCAGGTCGACCTCGCCCTGGAGGTCGGCCCGAGCATCCGGGTGTGGAACCGGCTGGCCGAGCACGAGGCCGACGTGGTGCTGGGCGGGCGCCCCCCGGCGGGCGTGCCCGTCACCGTCCTCGCCGTCCGCGCCAACGACCTGGTCGTCGTGGCCGCGCCGGACGTCGCGGCGGGCTTCGTCCTCGGCACCACCCCGTGGGTGATGCGCGAGCCCGGGTCGGGCACCCGGGCCACCGCCGAGGCCTACCTCGCCGACCACGCCGCAGACCCTCCGCAGCTGGTACTGGGCTCGAACGGCGCCGTCATCGCGGGCGCCGCCGCGGGCCTCGGCGCCGCGCTGGTCTCGCGCGACGCGGTGGGTCCGGAACTGGCCGACGGCCGCCTCGCCGTCATCGACGCCCCGGGCATGCCGCTGAGCCGGCCGTGGCACGCGGTCGCCGGCGCCACTCCCACCGCGACCACCCGGCTGTTCGCCGAGCACCTCCTCGGCCGTTCCGGTTGGCGGCTGCCATGATCGGCCGACACAATCTGTCCGGACGCCGTGAAAGGGGACCCTCGATGACCGTCGGCCGCACCTACGACCTCGTCCTGTTCGGCGCCACCGGTTTCACCGGTCGCCTGACCGCCGAGTACCTGGCGGAGCACGCGCCGGAGCAGACCCGATGGGCGCTGGCCGGCCGTGACCGGGGAAAGCTCGAGACCCTGAGGAGCAGGCTCGCCGCCGTCAATCCCGCCTGCGCGGATCTGCCGCTGCTGCACGCCGACGTCACGGCGCCGAAGACCCTCGACGTCATCGCCGCCGCCGCGCGGGTCGTCATGACCACGGTCGGCCCGTACATCCACCACGGCGAGCCGCTGGTCGCCGCCTGCGCCGCCGCGGGCACCGACTACGTGGACCTGACCGGCGAGCCGGAGTTCGTCGACCTGATGTACGTGCGCCATCACGCGCAGGCGATGGCGAGCGGCGCGCGGATCGTGCACGCCTGCGGGTTCGACTCGATCCCGTACGACCTCGGCGCCTACTTCACCGTGCAGCACCTGCCGGAGGACTCGCCCATCCGGCTCGAGGGCTTCATCAGAGCCAAGGGTGTGCCCTCCGGCGGCACGACCCGTACGGCCATCACCGCGGTCTCGCGCGCCCGCCAGACGCTCCAGGCCGCGCGGGCGCGGCGCAGGGTGGAGCCGGAGCCGTCCGGTCGCCGCGTCCGCATGTACCGGGGCCTGTCGCGCTTCGCTCCGGTGTCAGGTGCGTGGACGACGCTGCCGCTGCCCACCATCGACCCGATGATCGTGGTGCGGTCGGCCGGCGTCCTCGACCGTTACGGCCCGGACTTCTCCTACGGCCACTTCTGCGCGGTGCGCAATCCGGCGATGGCGGTGGGCGCCGTCGCGGGAGCCACCGGGCTGCTCGTGCTTTCGCAGTTCCCGGCCGCCCGCGACGTGCTGCTGAAGCTCCGTGGCCCGGGGGACGGACCGTCCGCCGAACAGCGCGCCAAGAGCTGGTTCAACCTGCGGTTCGTCGGCGAGGGCGGCGGCAGGCGGGTCGTCACCGAGGTGGCGGGCGGCGATCCCGGCTACGGCGAGACGGCGAAGATGTTCGCCGAGGCCGCGCTGTGCCTGGTCTACGACGATCTGCCGGCCACGGCCGGGCAGCTGACCACGGCCGTCGCGATGGGCGACCCGCTGATCGAGCGGTTGCGGGCCGCCGGCATCACGTTCCGTGTGCTCAAGACCGCCTGACCACGCGGTCCGCTGAGCGGCCGCGTGGTCAGGGCGTGCGTCAGGGGTCGGGGTCCACCGTCACGCGGGACGGTCTCGGTTCCCCGCGGCCGGCTCGAACAGGTCGGCGCGCCGCGCCGCCAGCTTGATCAGCCCACCCTCTTCGAGCATCTCGAGGAGGAACGGGTCGGCGGGCGGCACCGTCCGCTGCACGCCCGTCGTCAGGTTCGTGAACGTCCCCTGGGCGATGTCGGCGCTCACCCGATCACCGCCGCTGACCAGGTCGGTGATTCCCTCGATCTCGAGCGCGGGCAGCCCGATCTCGAAGCAGTTGCGGTAGAAGGTCCGCGCGAACGTCCCGGCGACGACGCACCCGATGCCCGTCGCCCGCAGGGCCTTGGTGGCGATGGCCCGCCCGGACGACTGACCGAAGTGCCTGCCCGCGACGACGATGTCGCCCGGCTGAACCTCGGCGGGGAACGCCGGGTCGAGATCCTCCAGCACGTGCTTGACGATCTCTTCCATCGGCTCGAACACATAGCGCGACTTCACCAGCTGGTCGGTCGGAATGTTGTCGCCGAACTTCCAGCATCGCCCTTCGAACCTCATCGACACCCCTTGTTCTGTGGGTCGGCCCTCGTTCTGTGGTGGGCCCTCGTTCTGTGGTGGGCACAGATCCTGTGGCCGGCTCACCGCGAGCCGAGCCGATCGAGATCCGGTGCGATCTCGCGGGGGTCGGTGATCTGACCGGTCACCGCGGACGCGGCGACCGCCGCCGCGGAGGCGAGGTACATCTGGGCCTCGGTGCTCCCGTTGCGGCCGGGGAAGTTCCGGGCGTGGGTCGAGATCATCGCCTCGCCCGCGGCCATCGCGCCCATGTTGGCCGCCTGGTTGGAACCGGTGCTCGGCGGGAACCAGGTCGCACCGGCCTCGTGCAGCGGCAGGACCAGGCCACTGCGCTCGGCTTCGGCGAACACCTCCCGGCTGGAGGGGACGATGTTGAAGCGGACGTCCGGATGCACTTTGCGGTCACGGAGCACCGCCGCGGCCATCCGAATGTCCTCCAGCCGGCCGCCGCCGTGCCCTCCCAGCTCCGTCCACTGGACCGGGGTGCCCGCGGCCGCCTCGATCGGCTTGACGTTGCCGACGGTCGGCGGGCACGCGACCTGCGGCCCGATCCCGCCGACGTCGTACCGCAGGACCGCGGACGCCTCTCCGCCGTCGCTGCGCTCCAATCCCCCGTACGCGTCGCCGGGGAGGCCGGCCGCGAACGCCTCGGTCACCTCGTCGGGCTCGACGTACCCGCACTTGGCTCCCAGGTCCACGCAGAGCAGGGGGAACAGCCATCGATCCCAGAACGGCATCGCCTTGACGTACGGCCCGGCAAACTCCAGGGCCGCGTAGATCATGCTGCCCTCGCCCATCTGGCCGACCAGCCAGAGCGCGATGTCCCGCGGGGTCGTGCCCGGCGCCGGCGTGCCGTCCAGCTCGATCCGCACCGTGTGCGGCACCTTGAACCACGCCTTGCCGTACGGGAGCACCGTCCCGGCGTGCGAGTCGTTGCCGAGCGCGACGGCGAGGGCGCCGAGGGCACCGTGCACGGGCGTGTGGCTGTCCGATCCGACCACGATCATCCCGGGTCGGATGAGCCCGCGCCGAACCGCCACGTGGTGGATGTTCCCGCTGCCGCAGTCGAAGAGGTGGATGCCGTGGCGGCGGGCCCATTCACGGTTGGACTTCAGGACCGTCGCCTGGCGTTCGGTCGCCGGCGAGAAGTGGTGGTCGAACACCATGACGACCCGCTCCGGATGACGGATCGGCAGCTTCACCTCCTCTTCGAAGACCTTGGCGGTCAGGTACCCGCTCAGGTCGTGCATGATGAGCCGGTCGACCTCCGCGACCACGATGTCGCCGGGCTCCACGGACGGCCGGCCACCGGCCCGGGCGAGGATCTTCTCGACGAGGTTCACCGGAGCACTTCCTGCGGGTTGGTGATGGATCCCCGGATCGCCGACGCGGCGGCGGTGGCCGGGCTGCTCAGGTAGATCTGCGACTGGTAACTGCCCATGCGGCCCTGGAAGTTGCGGTTGGCCGTCGAGAGGGTGACCTCACCGTCCGCCATCGCTCCGCCGTTGCCCGCGCACGCGCCGCAGCCGGGGTTGGTGATCGTGGCGCCGGCCTCGATCAGCGTCGAGAGGACGCCCTCGGAGGCCGCCTTGGACATGATCGTGCTCGACGCGGGGGTGACGATCAGCCGGACGCCCGGCGCCACCTTGTTGCCCGCGAGGACCTCGGCCGCGATCACCAGGTCGTCGTACTTCGCGTTCGCGCACGACCCGATGAAGACCTGGTGCAGCGGCGTTCCGGCGACCTCGTCCACCGGCACCACGTTGTCGACGTTGTGCGGGCAGGCGATCTGCGGGCCCAGCTCCCGGCCGTCGATGGTCTCGACCTGCCGGTATTCGGCGCCGGTGTCGGGCAGCAGTTCCTCGAAGGCGTCCGGGCCCACGCCGACGTCGGCCAGATAGCGCCGGGTGACCTCGTCCGGGGGGACGAAGGCGTTCTTAGCGCCCATTTCCATGGCGAGGTTGCAGAGGGTCATCCGCTCGGAGACCGACAGCGACTCAACGTAGGACCCGTGGAACTCCACCGAGCAGTAGGTGGCGCCGTCGGCGGTGATGTCCCCGATCAGCTTGAGCATGATGTCCTTGGGGTACGTCCCCTTCGGCAGCGGCCCCTCGATCACGATCTTGATCGACTCGGGAACGCGCATCCAGAGCTTTCCGGTCACCCACGCCGCCGTGATCTCGCTGAAGCCGACCCCGGTCCCGAATGCGCCCAGCGCTCCGTAGATCGTGGAATGCGAGTCGGTACCGATGATCAACTGACCCGGCCGGATGTGCCCGTTCTCCATCAGGACGACATGCGCGATGCCCGCGTTGACGTCGTAGAACTTCTTGACGCCCATCCGGTCGGCGAACTCCCGGCAGAGCCGGTGGTCTCCCGCGGTCTTGGCCGAGTTGGCCGGCGAGATGTGGTCCATGACCATGGCGATGCGGTCCACGTCGTAGAGCGTGTCGACGCCCATCCGCTCCAGCGTGCGGATGCAGCGCCAGCTCGCCGTGTGGCTCATGTACAGATCCGGGTACGCGTCGACGATCTGACCGGGTACGAGGCCCGTCTCCCCCGACGCCCGCTCGAGCGCCTTCTGCGCGAACGTCCTCGTCATCGAACGGTCTCCTCCTTGTTCGACGCCTGGTTCGACGCCTGGTTCGATGTCCCCTTCGACGCCGCGGTCAGGTAAGCGATCAGCCCCCCGGCTTCGAGGATGGTCCGCAGGGCCTCCGGGTACGGAGCGAACCGGAACCGCTCGTCGCCCACCTCCACGACACCGGCGGCGTAGTCGACCCACACCTCGCCACCGTCCCGTACGGCGTTCACGGCCTCGGGGCTCTCGACGGCGACCAGGCCGGTGTTGATGGCGTTGCGGAAGAACACCCGCGAGAACGACGCGGCGACCACCGCGGTGATGCCCGCCCCGATGAGGCAGGTCGACGCCTGCTCACGGGCGCTTCCGCACCCGAAGTTCCGCCCGGCCACCACGACCGAACTCGCCCGGAGCCGCTGCTGGACCTCGGGCCCGAGCGGTTCGAAGGCGTGCTCGGCCAGCTCGGCCGGATCGATGCTGACCAGGTATCTGCCCGGGATGATGACGTCGGTGTTCACGTCGTCGCCGAAGGCGATGCAGGTTCCACCCACGCGATGTTCCGTGGCCATGTCCGGTTCCTTTCTCTCCCCTGTGGTCCGGTGCTCGTCGGACAGGCCCTACGGGCTCGTCTCCTCGAGCAGCCAGTCCGTGGGAACCTCGTGGCCGAGGCCGCGTTCCTCGGCGAGCCGCAGCGCGCGGGCGCACACGGCGGCGAACTGCAGGCCCATGCCGGTGTTGTTGGCGAAGACGGTGATGTCGTCGGGGTCGCCGCGCCCGGGGGCCTCGCCGGCCAGCACCTCACCGAGCTCGCGGATGTCGTCCCAGGCCATGCGGCCGCGTTCGACCGGGCCGAGGATGTCGTACTGCTTGTCGTGGTGCACCTGCTCACGGGAGAGCACGACGATCCGGTCGGCCCGGTCGAACGTCGCGTCGTCGAGCTCCCGGCGCGTGGCGGTGCCGTCCGGATTCGTGATGCAGGTGACGTGGGTTCCCGGCTCCAGCCACGCGCCCTCGAAGCAGGGATCCATCGCCGCCGTGGCGCAGGTGACGATCCGGCAGCCGGCCACGGCGTCCCTCGGATGGTCGACGGCGACGATCCGCCGCCCCGTGCGCTCGGTCCACTCCTCGGCGAAGGCTTCGCGGTTCTTGGGCGTCGGGCTGTAGACGCGCACCTCCTCGACCTCCGGCCGTACGTAGAGGAGGAACTCCAGGTGGGCCTGCGCCTGCCAGCCCGAGCCGAACATCCCGGCCACGGTGACGTCCTTGTTCGCGAGCTCCCTGATGCCCAGGGCCGACGTGGCGCCCACGCGCATCTTCTGCACGAAGCTGTCGTGCAGGATCGCGAGCGGCTCCAGCGTCGTCATGCTGTAGAGGGTCACCAGGCCGACGTAGCGCCCGCCTGGCGCCGCCGGGATCAGCCTGCGCCGCTGCACACCGCCCGCCAGCGTCTCGACACCGGCGATGTCCGAGGTGATCCGCAGCGCCCACACGCCGCTGGAGACGTTGCCGCCCTCCTGCGACTTGAAGCGGAACCGAAAGCCCGGATGGCGCTCGTCCTCCACCGGGAAGTACGTGTGGTTGCGCGGCCGGTTCGCGGCCTTGCCCGCGGTCAGCTCCCGGTACGCCGTCTCGAGTGCGGAGATGGTCTCGTGCGCGGTCAGGACCTGTTCCACGTCGGCGTTCGACAGGATTCTCATCGCCACGCCCCCAATGCATCCAACATGATCGCCGTCATCCCTTCGTCAGACATTCGGCGCTCTGCTCGCCGATCAGCACGGTGTCGGCCACGACCGCCCGGCCCCCGCCCGGGAGGGCGACGTCGATCGTGATCGCGCCCACGGCGCCGAGGGCCAGCCGGGTGTCGCCCGCATGCCGCTCGAAGTCGCCGTTCGTCGCCAGGTCGGCCTGATTGGTCCAGGCCACGTCATGGACCGCTCCATCCGGGAGGCCGGCCAGTGCCGGCCGTGCCGCGGCCGACAGATCGGCCACCGACGCTCCGTCCTTCGCGGCGCCGATCGCCGCTCGCAACGCGGTGTCGAGCGCGGACGCCCAGGCCGGGCCCTCCGCACCGGCGACCACCCGGCCCGCGCGCAGCCAGCCGTACCGGTACTGTCCGGTGATCTCGATCGACGCGACGCCCCCACCGGTCGTGGCGGTGTCGACCAGCACTTCGGTGTAGCCGCCGCCGCGGAGCTCGCGCTCGGCGGCCGACACCCAGGCCGTCGCCGGGCCGGGCGGCGTGACCCGCGCCGCCGCGCGCGCCATCAGTGCGGCGCCGTCGCGCAGCAGCACCAACTCGTGCTCGGAGGGGACGAGCCGCTGCTCCCGCACCAGGCCGTCGAGCGGCCGAAGCTCCCAGTCCGGCGCCGCCGCCGTCAGCTCCGCCACGATCGACGCGGGCCACAGCCGCCCTTCGACGAGGCCGACGACACCCGGCTCGCGGCCGGCCAGGAGCTCCTGCACCAGCGGGCCGAAGCTCTTACCGCTGCGGAGGTCCTCGACGTTCGAGGTCCGCCGCATCCAGGTGTGCACGCGGGGTGAGAGCTTCGTGAGAAAGGCCGGGTCGCCGGTGGCCGGGACGGCCACGATGCCCTCGTTCCAGTAGATGCACAGGTTCGTGAGGTACCCGACGTCGTCGGAGCGGTAGACGTCTCCGTAGACCAGGGCGATGTCCACGCCGTCCGCCGCCAGGCGCCGCTGGAGCGCGCCGATCCGGCCGGCCCGCTCGCCCTCGGGGATCTCGGCGTGGTCGAGCACTACGAGGCCGCGCTTCATGATGCCCTCTCTTCGCTGGTGGAGAAGAGCTTGCGCTCAGTGCCGATGAGGATCTCGGCGCCCGTCTTCGTGACCACGACGGGGTCTCCGAGGACGTGGTAGCCGGCCAGCGGTGTGAAGGTGTTCGGGTGGATGATGAAGACCGCCCCTTCGGGGAGCACGGTCTCGTTCCCCTCGATGATCGGCGTCTCGTCGAGGTGCAGCCCGTGCCCGTGCCCTCTCACCCGGGTGTACTGGCTGGTGCAGTACTCCCCGTAGCCGTGCCGGCGGAAGACGTCGTTCTGCGCCACGGCGACCTCGTGGGCGGTCACCCCGGGCCGTACGACCGACACACCGGCGTCGACCGCCTCATTGAACAGATCGAACGACCGCCGCTGCCCGTCGCTCGGCTCGCCGACGACGGCCGACCGGCAGATCTGCAGCCAGTAGCCGTCCATCTGCGGCGTGAGCTCGGTGCGGACCATGTCGCCGTCCTCGAGCAGCCTGCGTCCCGGGGGGGTCATGCCGCGCACCTCGTCACCGCCAGAGGCGATGAGCATGAAGTTGTCCTCGGCGCCGAGGCGCTTCAGCTCGCTCTCCACCTCGGCCACGATCCGGTACTCGGGCAGACCCGGCTCGAGCACGTCGACGAAGGCCCGCCAGCCGGCCTCACAGACCGTGGCGCTGCGCCGCATCCGGGCGATCTCCCACGCGCTCTTGGTCAGGCGTACGTCGTCCATGAGGGCCGTCGCCGAAACGATCTCCGCGTTGGGCAGGGCACCGCGCAGCGTCTCCGCCAGCACGACCGGCAGGAGTTCGTTGTGGGCCACCCCGACCCGCTGCGGAGCCAGGTCGGCGAGGCGACTCGTGAGCCCCGCGGCAGCTGGCAGTTCCAGGACGCCGACGTCGGTCACCCACCCGCCCGCGGCGATCGCCGCGGCATCGGCCCGCCGCACCGAGAACGCGGTCGGCTCGCCGTCCGCGGGCAGCAGGACCAGCGCCACACTGCCCCGCACCGGCGCGTCGGTGAGGTAGCGGACGTTCTCCCGCCGCCACCCCGGGGCGAACGCCACCAGGGCGTCCAGCCCCTGTTCTGCCATCGCAGCGCGGATCAGGCCGTACCGCCTGTCGCGTTCGGCCCGGTCTTCGGCCGACGGCGGACCGCCCGCCGGCACTACGCCGGCCGGCGACGCGGTTCCGCCATTATCGAGTAGCCGTGTCATGTCCCCACCCATCAATGCGCGGTCGAGTGCTGCTGGGAAACGCAGTTCATGCGGAGGCTTCCTCCATGCGGATGAAGTCCCTGGTCACCTGCTTCTCGATCTCGAACAGCCGGTCGTCTTCCGGCAACCGGGGGTGCGGGATGTCGATGGGCAGGTCGAGATGCGTCGTGCAGGGCCTGGCCGTGACGACGAGCATCCGCGTGGAGAGGAAGACCGCCTCGCGGATGTTGTGCGTGACGAAGACGATCGTCCGTCCGGTGGCCTGCCAGATCCGCACCAGCTCCAGGCGGAGCTTGCGCGCTGTGATCTCGTCGAGCGCTGAGAACGGCTCGTCCGCGAGCAGAAGGTCCGGCTCGATCGCGAGCCCTCGCGCCAGCGACACGCGCTGCCGCATCCCACCGGACAGCCGCAGCGGGAAGTAGTCGCCGAATTCGGCCAGCCCCACGAGGTCGAGGTAGCGGTCGACGCGTTCGTTGGCCTCGGCCCGCGGGATCTTCATCTCGTCGAGCGGAAGCCGCACGTTGTCCCGGACCGTCCGCCAGTTCAGCAGACGCGGTTCCTGGAAGATGACCCCGATCTTCACGGCGGACCGCGACTTGACGCCGATCTCCGTACCGTTGATCACGATCCGGCCGGAGGTCACGTCGTCCAGCCCGTTGATGATGTTCAGAAGGGTCGACTTGCCGCAGCCCGAGGGGCCGAGAATCGAGAGCAGAGCACCGTCTTCGACATGGACCGTCAGGCCGTCGATCACCCGCAGTGGGGTTTCGCCCGCTCGCGGGAACTCCTTCTTGACGTTGTCGATGAGCAAATAGGAATCCGACACGACATTCTCCTAGCTCTGCACGCTCGGACGCCAGCGGGTCAACCACTTCTCGACCGGTTTCAGAATGACGAACTCGATCGCCAGCAGGACGATGGTGAACGCGATCGTCCAGGCGAGCACCTGGGTCATGTTGAAAAGGCCGAACCAGTAGTTCAACTGGTAACCGACTCCACTGGAGAGACCGATCAGTTCCACCACAGTGGCGATCTTCCACGCCGTTCCCAGCGCATAACGCAGAGCGGCCAGAATGTACGGGACCAACTGCGGGATAACGATCTTCCGAAGGATCGAGGCTCGCGAGAGGTGGAACGCCTTCCCCATATGGACAAGGGAGATGTCGATCGCCTTGACGCCCTGCCAGATATTGATGGCGACGGCCGGTATGGCGGTGACGCCGATGGCGATGATCGCCGCGAAGTCGTTCAGACCGAACCAGAGGATGGCCAGAATTCCGTACACCACGGAAGGCACTGTGAAGGCCACCATGACCCACGAATCGAGGAATTCCTCGCCGAACTTCGAGAGCCCCATCATGAGCCCGACGATCAGGCCCACGATCACCGCCATGGCCATTCCGGCGACGACCCGGAGGATGGTCTTGTAAAGATGGAAGTAAGTGTCGGATTCCTGGAGGTTCCCCCACAGCGCGGCGAACACCGCGCGCGGACCGGGCAGGACACTGTCCGCGAAGAACAGCGAGGCCACGAACCACAGCGCCACGAGGGCGATCAGGGACATCACGCGGCGGCGGGTGCCCTGGAACGTCCGGCGGGACGTCAGGATGACGTCCGCGACGTCCTTCGCCGGGGCCGGCGAGGCGCCGGCGACGTTCGGGAGCGGTGCGTCGGCCCCGATCACACCGGTGAGGCGGTCGGAGTCGACCTGGGCGCCGCCCTTGGCGGGCCGCTTCGCGTTCACGGCGCCGGCTGGAGGTCGAGACGGAAGAGCCCCTTCGGAGTCTCGGCGACGAACGCGTCCTTGCCGAGTACGCCGATCAGGCGCTGGATCAACTGCGTCTCCGCATCGACCTGTGCCTGGTCCCACTTGGTGATGTACCGGCTGCCGACGCGGTCCTTGAGCATCTGCGCGGCGCGCGGATCGGTGATCTTGATCTGCTGGGCGTAGGTGCCCCACACCTTCTCGTCGCCCTGGATGAACTTCAGCGAGTCGGCCAGCGCACCGGAGAAGGCCCGCAGCACCTCGCAGTTCTTCGCCGCGTAGCCGTCGTTCGACGCCACGGTGACGTGACCCGGGGGCCGGCCGAACTTCTTCTCGTAGTCGGCGGACATGTCACTGAGGACCTTGTACTTGCCCGACAGCAGCGCCTGGACGGTGGCGGTCGTCCCCAGCAGCGCGGCGTCGACCTTGCCCTGGTCAAGGAGGCCCATGAGGGCGGAGTCGGGCGCGTCGAGGACGTCCATCTCCTTGCCCATGTTGTCGATCCCGTAGACCTCCTTCGCGACCACCGACTGGATCCCGAAGGTGGCGCTTCCCCGGCCTCCGAAGGCGCCCAGCTTGTGACCCTTCAGATCGCCGAACGACTGGAGCGATGAGTTCTTGGGGGCGAAGACGATGTTCGAGGGCCCGGTGAGGATGTTGAAGATCACCGCGCCACGCCTGTTGGCACGGGCGACCGCCATCGCGGTGAGCCCTCCGAAGCCCACATCGACGACCTTCTCCCCGATCGCGGTGTGCAACGCGGACGGGTTCTGGAACTTCTTGATGTCGAGCTTCAGCTTGTGCTTCTCGGCGAAGCCCTGCTGCTCCATGACGAACGTGATCAAGTCCTGAGCGCCTGGGTTGACCCCGAGCTTCACCGTCTGGGTCGTGGTGAGCGGACCGGACCCGCACGTCGCGGACTTGGCCTGATCACCGCCCGACGAGGATGTCCCACCGCACGCGGTCGCGGTCAGCCCGACTACGCAAAGCGCGGCGAGCCCGACCCGGATCTGGGTAACGGACCTCATCTTCTCTCCCTTGGAATGGCGCGCTGGCGCCGCTTTTCCATTTCGTATCCATCAGTAGTTCGGATTCACATCCACTGGGGTGGGCGCTGACTGGTAACGAACAGGTTTCAGGGAAGGCCCGGCCGCTTACCCTTCACACCGGGCGACTCCGCGCTTCGCGACGCGGCTCCACCGGGCGTGGATTTGCCGGGATCTCCACTTCTGAAGTAGGTCGTCGCCGCTTCATAGATGGTGCTGAGTGATTGATGAAGCTGGTGCCTGGACTCCTCGGGCAGCACTCGCAGGAGGTCTTCGGTGACCCGTCCCAAGGCCAATTGACCGGCGACGCCCGCGGAATGGCCGAGAGGGGTCAGCTCGAGGTGGCGTTGCCGCCGATCATCGGGATTCTCTCCTCGAGTGAGCAGACCGCGGCGCACGAGTCCGTCGACGCTCTCCGACACGGTCGGCAGTGTCAGATTCCCGAAGGCCGCGAGGGCGGCAAGAGAGGTGTGCCCCTCACTCACCCTGACCAGCAGCCGATGCTGGCGGTACGTCAGCGGGATTTCGAGCTGGCTCAGCACCTTGTTGTTCAGACGGCTGAAACGGGCCGCCACGACGATGAGCAACTGCGCAGTGGGCTCGATCTCGGGAATCCGCTCACGCTCCGCCACAGTGCCGCTCTCTAAGGTAGATGGATGGAGATACTTAGGGACCCATATTGAATACTTAGGGGCCCATAGTGAATCCATTGATCCCCAGTGTCAAGGGGTTACGACGAAGCCGTTCACCATGGGTTCGCGCGGCCGCGGACCGGCACGACACCTCGTGTGGGCACGGGAGGGCACACCACATGCGATGACCTGCGGAATCGCCGGATCAAGGCCCCACCCGGGCCGGCGACATCCGGGTACTCGGCGGTACTCGCGTACGCCGTCCGTCCCGCTCTGGCGGGTGCCGGGGACGGGGAACGCCCAGGTCAGGCGGCCTGACGGCGGTCGGCGTCCAGAATGTGATACAGCAGGAGCAGCTGCGTGATCGCGAGCGGATCGCTGGTGGTGCCGTCGGCGATCCGGCCCAGTGAGCGCGGCACCCCGGCGGGCACCTCCAGGCGTTCCCAGATCGCCTGCTTCACCGTCTCGGACTGCTCGGGCGACACGTAGCCGTGCACGTGCAAGGCGTCGACCGGGCGGCCGTCGGTGTCGCGGTGCAGCCGCAGGTGCATGGCGGCCCCCTCGGCCCCGGGCTCGGCGTCCTTGACCACGCCGGCGAGCTCGGGATGGTCGATGGTCGGGCGCAGCAGGAGTTCGGCCGACAGCGGGGTCGCAGGCGGATCCGCGCGCCCTGCGACCGGTGCGAACCGCACCACGATGTCGGCCCGGCGGCGCTGCGGGCGGATGTACGCGGCGCTCTCGGACTCGCGGCGGACCAGCTCGGCGCGCACCTGCTCGGGCGTGTACCCGCGCTTGGCGCAGTCGCGCTCGATCTTCCAGGCGTGCCTCAGCTCCTCGGGCGGGTCGAGGAAGACCGTGATGTCGAAGCACGCGCGGGCCGGCCGGCTGTAGAGCGGCAGCAGGCCCTCCACGATGACGAAGTCCCGGGGCTCGACCAGCTCGGGCCGCACCAGCCGTCCGGTGGCGTGGTCGTACACCGGTTTGAGGATCGGCTCGCCCATCGCCAGGAGCTGCAGATGCTGCTCCATGATGTCGATGTGGTTGCAGTCGGGATGCAGTGCCGTGAACGGCCGGCTCCTGCGCTCCTCGCGGTCGTAGCGGTGATAGTCGTCCACGCACACCGCGGTCATCCGATCGGCGCCGAGGCACTCGACCAGGCCCCGGGTCAGGGTGGTCTTACCCGCCGCGCTGTCACCGGCGATGGCGAGCATGACGGGACGCCGACCTGATCCGCGCGCCCGGAGCATGTGCACGAGGCGATCCGGCACCTGGTCCTCCGTCCATGGACTCCCGAGTCGTCGCATCGGACGGTACGGCGCGGTGGCCGGCCCTTCCTCACCCGTTGGGGTGAGGGCAAGGGGGATATGACCTACTCGCGAGTAGCCTCGCTTGTTATGTTGCCGGAATGACCGCCCCGGTGCGCGTCGTCCTCGTCGACGACCACGAGATGATCCTCGCCGGGCTGTCGGCGATGCTCGCCGGCTTTCCCGGCCGCGTCCGGGTGGTCGGCCAGGCGGCCACCGCCGCCGAGGCCACCCGCCTGGTCACCGCGCTGCGGCCCGACATCGTGCTGCTGGACGTGCGGCTGGGCGGCGAGAGCGGCCTCGACCTGTGCCGGTCACTCAGCGAGCAGGCGTCCGGTACGCGGGTGGTGTTCCTCTCGGTGTACGAGGACGAGCCGTACGTCTTCGAGGCGCTGCGCGCCGGCGCTGCCGGCTATCTGCTCAAACGGGTCGACGGCCCCGAGCTGCTGCGGCGGCTCGAGGACGTGGTGCGCGGCGAGATCGTCGTCGATCCGGCCCTCGCCGGCCGGATGACCGCCAGCGCCGCGCGGCTGCGCCGGGGCGAGTTCTGGCCGGGCGCGGGCCGGGGGCTGACCCAACGCGAGAGCGAGGTGCTGTCGCTGCTCGTGACGGGCCTGTCCAACCGGGCCATCGCCCGCCGGCTGGTCCTGAGCGAAGAGACGGTGAAGAGCCATCTGCGCGCCGTCTACCGCAAGCTCGAGGTCGGCGACCGGTCGGCCGCCATCGCCACCGCCCTCCGCGACGGCCTGTTCCGATGACGGCGAGGGCCGCAGGCTCCGTCCCGCCGGTCGAGACCCTGATGGCGCGCGGGCCCGATCTGCTCGCGCGGGCCCTCTCGACGGCGTGTTCGGACCGGGAGTTGCCCGGCCTCGCAGCCGAGCTGGCCGAGCTCGTGGTCGCCTCGGCGACCAGCCTGAGCTCCTGTACCGTCTACGTCCTCGACGAGGACGAACGCGTCCTCGAACACCCGGGCTCGGCTCCGGTGCCGCTCGGTGAGGGGCGGGTCGGCTGGGCGGCGTCGCACGGGCTGGCCCGCTCGCACGAGGACGGGCGGGGCGCCGCGCTGCCCGTACGGTCCCGCGACACCGGCACGACCGTCGCCGTGATCGACGTACGGTCCGCGCGGCACTGCCTGGACGAGGATCTGGAGCTCGTCACCGCCCTGGCGGCGCTGCTGTCCCCCGTGCTCTGCGCCGCACGGCGCCTGCGCACCGCCAGGGAGCGGGAGCGTTCTGCCGAACGGTTCGCCGAACGCGCCATCGAGGTGCAGGAGGCCGAGCGCGCCCGGCTCGCCCGCGACGTCCACGACGGCATCGCCCAGCGGCTGGCCGGACTCGGTTTCCACCTCTCGGCCGCCGACCGGGCCCTGCCCGGCCACAGGGAGCAGGCCCGCACTCAGATCCGCCTCGCCCGCGGGCTGTGCGAGCTGGCGGCGGCCGAGACCCGGGCGACGATCGGCGGACTGCGCCCTCCGGTGCTGGACGACCTCGGGCTGTCCGCGGCGCTGGCCGCACTGGCCCGGGAGGCGGGCCGGCGGCAGGCCTCCCTGGATGTCGGCATGGCGGTGTCCGGTGAGCTGGCCGCGGCCCTCCCCGACCATGTCCAGACGGCGCTCTATCGCATCGCCCAGGAGGCCGTCGGCAACTGCCTGCGGCACGCCGCCGCGCAGTGCGTCGACATCGTGCTGGCGCAGGGCCCGGATCGGGTCGTCCTGACGGTCGTCGACGACGGGGCCGGGTTCTCCCGCCAGGACGTGCTCTCGCCCGGCGGCCGCCCCGGGACCTACGGGCTGCGCGGTATGGCCGAACGCGCGGAACTGCTCGGCGGCCGGCTGAGCATGACGAGCCGGCCCGGCGCGGGCACCACCGTGCGCGTCACCGTTCCGGTGCCTTCCGAGCGTGACGGGGCGTAGATTAGCCTGGCGATCAACAATTCCATGCCCTTCGTTCGAGCCGCCCCGGCCCGATCACGAGGAGTCCCGTGACAGCCGTCCTAGTCGTGATGTGCCTCTTGGTCGGAGCCCTGGAACTGTACGCGGGAAGGCGGCACAGAAAGCAGGCCGAGGACTTCCAGCGCCGCATCGACGAGCTGAGAACACAGGTCGGCAAGCAGAGCAACGTCCTCGTCACCGTCGGCGAGCAGCTCACCGCCGAGGTCGCCAAGGTCAAACGGGACGTGCTGCCCGGCCTCGACTCCCGGCTGCGCAGCAACACCGTGCAGCTGGACCGGTTCCGGCAGTTGCTCGGCCAGGCCGACGAGTACATGAAGGCGCAGGCGACGCGGCTGCACGACCTGGAGAAGCAGAAAATCATCCTGTCGGCGCTGCGCCGCAAACTGACCGACGTCGAGAGCTCGATGCGGCCCCTGCTGACGGCGGGTGACGCGGCGGAGGACGAGGACGGCGCCAAGGTCGAGACGGCGCTCACCCGCATCTCCGACCTCGAACGCGGCGGCGACGAGATGCTCGACCTGCAACGCGACCTCACGCAGGCGCTGGAGGACGTCGAGGACGTCGTCACCGACCTGCTCCGTTACACCTCCGACGAACTGGACGAGGCGGTCACCGCCTCGCTGACCGGCCGTCCCCCTGACGGCACGACGGTCGCCGGGCGGCTGTGGTGCGCGGACCCGCAGGTGCGTGACGTACTGGTCGAGGTGTACGAACGGTGCCTCGGGGCCGGCCTGCTCCACGTCAGGTTCAAGACCACCGACGACGAGCCCGGGCGGCTGCGCTACTTCCTGTCCGGCCGCGGCATGTCCGAACTCGCCCGTGGCTACGCCGCGCTGCTGATCTCGATCGGGATGGACCTGCAGCGAGGGCGGCGGCAGCCGGCCGACGCGGCCGCGCTCCGGGCACTGCTGCGCGCCATGCACGAGGGCGAGGGCGCCACCGCGCAGATCGGCCCGCTGATCGTCGTGCGCACCCCCGAGGCGCTGATCTGCGGGGTGCTCAGGCACTCGCAGGGGCTGGAGTTCGAGAACTACGGGCTGCTGTGGGACCACGCCGCCGCGGCGGACCGGCTGCGGCGGCTCCCCGCCCATCAGGTCTGGGATCTCACCGCCTGGGCGGCCCAGTCCCCCGAGGCGTAGGCGTGCACCGCCCCTGACGACCGGTCGGCGAACCGCACGAACAACGGGCAGTTCACCGTGCCCGTGACCGGATCGACCTCCACGCACAGGCCGATCCCCGCACCGGGGTCGAGGAGCACGACGTTCTCCACGGCCCGGGCCGCCCGTACGGCGGGGACCACCGAGCCCTCGTCGGCGACGGCGAACAGCGACTCGAAGGTGAGCCTTCGCGCGTAGCGCAGCAGACCCGTCGCGTCGAGGACCCGGGTGCCGGCCGCCGTGGCCTCGCCCGTGATCACGACGCCGATGGAGCGCACGTCGCGGCCGCGCACGTAGATCTCCCGCTGCGGCTCGCTCCGGGCGGCGCGGGCCCGCAGGGACAGGCCGAACCCCGAGTCCGCGCTGTGGAAGACACCGGCACCGATCATCGATGCGCGCTCGGCGAAGCGCACCGAGCCGATCGTCACCGAGCTCCCCGGCACGAAGACCTCGAGCCCCTTGACCAGCAGCTTCCAGATCGCCCTTTCGGTCAGCAGGGAGACAAAGCCCTCCCAGGAACCTCGTGATGGATCAGGTTCGTCATCGTCCCCGGTGACCATGCGGCCATCCTCCGATGCCGTGCCCTCCGCCGACAAGGGCCCCGGTGGATCTTGAGGTCAGGAGTCGGGCGACGCGGGGAGGTCGAGCCCGCTGCGCCTGCCGCGTTCCTGCAGGTAGCGCGTCTGGTCGCGGAGCCGCTGCGCGTCCGTCTCGTACACCCGCTCGGCGGTACGGCGTACTTGGTCGGCGATGAGCCCGAGCTGAGCGTTGAGCTCGTCGGCGGCGGTGCGCCGCTCGCCGCCCCCGCGCCCGGCGGCGAACCAGCCGGGCAGGTTGAGGTAGGACTCGAAGCCTTCCGGCAGGTCGGTCCGGATGACCCTGACGACCTCGTGCAGCGCGTCCGGATCGGCGGTCAGCGCGTCCGCGCGGGCGAGCAGCTCGCGCAGCATCTCGATGATGTCCCTGAACCGCACCATGGCCGGCGGCGGCATCCGCCCCGCGTGCGCGGCCACCCGCTCCACCATCCGGTCGAGGTCGGCGCGCAGCAGGCCGGTCTCGGCGGAGGCGTCCTCGAGCTCCAGCACCAGGGTCACCTTCTCCGGGGGTGCGGCGAGCGCCCCGGCGGCGTACAGCCCGGCCACCACGAACGGCCAGTACGATCCCACGGCTCCGGCCAGGTACAGGCCGAGTCCGATCAGCCCGCACACCGAGCCGACCAGGTTCTTCGTCGAGCCCAGATAGCCCCCGACCCGCCTACTGATAGCCACGGATCTCCTTGAACACGGCCTCGAGCGACTGCGAGCGCGCGTCGAACGTACGGCCCCCCGTGAGCGTCGCCAGCTCGGTCATCTGCCCGGTCGCCGCCTCGCCGAACAGGACCGGGAAGACCGGCACGCCGCGCACCTCCGCCGGCTGGGCCGCAAGCCACGAGCGCAGGTTCTCCAGTGCGATGCCGCGGTTGTTCTCGCCGTCGGACATGAGCACGATCGAGGTGAACCGGCCGTCGTCGCGCCGCTGGGCGAGGATCTCGTAGGCCCGCTGCACGCTCGTGTAGACGGCGGTGTTGCCGCCGACGCCCAGCGACTCGGTGTAGGACCGGACGCGGGCCAGCTCGGCCGCGGGATCCTTCTCGGGGACGACGAACGACCGGGGCTCGCGCGGGGCGTCGCTGAACGGGATCAACGTCACCTCCTCGCGGTTGTGGAAGCGCTGGAACCGGCCGGCCAGTGAGGCGTCCGCCCCGGTGAGCGCGGCCAGTGCCGCCTTGAGCGCGGCGAGCCGCTGCCCCGCCATGGAGCCGGACACGTCCAGGACGTAGACGGTGCGCGCCGGGCGGCGGATCCGGTCGAAGTAGGCGCCGATGAGCGCGTCCACCGCGTCGAGCCGAGCGGGGAACGGCAGCTCCGGCGGCGCCGTCCGGAACCGCCCGTCCGGCCGGACCTGGGGATTCACCGGTCGCCGGTGAGCCTGCGTCATGATCCGCCGCTGCACGTCGGGCCGCCGCAGATAGTCGGTGAGCCTGTGATGACCGTCGCGGGCGCCGTCGGACGCGCCGGCCAGCAGGGTGAGCGGGTAGTCGGCGGTGACCACTCCGTCGGCGGGATGGACGATCGTCAGCCGCTCGTGCAGCCGCCCGGACTCGTTCAGCGAGAGCAGCACGGACTCGTAGTTCACCAGCCCGTCCACCGGCGGGCCGGCCGAGGCCCCTTGGGCGACGCGGCGGACGTAGGAGTCCGAGAGCCAGCCAGACGACCCCGCGGTGAGGGTCTGACCGGCGAAGAAGCCCTCGAGCCGGGGCGCGATCCGGTCGATGCTCGCGGCGTCGAGTGCCGCGCCGTCGCCGGACAGGGCCGCGGCGACGGCCACGAGGGCCGAGAAGCCCGAGTTCGAGGCGGCCGGGCTGGTCATTCCGTAGGTGAAGCCCTGCTCGGCCACCGCCCGCGCGACGCCGGCCCAGGTCGGCGGCTTGGCGTCCCAGCCGAGCCGGGCCGCGACCGAGGCGCGCACGCCGAGGACCACCGGCGATGACATCGTCTTCGTGGCCGTGCCGAGCCTGCTCTGAGCACCGGGATGCAGGGACAGGTAGCGGTTGGAGGAGAACCAGATGGCGTCGTAGCGGCCGTCGACCTTGCCGTCGAGGACCCGCTGCACGCCGTCGAGCGTGCCCGCGTAGTCCATCTGGACCCGTACGCCCGTGTCGCGCTCGGCCTGGGCAAGGATCGGCCCGAGGTCGGCCAGCTCGCTGCCGCCGAGCACCCGCAGCACCGCGCGCCCGTCGCCCTTGCCGTCCCCGCCCTGGCACGCCGCGGCGAGGAGGACTGCCGTGGCCATGAGCGCCGCGGCGACGCTCCGCCGTATCCGCCGGTTCATGACTCCGGCTCGTGGCGGCCGTGAGCGCGCTCGAGATGGGCACCGGCCCGGCCGAGCTCGGAGCCGAGCGCGTCGACGGTCTGCTGCATGTTGGTGACGGCCTGCGCCTTGAACGTGTCGATGGCGTCGATCGTCTGGTAGATCTGCTCGAACGACGCGCGCAGCGTCTGGACGCTCACCGCGGGGTCGGCCGCGATCCGCTGGATCTCGGCGCTCTGCCCCGCGAGCATCTCGGCGTTCGCGCGGATGAGGTCGTCGGTCGTCGCGCGCAGCGCGTTGACCTGTTCG
>NZ_JABVEB010000105.1 GCF_014323665.1 Actinomadura sp. HBU206391 | reverse complement strand
ACCTGAGCAGCCGTGACGGTGACCGACCGCCCCGGCCCTGCGATGGACGATCTCCTCGATGAGGAGCGGCTCGCCGCCGCACTGCGGCGGGAGGGGTACTTCGCCGACGAGGGCCTGCTCACGGCGGTCCACCTGGCGCTGCGCCTGGGTCGGCCGCTCCTGCTGGAGGGCGAGCCGGGCGTGGGCAAGACCGAGATCGCCTCGGTGCTCTCGCGCGTACTGGACCGCGAGCCGATCCGGTTGCAGTGCTTCGAAGGGCTGGACTCGGGTCAGGCGCTGTACGAGTGGGACTACCCCAAGCAGTTACTGAAGGTCCGCGCGGCCGAAGCCAACGGCCAGGACATCGCCGACCTGTACGCCGAGGAGTTCCTGCTGCGACGGCCCCTGCTGCGGGCGGTCGGGTCCGAGCGCGGCGCCGTGCTGCTCATCGACGAGATCGACCGTGCCGACAGCGAGTTCGAGGCGTTCCTGCTGGAGTTCCTGAGCGACTTCCAGATCACCATCCCCGAGCTGGGCACCCTGCGGGCGCGGCGACCTCCGGTCGTCGTCCTCACCTCCAACCGCACCCGGGAGCTGCACGACGCGCTCAAACGACGCTGCCTCTATCACTGGATCGCCTTCCCCGACGCCGAGCGCGAACGCGCGATCCTGCGCGCGCACGTACCCGGGCTGGAAGAGGAGGCGGCCGACCGGCTGGTGCGCGCCGTACAGGAGGTCCGCACCCTGCCGCTGCTCAAACGGCCGGGCATCGCCGAGTCCGTGGACTGGGCCCGCGGGGCGGTGGCACTGGTCGACGACGGCCGCACCTGGCCCCAGGCGCTGCGGCGCGCCCTGGGATTGTTGATCAAAGACGAAGAGGACACGCGCCTGCTCCAGGAGCGTGCGAGCGAGATGTTCGGCCATGACTGAGGAACCGCTCGACCGGTGCCGGCGGCTCGCCGCACATCACCTCTGGGGGTTCCTGTCCGCCCTGCGCCGGTCGGGGGTTGGCCCGGCGCCCCCGAAGCAGGCCGACTTCCTGCGCGCCATCGCGGGGTCGGCGCCGCGCGACATCACCGCGCTGTACTGGTACGCCAGGATCACGCTGCTGGACAGCGTCGCCGACCTCGCCACGTTCGACCAGGTCTTCGACGACTGGTTCCGACGCGGTGACACCGAGGCCGTCATCTCGCCACCGCCCGGTGACGAGAGCGACGTGCAGGCACCGCAGGGCGGAGACGACGGCGAGCTGCCGCCTCAGGACGCCGCCCAGGGTGACGGCGTCGAGGCGAGCGCGTTGACGACCACCGGGCGGCGGGCCTTCGGCCGGTCGGACTCCCGGCAGCGCGACCTCATGCGGTCGCTCCAGGCCGAGTGGCCGGCCCGCCTTCCGACGATCCCCTCACGGCGGCGGCGCCCCGCCCGGTTCGGACGCCGGCTGGACATGCGACTCGTCTGGCGCCAGGCCCGCCGCAACGGCGGCGAGATCTTGCAACTCCGTTGGACGGCCCGGCCCCCGCGCATCCGGCGCCTGCTGCTTCTCGTCGACGTCTCGGGATCGTTGAAACAGCACACCCCCGAACTGCTGCGGCTGGCGCACACCGCGATCCACGGCGCGCCGACGCGCACCGAGGTCTTCACGTTCGGCACGCGCCTCACCCGGGTCACCGCCGCACTGTCCTGCGCCCAGGCCGACCGGGCGCTGGACGCCGTCTCGCACGAGGTGCTCGACGCCGACGGGGGCACCGCGATCGGCGCGGCTCTGGAGCAGTTCCTGAGCAACCCCCGCTTCCTCGCGCTCGCCCGCGGTGCGCTGGTGATCGTGCTGTCGGACGGTCTGGAGCGCGGTGACCCCACCGCCATGGTTCGCTCCACCGAACGTCTCTCCCGACTCGCGCATCGGCTCATCTGGTGGTCCCCGCTGGCCTGCTCACCGACCTACCGGCCGATCACCCGCGGCATGGCCGACCAGCTGCGCAGCCTCGACCACCTCGGCGGCGTGCGCGATCTGGAGACCGGCCTGGCCGAGATCCGCAGCATCCCCGCGGTCGTGACCGGACCCCGCCGCGCGGCCGCACGCCGCCGGCCCGACCCCGCACGGACTGGAACACGCACATGACGAGTCCCGAGCAGCCCGACCACCCCGAAGACAGCGAGAACACCGGCGACGCTCCGGCCGAGCTGGTCGACGCCCACCACCACATCTGGCGGAAGGCGGATCTGCCCTGGCTCGACGGCGAGATGGTGCCGCGCATCTTCGGCCCCTACGAGCCGATCCGCCGGGACTACCCGGCCGACGAGTACGTCGCCGAGGCCACCGCCTGCGGCATCTCCTCGTCGGTCTACGTGCAGACGAACTGGCCGCTCGAACGGTCCGTCGACGAGGTCCGCTGGCTGCGCGACGTCAACGCGCAGACCGGGTGGCCCATGGCCGTGATCGGCTCAGCCGACCTGTTCGACCCCGGCGCCGCCGAGGTGATGCGCCACCAGGCCGAACTCACCCCGCTGATGCGAGGGACCCGGCTGCAGCTGCACTGGCACGACCGTCCGGAGTTCCGGTTCGCCTCCGCTCCGGACCGGATGAACGACCCGGTGTTCCGCCGCAACATCGCCACGCTGGCCGAGCTCGGCTGGCTGTTCGAGCTACAGGTCTTCGCACCTCAGATGGCCGACGCGGCCGCGTTCGTGGCGGACTTCCCGGACATCACCTTCGTGCTCGTGCACGCGGGCATGCTGGACGGCACCGAACCGTCCCACGTCGCGGAGTGGACGCGAGGCATGCGGCTTCTGGCCGAGCAGCCCAATGTCGTGGTCAAGCTCACCGGCCAGGGGACCTTCGTGCACCGGGTCGATCAGGCGCTCATCGACCTGGTGACCTCGGCCTGTCTGGAGATGTTCGGCTCGCGACGCTGCATGTGGGGCAGCAACTTCCCGGTCGAGAAGCTCTGGACCGATCTGCCGACCCTGGTCAGGGCCTGGCGGCGCGCCCTCGACCGCTACGCTCCGGACATTCGGCGCGATGTCTTCACCGAGACCGCGCGGAGGGTCTACGCGCTCTGAAGGCCGGTCCCGAGGGGCCCGGGCCGAAGATCCAAATGATCACAACGTGAGAGGCGACCGGTTGGTAGGGTGACCGCTACTGCGGCCGGAACCTGGCGATTTCGACGTCCCCGTCCGTCACATGCGTTGGCGGCGGTGGAGGCTTTCCACGACGCCGGGGATCAGGCGGGAGAGTGGCTCGAGTGCTGGGTGAACTGTCATCGAGGAGCGCCGACGCCGCCATGCTCCTTGCTGATCCGTTCTTCGCCCCCCCGGGCCGCGGCGGCATGGATCCGCAGTTCGACGGACGTCGCCGCTCCTAGCCGGTCAGCCCCGTGAACGGCTACATCCCGGACGGCGCGCCGGTACGCGTCGCACACTTCAGTGACACCTTCCTGCCGCGCAGAGACGGCATCGTCACCGCCCTGCGGACCATGATCAACACGCTTGATCACGGCGGGCATCCCGGTCTGCTCGTGGTGCCGCGCTTTCCCGCCCGGCCGCCGTGCGAAGAGGTGGGTCTCGCCTTGCCCTCGGTCTCCCTCGGCGTCGCGGGCCTGCGGTTCTGCCGGCCACGGCTCCGGCACGTCCACACGGTGGCGCGGTGGTCCCCGCAGCTCGTGCACGTGCACACGTCCGGCTCCGTCGGGCTGCTGGGCGTGCTGACCGCCCGCGAGCTCGGACTGCCCTCGGTGGTCACCTACCACACCGACCTGCACGCCTACGCCGACGCGTACCGGATCCCCACCGGCGTTCTGCGGCTGACCATGCGGTACTACGCCGGGCGTCTCTCCGTGGCCGCTCAAGTACCCCGCCACCGCCGCGCGGTCATCGATGCGATCAACTCGCTGATGTTCGGCGCGGCCGACACGATCATCGTTCCGACCGAGGCGATCCTACGGCGCGCCCCGCTTCCGCTCCCCCACGATCGGGTCGTCGTGCTGCCGAGCGGGGTCGCGCACGTCACCACGCCACCTGACGCGGGGCCGCGGTTCCGCGCGCGCTGGAAGATACCGGTCGAGGCCCCCCTGGTGCTGTTCGTCGGCCGGGTGCACCACGAGAAGGGCGTCGACCTCCTCGTACACGCGTTCCGCACCGTACTGGACGCCCACCCCGAGGCGCGGCTGGCGCTCGTCGGCGCGCTCTACCGCCCGCGATGGCTGCGCGGGCTGCTCGCCTCGGCGGGCATCGCGCATCGCACCGTCATCACCGGGCAGCAGGCGGCCCCGGAGGTCGCCGACGCCTACGCCGCGGCGCAGGTGTTCGCCTTCCCCTCGCGCACCGACACCCAGGGACTCGTGCTGCACGAGGCCGCACTGGCCGGGCTGCCTTCCGTCGTGGTCGACGCCGCCCTGCACGCGACGAGCCCGATGCGCACCGCGATGATCCTGGCCCGGCCGGCTCCGGGCGACCTGGGCGCAGCCGTTTCGGAGCTGCTGTCCGAACCGCACACGGCGCGCCGCCTCGGTGCCGCGGCCCGCGAGGTGGCCGCCGCGATGAACCCGCAGCACCACGGCGAGCAGATGCTGGAAATCTACCGCGCCGCCCGCCGGCGCGCGTTCCGCGACCCCCGCGGACTGCAGCCCGCCGGACCGGACGCTTCGCGCAGCATGCCGTAGGCCCTTTGCATCCGTGCAAGCGTCGGTGACTCGGCCACCCTCCATGCGTCATGGTGTCTGTTGTGCGAGCGAAGCAGACCACAGGGCGGATGTTCCCGGCGCGGATGCGTGAAGCCGTCGTCGCCATGGAGGCACGACCCGCATGGCCGGGATCGTCCGCGTCGTTCCCAGGACCGCCGTTCGAACCCTTTCTGGAGCTCGGAGGCCAGGCCGGCCGTCGGGCCGGCATGACGTCCGGACGTCTCATCGGAGAGATCGAACTTGCCGCGACACCGGCCGCCGTACGGCTGGCCCGCTCCTACGTGCGCGAACTCGTCGGCGAGTACTTCGTGGCCGACCGGTCCGGGCTCGGTGATCTCGAGCTTCTGACCAGCGAGGCGGTGACGAACTCCGTGGTGCACGCGAAGCCGCGCCACGACGGGACGGTCCTGCTCTCGGCGCTGCACATCGACTGCTTCGTGCAGGTCGAGGTCACCGATGGCGGCTCCCGGCTCGGGGCGCCGCAGGCGTCCAACGATCCGCTCACCGTCGACCGGCGCGGACTGGACCTGATCAAAGCGCTCGCCTCGGGCTACGGGACGCATCGCAACGCCGACGGGACGGCCACGTTCTGGTTCGGGGCCGAGATCGGCGAAGGACGGGGGATTCTGTGAGCTCGGGGTCGGTGCTGACCATGGGACGGCGGCCCGGGTCCCGCCGGAGCGGGCCCTTCGGTCCTGAGGACGGGGCGGCCGCCTCCGCCGGCACCGGTGCCATGGCTCCCAGTGCCGCCAGAATGTACGACCACTATCTCGGCGGCAAGGACAACTACGCCGCGGACCGGGACCTGGCCGAACGGGCTCTGCGGACGGCCCCGGTCATCTCCAGACTCGTCCGGGTCAACCGGGCCTTTCTCGCCCACGCCGCCGGTCTCCTCGCCGACCAGGTCGGCCTCCGGCAGTTTCTCGACATCGGATGTGGTCTCCCGGGGCGCGAGAACGTGGGCGATGTCGTCCGGCGAATCGACCCGGCCTGCAGAGTGGCCCATGTCGACAACGACCCGATGGTGCTCAGCCATGCGCGGGCACTGCTGGCCGTCAACGCCAACACCAAGGCCTTCGAGGCCGACCTCCGCGAGCCCGGCGACATCCTCGGCCACGCCGAGCTGGGACGGCTGATCGACTTCGATGAGCCCGTGGCCGTGCTTCTGCTGGGCGTCCTGCACTTCATCACCGATGCCGAGAACCCCTATCAGATCGTCGACCACCTCCTGAAGGGCCTGCCGCCGGGCAGCCACGTGGTGATCTCCCATGCCGAACGGACACCGGAGCTCGAAGCGGTGTCCGCGCTCTATCGGGAAGCGGGCCTTCCGTTCGTTCCGAGGAGCCGGCAGGAGATGACCGGGCTCTTCCACGGCTTCGAGCCGATCCCTCCCTATCCGGCGAATCTCCCGCTGTCGCGCTCAGGCCGCCATCCGGGGACGAGCGACACGCTGCCCCTGATCGGCTACATCGGGAGAAAACCCGGATAGTCCACCCCTTGTCCGGCCCGGCGAGGGCATTCACCACATTGCCGAGATGACGAGCGTATTCACCATGGGTCACCGAGCGACCAGCCGGTCCGAGCGCCCGGCCGCGCCGGGCCGCGCCCGGCGAGGGCTGTGGGGCCCGTCCCGCACCACTTCGCCCTGTACGCGCAGGTGGCGGCCACTCCGGAAGCGCGCCTGGGATGGCCAGCGGTATGACAGGTGCGATGAATCTTGGGATGGATTGCACCGATCTGCCTTGTCGCTCTCAGCCGCCCCGATAAGATCAAGGCGCCGACCGGTGCCACTCTTGGGGCAAGTAATGACAGCGGACAGCGAGCCGAAATCTCTTTCTGAAATCGCCAAGGCCATCGGGCTGAACATGTCCGACGTGGCGATTCTCTCCGGGCTCGACGAGAGCACGGTCTTCCGGATGTGGGAGAACACCGGTTGGCTCGACCGCATCAGCGGCAGGTCGCTGCAGAGCCTCATGTCGTCGGTGCCGGGAATCGCCGAGTACTCCATGGCGCACTCCCTGCTGAGGCGACGCAACACGCTCGTCACGGATCTGCACGCCGAGGGGCTGTCGGTCGACCTGCGGGCGCTCGAGGGCTCGACCGTGGCTCAGCAGCATCTCCTGAACGCCCTCGAAGCCGCTCTGCACATCGTCCGGGGCGATGCCAACCAGAAGGTCTCCTCCTATCTCGCCCGCTTCTGGGGGCGTGAGCAGGACCGGGCGCTCGAGGCGCTCTATTCCACCGAACCGGGCCACGGGCTGCTCAGCGACCAGCACAAGCTCTTCGAGTCATCGATCGAACTCGCCCCCCTGCTGAATCGCAAGACCTACTCGTTCCATTCGATTCTCGCTCTCAACATCCTCACGCACCAGGTCAGCAAGGTGACCGGAACTCAGGATGCCGGGCTGGCCTTCGAGGTCCCCGGACGGCAGACCGCCTTCATGATGCGGGGCGTGGTGATGGGCTCGCTCATCAGCTCGAATGATCTCGACCTCGCGGAGAGATATCGACAGGAACTCGACCGGACCCCCATATACGCGGCGCTCGAAGAATGGTCCTTCCCCACGTACACCCGGGACGGCCGAATAAGCTCTGACTTCACTTTGCCCAGCTCACTGCTGTTGCGCAATACGGCCAGAGAGGTGCTGCGGGAGATAACGAGCTACAACGACGCCTACGTGTACTACCTGGTATCGACCTACATTCCCTTGGCACTGCAACGGGATCCCAGCTTCGGATTAAGGGTCGCGGAGCTGATAACGGTGCTCGAGCAGCGCGCAGCCGACTGCCAGGACAAAAGAGTACGGGACGCCTGCAACAAACTGGTGAAACAGCTTAAGGGCATGGCCTGACCAAGGTTTGGAGAACGTGGGGCCGGTGGACGATGCAAGAGCAGTCGCAGAACTCACGCGAGAGAGATGGGAGGCGAACGCGGAGTATTGGGTGAAGGTCATCCGGGAGCACCGTGACCGGTACCGCACCGAACTCACCGACCGAGCCGTTCTCGACGCGATCGGCCCATGCGAAGGACAGAAGATCCTGGACGCGGGATGCGGTGAAGGCTACCTCGCCCGCAGGCTCGCGTCCCAGGGCGCCGACGTCCTCGGCGTCGACGCCTGCCAGGGCCTGATAGACGCGGCCGAGAGCGTTCCGACCGGCACTGCCGAACCCGTCTCGTTCACCTGCGCGAGCGTCGACGCGATACCCGTCGGGGATGAGGTCTTCGACCTCGTCGTCTGCAATCACCTGTTCAGCCACCTTCATGACCCGTCGCGCGCGATCCACGAGTTCGGCCGCGTCCTGAAGAGCAGCGGACGGCTGGTCATCCTCACGCTGCATCCGTGCTTCTACACCGCGCACTCGGAGAACGGGGCGATGAACAGCGTGCCGGCCTCGCGGTACTTCACCTCGCGGGGCATCGACCAGCACTTCATGGTGGACGGGCTCGAATCGCCCTCGATGATCACCTCCTGGCTCCGGCCGCTGGAGTATTACTCCGGGACGCTCCGAGACGCCGGCTTCGTGATCACGGATCTACGCGAGCCGCACCCGACCGGCGAACAGCTCCAGAGCGACCCCTGGTGGCGCGACGGCTTCCCCACCGCGCTCTTCATGCTGCTGGTGGCGGAGCGGCGCTGACCGTCACCACCGCGCGGCCGATGGGCGGGAGGGACTCGCCGGCCACCGTGGTGAGCGCCTGATGGCCGGCGAGGTCGACATCGATCGCGAGATCACCTGCCCGTGGTGGCCGGTCAGGGAAGGAGCAGTCCCCAGTAGAAGGCCCACGGGATGAACACCGTTCCGGCGGTGAACAGCAGGCCCAGCCGTAGCCGCTCCCCCCAGGGGACGGTCGCGGCGGCGCGGCGCCAGGCCACGGCGGTCGCGACGCCGGCGGCGACGACGGCCACGGCGAGCATCTGCAGCCCGAGCCACGGCAGTGGCCGGCCTGCGAGCACGTTCCCGGGGTGCGGCGATCGCCCGGCCGCCATCAGGTAGAAGAGATAGGAGAACACGCCCATCACGGCGGCCAGGCCGCCGGCGGCGACCAGCCGGGCCCAGCGGCTCACCGGTCGCGTCCTTCGGCCGCGGAGCCGCCGCACCAGGGCCACCAGCGGATACGCGGTGAACGACACGAAGAACAGCACGAACGCCGCGAGCTGCGCCCAGGCCGACTCCCACCACGCCGACGGCGGCGCCTCGATGCTCGCGTCGTCCTGCCGCGGCGGCGTCGGGGCGTCGGCGTTCGGCAGGCGTCCGCTCGTCACGTCACCGATCCACGAACCGACCAGGTCGGCGTACCCGGGCGCCAGCGCCGGCCCCCGGGTACGGCCGCCGTCGGGGCTCTCGTGCGCCGCGTGGTCGGCGCCGGCGAAGAAGCGGAACGTGTAATGGGTGTTGCCGCCCCGCCGCAGCGCCCGCGCGAAGAGCGGAGGATTGTCCTCGGGCGGGGTCTGCAGGTCACGGCTCCCCCATACGCCGAGCAGCGGCTGCCGTACCCGGGCCAGAACACCCTCGGCGTCGAAGTGCGCCTCGGCGAACAGTCCCGCGTCGGCTCCGAGCCGGGTGAAGTTGCGCTTGCCGTGGTGGATCAGCGAGCCGGACACGCCCTCCCTGCGGAGCGAGGAGGTCTCGTTCCAGAGTTGCTGCCGGATCGGCGTCATCGCGTTGCCGCCAACGACGATCACGAAGGCCACGTCGGCGGATCTCGACGCGGCCAGCGGCGCGACCCAGCCGCCCTCGCTCAGCCCCCAGAGACCCACTTTCGCGGAGTCGACCCCGGGCTGAGCAGCGAGCGCACGGACGGCCCCGAGCGCGTCGTCGGCCAGCTCGGAGTAGGAGCGGCGGAAGGTCGTGTAGCCCGCTGACCTCTTGTCGTAGATCAGGACGGCCAGGCCCCGGCGCGCGAACTCCGTGGCCTCGGTGAGCAGGTGCTCGCGTGGTACGCCCGCCCCCGAACCGGTGACGAGCACGACGCCGGGCCGGGGTGGCTCCGGCTTCGCCGGTGCCAGGACCGTGCCGTGCAGAGTGAGCCCGCCGAACCCCTTGAAGCTCACGTCGGTGGAGGTCAGGCCGGGTGGCGCCGGGATCGATCCAGAGGTGGCCGCCCCCGCGGGCGCCATGCCCATGGCCCCCAGGACCAGCGCCAGAAGGACGGTGATTGCTTTGTTCATGGCCAGAACGGTAGACCACAGAGAAATCTCTGCAAAGAGTTCTCTGCAAAAATCCTTCTGTAGTACTAGACTGCTCGTCATGAAGGACGATGCCGAGAAGCCGGTCATCCTGGACGACCCGGGAAGGCTCAAGGCGCTGAGCCATCCCCTGCGCCGCCGGATCCTGCATCGGCTCCGCGCGCACGGTCCCGCGACGTCGACCACTCTCGGCGAGGTGCTCGGCGCCAACACCGGCACGACCAGCTATCACCTGCGCCAGCTGGAGAAGTACGGCTTCATCGAGGAGATCCCCGAACGGTCCGCCGGCCGGGAGCGATGGTGGCGCCGCACCGAGGGCCCGCGCGATCTCCGCATGCCCGTTCCCGAGACCCTGGCGCCCGAGGACCGGCCCGTCCTCGCCGAGATGCTGCGGCTTGGGCACGCCGAGGACATGGAGTTGCTCGGCAGGCTGCCCGAGGCCTACGAACGGGACCGGGCATGGGCGATGCTGTCGCGCGG
The DNA here is from genome assembly GCF_014323665.1 of Actinomadura sp. HBU206391. GTDB lineage: Bacteria > Actinomycetota > Actinomycetes > Streptosporangiales > Streptosporangiaceae > Actinomadura_C. Next base: position 9,856 of record NZ_JABVEB010000105.1, on the reverse strand, counting down.
CTTCACCCACATGACCGAGAAGGGGCTGACCGAGTTCTTCGAGGCCTACATCCACCTACTGCAGCAGCACGGCCACGGCTCCGACGGCGCGCCTGCCGGCGCACGGCCTGTCCACATCCGCCTCTTCACCGTTCCCGCCGACGAGGACTGACCGCCTCGATCGCGCGCTTCGGCCGTACCCGAGTGCATCGGGCCCACTCAGCCCAGGAGCGCCCCGACCTCCTTGGCCGCAGTGAGCAGACCGGGCGCGAACGTCACCAGCTGGTCGCGTGGCACCAGGAAGGTCACCGTCGAGATGCTCACGCCGCCGACCACGGCGCCGGCGCGATCGAAGACGGGCGCACCGATGCAGCGGATGGTGGTCTCGTTCTCCTCGTCGTCGATGGCGTAGCCCTGACCCCGGATCACGGCCAGCTCCTCGAGCAGCCGTTTCGCGTCGGTGATGGTCTTGGCATTGCGGGCGGGCAGCCCGGCGCCGGCCACCACTGTGCGCACCTCTTCTTCGGACAGGTGGGCCAGCACGCTCTTCCCGATGGCCGTGCAGTGCAAGGGCAGGCGCATGCCGACCCGTGACGCCATGCGATAGGGCTGGTCGGCCTCGACCTTGTGGACGTAGACGGCATGGTTGCCGCTGCGCAACGCCATGTGAACGGTATGACCCACCTCTGTGGCCAGGGCCGACAGCACATCTCCGATGCCCGCCGTGCCCACCGCCTTGACCTCCTCGGCCAGCGCCAGCATGCGCGGACCCACCCGGTAGGTGCCGTCACCGTCGCTGGCGATGAAGCCGAGCTCGCCGAGCGTGGCGAGGATGCGGTGCACGCTCGCCTTCGGCACGCCCGCGTCGGTCGCGATGTCACCCAGGCGCCGCGGCTCCGCTCCCGCGACCGCGGCTTCGAGCACGTTCACGGCCTTGCTGACCGCGTTGCCGGCATTGGAGGAACGACCCACACGGTGGTCGGTTTCGCCCGAAATTTCACCCATTGACAGTCGGATTCCTTCGCATCTACTGTGCGAGCACATTCTATCAGACGAGATACTGTTCCGCGACGCGGAACGAAACCGGAGCGTTCTGCGGTCCGGATGCGACAAAGGAGTCGGACATTGGGGAATTTCCTGGTCGACGGGCCATCGGCTCCCGTCGCGGAGAGCATGCCGATCCACAATCCCGGCAGCGGGACGCTGCTCGGCGAGATGCCGGTTGCCACCGAGGACCAGGCCCGCCAGGCGGTAGAGGTCGCGCAGCGAGGCCGGCGGGAGATTGCGGCGATCCCCGCTCACGAGCGGGCCAGGCTGCTGAGCGCGGTGGCCGACGAGATCGAACGCCGCAGCGTCGAGTTGACCCGGTTGCTGGCGGCCGAGAACGGCAAGCCGATCCGGCAAACCCGCGAAGAGGTCGCCGCGGCGATCCGGATCTTCCGCGGCTTCGCCGGTGAGGCCACCCGGATGTTCGGGCGGCAGATCCCCCTCGACGCGGTGCCGGGTCTGGAGTCGCACCTGGCCTTCACGATCCGTGAGCCACTGGGCGTCGTCGCCGCGATCGTCCCCTTCAACTACCCGGTCGAGCTCTACGCGCACAAGGCGGCGGCGGCGCTCGCGGCGGGCAACGCGGTGATCGTGAAGCCCCCGGAGAAGTGCCCGCTCACTCTGATGGCGATCGGCGAGATCGTCGAGCGCGCCGGGGTTCCGGCCGCGGCGCACCAGGTCGTCACCGGCGGCCCTGAGCTGGCCCGGTTCCTCGCGTCCACGCCTGGTGTGCAGATGATCAGTTTGACCGGCAGCACCGCAGCGGGCAAGGCCATCGCGCAACTCGCGGCCGGGACCCTCAAGCGGACCCACCTGGAGCTGGGCGGCAACGACGCCCTGATCGTGTGCGCCGACGCCGATCTGGAACGCGCGGCCGAGGCGGTGGTGCTCGGCCGGCTGGCCCGGGGCAACGGGCAGATCTGCTGCGCGGTCAAGCGGGTCTATGTCGAGGACGGCGTGTACGGCGCGTTCGCCGAGGCCCTGGAGGCCCAGGCCAGGGAGCTCGTCATCGGCGACCAACTGGAGGAGCCGACCGATGTGGGCCCGCTGATCACGGAGCCGGCCGCCGTGGCGGTCGCCGGCGCGGTCGAGGCCGCGGTCGGTGCCGGCGCACGCGTCGTGGTCGGCGGGCCGCGCGAAGGGGCCTTCGTGCCGCCGACGGTGCTCGTCGACGTCGCCCCCCGCGCGAAGGCGGTGGACGAAGAGATCTTCGGCCCGGTGGCGCCGCTGCTGCGGGTCGGCGACCCGCTCGAGGCGGTCGAGCTGGCCAATGAGTCCCCGTACGGCCTGCAGGCCGCGATCTTCACCAAGGACGTGTCGCGGGCGTTCTCGCTCGCCCGGCGGCTCGAGGTCGGCGGCGTCGTCATCAACGGGTCGACCGCGCTGCGCGCCGAGAACCTGCCCTTCGGCGGAGTGAAACTGACCGGCGGAGCCCGCGAGGGCCTGCACGACACGCTCCTGGACATGACCGAGCAGAAGACCGTCATCGTGATGGACGGCATGGCATGACGCTCGAGCTGCGAGGAGTCCACAAGGGATACGCCGGCGTCGAGGTACTGCACGGCGTGGACCTCACCATCCGGGGCGGCGAGGTGCTCGCCATCGCGGGCGCCAACGGGGCTGGCAAGTCGACGCTCATCAAGGTGCTGGCCGGAGCCGAGCCGCTGAACCGTGGCGAGATCCTGCTCGACGGCGAGCCCCTGACGCTGCACAGTCCGCAGGACGCGCACGCCCGCGGATTCCGCACCGTCTACCAGGAGCTCAGCCTGGTGCCCCAGATGACGGTCACCGAGAACGTCCTGCTCGGCGCGTTGCCCACCTCGCGCGGCCTGCTGGACTGGCCGGCCGCGCACGCGCGGGTACGTGCGCTCCTGAAGGAGATCGGCTTCACCGACATCGACCCGCGTGCCCGCGCGGGGCGGCTCTCGGTGGCCCGGCAGCAGATGGTCGAGATCGCCAAGGCGCTGGCAGGTGAGCCGCGGATGCTCGTGCTCGACGAGCCGTCGGCGGTGCTGGCCGGTGCCGATCTGGAGCGGCTGTTCGACCTGATCCGCGCACTTCGCGACCGCGGCGTGGCCGTCGTCTACGTCTCGCACCGGCTGGCCGAGGTCATGGAGATCGCGGACCGGATCACCGTGATCAAAGACGGCCGGGTGGTCGAGACGCTGACGCCCGCCGAGACCAGCGAAGACGAGATCATCACGCTCATGGCCGGGCGGCGGCTCGAGCAGATCTATCCCGACCGCGAGCCCGCGACCGGGCCGCCCCTGCTCGAGGTGCGGGAGCTCGGCCGAGAAGGCGCGTTCCACGACATCTCGTTCTCGATCGCCGCGGGTGAGATCGTCGGCATGTTCGGGCTCGTCGGCAGCGGTCGCAGCGAGGTCGCGCACTGTCTGTTCGGCGCCGACCGGCCGACGGCCGGCACGGTGCGGATCGACGGCGAGCCGGTGCGGTTCCGGACCCCGGGCGACGCGATCGCCGCCGGGCTGGCCCTCGTGACCGAGGACCGCAAGCACACCGGCCTGGTGCTCGGGATGGACGTCGCCGACAACGCGACGTTCGCGACGCTGCCCCGGCTGCGCCGCAGAGGCCTGCTCGACACGCGCCGCCGCAACGCGGCCGTCCGGCAGATGGTCGAACGCCTCGACATCCGGCCGCCGCGGCCGGGCATGCCGGTGGTCAACCTCAGCGGCGGCAACCAGCAGAAGGTCGTCCTGGCCAAGTGGCTGCTGACCGAACCGCGCGTACTCATCCTCGACGAGCCGACGCGCGGCGTCGACATGGCGACGCGGGTCGACATCTACCGCATGATCGACACGCTCACCCAGGCCGGGCTCGGCGTTCTGCTCATCTCATCGGACCTGACCGAGGTGCTCGGCGCCACCGACCGCGTGCTGGTGATGCGCGAGGGCCGGCTGGTGGCCGAGGTCCGGTCGGCCGACACGACCGAGGACGAGGTCCTCGCGCACTCTGTGGGGGTGGCCGCATGACCGACGAGAGCCCCGCGAAGACCGCCGCTCCGCCGGCCGGCGAGCCGGTCGCGGCGGCGGGGTCGTGGACGGGCCGCGGGCCCTTCGTCCACGTCCCCCTCGTCAACGTGATCTTCATAGCGCTCGCGCTGGCCGTCGTCGTGATCTCAGGGATCACCAACGACGCGTTCCTGACCGAGGGCAACCTGACCAACCTGCTGCGCCAGATGGTCACCACGGGCCTGCTCAGCCTCGGCATGCTGATGGTGATCCTCACCGGCGGGATCGATCTGTCGGTCGGCTCGGTGGTGGCGCTGACCGGCATCGTCTCGGCCGGTCTGGTCGAAGGCCTGCCGGTGCCACTGGCGATCGTGGCCGCGATCGTGCTCGGCGCCGCGTGCGGGGTGGTCAACGGCGTGCTGGTCGCGCGCTTCGCGCTCGCGCCGTTCGTCGTCACGCTCGCGGCGATGACCACCTTCCGCGGGCTGACGTACGTCTACTCCCGTACGCCGATCAGCCCGACCACGCCGGACTTCCTCACTCTCGGCGCGCAGAATCTCGGCCCGGTGCCGATGGCGGCGATCATCACGGTCGTCATGTTCGCGCTCGGCTGGGTTCTGATCAACCGGACCTCGGCGGGCCGGTCGCTGCTGGGCATCGGCGGCAATCGGGAGGCCGTCCGACTGGCCGGCGTCAAAGTGCAGCGGCATCTGGTGCTGGCGTACGCGCTGTCCGGGCTGTGCGCGGGGCTGGCGGGGGTGATCCTCGCGTCGCGCGTGGGCATCGCACAGCCCAGCGTCGGCCAGGGATTCGAGCTGGACGCGATCGCGGCGTGCGTCATCGGCGGAGCCGCCCTCTCGGGGGGCCGCGGGACCGTCGGCGGCACGCTCGGCGGCGTCGTCCTGCTCGGTCTCATCGACAACCTGCTGAGCCTCTACGACGTGCAGAGCTACTGGCAGCAGGTGTTGAAGGGAGTGATCATCGGAGTCGCCATCCTCGCCCGGCGACGCGAACAGCAGAACATCTAGGCCGCCATCGCCGCGGCCTTCTCACAGCAGGTCCTCATCCTCACCCCTCGTTTCAAAGGAAGGCACCATGAAGAAGCTCGTCTGCGGCGTGGCCGTGGGTGCTCTGGCGCTGTCGCTCTCGGCGTGCGGCGGCTCCGACGACTCCGGCGGCGGCACCGCCGAGAAGAAGGAGTTGAAGATCGGCGTCGCCAACTTCAGCCTCGGGGCGCCGTACTTCATCGCGATGTCCAAGGCGATCGAGGCCGAGTCCAAGACCTACACCAACATCAAGCTGATCCAGACCGACGCCCAGGGCGACGCCAGCAAACTGACCTCCGACATCGACGACCTGCTCACCCAGAGCGTCGACGGCGTCATCATCTCCGGCGGCCCGCTGAACGCGGCTCCGGCGGCCATGAACGCGATCAAGCAGAAGAACGTGCCGTCGGTGCTGGTGGACCGCAAGTTCAGCGGCGGGCAGTACACGAGCTGGATCGGCCCGAACAACACCCAGATCGGCCAGGGCGACGGCAAGTACGTCGTCGACCGGCTGAAGGGCAACGGCACCCTGGCCGTCATCAAGGGCGGCCCGGCCGACAACACGATCGGCCTGGACCGGACCAACGGCCTGCTGGGCGCGGTGAAGCAGTCGCCGGGCATCAAGGTGATCGAGGCGCCGGACTTCGGTGGCTGGAGCTCCGACGGCGGCCTGAAGGTGATGGAGAACCTGCTCGCCAAGAACAGCAAGATCGACGCCGTCTTCTGCGAGAACGACTCCATGTGCCTGGGCGCGCAGAAGGCGATCGCCGACGCCGACCGCACCGACGAGATGTTCCTGGTCGGCGCCGATGGTCAGAAAGAGGCGTTGAAGGCCATCAAGGACGGCTCTAACTACGGCGCCACCGCGGTGAACAACGCCGACACGATCGGCCGTACCGGGCTCAACCGGATGATGGCCGTGCTGGGCGGCGCGCAGCCGACCAAGGACACACCGCTCGACGCGCCGGTCGTCAACAAGGACAACGTCGACCAGTTCTACGACCCGAACAGCCTTTTCTGAGCCGGACGTGCCGATATCGGGGAGTGAGGAAGACGGTGTGACCGATGACAACCAGGAGTCCGCGAGCGGCGGCCGGACCCCAGTGCTCGTCGCGATCGGAGAGGGCCTGCTCGAGGTGGGGGTGCGGGACGACCTCCCGCCGGACTACCTCGGCAGGGGGTACGGCGGCGATGTCGCCAACGTCGCCATCATGGCGGCGCGCATGGGCACCAAGGCCAGGTTGCTGACCCGGCTCGGCGCGGACGCACCCGGCACGCTGCTGATGGACTACTGGCGGCGGTCCGGCCTGGACGTCAGCCGGATCGCCGTCGACGACTCCGCCCCCACCGGGGTGTACGTCAACGCGGTCGGGTTCGGCGAACACCGCTTCCACTACTACCGGTCGAACTCGGCGGCGACCCTGCTCAGTGAGGAGGACGTGGACGGGCGTCTGCTCGATGACGCGGACGCCCTGCATGTCAGCGGCATATCGCTGGCCATCTCCGACAGCGCCGCCCGGGCCGCCGAGCGGGCGGCGCGGCTGGCCCGCGAGCGGGGCATCCCGGTGACGTTCTGCGTCAACCATCGCCCGGCGCTGCGACCGGACACCGGGCGCGGAGTCGAGTTCGCCCGGGCCGCCACCATCGTGATCATGTCGGGCGAGGACGCCCGCGGCCTGTTCGGCACCGACCGGCCGGAGCGGATCCGCACCGCGCTCGGACCGGAGCCGCAGGAGATCGTGCTGACCGACGGCGCGGCCGGCGCCACCGTGCTGACCGCCGACCATGCCTACCGGGTGACCGCCCCACCGGTCGAGGTGGTCGACACGGCGGGTGCCGGCGACGCCCTCGCCGGCACCTACATGGCCGGCCGGCTGGCCGGTGCCGGGCCGAGGGAGGCACTGGAACAAGCGGTGATCGCCGGCTCCCTGTCCTGTCGGCGGACGGGCTGCGCCCGCTCCTATCCGACCGTCGCGGAGATCAACGAGGCCCAACTCAATCAGGCGCACAGCGCCTGACCCAACGACCACCCATTACCCACCGACCACCCATTCGGGCCCGGCGGCACCGCCCGGCCCGGGGCGAAGCCTTGCCTTCGCCCCGACGAGTAAGGTCCCACCCCTTTGCCCCCTTGGGAGCCCGGCCCGACCGCCGGGCCCCCGCATCCGGGGATGCCTTCGAAAGGAAAAGGATACGATGCACACCCGAGCAACACGGGTCCGATCACGCAGTCTGGTGATCCTCACCGCGCTGGCGCTGACCGGCACCGGCGGGACGGTGGCCCTCCTGCCACAACCCGTGCTGGCGCAGGCCGCGCAGCAGGCCACCAGGTCAGCGCCCGCGCTGCGCGTCACCGGCGTGACGGCGCCGGACGACAAGTCCATCGACATCACCTTCAACAAGTCGCTCGGTGACGACCTCCTGCAGTTCACCGCCGCCAACCAGGCCTACGCCGGGCAGTTCATCAAGGTCAGCGGCGGCGCCGCCGGCAGCCCGGACGCGGTGCTCGACGGGCGGGCACTGTCCGAGGTCGCCGGCACGTCGGTGCGCCCGGTCGACACCGGCGACCACCGCACCCTGCGGGTGGTGCTCGGCACGGGCGTCCATCTGGAGCAGCGCCCCTACCGGCTGTGGCTGGACGGCGGCGGCGACAAGCTCGCCGATCTGTTCTTCCGCGCCGACGACGGCGGCGTGCTGCCCGGTTCCAAGACCCAGGCCACCTCGTTCAACGGCACGGCGAGCGACGCCGCACCGGCTCGCGTCTCCAAGGCCGCGGTCGTGGACTCCCGCACGGTCGACGTCACGTTCGCCTCCAGCGTCTGGTCCGGGATGCCGGTGGGCGTCTACACCGCGGCCAACATCACGCTGGCGAGCGGCGACTCGTCCGTGAGCCCCGTCTACGTGGAGCACCGCGCCGGCACCGACCGGCGCGGTTTCCGGCTGTACTTCAGCATCGACCTGGACCGCGACGCGGCCTCCGACCTGACGTTCGCCGCCACGTTGAGGCTGACCACCAGTGCGGGAGCGGCCACCGAGGCCGTCACCGCGCACGTGGCCGAGGGCGGCACCGCCTACCGGCCCGCACAGATCGCCGAAGCCGAGGCCAGTGCGGCCGGCGACCAGATCGCGGTCCGTTTCACCCGCCGGATCGCCAAGCTCCGTTCCGGCGACCGCGACCTCGCCGTCAAGGAGACCCAGACCGGCGTGAGCGGTACCACCATCACCGCCGGCGACGTGCGGAACGTGCTGCGATTCAGCGGGCTGACCACCCGCAGCGGACGCGACGTGGCCGGCGTGCTGCGCGAGGACGCCGCCTACTTCCCCGACGCGTCCACCCTGATCGTCAAGCTCGACAGCGGCGAGCGGCTCAGGTCGGGCTCGCGGGGCACGGTGGCGCTGCGGCCGGGAGCACTGACCGACATCACGGGGACGGTCAGCACCGACACCGGCGGCGAGCACGTCAAGGCGTCAAGGCACAAGGACGAGCCTGGCACCGGGTTCGACCCGAGCGGACCGGACTACCTGAAGGTCGAGACGCACGCCACCACCGTCTTCCAGCGGTACGACTACAAGGTCAGCGCCGACGGCGTCTCGGTCCGCAGCGACGGTGTCGCCAACAAGGTCGTCCCCCAGACGATCAAAACGGTCGTCGCCGAGAACAAGTACGTCAAGGCCACGTTCGCGCCCGGCTACGGCGGCCGCCTGCTGTCCATGATCTACAAGCCGACCGGCCACGACGTCTTTTACGCCAACCCGGTCGGCACGCCGTACGGCTTCTCCAGTGCCGCCCCCGGCACCCCCGGCAACTCGCCCTTCTACCAGAACTGGCTCATGGTGTGGGGCGGGGTCTTCCCCACCCTCACCGAGGCCGAGCACGGCAAGTACTGGAACGTCCCGTGGGACTACAAGGTCACCCGCAACGGCGACCGGTTCTCGATCGCCATGACCAAGACCGACAACGTGGACTACCCGTACAAGCCGTCCCGGTACGTCTACGGTCCCACCGGGATCGAGACGACGGTCACCTACAGCCTCACCGACGACGCCCCGTCGGTCGACATGTCCGTCAGCCTGCACAACCCGGGCTCGGTGGACAAGAAGTTCGAGTACTGGACCTGCACCACGCTCGCGCCCGGCGCCGGGCCGTCCACCGGCTCCCCGACGATGTCCATCGTCTCGCCGGTCAAGAAGATCTACCGGGACCCCGGCTACCGCTGGATGGAGGACAAGGAGGAGGCCGCCGGCGCACCCGGTGACGGCATGCTCAAGTTCGACACCCTCAAGAAGATGTCCAACTGGGACCGCAGCGGCATCGCCTACGGCCAGGATCTGGCCACGATGCGGCAGGGCGACTGGTGGGGCGTAATCAACCACGAGAACAACGAAGGCGTCGTGCGCGTGGGCGACAACACCAAGACGCCGGGGCTGAAGCTCTGGGAGTGGGGTCAGAACGCCTCGTTCGACACCAACCCGTACTCCAAGGGCAACTCGGCCCGCCCCTACATCGAGCTCTGGGCGGGCGCGTCGGACAAGTTCTTCTCCCCGGCCACGCTCAAGGCCGGCCAGACACTCGCCTGGACCGAGACCTACCTGCCGACGATGGACCTCGGCGACGTCACCAACGCCAATGCCAACGGCGCCGCCCACGTCGACGTCGACGAGTCGGGGGCGGTCAGCGGACGCCTCTTCTCCACCGAGATCGGGCAGCGGCTGCGCGCCACCCTGGTGAACGCCGCCACCGGCAAGACCATCGACAGCACGGTCTTCACCGGTTCCCCGGACACCGCGGTGAAGCTCAGCGGCAAGGTGAACCCC
>NZ_JABVEB010000104.1 GCF_014323665.1 Actinomadura sp. HBU206391 | reverse complement strand
AACGAGATCGGCGAAGATCCGCACGCCCTGCACCTCACCGGCCCGCAGACCGGCCCGGCCGGCGAGCTCGGCGAGAGACTCGCGGGTGAAGCGCCGGGGAACCGGGTCGCGATCGCCCCATCGGCCGTCGGGGTCGGACAGCACGCGGCGGGCGTCGTCGAAGTGACCGCCCACCGCCCGGTGCAGCGCCGTCGCCACCTGACCGGCGACGAGCACGCTGACCGCTCCGCCGGGTCGTACGGTGCGGGCCATGGCGGCGAAGACCAGCGCCGGATCATCGACGTACTCCAGTACGCTGTGACACAGGACGAGGTCGGCGCTCGCCGGGCCGACCATGCCCAGCAGATCATCGGCGTCCCCCTGCACCGCGTTGACGGTGACGCCCGACTCGGCGGCACGGCGCTTCAGCGCGGCGAGGGCGTCCGGACTCGCGTCGACGACGGTGACTCGGTGCCCGAGCTCGGCGAGCGGCACGGCGAACCCGCCGGTGCCGCCGCCCGCGTCGACCACGTCCAGAGCGGGGCGCCCGGACTCCTTGGCCCTACGGTCGAGCACCTCGCGCAGGATCTCCCATACGACGGCGGTCCGGACCCTGCTCGCCCCGCGGGCGCCGGGCCTGCTCCCCGGACGGTCGCCCAGCCGATCGGCCACGGCGTCGCTCCTCACCTCGGTCATCGCCCCCACCATAGTCACGGCGCCGGGCAATGCGGACACCGTCTCCGATCCTGGCGGTCAGAGCGCCAGAGACGGCTTGAGCTGCTGGAGCCGGGAGAGCAGGCCGTTGATGAAGCGGGGTGACTCCTCAGTGGAGAAGTCGGTGGCCAGCGCCACCGCCTCACTGATCGCCACCGCGTCCGGCACGTCGTCGACCCACAACAGCTCATACAGGCCGAGCCGCAGGATGGTGCGGTCGACGGCGGGCATGCGGTCGAGCGTCCACCCGACCGCGTACGTGGCGATCAGTTCGTCGATGCGCTCGCCCTGGGCCTGCACGCCCTCGACCAGCCGTACGGCATGGCCGTACTCGGCCAGTTCCTCCGCCTCGGGCCGGTTGCGGTGGGTGAGCACGTCGGCCGTCGAGACCCCTCTCTGCTCGGCCTCGAAGAGGACCTCGAAGGCCCGCTTCCGCGCTTTGCTGCGTGCGGCCATCAGCCGCGGCCGAGATACTCGCCGGAACGGGTGTCGACCTTGACCTTCTCGCCGGTGGTGATGAACAGCGGCACCTTGATCTCGGCACCGGTCTCGAGCGTCGCCGGCTTGGTGCCGCCCGTGGAGCGGTCTCCCTGCAGGCCCGGCTCGGTGTGCGTCACCTCGAGCACCGCCGACGCGGGCAGGTCGACGTACAGCGGCGAGCCCTCGTGGATGGCCACCGTGGCGAGCGTGTTCTCCAGCAGGTAGTTGGCGGCGTCGCCGACCGTCGTACCGGAGATGTGCAGCATGTCGTAGGTCTCGGTGTCCATGAAGACGAACTCGTCGCCGTCCTTGTAGGAGTACTGCATCTCGCGCTTGTCGACGTTCGCCACGTCCACCTTGACGCCGGCGTTGAAGGTCTTGTCGACCACCTTGCCGGAGAGCACGTTCTTCAGCTTGGTGCGGACAAACGCGCCGCCCTTGCCGGGCTTGACATGCTGGAACTCCACGACGGCCCAAAGGTCGCCACCGTCGAGCTTCAGCACCAGTCCGTTCTTGAGGTCGTTCGTCGTCGCCACTAGGTCGTCTCTCCTGTACGCGGAACGCTCGTCACAGGACGAGCAGCTCCTTGGTGGTCTTGGTAAGGAGTTCCGGGCCGTCCGCCCGGACCACCAGGGTGTCCTCGATGCGGACCCCGCCCCGGCCGGCCAGGTAGACGCCCGGCTCCGCGGTGATCGCAACCCGATCAACCAGTTTACCGGTCTTGTCGTACCCCAGGAGCGGTGCCTCGTGGATCTCCAGGCCCACGCCGTGACCGAGCCCGTGCGTGAAGTCGTCCCCGTGGCCGGCCTCCTTGATGATGTCGCGGGCCGCGGAGTCGACCGCCCCGACCTCGGCATCGGGAACCGCGGCCTCGCAACCCGCCCGCTGCGCCGTCGCCACCAGGTCGTAGACGGATCGCTGCCACTCGGCCACGCGTCCGACGGCGACAGTACGGGTCATGTCGGCGTGATACCCGCCGCACAACGCGCCAAAGTCCATGGTGACCAGGTCACCCGCCCCGATGGCGCGCGCACCGGCGCGATGGTGCGGGATCGCCCCGTTGGGTCCGCTCGCCACGATCGACTCGAACGCCGGGCGTTCGGCCCCGAGGTCGACCATCCTGCGTTCCAGGGCGATGGCCACCTCGCGCTCGGTCACGCCAGGGGCGATCATCGTGTGCACGTCGGCGAACGCCTGATCGGTGATCGCGCAGGCCTCGCGCAGGAGGTCGATCTCCGCTTCGTCCTTGACCCTGCGAAGCTCCTCCACGGCCCGGCCCAGCGGCACCAGCGACGGCGCCTCCTCGGCGAGTTCGCCGTGCGCCTCCACCGTGAGGGCGTGCGCCTCGAACGCGAGCCGCCGTACGCCGCCGGCGGCCGCGTGCGCCACCAGGGCTCTCGCGGTCAGCCGGTCGACGATCAGCTCCAGCTCGGGGCAGGCCGAGGCGGCGATCCCCACGTACCGGCCGTCGGTGCACAGGACGCTCGCGCCATCCGCGTACATGAGCAGCGCGGCGTTGGAGCTCGCCAGCCCGGTGAGATAGCGGACATTGACCAGGTCGGTGATGAGCGCCGCCTCGGCGTCACGCCGGGCGACGACCTGGGCAAGCCGGTCGCGGCGAAGGTTGTGGATCTCGGACATGCCCTGACTGTAGCCGCCCGGCCGTGACCGGCTGCGCGACCACCCGCCGACAGTGGTGATCACACAGCCTGCCGCGGCCACGAGCCTCGCGGCCGCAGATCACGCGTCGGCGGCCAGCTCCTTGATCTTCTCGATGAGGGCGAGCCGGCCCTTGTGGTCGGCCGCGACCGGGCTGACGTTGAGCGTCGTCACACCCGACGCCTTCATGGCGGAGAGGCGCTCCTTCACGTGCGACTCGGCACCGATCAGCGACATCTTCTCCAGCAGCTCCGCGGGGACCTTCTCGGCGGCCTCCTTCTTCTTGCCGCTGAGGTAGAGGTCCTGGATCTCGTCGGCCTCCTTCTCCCAGCCATAGCGCCGGCAGAGGTCGTTGTAGAAGTTCCTGCCCTTGGCGCCCATGCCGCCGATGTACAGCGCGGCCATCGGACGGCCGAGCTCGCGCAGCCCCTCCACGTCGTCGCCGATGGCCAGATGAGCCTGACCGACGATGTCGAGGTCGCCCAGTGCCGGGTCGCGCTTGGCCCGGCCGGCCGCCAGCGAGGGCCCCCACACGTCGGCCGCCTTCTCCGGCAGATAGAAGATCGGCTCCCAGCCCTCGGCGATCTCGGCGGTGAGCTCCACGTTCTTCGGCCCGATGGCCGCCACCAGCACCGGGATCCGCGGGCGCACCGGATGGTTGATGATCTTCAGCGGCTTCCCCAGCCCGGTGCCCTTCTCGGGCGGGAGCGGCAGGGTGTAGTACTTGCCGTCGTAGGTGAGGCGCTCCTCGCGCTTCCACACCTTGCGGCAGATCTCGACGATCTCGCGGGTGCGGCCGAGCGGTGCGTTGTAGGGCACGCCGTGAAAGCCCTCGATGACCTGTGGGCCCGAGGCACCGAGTCCCAGCGTGAACCGGCCCTCTGAGACGTAGTCCAGCCCCGCCGCGGTCATCGCCAGCAGTGTCGGCGTGCGCGAATAGAGCGGCAGGATGCCCGAGGCGATCTCCAGCCGCTCGGTCTTGGCGGCGATGTAGCCCATCTGGCTCACCGCGTCGAACGTGTACGCCTCCGCGACGAACACGATGTCCAGACCGGCCTTCTCGTAGTCGGCCAGCTCCTCGACGGTCTCCTTGAAGCCACCCGCGTAGTTCAGAGACATCCCGATGCGCATCCGGCATCCTCCCTCACAACCGAACCTGATTCAGTTTCCCGCTCGCTGCAGGTTAGCGCCCATGGCCGGCACCCCTGCCGGGTGCTCGGTCACGGCGCCGCTCCTGGCCGGCGGCTCCGGCGCTCCACGACGGCCCGAGCCGGCCTCATGGGGCCGCGCCGGACCGGGCCGAGGCCCGGCGGACGAGGGCGAACTGGCGGGCGATGAGGAAGAGCGGAAGGGCGACGCTGAGCGCGACCACGAGCGACAGCAAGGGGTAGACCCAGACGTGGCGGATGCCCAGCCGGCGCGCCTCGGCGACCATGAGGACGACCGCGGCGAGCAGCACGAAGACGATGTCGTTGGTGATCGAGGCGGCGGCCGGGTTGGCGTAGCCGTCGCGGACGAATCCCCAGACGCCGCCGTTGTCCTCCCGCAGGAGGAACCGGAGGTTCTGCGACCAGGTCGCGACCAGCGCACCGAGCGCGATGGCGGCGTAGAGCCCGATCAGCAGCCGGTCACGGCCAGCCGGGCGGTCGGAGGTCAACGTCACAGGCCCCTGCCTTCCTGGATCAGCCGTCCTCGATCAGCCTTCCCGGCACAGGCGCCGGAGCGGCCGGCCCGTGTCGCGTGTCCTCACGGCGGCATCGGCGGCCGGCCCGGAGGCGCGGCGTCCGCCTCGGTCAACAGCTCGGCGACCGCCTGCAGGGCCAGGGTGTACGACATGAGCCCGAAACCGGCGATGGTCCCGGTGGCGACCCCGGCCACCACCGAGGTGTGCCGGAACTCCTCCCGCGCGGCCGGGTTGGAGATGTGCACCTCGATCAGCGGTGCGGTGCGCTGGGCGAGCGCGTCCCGCAGCGCGTACGAGTAATGGGTGAACGCGGCCGGGTTCAGCACGACGGGCGTCCTCTGATCGACCGCGTCGTGCACCCACCGGATCATCTCGGCCTCGTCGTCGGTCTGCCGTACCTCGACGTGCAGGCCGAACCGGCGCCCGGTCTCGCGGCACAGCTTGGCCAGGTCGTCGAAGGTCTCATGACCGTAGACGTCGGGTTGCCGGATGCCGAGCCGACCGAGATTCGGCCCGTTCAGCACCAGAACGGTCTTCATTGGCTCGCCCCGCTCGCAGTCTTCATTGGCTCGCTCCGCTCGCCGGCGAGCGGGCGCCTCGACGCGGCGGCTTCCCTCGTCGCTCCGGTCGCAGGCTCCCTACGCTCCTCAGTCCAGCCACCGCGCGCCCGCTCGCAGTCTTCATCGGGCGACCTTTCGGTAGGCGCTCTCCAGCAGCGCCTCGTCGGGGTCTTCGAGACGACCCGGCTTGGCGAGCCCGTCGAGGACGACGAAGCGGAGTCTGGTCGTGCCCCCTCGCCCGCCGCGCGCCTTCTTGTCCACGCGCATACAGTGGCGCAGTGTGGGCCAGGCGTCCGTGCCGTAGGAGGTGGGCAGCCCGACGGAGGCGAGCACGGACCGGTGCCGATCCGCCACGGCGTCTTCGAGGCGGCCGGTGAGCCGGCCGAGCTCGGCGGCGTAGACCATGCCGATGGCCACCGCGTGACCGTGCCGGAACCGGTAGTCCTCCGCCTTCTCGATCGCGTGGGCGAGAGTGTGCCCGTAGTTGAGGATCTCCCTGAGCCCGCTCTCCTTGAGGTCGGCGGACACGACGTCGGCCTTGACCCGGATGGCCCGCTCGACGAGTTCGCGCGTGTGCGCGCCGTCGGGCGCGGCGGCCGCCTCGGGATCGTCCTCGACCAGGTCGAGGATGGCCGGATCGGCGATGAAACCCGCCTTGACGACCTCGGCGAGACCGCTGATGTAGTCCTCGTCCCGCATGGTCATCAGCGTGGCCAGGTCGCACAGCACCCCCGCCGGCGGGTGGAACGCGCCGACCAGGTTCTTGCCCTCGGGGATGTTGATCCCGGTCTTGCCGCCGATGGCCGCGTCGACCATGCCGAGCAGCGTGGTGGGGACGAGCACCGAGGTGACGCCCCGCAGCCACGAGGCCGCGGCGTACCCCGCCAGGTCGGTGGTGGCGCCGCCGCCGACGCCGACGACCGCGTCGGAACGGGTGATGCCGAGCTGGGCGAAGCGCGACCAGAGCCCGGCGAGCACGCCGATCTCCTTGGCCGCCTCACCGTCGGGAACCGGCAGCGTGTGGACGGTGTGTCCCGCCTGTGCCAGCACGCCGCACACCGGCCGGGCGATCTCGGGCAGTCCCTCTGCGTGAACGACGGCGACCGCGCGTGGAGTGTCGCCGAGGAAGCCCGGGAGCTCGCCCAGCACACCGGTTCCCACGACGACGTCGTACGGGGCGTCACCCCGCACGGCGATCCTCGTGGCGGTCAAGAGATCTCCTTGACGATCTGGTCCACGATCTCGTCGGGACTGCGACCGCCGGTGTTCACGGTGATGGTGCCGAGCCGCTCGTAGACGGGCAGCCGCTCCTCCAGAAGCCCGCGCAGCCGACTTCGCGGGTTGAGCACGAGCAGCGGCCGGGCCGAGGCCAGGCCGACCCGCTTCACCGCGTCGGACAGGCCCACCTCGAGGTAGACGACCGTGTGCTCGGCGAGGAGCGCCTGGGTGCCCTCGTCGAGGATCGCGCCGCCGCCGAGCGCCAGCACGCCGTCGTGCTCGGCGAGCGCGGTGCGCACGGCCGCACGCTCGAGCTCGCGGAAGCGCGGTTCTCCGTCGTCGATGAAGATCTCGCTGACCGGCTTGCCCGCGATCGCCTCGACGTCGGCGTCGGTGTCGCGGAACCCTACCGACAGGCGGTCCGCCAGCCGGGTTCCGACGGTGGTCTTGCCAGACCCTGGTGGTCCGATGATCACTGCCTTGGGGCGCGTCATAGGGGCTCTGCTCCGCTACTTGATGGTGAGGGACGAAAGGTAGCCCTGCAGGTTGCGGGCGGTCTCCTCCACGGAATCGCCGCCGAACTTCTCCAGTGTCGCCTGAGCGAGCACGAGCGCCACCATCGCCTCGGCGACGACGCCGGCCGCGGGCACCGCGGTCACGTCACTGCGCTGGTTGATGGCCTTGGCGGCTTCACCGGTGCGCACGTCGACCGTGTCGAGCGCCCGGGGCACCGTGGAGATCGGCTTCATCGCCGCGCGCACGCGCACCGGATCGCCGGTGGTCATGCCGCCCTCGATCCCCCCGGCCCGGCCGGTGCGACGGCGGATCCCGCCGGGCGTGTTCTCGATCTCGTCGTGCGCCTCGGAACCCGGGCGGCGGGCGGTGGTGAAGCCGTCGCCGACCTCGACGCCCTTGATGGCCTGGATGCTCATGAGCGCGCCCGCCAGCCGCGCGTCGAGCCGCCGGTCCCAGTGCACATGGCTGCCGATGCCGGGCGGCAGGCCGTAGGCGAGGACCTCGACGACGCCCCCGAGCGTGTCGCCGGCCTTCTTGATCTCATCGATCCTGGCCACCATCGCGGCGCTGGCATCGGGGTCGAAGCAGCGCACCGGGTCGGCGTCGACCCGATCCAGATCGTCGGGACCGGGCAGCGCGTCCGGGGGCGCGCTCACCTCGCCGAGGGCGACGACGTGGCTGAGGACCTCGGCGCCGCACACCTGGCGCAGGAAGGCCTTGGCGACCTCACCGATCGCGACCCGGGCGGCGGTCTCGCGGGCGCTCGCCCGCTCGAGGATCGGACGCGCGTCGTCGAAGCCGTACTTCTGCATTCCGGTCAGGTCGGCGTGCCCGGGCCGGGGCCGCGACAGCGGTGCGCTGCGCGCCTGCTCGGCCAGCACCTCCGGATCGACCGGGTCGGCCGACATGACCGTCTCCCACTTGGGCCACTCGGTGTTGCCCACCTCGATGGCCACCGGGCCGCCCTGCGTGCGGCCATGCCTGATGCCGCCGACGATGGTCACCTGGTCCTGTTCGAACTTCATCCGGGCGCCCCGCCCATGGCCGAGCCGCCGGCGGCGCAGTGCCTCGGCGATATCGCCCGAGGTCACGCGCACTCCGGCAGGCAACCCCTCCAAGATCGTGACGAGGGCCGGGCCATGAGACTCCCCCGCGGTCAGCCAGCGCAGCATGAACAGAATCCTTTCATCCCCGCAAAGGCTACGCGCACAGGTCCACGACGTGAGACGACGGAGTGTCCACAAGATGAGACTCTCAAAGCTCGGCGAAGTCCGCGAGGTCGCGTTCGAGTTCGCCGACTGCGCGCCTCAGCTCCCGCGCGAACAGCTCCGTCCGCCCCGGGCCGAACCGGGCGGACGGCACCGCGACCGACAGCGCGGCGACGGCGTTCCCCCGCCCGTTGCGCACGACGATGCCGATGGCCGAGACCCCCTCTTCGGTCTCCTCCTGATTGACGGCATAGCCCCTGGCGCTCAGGAGATCGAGGTCCCTGAGCAGCCTGTTCCATTCGGCTTCGGTGAGGGTGTGCCGCTTGGCCCCGTCCTCGTCGCCGCCGTCGCCGCTGTCGCCGTCCACCGCGTAGAGCTCCCGTAGCCGTTCGCGCGAAAGCTCGGCGAGCAGCGCCTTGCCGCCGGAGGACTGGTGGGCGGGCAGGATGGTGCCCCGGCGGTCGCCCACGTGGAGGATCTGTGACGACTCCACGCTGGCGAGGAAGCGGACCTCCGTTCCGACGCGCACCATGAGGTTGACGGTCTCGCGAACCCGGTCGCACAGCGTGTCCATGTGCGGTTGCGCGAGTCCGCGCAGCTCGCGGACGGGCGGCCCGGCACCGAACGTCGAGGACAGGAACGGGCCGGGCAGGTAGCCGTGGTCGTCGCTCTGCACGGCGAAGTCCCGGTAGACCAGCATCGCGAGCAGCCGGTGCGCCGTCGACCTGGCGATGCCGAGCTCCCTGGCCGCCTCGCTGACCTTGATCTTGCCGTGGTCGCGCAGCAGATGCAGGAGGAGCAGCGCGTTGTCGACGGAACCCAGGGCATAGGCCGGCTTGTTCTTCAGGGAAGAATCATATTGCAGCATGCAGAACAGGGTCCTTAAGTTGGCGAGCATGAACCCTCCTGAGACGTCCGCCCCGGACCCCACGCCGGAGGAGGAGGCCGCGCTCCGCCGGCTGTACGCCGACTTCGACACCGAGAACCTGCTGCCCCTGTGGACCCAGCTGGGCGATCTCATGCCGATGCGTCCCAAGCCCAGTGCGCGACCGCACGTGTGGTCATGGAAGACGCTCTACCCGCTGGCCCAGCGGGCCGGCGACCTGGTCCCCGTCGGCCGCGGCGGCGAGCGCCGCGCGATCGCGCTGGCCAATCCCGGCCTGGGCGGGCGCCCGTACGCCACCCCCACGCTGTGGGCCGCCATCCAGTACCTCGGCCCGAAGGAGACGGCGCCAGAGCACCGGCACACCCAGAACGCCTTCCGCTTCGTCGTGGAGGGCGAGGGGGTGTGGACGGTCGTGGACGGCGACCCGGTGGCGATGCGGCGCGGCGACTTCCTGCTCACCCCCGGCTGGCACTTCCACGCCCATCACAACACCACCGACCGGCCGATGGCCTGGATCGACGGGCTGGACATCCCGTTCGCCCACTACACCGACACCACCTTCTTCGAGTTCGGGGCCGACGAGGTCACCGACCGGAGCACCCCGTCGGCGTCCCGCTCCGAGCGGCTCTGGGCCTACCCGGGCCTGCGGCCGCTGTCGGCACTCGACCGCCGGCCCAACTCGCCGATCGCCGCCTATCGCTGGGAGCACACCGACCGGGCGCTCGGCGAGCAGCTGGCGCTCGAAGAGGAGGGTCACGCGGTCACGGTCGAGCCAGGCCACGCCGCCGTTCGCTACACCAACCCGACCACGGGCGGCGATGTCATGCCGACCATCCGGGCGGAGTTCCACCGGCTTCGCGAAGGCGCCGAGACCACGACCCGCCGCGAAGTCGGATCATCGGTCTTCCAGGTCTTCGCGGGCGAAGGCGCGCTCGTGCTCGACGGCGTCGAGCACCGCCTGACCCAGGGCGACCTCGCCGTCGTGCCGTCGTGGACGGCACTGAAGATCCAGGCCGAGTCGCGGTTCGACCTGTTCCGGTTCAGCGACACCCCGATCTTCGAGGGCCTGCACCAGGCCCGCGTGAGCGTTGGAGAGGACACCGTATGAAGCTCGCGACCCTGCGGCTGGACACCCGCACCGCCGCCGTCCGCGTCGAGGACGACCACGCCGTCGAGCTCGACGCCGCCGACGTCGGAGCCCTGCTCGCCGAGCCCGGCTGGCAGGAGCGGGCGGCGGGGCCGGGCCTCGCGCGGCACGCCCTCGAAGCGGTCCGGTACGCCCCGGTCGTCCCCCGGCCCGGCAAGATCCTCTGCGTCGGTCTGAACTACCGCACGCACATCCTGGAGATGGGGCGTGAGCTGCCGAAGTACCCGACGCTCTTCGCCAAGTTCGCCGAGGCGCTCGTTGGCCCGTACGACGACGTCGTGCTGCCCGGCGTGACCGAGGCGCTCGACTGGGAGGCCGAGCTGGCCGTCGTGATCGGTTCGACCGTGCGCCACGCCGACGCCGAGCAGGCCGGGGCCGCGATCGCCGGATACTCGGTGCTCAACGACGTGACGGTCCGCGACTACCAGACCCGCACGCTGCAGTGGCTGCAGGGCAAGACCTTCGAGGCCACCACGCCGTTCGGCCCCGTTCTGGTCACGCCGGACGAGCTGCCGGGGAACCTCGGCCTCGAGATCGCCTGCGAGGTCGACGGCGAGACCGTACAGCGGGCCGACACCTCCGACCTGGTCTTCGGCCCGGCGGAGCTGGTCTCCTACATCTCCACCATCCTCACCCTGCGCCCCGGTGACGTGATCGCCACCGGCACTCCAGGCGGCGTCGGGCACGCGCGCAAGCCGCCGCGCTACCTCGCGGACGGCGCCAAGCTGGTCACGCGCGTCGAGGGCATCGGCGAGCTCGCCAACACCGTCCGAGCGGAGGGCACCCGAAGTGCCGGCTGAGCCCGAGGCCGCGGCACCCACCGGGGAACTGGAGTGGCTGCGGGAGGGGACCGACCGTTTCGTCGCGCACCTGGACGCCTTCGCCGACGCCGACCTCGCCGCGCCCACCGCCCTGCCCGGCTGGAGCCGGGCTCACCTGGTGGCGCACGTGGGCCACAACGCCCGCGCGCTGGGCCGGCTCGTGCACTGGGCCCGTACGGGTGAACGGACGCCCATGTACGCCAGTGCCTCCGTACGCGACGCCGAGATAGCCGAGGGAGCCGAGCGGCCCGCCCCCGAGCTGCGCGCTTTCGTCCGGGAGAGCGCCGGGGAGCTGTGGTCGGCGCTCGGCGGGCTGTCCGGCGACCATTGGCGGGCCGAGGTGGTCACCGCTCAGGGGCGCACCGTGCCCGCCGCCCAGATCGTGTGGATGCGCTGCCGCGAGGTGTGGGTGCACACGGTCGACTTGGGCGACGGCGCGACGTTCGCCGACTTCCCGGCCGGCCTCGTGGACCGGCTGCTGACCGACGTCACGGCGGCGTGGACCCAGCGCGAGCAGGAACCGGCGCTGATCCTCGCCCCGGAGGACCGCCTGCGGACCTGGACCGTCGAGCTCGCGGGCCGGTCCGCCGCGGTGGTCACCGGTCCGGCGGCCGGGCTCTGTGCCTGGATCACCGGGCGCGGCGCCCACGGCGTGCGGACCGCCGATCCGGGGACGCCGCTGCCGGTGCCCGGCCGCTGGCTCTAGAGCTTTGGGTCCGGTGGCTCGGCGCCGGATCGTGGAGACCCCGTCGACCGGCCGTCGGCGGGGTCGTCACCTCGGTGACAGAGCGGGCGCCGGGCCCGTCGTCAGGACACCTCGCGCCAGTCCAGGACCCCGGCCACGAGATCGCGGATCGCCGCGAGCAGCCCGAGCCGGTTGGCGCGGACGGCCGGGTCGTCGGCCATGACCAGGACCTCGTCGAAGTAGTCGTCGATCGGCCCGGCGAGCTCCAGCGCCGCGGCGGTGAAGGCTGGCAGGCTCACCGCTTCGTCTCCGAGTTCGCCGCGCACCCTGGTCAGCGCCTCGTGCAGACGCCGCTCCGCGTCGTCGGCGAACAGGGCGGGGTCGTACGCCGCCGCCGTGTCGGCCGGCACGATGCGCAGCACGCGCTGGAGCGCCGTGGTGAGCCGCCCGAACCGCTCGTCGCCGAGGAGCTTGCCCAGGTCGGCTGCGGCCTGTTCGGCGTAGGCGGGCGACCCCGCGTGCGGCAGTACCGCCCGTACGACGTCGACCGGATGGCCGGCGTCGAGCAGGGCCTGTTCGAACCGGCGGGCGACGAATCCGGCCGCGTCCTCCAGCGCCGCCGGGCCGACCTCGACCGGCTGGTGGCGCGCGGCCACGGCGAGCCCCTCGCCCACGGTGATGCCCGACAGCCGCGGCCGTGTACGGAGGATCGCGGTGAGTCCGAGGGCGGCGCGGCGCAGCCCGAACGGGTCCGAGCTGCCCGAGGGAAGCGACCCGATGCCGAAGAGCCCGGCGAGCAGGTCGAGCCGGTCCGCCACGGCCAGCAGCGCGCCCGGCGCCGAGGCGGGCAGCCGGTCGCCCGAGGAGCGCGGCAGCTCCATCTCGTGCAGCGCCTCCGCGACCGCCTCGGGCTCACCGGCGCGCAGCGCGTACTCGCGCGCCATGACCCCGGCCAGGCTCGACAGCTCGATGACCATCTGCGAGCCCAGGTCGAACTTCGCCAGCCGCGCGGCCCGCGTCAGTACCTCGGTCTCGTCCGCCGACAGCTCGACCCGGGCGGCCAGGTCGAGCGCGATCGCACGGATCCGCTCCGCGCGATCGGTCATGGAGCCGAGCCGCTCTTCGAAGGTCAGCCTGTCCAGCCCCCGCTTCAGCTCCTCGGGGGGCACCCGCAGGTCGGCCCGGTAGAAGAACGACGCGTCCTCGTAGCGGGCCCGCAGGACCGCCTCGTTGCCGGCGCGGACCGCGGCGTGGTCGCAGGCGCCGTTGGCCATGGTGACGAAGTGCGGCAGCAGCAGACCGTCCCGATCCCGTACGGGCAGGTAGCGCTGGTGCTTCTTCATGACGGTGGTGAGGATGTCGGCGGGCAGCTCCAGGTACCCGGGGTCGAACGAACCGAGGATGGCGGTGGGCTCCTCGACCAGGTCGGTCACCTCGTCGATGACGCCGCGCTCGGCCTCGGGGTCGATCCCGCCGCCGACGCCGTGGGCCAGCTCGGCCGCCGTGGCGACGATCCGCTCCCGGCGGCGTTCCGCGTCGGGC
This sequence comes from Actinomadura sp. HBU206391, assembly GCF_014323665.1. Taxonomy (GTDB): domain Bacteria; phylum Actinomycetota; class Actinomycetes; order Streptosporangiales; family Streptosporangiaceae; genus Actinomadura_C. The sequence continues at coordinate 7,142 of NZ_JABVEB010000104.1, read as the reverse complement.
TCGATCCCGTGCTCCCGCAGCGTGTCCAGATGGCGACCCGCCGACGCCACCTCCACGCGCGGCTCGGGAGCCGTGCGGTGCACTGCGGTGGACCGGCCCGCCGTCATCCCGCCGACCGAGAAGGGCACCACCTCGTCGCCGAGGAGGGCGAGGATCCACCGGATCGGCCGGCTGTAGGACAGGCCCGGCGCGTTCCATCGCATGTTCTTGTCCGCGCGCAGACCCGTCACGACTCCGGGCAGCAGCGTCGCGAGCACCTCGGCGGCGGCCCTGCCCGCGACCTGCTTGACGTACCCGACGTACTCGCCGCCGCCCACGGTGATCGGCCGCAGGTCGGCCACGTCGATGCCACGGCCGCGGGCGAACCCCTGCGCGGCCTTGGTCGGCCGGCCCTCGGCGTCGTAGGCGGCGGACAGACGTGGCCCGCGTACGGTCTCCTCGGAGTCGTCCTCACGGGGCGCGACGTCCTCGACCAGCGCCACGACGCGGCGGGGCGAGGCCACGACCCGGATGTCGCCGTGCCTCAGCCGGGTCTCTCCCAGGCCCTCGGCCAGCGCGCGCCGGACCGACTCCGCCGCCCTCGCGACCTCGCCGGGTGGCAGTTCCTCGACGCCGATCTCGACGGCGAGAGCCGCCGGAGCGTCGATCGACGGATACGACGCCGACGGGCGCTCCTCGATCGCCGGGCCGGTGGTCGCCACGCCCAGGGGATGGCCGAGCTCCTCCCGCCGCGCGGTCCACAGTTCCGCGACGTCACGGGCGAGCGTGCGCATGCGGGCGAACGCGCGCGCCCGCTCGGTGGTGCCGACGGCCCCCCTGGCGTCGAGCACGTTGAAGGCATGCGAGCACTTGAGGACGTAGGAGTGCGCGGGCACCGGCAACCGCGCCTCGATGAGCCGCCGTGCCTCGGCCTCGTAGCCCTCGAACAACCGCCGGTTCGTCTCGATGTCGGCGTCGTCGAGGTAGTAGCGGCTCATCTCGTACTCGGCCTGGCCGAACGCCTCGCCGTAGGAGATCCCGGGGGCGTAGGCGATCTCCTTGAAGTGCGAGACCCCCTGGAGCGCCATGATGATGCGCTCCATGCCATAGGTGATCTCGACCGAGACCGGGTCGAGCGGGAGACCGCCGGACTGCTGGAAGTAGGTGAACTGGGTGATCTCGAGCCCGTCGAGCCAGACCTCCCAGCCGAGACCCCACGCGCCGAGTGCCGGGGAGGCCCAGTTGTCCTCGACGAACCGCACGTCGTGCGCGACCAGGTCGATGCCGAGTGCGGCCAGGCTCCCGAGATAGAGGTCCTGCGCGTCCCCGGGCTCCGGCTTCAAGATCACCTGGAACTGCGTGTGGGTCTGCAGCCGGTTCGGGTTGTCGCCGTACCGGGAGTCGTCGGGGCGGACGCTCGGCTCGACATAGGCGACCCGCCAGGGTTCCGGCCCGAGCACCCGCAGCGCGGTGGCCGGGTTGAGCGTTCCGGCGCCGACCTCGGTGTTCATCGGCTGGACGATGACGCACCCCTGACCCGCCCAGTACTCGGTCAGCCGGATGAGCGCTTCTTGCATCGTCAGCATGGTGGTGAGCCTACCGAGCCGGATCCGCGGTCTCCCCGCAAGGGAGCCTTGGGCGCGCCGGGCCCCGCTTGCCCGGTGGCTTCAGTACTGGCCGCCGTACGAGACCACCGCGGCGAGCGCGCCGGCCAGCATGAACGGTCCGAACGGGATGGCGCTCTTGCGCGTGGCCCGGCGGGTGACCAGCAGTCCCACGGCGTAGACGCCACCGAGGACGAACATCGCGAAGACGCCCATGACCCATGCCGACGACCCCAGCCAGCCGAGGTACAGGCCGAGCACCCCCGACAGCTTCACGTCGCCGAGGCCGATCGCGTCCGCGGTGATGACCCACTGCACCACGAACAGCAGGAGCAGTGCGCCGAGCCCCGCCAGAGCGTGGAGATAGCGAGTGCCCCCGTCATCGGTGAACGGCACGGCGATGCCGAGCAGCGCCGCCCCGATGGGGTAGGACGGCAGGGTGAGAGGATCGGGCAGGCGGTGCAACGCGGCGTCGATGAAGGCGAGCACCGCGCCGACGACGCCGAGGTAGCAGAACGCCGCCAGCTCGGGCCGCAGACCGATCCGCACGGCCAGCACCGCCACGACCGCGGCGGCGACCAGCGCGACGGGCAGCGGCCTCCGGCTGACCGGCTCGAGCCAGTCGCGCCCGTGACCGGTGGCGGACACCGGCGGCGCGTCACCGGACGCTTCGGCCGATGGATCGGGGTCCGGGAGGGCGGTGGGCGTGCCGGACGGCGTGACGGATTCGTCATCCCTGAGCGGTTGATCCACGGCGCGATCTTACAGGCCCCGGACCACCCCGAGCTCGACTCCGCCCACGATGCGACCGCGCAGCAGTTCGGTGAGCCGGTCCGCGACCCGCTGAACGGTGGCCCTCTCGTCGATGTCGCCGATGAGGGTGAAGCGCACCGAGAGCTCGGCGGTGCTGCCCGCGGTGACCCTGATGCCGGTGACGCCCTGCTCGGTGCCGAAGGCCGCCTCGACCGCGGCGAGCACCTCGGGGTCCTCGTGCGGCGGCGGGATCGGCTTGCCCTCGGCGAGAAGGTAGAGCCGGTAGCCGTCGATGGCGAAGGGCACCGGACCGGCGACGTCGATGACGAGCGCGTCGGCGTTCTCGTTCAGGACCGCCTGGCACGCCTCCTGTGAGTAGACGGCGACGGGCCGGGCGTCGGGCCGCCACATCGCCAGCGTCTCGAGGGAGGTGAAGCCGAGCACGCCCTTTCTGCCGTCGGCGCCGACCAGCGTGGGGAGCGCCATCTCACTGTCCTTCTCGCGGCGCGGTTCGCCCGGCGCGGTCTGCTCCTCCTCGCCCAGCACCGCGACCACCGGCACCAGCAGGCGCGCGCCGACGAGCTCGGCGATCACTGTGTGCTCGCCGACCCGCCCCGCGGCGTACCCGGTCAGCGCCGCGCCCAGCCGGGGGTCGGCGCCGCCGTCGTCGGCGGGGAACTGAGGTTGAGGAATGGTCCGTCCGGCCACGCACAGAGGGTATAACCATCTGTGCATACGGAGGGTGCTAATGCGGATACTCTCCGCACCCGTAATCACCGTAGCCGCTTCGAGGTCCCCGCGGATCAGCCCAGGTCGACGATGGCGGCGACGGTGCCTCCTCCGGACGGACCCTGGTGCACGGCCGCGACGGAGACGAACACCGCCGGGTCGCCGGTCACGGCGGCCGTCACTCCGCCGACGCACGCCTTGATCTGGCGGTGCCAGTGGACGTCGGAGTCGTCGAGCATGATGTTGCGCCGTCCGCGCACCGACCCGCTGGGGTCCGCCTCGCACTTCAGGAACACGTTCACCAGCCGGTCCCCGAGATCGCTGTGGTGCGGCCGCTCGGGCAGGTCGAGGCCCGCGCCGCGGATCGCCGCCCAGACGCCGTCGGCGTCGAGGGCGTCGCGCATCACGTCGTGTCCGGCGCGGTAACGGCCGCCGATGCCGCGTACGTTGCCGACCACCACGATCTGCGCCCGGTCGAGTTCCACTCCCGAGGAACACGACGCGACCGAGGAGTAGAGGGACAGATCCTTGTGGATCTGTTCGGCGGCCGGCATCTCTATCTCACCGAGCGCGACGGCGATGCCGAGCGCGGTCGTCGAGTTCGAGATGTCCATCGACTTCAGCGTGTCCTCGGTGACGACGCTCTGGTCGCGCCGCTTCGCGTCGTTGATCGTGTCGAGGGTGAGCAGCGGGGTCTTGGTCTGCACGTAGTGGACGTCGGCCGGCTCCTCGATCCCGGCGAGCTTCATCGCCTCCCGGACGCCCTCGGCCACCTTCTCCACCATGGCCGGCCGGCCGATGTCCTCGGGCAGGATCACCTCGCTCATCGCGACGCCCACCGAGACCCTCGGCTCGTCGGAGGGCGGCACGGTCGCGGGGTCGACGGACGCGAAGATCGTGGCGTGCGGGCTGAGCACACCGTCCGTACCGCCCGACCACACCAGCGGCACCTGCTTGACCTCCTCGGGGCTGCGCGTGCCCTTGGCCAGCAGCACGTCGCGGAACGCCCGGTCGGCGAGGATGCGGGTGTAGTCGTTGACGCCGCCGTTCCCCTCGGTCTTGCCGACGACGGCGAGCACCCGGTCGGCCTCGATCACTCCGTCGTCGATCAGCCCGGCGAGCCCGGCGGCGTCGGTGACGCTCTCGATGGGGACCTTGCGCACTTCGATGGGGTCGGGCACGTGGACTCCTCAGTGGTCGGGCCTGGCCTGATCATTCTTCCGGTCGGGATCGCGGTCCGTCGAGACCCGGGAGGACGGCGCGCGGCGGTGGTCAGCGCAGCCGGGCCAGCCGCTCCACGGCCTCGTCGATGACGTCCTCGCGCTTGCAGAACGCGAAGCGGACGAAGGGCCGGCCGGACTCGGCGTCGTCGTAGAACACCTGGCTCGGGATCGCCACGACTCCGGCCTTCTCCGGCAGCGCCCTGGCGAGCTCGAAGCCGTCGGTGAAGCCGAGCGGCCGGATGTCCGCCTGCACGAAGTAGGTGCCCTGCGGCCGGAAGGTCGTGAACCCGGCGGTCTCGAGCCCGGAGATCAGCCGGTCGCGCTTGGCCTCCAGCGACTTGCGCAGTTCCTCGACCCAGGGCAGCTCGTTGCCCAGCGCGTACGCCACGGCGCGCTGGTACGGCGCACTGGAGGTGTAGGTCATGAACTGCTTCACCGTCTGCACGGCCCGCACGTACGGCGCGGGGGCGGTCACCCACCCGGTCTTCCAGCCGGTGACCGAGAACGTCTTGCCGGCCGAGGAGATGGCGACGGTCCGTTCCCGCATGCCCTCGAGGGAGGCGAGCGGGATGTGCTCGGCGCCGTCGAAGGTCAGGTACTCGTACACCTCGTCGGTGATCGCGATGAGGTCGTGCTCGCGGCAGACGGCGGCGATCGTCTCGAGTTCCTCGCGGGTGAAGACCGTGCCGGCCGGGTTGTGCGGGGAGTTGACCAGGATGAGCCGGGTGCGCGGCCCCACGGCGGCGCGCAGCTCGTCGGGGTCGAACGTGAACCTGCCGCCGTCCGGCCGCAGGGTTACGGGGCGCCGCACCGCTCCGGCCAGGGCGATCGTCGCCCCGTACGAGTCGTAGAACGGCTCGAAGACGATCACCTCGTCGCCGGCCTCGGCGAGGGCGAGGACGGTCGTGGCGATGGCCTCGGTGGCGCCGACCGTGACGTACACCTCGGTCGCGGGATCGTAGGCGAGCCCGTAGCGTTGCGCGCGCTCGGCCGCCACCGCCTCTCGCAGCTCGGGCAGGCCCGGCCCCGGCGGATACTGGTTGCCGCCGGAGCGGATGGCCTCGACCGCCGCCTCGAGCATGGCCGGGGGGCCGTCGGCGTCCGGAAAGCCCTGCCCGAGGTTGATCGCCCCGGTTCGTGTGGCCAGGGCGGACATCTCCGCGAAGATGGTCGTCCCGAAACTGCGCATGCGTGCGACAAGAGGTTCACTCACGCGCCCAGGCTAACCAGGTCACCCGTCCGGCTGAAGGCCCGGGCGGCCGCCGTGCTCACCTGCCGCCGGCCTCGCCGCGCAGCACGTTCACCAGGTCAGTCGCCAGCCGAGCCGGCAGGTCCGGGCCCGCCGCCCCGTCGAACAGCAGGAACCAGGCGTAGGCGGGACCCAGCAGCTGAGCGTGCGCCCACGCCGGGTCCGGCGGCGCCGCGAGCTCTCCGCGGGCGACCGCGCGGTCCAGGACGGCGGCCAGGCAACGGCGGTGCCGGGCGATGAGACGTTCCGCGAGCGCGGGGTCGCCGCGCAGGTCCGCGGTGAGCCCCAGGAGCGCGCGCGAGACGGCGGGGCCGGTGAGGAAACCGACCAGGTCGCCGGCGAGCACAGTGAGATCGGCGCGCAGAGAACCCTGGTCCGGCGGCGGCTGGAGGTCGTCGAAGACGAAGGCACAGACGAGATCGGCCTTGGACCGCCAGCGCCGGTAGATGGCCGCCTTGCCGACCCCGGCCCGGCGGGCCACCCGCTCGACGCTCACGTCCCGGTACCCGACCTCGCCGAGCAGCTCGAGGACGGCCTTGCGCACGGCATGGTCCACCGCCGCCGAGGGAGGGCGTCCACGCGGCATCGCGTCTCCCGAGAAACAGAACGTGGCGTTCCGGATAACGTACCCGGGTGCGAGACTGGCATCGGCGAGAGGAGCGCGCACCATGCGAGTGGCGATGTGCCAGATACCGGTGACCGACGACCCCAAGGAGAACCTGGAGCGGATCCGCGAGGCGCTGGCCCAGGCCTCGGGCACGGACCTCGCGGTGTTCCCCGAGGCGGCACAGGTCCGGTTCGGCAACGACCTCGCCGCCGTGGCCGAGCCGCTCGACGGCCTGTTCGTCACCGAGCTGCGCAGGGCGGCGCGCGAGCACCGTACGGCCGTGATCGCCGGTGTCTTCGAGCCGAGCGCCGACGGCAGGGTGCACAACACGGCCGTCGCGATCGGCGCCGACGGCACGCTCGCGGGCGCCTACCGGAAGCTGCACCTCTTCGACGCCTTCAAGTTCCGGGAGTCCGAGACCGTGGCGCCCGGTGACGAGCCCGTCGTCGTCGAGCTGGCCGGTATCAAGATCGGCCTCGTCACCTGCTACGACATCCGCTTCCCCGAGCTGACCCGAGCACTGGTCGACCGGGGAGCCGAGATCCTGGTCGTCATCGCCGCGTGGGCGCAGGGGGTCTACAAGGAGGAGCACTGGACCACGCTCGTCCGGGCGCGGGCGATCGAGAACACCACTTGGGTCGTCGCCGTCGACAAGGCCCCGGACCTCACCGACCCGCCGCGCGGCGGACGCACCGGCGTCGGCCGCAGCCTGCTGGTCGACCCCATGGGCGTGGCGCTCGCCGACCTCGGGCCCGCCCCGGCAACACACGTGGTGGACCTCGACCCGGCACTGACGGCCTCGGTGCGCGCGACGATCCCCTCGCTGTCCCACCGCCGTACGGACGTGTTCTAGGCACGGAGGGCGCGCGGCTAGCAGGGACCGCCGACCGTCGAACGCGGCAGGGCCCGCTGCTCGTCCGGAGATAGCGGGCCGAGGTCGGCGATTGCCTGGTCCAGTGCGCCGTCGGTGAGGCCGCGTGCGGAGACGACGTGCATCG
>NZ_JABVEB010000103.1 GCF_014323665.1 Actinomadura sp. HBU206391 | reverse complement strand
GCCGCCAGGTGCGCGGCCGGCTCGCCGCCACCTGTGATCCATTGACTCGCGGCGGCGAACGCGGGACCGTCCAGCGCCCCTGCAGCCGTCCCGAGCAGCCGGCCGAGGATCTGCGTGCCCGCCATCCCGGCCTGCCCGCTGCCGGGCGGCGGCCAGATCCGGTCGAAGGCCAGGACGAATCCGTCGAGCACGTCGGCCAGCCGCACCAGGTCGCAGGATTCCAGCAGCCGGTCACAGGCCGCGTCGACCTGCTCGCGCAGCTCGGTCAGGTGCAGGGCGGCCGCGATCTGCTCCCGAACCTCGTCGACCTGGTCGGCGAGCGGATTCAGCAGCGGGCCGGGGTCCAGCGATCTGATCGCGTCGAGCACCTGGTCGAAGGCCTCGTCGGCCGGGGCGAGGAGATCCTTCAGCGAGCCGAGGCCGCTCAGCGCCTCGCGGACCGGCGCGAGGAGCTCGTCGGGATCGAGGGTCCGCAGCCGGGCGAGGAAGGGTTCGAAGGCCTCGCTCTCCACCTGACGGAACGCCGAGGTCGGGTCGATCGTGGCGAGGAAGTCGAGCAGTTCCTTCGACAGGGCGGCCACCTCGTCGAGGAACGGGCCCTCGAGGTCTCCGAGCACGGCGGCGACGGCCCGGGTCAGCGGCTCGCGGACCTCCGTGCCGAAGTCGACGGTCTTGATCGGCGCCACGGCATTGTGCAGGTCGGCCCGCGCGGCGTCCGGCAGCAGGTCGAGGGGGATCTTCTCGATGACGCCGGCGGCGTCGTCCACCAGGCCGACGGCGGTGTCGACGGCCCGGCCGAGCGCCACTCCCTCGATCGCCGCGGCGACCTCGTCCATGGTCGCCCGCAGCTCCTCGAGCTCGCCGGCGAGGTCGAGCTCGGTCACGGCGTCCGACAGCGCGTCGAAGGCCTCCCCGACCTCGCCCAGCGTCGACTCCACGGTGGTGCGGACCTCCGCGACCGCCTCGGAGGCCTCGGCGGCGGCCCGGCCGATCGCCTCGGCGATCGGTTCGAGCAGCGCCCGAAGGTCTTCGACCGCCTCGATCACGGGGTCGAGGACGGTGTGCACCGCATCCGCGACCGCCTCGACGCCCACGGCCTCGACCGCCGTGCGGGCGTTCTCCAGTGCGCCGCGCACCGCCGTGACCGTGTCGTGCACGGTGTCGCGTACGGCCCGTACCGGCGCGACGACCTGCTCGGTGGCGTCGTGCACCGGGGCGGCGAGCCCGGCCGTGTCGAGGTCGTCCACGGCGGCGATGAGCCGGGTCAGCTGCTCGGCGAGGTCGTCGGCGAAAGCCTGCACCGAGGGCGCCGCGGGGCCCGCCGGGCGGAGGGCGAGCACCGGGGCGAGCCGGTCGGCGAGGGTCTCGGCGAGCGCGCGCACCGGGGCGAGATCCGCCGTGAGTGCGGTCTGGGCGGCGGTCGTGAGGGACTGTTCCAGCGCCGGCGGGTCGAGGAACTGCAGCGTGGCGAGCGCGCCGACGAGCAGGCGACCGGCCTCGTCGGCGTAGCCGCCGACCGGTGCCAGGCCGGCGGTGACGGCCGCGACGATCTCGTCCTCGGGATCGCCCGACGACACGATCGCGGCCAGCGCGGTGCCGTCGACGGCCATGACGGCGGCCGTCGCCGCCTGCAGGGCCGCCGGGTCGGACAGCTCGTCGAGCGCCGAGGCGAGCATGGCCGTGCGCGAGGCCACGCTGCCGGCGGCGCTGAGCGTCGCCAGGTGTTCGGCGAGAGCCCGTACGCCCTCTGCCCGGCCGAGCAGCGCGGGCAGCGCGCCGGTCACCGACGGCGGCAGAGCGGGCAGGGCGTCCGCGGCGACGAGGCGCAGCACCTCGGCCAGCGGTGCGGCGCGCACGCCGGACAGGTCCTGCGCGATCGCGACCAGCCGGTCGACCGTGCGGTCGCCCTCGGGTGCGCGCAGGGCGGCCGCGAACGTCTCCCCGGCGTCGCCGATGCCGCCGCCGAGCGACCCGAGCGCGGTGACCGCCTGCCCGAGCGCGGCGGCCAGACCGCCCGGCCGGGCCACCGAGTCGAGCAGGTCGCCGTATCCGCCGGCCAGCCCGGTCACCGCGGTGAGGGCTCCCGACGGGTCGGCGCCGGCGATGCGGCCGGCGAACGCGGCGATCGCGTCCGCGTCGACGTCGACGCCGGGCGGAGCGACGCCGCGGAAGGCGTCGGTCAGCTCGCCGGCCGCGCCGTCGAGGCTGAACCCGTCCGAGCCGAACGAGCCTTTGATCGTGTCGAGCAGTGCCATGGCGCACCCCCACCGCGAGCGCGCCGCGAGCGCCCCGGCCGGTCCGGCCCCCTGCCACGCCGCCGCGCTGCCCGTAACGCTACGACGGCGGCCGTGGCCGGTCCAGGCCTCTCCGGGCCCGGCGTACCGGGTTACCCTGACCACATCCGGCGCTCCGGAACGGGGGGTGGCGCCGGCGTCCCGCGCGGAAGGCGAAGCCATGGGCGACGTGACGACCCACTCCCAGATCGCCAAGGCGATCATGCCGTTGCTGCCACCGGCGGAGGCGAAGTTCTTCGAGGTCGGCAACTGGCTCACCGACGTGTCGCAGTTCCGGGACCCGTTCGCGCACGTGGGCGGTAAGAGGACGTTCTTCCTGCGCGGGATCGACCAGTTCGCGCTCATCCCCAGGCTGTTCCATATCGGCGACGTGTTCCTCGGCGTTGACGACTACCTCGACGAGGTCCTCGGCGTGCCGCCGGAGACGCGGGTGAAGGGGCAGCGGCCGGGGCCGGATCCGGCCAGGGACCGCCCGGACGACGGATCGCTGGCCAAGTGGCTGCGCGGCTTCATGCTGCTCGCGACCTGCAACCCGCTCTCCACGCCGCCGCTGGCCGGTCTCGCGCCGCTCGACAAGCAGGAGACCAAGCGGGTCTTCGACGCGCTGTTCACGCAGTACTTCCCGCACGAGCACCTGGACTTCCCGCCGTTCCCGCCCGACCTGCCACAGCGCGGCACCCGGGATCCCTCGCAGGTGCCGGTGTCGGCCGGTGGCCCGCCCCGGCGGCTGCTCGGCTACCTCGACCAGCAGCTCGAGTACGTCGCCGACCTGCTCACCCGGGTCGAACGCGACTGGGCGAACGTGGCGGCGGCCGGCGCCGATCCGGCCAAGCGCCGCGAGCTCGTGGCCCGGTTCGGCCACGCCAGTCACGCCGTCGAGGACTGGTTCTTCCACTCCAACTTCGTCGAGATGGCCTGGCGCACCGCCCACGCCGGACAGCCCGCGCCGCACGCCCCGCTGCCACCGCCCGACCCGGCCGAGGCGGAGAGCCTCGGCCCTGCGCCGAGCGACACGACCCTGCAGCGCCGCTTCCACCGCAGGCTGCGGGCGCCGTCCTTCGACGGCGACGGCGACGGGCTGAGCACCGAGACCTCGACCGAGGCGGCGCTCGCCTACACCGGCTCCTTCGGGGCCGACGACATCTTCTTCACCCTGATCGACGCCCTCGGGCACGTGGTGGGCACGCCGCCGAAGGCCGACGACCCGTTCCGCGACCCCAAGCTCATCCTGCACAAGATGTTCTTCGGCACCGAGGAGGAACGCGAGGAGAGCTTCGCGAAGTGGAAGGCCGGCGTCATCGCGGGCACGTGGGTCGCCAAGGCCCAGACCGCGCGGCGCCTCGGCCTCATCGAGGAGTTCGAGCTCCAGGCGGTCAAGGAGATGAACGACCTGGAGAAGAAGCTGTTCGACGACTACGGCTGCATCGGCCTCGGCATCGTCGGCCTGCTCCAGAAGGTGATGGAGACCGGGCGCGAGGCGGTCAAGGGCTCCCTGGAGCGCAGCCGTGAGATCGACGACGACGCCGTGCACAAGATCCAGGACAGTCGCTCGGACAACGAGGCGCCCGGCGAGAACATCGGCTCGCACAGCCTCATGGCCAAGGACAGCGTTCGCAAGGAGCCGCTGCGCGGCCCGGCGGTCAACCTCGCGACGTCCGTCGCCACCTACGTCGCCACCACGATGGCCGGGCGGATGGCGTCGGCCTCGCCCACCCCGCCGGCCGACCTCGTCGACTGGGCCGAGCTGCTGCGCTTCTTCGTCACCCATCCCGACCAGGCGGCCGGCGGCGCCGGCACCGAATGGTGGCGCGCCGTCCTCGCCGCGCCGAACCCGGTGCCGCCGCAAGGGCACACCGTCGTGCTCAAGCCGGCCGCCGAGGTCGGGCAGCGGGCCGGCGAGCCGCACCTCGCCGCCCTGGAGCAGCCGTACTACGACGCGGCCGTCTATGCGGAGGAGCAGTTCAAGAAGACCGTGGACACCGCGATGGTGCTCGACTCCGCCTACACCGGCGTGATCTTCGGCGGCCTCACCGGCCTCATCACCGGGCTCGTGGCGGGCAACGACGGCCCCGCGAACAAGACCCTGTCGGCGTTGTCGGGCCTCCTTCTGGGCGCCCTGGTCGCCGGTGGGAGCGGCGCGCTGCTCGCCCTCGTCGGCTTGGCCATCAGCCGCCACGCCGGTGTCGTCACCGGCTCCTACCTCGGCATCGCCGGTGGCCTGGTGGCCGCGGTCTTCGCCTCGGCCGCGGTGGCCAAGGCCATCGACGTCTGAGGACCCGGCACGGGCACCCACGCGGACCCGGCACCCACCGCAGTCGGGAGTGCGCTTCGGATCAGCTCCCTGGCGCGGTCTCCGGGGCGCCGGGCGATTCGGGGCGGGCGAGGGCGTCGGCCGAGGCGATGTTGGCCAGGCGCACCTCGCCGCGGGCGACGGCACGGCCGGTGTCGTCGGTGATGTCCACCTGCCAGAGCTGCTGGGTGCGCCCGCGGTGGATCGGGATGGCGACGACCTTCAGGCGGCCGGTCCGCGCTGCGCGCAGGAAGTTGGTGTGGTTCGCCACACCGACGACCTGCCCCCGCCCGTGGAACCAGATCGCGGCGCCGTAACTGGCCGCCGTCTCGACGAGCGAGCAGTGCAGGCCGCCGTGCGCGATCCCGTACGGCTGGAGCAGATCCGGCGTGATCTCGCAGGCGAGCTCGACGCGGTCGGCGGTGAGCTCGATGTGCTCCATGCCCAGGAGCTTCTCGAAGCCGGCCGCCTGCTCGGGCTGTGTCACGGTACTCCTCGGGTCGGTCCAGCGCCTCTGCCGACCGTACCCCTTCACCGGATCGAACGGGCGGCCGGGCCGTCACCGCCGGATCGCAGGTCGGGGCCAGGTCGTACGGGGTCCGTATCGGGGGCCGGGGAATCCGGCTCAGGCCTCCTCGGCCATCTCGCGCCAGCGGTCGTCGGCGACCGGTTTCCACGCGGCGTGCCGGTCGTGGAACAGCGCGGCCGCCCGGGTGCCGCTCCATCCAGGGGGCAGCAGCTCCGGCGGCAGGCCGGGATCGAGGAACGGGAAACGCCGCCACTCCTGCACGAGCCGGATCTGGGCGGCGAGCGTCGCCTCTGGACCCACCGGGCGCAGCCGGCGGACCTCGGTCAGGAAGGTCTCGTACGCGAGCTCGACCTCGGCGAGGGCCCATGCCCGGCCCGCGACGCGGCGGGCCTCGGTGGTATCGCCCGGCGCCCCTTCGAATCCCAGCTCCCCCACGAAGATCGTGGAGGTCTCGGCCACGCCCGCCTGGTCGAGGACCTCACGCGCCTGGGTCTGCCGTTCCGGGTGCGGGCTGACCCAGACGCCCGGGGACAGGTTGCCGAACCCGTTCCACGCCAGCCGGGTGCGCAGCAGGTGCCGCAGCCGCCGATCCGCCTCCGGCACGCTCGCCAGGACCACCAGCCACCGCCCGTCCCACGCCGCCACCGGCGCGCCGAAGCCGTAGATCCGCTCGGTGCCCTGCGACAGCAACCGGCGACCCGCCGACGTCAACCGCCAGGTCCTGCGGCGGCCGTGGCGGTCCGAGGCCAGCCAGCCGTCGGCGGCGCCCCGGGCCAGCGCCTGCCGGCCGGCCTTCTCCTCCACCCCGACGAGGGCGAGCGCGCGCAGGAACGTCGAGCTCCACACCGGCCGCCCCGCCGGAAGCACGAACTCCCCGAGAACGGTGAGGAGCAGTGAGCGGGCGCTCGCGGCCCCGATCTCCCGGCGCCGGTCCAGCTCCGGCTCCGGCTCCGGCTCGGGCGACCCGTACGCCTTCGGCACCACGGGGGCGGGCTCGGGCATGGGCGCACCTCCTGGGCTCGGTCTGGCTGGGCTCGGTCTGGCTGGGGCTCGGCCCGGCTGGGCTCGGCCCGGCTGGGCTCGGCCCGGCCGCGCTGGACGAGTATCCCAGCGCGCGTCCTCACCCCCGATCCAAGCCCAGAACAGTCGACAAGTCTATTGACTGGCGACGCGCATTTGTAGAGCATGATGCTCACGTCGGGGGACGAGTGAACGGAGAGATCCATGACGGCCACTCCCTCGGACAAGGCTCCCGTCGTGGACTTCGACACCCACCCGAGCCGCTACCGGCACTGGCGGCTGGAGGTCGAGGGACCGGTGGCGCGGCTGGTGCTCGACGTCGACGAGCAGGGCGGCCTGGCGCCCGGCTACGAGCTGAAACAGAACAGCTACGACCTGGGCGTGGACATCGAGCTGTACGACGCGGTGCAGCGGCTGCGGTTCGAGCATCCCCAGGTGCGGGCCGTCGTCGTCACCGGCGGCAAGGAGCGCATGTTCTGCGCGGGCGCGAACATCCGCATGCTCGCCGCCTCGAGCCACCCGTGGAAGGTGAACTTCTGCAAGTTCACCAACGAGACCCGCAACGGGATCGAGGACGCGAGCGCGCACTCGGGCCAGACCTGGATCGCCGCGCTGAACGGCCCCGCGGCGGGCGGCGGCTACGAGATCGCGCTCGCCTGCGACCAGATCGTGCTCGTCGACGACGGATCCTCGGCGGTGTCCCTGCCCGAGGTGCCGCTGCTCGGCGTGCTGCCCGGCACCGGCGGGCTCACCCGCGTCGTCGACAAGCGGCACGTACGGCGCGATCTCGCGGACGTGTTCGCCACCAGGACAGAGGGCGTACGGGGGCGGAAGGCGGTCGAATGGGGCCTGGTCGACGCCTCGGTGCCGCCGCGCCGGTTCGACGCTGAGATCGGCTCTCGGGTCGCCGAGGTCCTCGCGACCGTCGGCGACGATCCCCGCGCGGGAGCGCAGGGCATCGAGCTCACGCCGCTGCGCCGCACGGTGGAGCGGGACATGATCGGCTACGAGCACGTCACGTGCGCGTTCGACCGGTCCACCGGATCGGCCGCCATCACCGTGCGCGGGCCGGGCGCGGTGCCCGCCGAGGCCGCTGAGGCCCACGCCCAGGGCGCCGGCTTCTGGCCGCTCGCCATGACCAGAGAGCTCGACGACCTGATCCTGCGGCTGCGGACGGCCGAGCCCGAGATCGGCACCTGGGTGTTCCGTACCGAGGGCGACCCCGCCATGGTGGCCCGGTTCGACGAGTTCGTCCTGGCTCATCGCGACGACTGGCTGGTCGAGGAGACCCTGCACTACTACAAGCGCACGCTCAAGCGGCTCGACGTGTCGTCACGCACGCTGTTCGCGGTCATCGAGCCGGGTGGCTGCTGGACCGGCCTGCTCGCCGAGCTGGCACTCGCCGCCGACCGCTCGTACCTGCTCGACGGGCTGCGCGAGGAGGACGAGGAGGCGGGTCTGGCGCCTGCGACGCTGACGCTCACCTCGATGAACCTCGGGCCGCTGCCGATGGGCAACGGGCTCACCCGGCTGGCGAGCCGCTTCTACGGGCACGACGACGCCCTCGAGGCGGCCGGCAAGCTCGCGGGCACCCCGCTCACCGCCCGTGCGGCCGAGGAGGCCGGGCTCGTCACCTTCATCCCCGACGACCTCGACTGGGACGAGGAGCTGCGGCTGGCCCTGGAGGAGCGCGCCGCGTTCAGCCCGGACGCGCTCACCGGCATGGAGGCCAGCCACCGGTTCGCCGGCCCGGAGACCCTCGAAACCAAGATCTTCGCGCGGCTGTCCGCCTGGCAGAACTGGATCTTCCAGCGCCCCAACGCCGCCGGCCCGGAGGGCGCGCTGCGACGCTACGGCTCCGGGCAACGGCCTGTCTTCGACCGGAAGCGAGTCTGACGATGCCGACCACCATCGACTACAACGGGAAGATCCCCAACAACGTCGACCTCGACACCGACCGGCGGCTCCAGCGCGCCCTCGAGTCGTGGCAGCCGAACTTCCTGAACTGGTGGCGCGACCTCGGCCCACGGGTGTTCAAGGAGAACGACATCTACCTGCGCACCGCCGTCGCCGTCGGCCGCGAGGGCTGGGCGCACTTCGACTACGTGAAGATGCCCGACTACCGCTGGGGCATCTTCCTCGCCGAGCGCGACGGCGAGCGGGCCATCGGCCACGGCGAGCACCTCGGCGAACCCGTGTGGCAGACCGTGCCGGGCGAGTACCGCGCCGATCTTCGCCGCCTCATCGTGATCCAGGGCGACACCGAGCCGGCCAGCGTCGAGCAGCAGCGCCACCTCGGCCGCACCGCGCCGAGCCTGTACGACCTGCGCAACCTCTTCCAGGTCAACGTGTAGGAGGGCCGGCACCTGTGGGCGATGGTCTACCTGCTGCACGCCTACTTCGGCCGGGACGGCCGGGAGGAGGCCGAGATGCTGCTGCACCGGGGCAGCGGGGACGCCGACGCCCCCCGCATCCTCGGCGCGTTCAACGAGCCGACGCCGGACTGGCTGGCGTTCTTCATGTTCACCTACTTCACCGACCGCGACGGCAAGTTCCAGCTCGGCACGCTGAAGGAGAGCGCCTTCGACCCGCTGTCGCGCACGTGCGAGTTCATGCTGAAGGAAGAGGCCCACCACATGTTCGTCGGCACCACCGGCGTGCAGCGTGTGGTGGAGCGCACCGCGGCGCTGATGAAGGAGCGCGACACCGAGGACGTCCTGCCGTACGGCGGCATCCCGCTCAGCGTGATCCAGAAGTACCTGAACTTCCACTTCGCGGTCTCGATGGACCTGTTCGGCTCCGAGACCAGCACCAACGCGGCCAACTACTTCACCGGTGGGCTCAAGGGCCGCTGGATGGAGCGGCGCCGGGGCGACGACCACCGGCTGCTGGACGCCGTGCGTGAGGTGCGCACCGTACGCGACGGCGCGATCGTCTCCGACGACGTCGCGGCGCTGTCGGCGCTCAACCTCGACCTGCGCGACGAGTACGTGGGCGACTGCGAGCGCGGCGTCAGGCGGTGGAACAAGTCCCTCGAGGAGGCGGGCCTGTCGCAACGGCTGACCCTGCCGCACGAGGGCTTCAACCGGCAGGTCGGCGCCTACGCCGGAGCCTTCGTCACGCCGTCGGGCGAGGTGGTCGACGAGGTGACCTGGCGGGCCGCCGAGGACCGGTGGCTGCCCACCGACCAGGACAAGGCCGACGTGGCCGGCCTCATGCGACCGGTGTACGAGCCGGGCGTGTTCGCGAGCTGGATCGATCCGCCCAGCGTCGGGATCAATCAGCAGCCCGTCGACTTCCCGTACGTCCGAGTCGGCTAGGCGGCCCGATCATGTCGACCTTCCTCGCCCACCGCGCCTTCAACGCGAGCACGTACCTCCTGGACGCCCGGCTCGACCAGGGCGACGGCGACCGGGTCGCGGTCACCGGCCCGGGCGGATCCCTCACCTACGCGGAACTGGCCGGATACGTCGCCGACCTCGCCGCCGGCCTGCGGTCCCGCGGGGTGCGGCCGGAAGAGCGCGTCGTGCTGTTCATGGCCGACGGCCCGGCGCTGCTCGGGTCGATCCTCGCCGCGATGCGCATCGGCGCGGTCGCGGTGCCGGTGTCGACCATGCTCACGGGCGGCGAGCTTTCCGGGGTGCTGCGCGACACTCGCACCCGCATCCTGCTCGTGAGCGCACCGTTCGCGGCGGCGGCCGGCGAGGCGGCGGCCGAGGCGCCCGAGCTCGAGCACGTCGTCCTGGACGGCGACGCCGAGTTCCCGCCACCCGCCGGAGTGCCGGTGCACCGTTTCGAGGACCTGCTCGGCCCACGCGGTTCGGGCGGCGGGTTCGGCCCGTACGACACCTGGGACGACTCGCCCGCGCTCTGGCTCTACACGTCCGGCACCACCGGCGCACCCAAGGGCGCCATGCACCGGCACGCGAACATCCGGCACGTCGCGGAGACGTTCGGCCGGGACGTGCTCGGCATCACCGCCGCCGACCGCTGTTACTCGGTGGCCAAGCTGTTCTTCGCCTACGGCATCGGCAACTCGCTGCTGTTCCCCTTCACCGTCGGCGCCACGACGATCCTCGACCCGGGCCGCCCCACCCCCGCGTCGGTGACCGAACGGCTGCTGGCCGACCGGCCCACGCTCTTCTTCGCCGTGCCGACCTTCTACGCCGCGCTGCTGTCGGCGGACGTGCCGCGCGAGGCGTTCGAGTCCGTACGGCTCGCGGTGTCCGCCGGCGAGCCGCTGCCCGCCGAGCTCTACCGGCGCTTCACCGAGCGGTTCGGGGTGGAGCTGATCGACGGCATCGGTTCGACCGAGGCGCTGCACATCTTCATCTCGGGCCGGGCGGGCGAGGTGCGGCCGGGCACGACCGGCCGGCCGGTGCCCGGCTATGACGTACGACTCGTGGACGGCGACGGCGCCGACGTGCCGGCCGGCACCCCCGGCTCGCTCCTGGTCCGCGGGGAGTCGATCGCCACCGGCTACTGGTGCCGCACCGAGACCACCCGCCGCGTCTTCGAAGGGCAGTGGCTGCACACCGGTGACACCTACGTCGCCGACGCCGACGGCTACTACACGTGCCTCGGGCGCACGAACGACATGCTGAAGGCGGGCGGGATCTGGGTCTCGCCCACCGAGGTCGAGGCCAGGCTGCTCCAGCACCCGGCGGTCGCGCTGGCCGCCGTGGTGGGACTGCCCGACCAGGACGGGCTGGAGAAGCCGGTCGCGTGCGTGGTCCTGCAGGCCGGCGCGACCGCGGAACCGGCCGAGCTCATCGACTTCTGCCGCACCGGCCTCGCCGCCTTCAAGCGGCCGCGCGAGGTCCTGATCATGGACGAACTGCCGACCACGGCGACGGGCAAGCTGCGGCGCTTCGCGGTACGCGAGTTCGCCGCCACGCTGCTCCCCTCGCCTCGGGAGCCCACCGACGACGACCATGTAGGGAGCCGCTGAACATGCCGATCTACGCACTTGGCGACCACGTCCCCGACATCCATCCGGAGGCCTACGTCCACCCGGAGGCGACGGTCATCGGCCGGGTGACGCTCGACGCGTCGGCGACCGTCTGGCCCGGAGCCGTCCTGCGGGGCGACTACGGCGCCATCACGATCGGGGCGCGCACGTCGATCCAGGACGGAACCGTCGTGCACACCACGGCCCCATGGCCGACGGTGATCGGCGCCGAGTGCGTGATCGGCCACAACACCCATCTCGAGGGATGCGTCGTCGAGGACCGCTGCCTCATCGGATCGGGCTCTGTGGTCCTCAACCGGGTGCGGATCGGAACGGAGAGCGTCATCGGGGCAGGGGCCGTGGTCACCGAGGACAGCGTGATCCCGGCCCGCCACACCGCACTCGGCGTCCCGGCGCGCGTCCGGGCGGGCGGCGTGGACCCGCTCTGGCACGACGAGGCGGTGCAGCTGTACGTGGCGAACGGGCAGCAGTACGCGGCCGGGCTGCGGCAGGTCGCATCGCAGTGGCCGACGCCGTGCCCCCCGCCGCCGGCGTGGGGCGACCCGGGTGTCGAGCCGGAACGGCGTGGAGGGAGACTGCCTGGCATGACCGGTCACGGCCGTACGAACGGCGGGGCGAACGGCCGGTCGAACCGCCGGGCGACCGGCTGATCGACGGCGGCCGCCCGGCAGTTCGGCGGCTTGGGGCTTGGCGGCTGCGGCTGATCGGCGGTCGATGGACGGCCGCTCGATGGGCGGCCGCATGAACGAGGGGCGAGACACACCATGCTTGACGGCCATCTGCTCATCGACGCGCACGTGCACGCGGTGCGGCTGCCGACGCTGCGCCCCGCGTGGCGGGAGTGGGCCGAGGACTTCGGCACCGGGCATCGCTGGCAGGACCTCTACGACGACGAGGGCACCGTCGTCCCCGAACGGCTCGACGCCCACTTCGACGGCGAGGGCGTCGACGTCGCGCTGCTGTTCTCGGAGTACAGCCCGAAGGCGACCGGGACGCAACCGATCGAGGACGTGCTGCCCATCGCACGCCACAACCCGGCGCGGTTCCGGCCGGTGGCCAACGTCAACCCGCACCTGCACTACCCCATCGGCGAGGAGGTCGAGCGCCAGCTGGGTCTCGGGGCGGTCGCTCTGAAGCTGCACCCCGTGCACGGCGGCTTCAGCGCCTCTGACCCCGCCCTCTACCCGGCCTACGAGGTGTGCCGGGCGGCAGGCGTGCCCATCGTGGTGCACTGCGGCACCAGTTCCTTCCCCGGCGCGAGTAACAAGTACGCCGACCCGGTGCTGCTCGACGACGTGCTCCGCGACTTCCCCAACCTGAACATCGTGCTGGCGCACGGCGGCCGCGGCTGGTGGTACGACGCCGCGGCCTTTCTCGCGCTGTCGAGGGACAACGTCTGGATCGAGCTGGCCGGCCTGCCGCCGCGCAAGCTGCCCGAGTACTACGCCCGCTACGACCTCGCCCGGCTGGCCCGCCGGTTCATCTTCGGCACCGACTGGCCGGGAGTGCCCGGCATCGCGCGCAATGCCCGCGCCATCGCCGAGCTCGGCCTCGACGACGAGACCGTCTCGCTGGTGCTCGGCGGCAACGCCCTGCGGGTGTACTCACGGTTGCGCGACGAGTCGCCCCCGGCTCCCCGGCCCTGATAGGGCGACAACTGATCGAGAATCGCCATCGGCTCCTCCTCCGGTCTCAGGAGCGCAGGAAGCGCAGCACCGCGAGCACCCGCCGGTTGTCGTCCTCCGACACCGGCAGGCCCGGCTTGCCGAAGATTCCGGCCGCATGCTTTTCCACCGTCCCGGCCGAGACGACGAGCGCCTGCGCGATCCCGGCGTTGGACCGGCCCTCGGCCATCAGCGACAGCACCTGGCGCTCCCGGTCGGTGAGCGAGGCGAGGTCGTCGGCGCGGCCGCCGGCCCCGGCCAGCTGGGTGACGACCTCGGGGTCGAGCACGGTGCCGCCGGCGCCCACCCTGGCGAGGGCGTCCTTGAACTCCGCGACGTTCGCCACCCCGGTCCTTGAGCAGGTAGCCGACGCCGGCCGAGCCCGCCGCGAGCAGCCGGGTGGCGTACTTGGTCTCGATGTACTGCGAGATGAGCAGCACGCCGGTGCCGGGATGCTCGCCGCGGATGTCGATCGCGGCGCGCAGACCCTCGTCGGTGTGGGTGGGCGGCATCCGGATGTCGACCACGGTGACGTCCGGGCGGTGCTCGGCGACCGCCGCGCGCAATGCTTCGGCATCGCCGACGGCGGCGCACACCTCGTGCCCGTGCTCGCCCAGCATCCGGGTGAGCAGCTCCCGCAGGACGGCGGCGTCCTCGGCGATCACGACGCGCATGGGGCGCATGCTCTCACGCACGCAGCGGCAGATCGACGGTGATGACGTCGGGCCGCCCTCCGGGCTGTCGATGTCGAGGTTGCCGTCCACCGTGCGCACCCGCTGCAGCAGACCGGCCAGTCCGCTGCCCTCGCCGAGGCGGGCCCCGCCCCGGCCCTCGTCGGCGACGCGCAGGCGCAGCACGCCGCCCCCCGCCGTCGCGTCGTGTCACGGCGAGGGCGGCCCTGTGCGCGCCGCTGTGCTTGATGACGTTCGCCAGCAGTTCGGCGGCGCAGAAGTACGCGATCGTCTCGATCGCCGGCGTGGGCCGTTCCGGCACGTCCACCGACAGCTCCACCGGCACGACGCCGCGCGCCGCGAGCGTGGCGAGGGCGCTCGGCAGGCCGTCGTCGAGCACGGGCGGATGGATGCCGCGGGCGAGGTCGCGCAGCTCGGTCAGGGCTTCGGTCGCGTTGCGGTGGGCGGTGCCGACCAGCTCGCGGATCCATGCGACCTCGACCCGGTCGCCATCGGAGCCGGTGTCCAGTCGTTCCCTGAGCATGTCGAGGCTCATCGCCAGCGCCACAAGGCGGACCTGCGCCCCGTCGTGCAGGTCGCGTTCCACGCGGCGCAGCAGCGCCGCCGAGTCGTCCACGGCCAGCGCCCGCGTCTCCTCGAGGTCGCGAACACGCTCGGCCAGTCGTCCGTGGCCGAGCAGGGCGCGGATCAGCCAGCGGTCGGCCGCGACGGCCGCGCGGGTCGGCCAGGGGGCGATCAGCAGCGTGGCCACCCCGACGGCCGCGGCGAGGAGCGTGCCGAAGAACGTGGTGATGACGGGAGAACCGCCGAACGGGAGCGGAGTGAGGACGGGCACGCCCTGCGCCTCGCCGGACCCGCGCTGCCCGAACAGAGCCCACCGAAGCGGGGTGGTGAGGTTGACCAGCCCGGTGAACCACCAGAGCACCGTGTACCAGCCGAACGCCGCCACCGGCAGCTTCGCCAGCACGTACGCCGCGCAGCGCCAGCCCGTGCCGTCCCGGAGCCGCGCGTCCAGCCGGCCCACCAACCCGTGGCCGGTAGGCGGCGGCGTCGCGGGGATCCGTTCACCGAGCAGCCGACCGGCCAGCTCGCGTTGGGCTGCGACGAACGCACGGGCCAGGCCGGTGCCCGTCACGATCAGCAGCAGGCCGGGCACCGCCCCGACCAGCGATGCCGCCAACGCCAGACCCATGACGAGCAGGACGACGAGGACGACGAGGACGACGAGGACGACGAAACCGATCACCCCGAGCGGACGCCGTCAGCTCGGCCACGGACGTGTCGGCGAGCAGCCGACCCGAGCCGATCACCACGAGATGGTCGGCGGTCAATGCCATCTCGCTGATCAGGTGACTGGACAGCAGCACGGTCCGTCCCTCGGCGGCCAGGGACCTCATCAGGTTGCGGATCCAGTGGACGCCCTCAGGGTCGAGCCCGTTGACCGGCTCGTCGAGTAGCAGAACCGCGGGGTCACCGAGCAGCGCGGCCGCGATGCCCAGCCGCTGGGCCATGCCGAGCGAGTATCCGCCGGCCCGCTTGTCGGCTGCGGCGGTCAGCCCGACGGCGGCCAGCGCCTCGTCGATCCGTGACGACCGGATCCCACCGGCCGCGGCCAGCGCGGCGAGGTGCTGCCGCGCGGTGCGGCCCGGATGGAACGTACGCGCCTCGAGGAGCGCACCGACCTCGCGCAGCGGCCACCGCAGCGAGGCGTAGTCCATGCCGCCGATCCGGGCGTGCCCGGCGTCGGGCCGGTCGAGCCCCATGATCAGGCGCATGGTGGTCGACTTTCCCGAGCCGTGGGCCCGAGGAATCCGGTCACGCCGCCCGGCCGCACGTCGAAGCTCAGCTCGTCGACGGCGACGACGGATCCGTACCGTTTGGTGATACCGCGGACCTCGATCATGGCAACCCTCTGGTGTGTGTGCGCATGGACGTCACGCTAGGCACGCCGCCCCCGCGCCGGAACAAGGCTTTCCTCCGTCTTCACCTGGGGGATTTCCCCCGGGGAGGGCGGGCCTTCACCTGCCCCGTGCTCTTCAGCGGCCGTTCAGCTTCCGGTGACCCGCCCGAGTCGACCGCAGGGCAGGGGTCATGGAGAGCGTGTCGCCGCACCCGTCGCCGAGCGGCGGCTCGCGGACCGGTGAGCGCCGGCCGGAGGCCGAAGGGAGCCGATATGCACCACCTGTGCAGGCTGATGGTCGTAGGGACGGTCTCTCTCGCGGTCATGAGCCCCTGGGCCGGCGGCACTACGGCGGGTGGCGGCGGATCCGGATTGCCCATCACCGATGTGGCGCTCATCCGGGCCATCACCGTCGCGATGACGCATACCGGCGGCGGAAAAGTCACCGAGACCGAGCTGCAGGATGACGGCACCTACGAGGTGGAGGTCACCCGTCCGGACGGCTCCGAGGTCGAGGTGAGCCTCGATCATGGCTTCAATGTCGCCCGCGCCGAGGTGCAGGAGAATGACGGAGGCTGACCGGCGTGTCGACGCTGAGGTTGTGACCTGCTCTCCCGGCGATTACCGTGCGTAGTAGGGGGAGGCGAAGCGCGGTGCGAGGCCCTGGGGGGACAGGCTCCCTGCCGCTTCCGCGCCCGGGAGGCCCGGTGAGACCTCGGATCGGAGTGTCGAGCTGCCTGCTCGGCGAGGAGGTCCGCTACAACGGCGGGCACAGCCGCAGCAGATTCCTGACCGACGAGCTCGGCCCGTACGTCGACTGGGTTCCGTACTGCCCGGAGATGGCGATCGGCCTCGGCACACCGCGCGAGACGGTGCGGCTCACCGATGACGGGCGGCTGGTCAACCGGAGCGGCACCGCCGATCACACCACCGCGATGGCGGGCCTCCCCCTGCCCGGCGATCTCGACGGCTACGTCTTCAAGGCGAAATCCCCCACGTGCGGTCTCCGCGGCATCCCGCGTTACCGGGAGAACGGTCACCCGGCGGACCGCAGGGGCCGTGGTGTCTACTCGCAGCGGCTGGTGGAGGCCTGTCCCGAGCTCCCGGTGGAGGACGAGGGCCGGTTGAACGATCCCGTACTGCGCGAGCGGTTCGTCGAACGAATCTTCGCCCATGCCCGGCTGCGCGAACTGTTCGCCGGAGGCTGGCACGCTCGTGAGCTGGTCGATTTCCACACCCGCCACAAGCTGCAGATCCTCGCCCACGACCCGGCTCGCTACCGGACGGCCGGCCGGATCGTCGCGTCGGCCGGTGCCCGTCCGCCCGCCGAGACCGAGGCGGAGTACCGCCAGGTGTTCGCCGCCGCGCTGGCCACCAAGGCGACGCTGGGACGGAACGCCAACGCGCTTCAGCACGCGTTCAGCCAGATCAGTGAATTCCTCGACGACACGCGGCGGCACGACATCGTCGCCCGGATCGAGGCGTACCGACGCGGTCTGGTCCCGCTCTGCGTGCCGGTCGCTCTGCTCGCCCACCACGCGGACGGCGAGGGCCTGAGCTGGGTCTCGCAGCAGTCCTACCTGGCGCCCTCACCCCTGGCCGACGCCCGAGCCGCCCCGGCGTGACACGGCGGATCTGCGGTCTCCAGAGCGTCTCACCGGCCACGCCATGCCTGTTCCACCTCGGGCCGACGCATCGGCCGGGATCGCCGGGCGTCACTGACTGACGAAAGTCGGGGGTGCCGCACGTCGTTCGGCCACTGCGCGGCAGGCTCGCCGATCCCTAGGTTCTCGGAGGTGACGCGAACGGAGAAAAGATGATCGTTTTGAGTGGGCTGTCGAAACGATATGGCGAGACGACCGCTGTACG
Organism: Actinomadura sp. HBU206391; assembly: GCF_014323665.1. GTDB lineage: Bacteria > Actinomycetota > Actinomycetes > Streptosporangiales > Streptosporangiaceae > Actinomadura_C. Next base: position 3,577 of record NZ_JABVEB010000103.1, on the reverse strand, counting down.
GGATCTGTCGCTGCGGATCGAGCCGGGCAAGGTGACAGGTTTCCTCGGCCCGAACGGGGCCGGCAAGTCCACCACGATGCGGATGATCCTGGGCCTGGACCGCCCGACGTCGGGCACCGCGCTGGTCAACGGCCGCGAGTACGCCGGGCTGCGGCATCCGCTGCGGGAGGTCGGCGCGTTGCTCGACGCCAAGACCGTGCACCCGGGGCGGACCGCGCGAAGCCACCTGAAGGCGATGGCGCGCAGCAACGGCATTCCCACCCGCAGGGTCGAGGCGGTGCTGGACACCGTCGGGCTCGGCGCGGTCGCTGGAAAACGGGCGGGAACGTTCTCGCTCGGAATGGGACAGCGACTGGGCATCGCGGGGGCGCTGCTGGGCGACCCGCGGGTGCTGATGTTCGACGAACCGGTCAACGGACTCGATCCGGACGGGGTCCGGTGGGTGCGAGAACTGATGCGTTCGCTGGCGGCCGAGGGCCGCACGGTCTTCGTCTCCAGTCATCTGATGAGCGAGATGCAGCTGACCGCGGACCAGCTGGTGGTCATCGGCAAGGGCAGGCTCCTGGCCGACGCGCCGGTCGCCGAGGTGCTGGCGGGCAGCTCGCGGAACACGGTGAAGGTGCGCAGCCCGCAGCCGGCGGCGCTGGCGCGGCTGCGAGCCCGCCTTCCCGCCGGCCAGGTCGAGCAGCCTTCCCCGGGGGAGCTGGTCGTGTCGGGGCTGCCGGTGGAGCGGGTCGGTGAGCTCGCTCACGACGAAGGGGTGCCCCTGCATGAGCTGACCGCCCACGAAGCGTCGCTGGAGCAGGCCTACATGGAGCTGACCGCCGACAGCGTCGAGTACGCCGCCCCGGAGCGACCGTGACCCGCCGATCCCGAGGAGACGTGATGACCTCCGCGCCGTCCGACGTGCTGCCCTCCCCCGCCGGATCGGATTCCCGCACCACGCCCCCGGCCACCGGTGGCGGCCTGTCTGGGGCGATGGCCTCGGAATGGACGAAGGTGTGGTCGGTCCGGTCGACCTGGTGGAGCCTGCTGGCCGGGCTGCTGCTGATGGCCGCCGCCGCGGCCCAGCTGGGCATCTACACCGTCGACACCAATACCAACACCGATCCGACCGACGACAAGGGCGTCGTGGCGGCGAGTCTGATCGCGATCCAGGGAATCGATCTGTCCCAGTTCGCGGTGATCGCACTGGCGATGCTGGCGATCACGGCGGAGTACTCGACCGGCACGATGCGGGCGACACTCCAGTGGGTGCCGCGACGCAGCCGGATGCTGCTGGCCAAGACCGTCGTCGTCGCCGCGGTGACCTGCGCGGCCGGGCTGGTGATGGGCGTCGCCGGGACGGCGGCCGGGGCCGCGATCCTGGGCCACTGGGGGTCGTTCTCGGTGACCGGTGCCGCCGGTGACGTGCTGGCCATCGGCGTCTATCTCGCGCTGATCTGCGTGTTCACCCTCGGCGCCGGAACGCTGCTGCGCAGTGCGGTCGGCACGCTGACCGGGGTGTTCCTGCTCTTGACGATCATCCCGGCGACGCTCGACGCCAGTGACATCGTGTTCTTCGAGCGGATCTCCTATGCCCTGCCCGGGGTCGCGGGGGCACATTTCCTGCGTGGTGCCACGAGCCCGTACCCGCCGTTCGCGGGGTTGCTGATCCTGGCGCTGTGGGCGGTGGCGGCGGTGACCGCCGGGTACGCGGTGCTCAGGCGTCGCGACGCCTGACGCTCGCTCATACGGTCGGTCCGGCCACCACGGCCCGCGCCCGTGAAGGGCGCGGGCCGTACGGCTTCCGCGCGTGCCGACCGGTCTCCTCGACTCGTCGCGGCGGGGCGGACCTCAAGGTGTCCCGCACTCTTCAGCGGCCGTTCAGCATCTGTGGCGCCGCCTGCGCCGATCGCCGGGAATGGAGATGGAAAGCGGCTGCGCATTCGCGATCGAGGAAGAGCGTCAACAGCTCGGCAAGCCTCCGGGCACCCAGGCCAGGGCGGAAGTCGAAGCCGAAAGGAGCCGACAATGGAGCGCAGGAACAAGACGATCATCGTCGCGGCGACGACCGTCGCCGTCATCGGCGCCGGGATCAGCGCCGCCACGGCGGGCGGCGGCGAGGAACCCGACAGGCCCATCACCGGTGCGGCACTCGACAAGGCCTCGGCTGCCGCTCTGAAGCACGCCGGCGGAGGCAAGGTCACCGAGACCGAGATCGAGGAGGACGGCACCTATGAGGTGGAGATCACCCGTCCGGACGGCTCCGAGATCGAAGTGAATCTGGACCGCGATTTCCACGTCATCGGCAGTGAGTCGGGCGAAAGCGACGAGGAGTGACGGGGAGTCGAACCAGTCGGTGACAGCCGGCCGCCGACCTCGCGGAAACAGGCCTAGGCCCGGTCGCCGAGCAGCTCCGCGAAGCGCGCGAGCCCGACATTGCCGCCGGAGATGATGACGCCCACACGGGCGGGCAGGTCGGGGACCACGCCGGCGATGAGTGCGGCCAGGGCCGAGGCGCCGCTGGGCTCGATGACGGTCTTGAGCCGCTCGAAGGCCCATTTCATCGCTTCGCGGATCTGGTCGTCGGTGACCAGCGCGATCCCGTCGAGAAGCCTCTGGTTGATGGAGAAGGTCAGCTCACCGGGGATCTCCGCCGCCTGCCCGTCGGCGATGGTGCGCGGCACGGGAATGCTCACGCGAGCGCCGGCCTCCAGGGAGCGCTTGGTGTCGTCGCCCTGCTCGGGCTCGACTCCGATCATGCGGATGCCGGGGACGAGCGCGGTAGCCGCCGTGGCGCAGCCGGCCATGAGGCCGCCGCCGCCGACCGGAGCCAGCAGCGCGTCGAGTGGACCGGTCTCCTCGATCAGCTCGAGCGCGGCGGTGCCCTGCCCGGCGATGACGTGCGGGTGCTCGTACGGCGGGATGAGGGCGAGGCCTCGGTCGGCGGCCAGCCGCTCGCCGATGGCGACGCGGTCGCCCGTGTAGCGGTCGTAGGTCACGATCTCGGCGCCGTACCCGGCCGTAGCGTTGATCTTGCTCGACGGGGTGTCCTCGGGCATGACGATGACCGCCGTGGCGCCCAGCTCACGAGCCGACAGCGCGACGGCCTGGGCGTGGTTGCCCGACGAGTAGGCGGCCACGCCGCGCTCCAGTTGCTGCGGGGACAGCCTGGAGAGCGCGTTGTAGGCGCCGCGGAACTTGAAGGCACCGATGCGCTGGTAGTTCTCGCACTTCAGAAAGACCTCCGCGCCGACGAGTTCGTCCAGGGTCCGCGAGCGCAGAACGGGCGTACGGTGCGCCACGCCCTTGATCTGCGCGGCGGCGGCGCGAACGTCGTCCAGGGTGACGGGGGCGGTGCTCATCGAGGCTGTTCTCCCTGCTGGTGCGGTGATGCCGGACCGAACCGAATCTCAGGAGGCTCACGAGCGGCGGCACGCTCGCCTCTCCGGCAAAGCCCCCTAAGTCTGCCGTACCGCATCAGCTCGGCGGTTCCCGGGCGCGCACAGGTGTCGACCGGCACCGGCGAGCGGCGAGCGGCGAGCGGCGAGCACTCAGAACGAGGTGCTCGCCGCTCCGTCAGATCATGGATGTT